>NZ_SJUT01000001.1:0-806509 GCF_004336795.1 Exiguobacterium sp. SH4S7
TCTTCCAGCATACGTAGTGCACTCAGTTTTTGTTCAATCGAATGCCGACTTCTCGCCATAAAAAAACACTCCCCAATAGATAAACAGATTTGTTATTTCATCTGTCTACCTATTGGGGAGCATATCATGACAAGTTCGATGGTCTTTTGCGTTGCGCTTTTACAGTATATAGCTCATTCAACACTTCGGTCACTGTCGCACTAAATGAACGAAACGCAGGAGCATCGAGGAGCGACGTCATGGCTTCTTTCACAATGATTACGTTCGTCCAGTCGGAGACATCGGTCGAATTTTCTAGTTGTAAGGTGGTACGAGTAAGTAGGGAATAAGAGCTCTTTTATGATCAGTATTCGCCGCTGAGTTTCTTCCATTCCTGCTCCAAATGGGCGTCAACGGCTTTCCAGTCGTACACGTCTTTCCCGAGCACATGCTTGAGCTCTTGCATCGAGGCGAAGGCAAAACGGCTCCAAGCGACGTAATTTAGCCGTGTCGCAAACAGAATTGGGACATTTCCACTCCGTATATATGCATCCATTCCGTCGGTCAGGCACAAGGCCCCGTGACCAACGAGTAGCATTTTTCGAAGTGTCGGTTTGTTGCCGACAGGAATTGACTCCATCCATCCATTTTTGTGATAAAACAGACTCTTCAATCCCCAAAGCAGGCGGATGACGAGTTCGTTGAAGACGACCGGAACCGCCATCGCGACACCATGACGCGCATCATATCCGCTCTCGAACACTTTTGTCGAGAAGTCGGCAAATGAGAGTGTCTTGCCTTTATGGGAAACCTGTCCGAAGTCGGCGAATTGGAACAGTTCGAAAAACGGGAGCGGGATACCGGCGCCACGACGACCATCGTCATGTCCCCGGACACCACTCGATCCTGACACGTCTGATAAAAGGTGGCCGATCCAGTTAGCGAACCCGGCGAACAGTTTAGCCAACACGTTCCCACCTTGAAGCACTTGGGTCCCGTCTTCTTTTGGCTCGAGCCGAAGCAGTCGGCCGTCCGAGATGAAACTGGCCTTACCCGTAAATTGATCTAAAATCGAGAAGAACAAACCGATGATATCCGGCGCGTGGGCGAGCGATTTCAAGTGGTGGTCCGACGGCCGCATGTTGAGCGTTGTTGCGCCCATCTTTAAATCACTCGCATAGCGTGCGTCGTAGTTTACTTTAAACCGACGCTCTAAAAAACCGATGGCGCTCGCAATCGAGTCCGGTTGTTTCCGGAGTCGAGCCCCATTCTTTTTGTCTTGTTTCCAGACGAGGTTTGCGAACTTGATGACGACGTTGTCGACTTTTTCGTCCGACCATGCGCGCAATTTACTGTCGGATGGGGAACCGACAAAGAAGCTGTCAATCAAACCGGCGATAAGGCCACTGAAGGAGGCAATCATATAATCGTAGCGGTCACATTCCGCTTCCTTCAGCATGAACTCTTCTTTAAATGACATCGCCAAGTCGTGCCGCTGTCGCGTTGTGAGTAAATGGACGAATGGGTCATCAAGTCCCGTTACGTCATGCCTTGCGGCGTACGAATCGAGCTCGTTCAAATAAATGTCCCAGGAGACGCCCGAGACTTGAATCGGCTCGAGTTCGTCAAACATCGGGACGGCTAGCGGTGCAAGCGTTGTTGCCTCCGCTGAAAGAGACTGCCCGTTCATGAGCCGCATCATATCTTCAAACAAATCATCGAGGACAGCAGCCTGCGCATCCTGTGTATTTTCAAGTTGTGATAGATGCTTGTTTACTTCACCTAAGCGTTGCTCGGCCTGGGCGGCTTGATGCTGTTGGACGAGTAGCGCTTTCGCCTTGTCTACCATGTCTTGTTCGGACCGGTTCATCTGTCACCGAAGACGTTCTTGACGAGACGCTTCGCTCCACCCGTCACTTCAGCGAGACCGCCGCCTGTCATCTCGAAGTAACCGATCGCTTGGAATGACTCATGCAATTGTTCTAGTTCTTCGAGCGTGAGCGTCTCTTTCAAGACGAGCTCCTCTTCGTTACTGAACGTCATGTCATCCAATTGGATTGGTTCAGGCGTATAACACGTATAGATGTAATCGCGAATCTTTTGATATGTCGCTTTCGACGTCAACTCATCTAAGCGAACCGTACTCAGTTTTGACGGTAGTTGCGTCATGATTTGTTCTTTCTGCGAATGGGTTTGCTTACCGGCGCTGAATTGAGCACTTTGGCTGAGCATCTGTAGCATATTGGATAACTGATTGATTTTCTCCGAATTTTCATTCCCCTGTTGGATGGCGACAACGAGACGACTTGAAATCTCATTGATGTCTTCGAGCAAATAGTTGAGCGTCTGCTGAGTGTTCCGGATGATGGCTTGAAGCATATATTCCCGTTGCTTATTATTCTCGATATCTTTAATTCCTGTGATTTTCTTCAATCCCTGGTATGTCCCGACTCCGATGACGACCAACACCCCGATTCCGGTGAACATGCTCGAGAATCCAAGCAATCCGCCCATGCCGAGAGAAGCCAAACCAGACGTCAATCCGGCGGCGCTCAAGCCGACGACAGATCCTGATAAATAGATGGCCGTCAATGGGACTCCGACCGCGGCCGCTTTCGCCGCCAAGTCTTTCATCGACTTGGCAATCTCAGAGTCATTTTTCCGGAACGTCAAAATATCCTCATCGCTTTGGATAGCACTTGAGATAAGTTCGATTTCGTCTCTTGAAATCGACAGATCCTCTTTTAGTTGTTGGAGAAACGCATTCTCAAACCATGCTGAGAGTGGGCGTTTTAATTTGAACAGATAAAGTAAGTCTTTGAACAATGATTTCTCGACGATGGAGAAATCGATCGTCGTCGACAGGGCACGTAATTCTTCAATCAAGTCGGTCGTCGAAGTGTGAAGCGACGGGTTGCTCAAGTAGCTTCGAAGCTGCAATCGATACTCGGAACTGAGGTGAATCCGAGTGACGAGTGACATGAGTTCACTGTACTCTTTCGCATCGATTTGCTGGTCGTCGACAAATGTGAAGTTCGCCAAAAATTTTAAATATGTAAGCTTATACGTTTCCGGCAAGTCGGCGAGGGGGGTCACTTGCGAGACGTTGACGAGTTCGTCTTCTTTGTCTTTGAGCGCTGCGATGCCGTTTAATAACTCGACGACGCCTTCGACGTTATACGTCGCGAGCTTGTCGGTCATACTATAGTCGTATTGCTCGGTGTGCATGACGACATGAAGCTTCTCTTTCCGCTTGTCGTTTTTATATGTTACTTCTCGGTCCAAGTCGACACGTTGCAAATCTTTGTAGAGCACACAGATTGGCTTTTCAAGAAGCGGTTTGAAGTAGAAGCGGTCCCCTAAAAACAGCATGCCTTCTTTGCCGCTCTTAAAGAGAGTCGAATCGTACAAGACGACGACGTGTTCTGGAAGTGCATCTTGCGCATAAGTTTTAATGGCACCGTTCAATTTTTTGTCGGGTACGTTCGGGGCGATATGTGTTCCGTCACCGAGCACAGTTTGAGCGTACTCTTTCAAATATGTATTAATATTCATGTGGCAACACCTTCCATATATTGTTTATAGAGTTATTATATACTTATAGAGGTTTAAGAGTAGGGAAAATATTCTATTCGGTAGCATACATGAACGAGAGGAGAAACGAACGTCGTGAATGTCATCATATATACGTTGATCGTGTTATTAAGTGGGGGTATTACGATTCTCTTATTTCGTCAAGGGCGTGAAATGAGGATTGTCCATCGAGCATTAAAGCGTGAACTTCGTCCCATCCGAATCGAGTTGAAAACGTATGAGCATAACCCCGCTAAACAGTTTGAACTGCTCGATCCGGTGTACCGGAAAGTCGTGTTTCAAGTTCATCCTAAATTGAAGATGAAACGGACGCAGCTAGAACAGATGGTCAGCAATGAACTGAACAGATTGATTAAAAGCAAGCGGTCGGCACTTTGGTCGTCCATCGTCGTGACTGGACGCGGCGTTTTGACGATGACAATGCTCGGGGTCAGCTTCGTGAGCGGATACATGGTGTATATGGAAGGTAACATGACGGAAATTTTCGGCCCGAAACAGGTCGAGAGTCAATCCGCTACGATTTTAGGGGACACGTTCGAGTTACCGAATCAGATTGCTTCTCCCGAAGAGCTCGGCAGGGCAATCGCCTACCATATGAGCCAATTCGATGATTCATTCAGCATCCGTTATATCGGTAAAAGTCGTGACTTCGAGCAGACGATGGATGAAGCGTGGGATTGGCTCGAAGCGAACCATATTTATGTCTTCCGCTTGTCACGCGGAGGCGAGACAGAGTATCGGGATCACGGCGGGTATGTCGATTTGGATATGCGATTGGCCTACGATATGAACATCGAGGAAGCTAAGCAAATCGAAGCAAAAGTCGATCAAGTCGTCGAGGAGATGCCTAGCGGCTTGAACGATTATGAGAAAGTGAAATATGTGAATGACTTTGTCGTCTTGAATACAGCCTACAATTTAAAAAGTGCGGCCAGTCCTTATACGCCGTACTCAATTTTGTTCAACGGCGAGGGTGTGTGTGAAGGGTATGCTTTGACGACGTTACTGTTATTGGAAGCCGCCGGGGTAGAGGCGAAGTATATTTCCGGGGAAGCCGGGACCGAGTTGCATGCCTGGAATCTCGTGAAGTTGGACGGTGCTTGGTATCACTTGGATACAACCTGGAATGATCCCGTGCCGAACCGGCCGGGGGAGGTCGGGTATGATTACTTCTTAGTGTCTGATGCGACGCTTCAGAAAGACCATAAGTGGGAAGTGGGGGATTATCCGGCGACAGGGCGGGTCGACTTCCAATAAAAAACGTGCTTCACTCCATTTAATCGGAGCGAAGCACGTTTTCCTTATTTAGGTGTGACAGAAGAAGACATCGTCTCTTCAAACCGCGCCGATTCCATGGATATCCGAATTGATGTGCCCGTTCAAATAGACATGATGTGAGATAAATCAACCTTAATGTGTAATCCCTTTACTCGTGTGGTGCATTACTTCTTAAAATCATCTACCTTAAACATAAAAATACCAACCTATAGCATGTTAAATCCTTATAATAGGATAAGGCTATAATTTTTGTAATTATGTTCCTAATTAAAACATGGGGTGGTAGAAAAATGTTAAATCGACAGTTCCGAGATGATTCAATCGCAGAATATAAAAAATCTGAAATTGAATATGAAACAGCGAAAATTAGTGTAATGGACGAGTCAGAAAAATTATTTGGAAAACGAAAGTATTTAAAACTCATCATTGAAGGAAATTGGAATGTAATCCACAGATTAAAAAATCAACCGAGGGTCATGCAACTCGAAGTACAAAAAATTGAGCAAGGATTTAAAACATACGATACGTTTTTGATGGAAGTAGAGACTGCGATTGCAGCCAATCAAGAATTGCAAGATGCTTTAAAATCCGCGGTGAACGGTTTAAACAATGCAAACATTAGGACTACTGCGGCTGCCATTGCTACGACTTTCGGGATTGCCTCTCGTGGAACGATGAGTGGGAGTGTGGCTGCCGGTGCCTCTATAGCTTGGTTGGGGGGAAGTGTGTTCAGCAGTGGAAGTTTAGCCATAGGGAGTGGCCTTATCGGCTTAACTGGTCCCATTGGATGGGGGATTGTTTTCGCAACTGGTTTACTTCAAAATGGGAAAAATAAAAAGATGGGGCGAGAAGCACGAGAGAAGGCCACTGCATTGAAAAAGGAACGTGTGGCCCTAAAACAGAACGAAGCAGAGATTAAAGAATTAATCGATCTCACGAATCATTATTATGATGGTTTGCAACGCTTATTGAATGAAGTGAAACCCAAATTAAATACATACAGCTGGGACATGGAAAAGATTCAACAAGATCAAGATTTGTTAAAACGACTGGGAGTGTGGATGAATTCGTTAGAAAGTGCAACCGAGTTGTTGAATAAGAAAGTAGGTAAATCTAAATGAGCCAATTGTTCTCTGAATCCCTACACTCCAACTTTGAAATTGATTTGAACGAAACGTCCGGCTTAAAAGAATCCCATATCAAAATCTTATTAGAACAATATAAAGAGATTGCCATTACAAAAGTGATTCAAGAATTTGGGTTAAGCCCATTTATAGACGACTACAAACGAGGTGGCAATGTGACCACCTTGCATAATGCCAACGCGGGTGTGTTTTTAGATGATGACTTAAAAGAGCAATATTCTCGAGACTATTCAAAAAAAACGCGACAGGACATATACGAAAAAGATTTTAAAAAAATGAGAAAGCATGAATTTAAGCAAAACCAGACACTGGTAGATGACTACACGGGAAAAGAATTGCAAAAAGATGGGTCCAGTCATCGCGACCATATTGTGTCGGCCTCAGAGATTCATAAAAACAATGAAGCCCGTCTATATATGTCAGATGATGAACGAGGTAAAATGGCGGTCGATGAACAAAATTTGGCTTGGGCGAATGATCGTCTCAATAAATCAAAAGGCGATAAGGATTTAAAAGTATGGATGGATTCCCCTAACCCGAAAGATTCGAGCCAGACAAATCTAGACCGCTATGAAATAGACGAAGCAGCCGCGACGAAAAAATATGTTGAAGCGAAAAAGCATGTCAACTCTTCTGTTACTAAAGCAAAAAACACATATTACGTGAAAAAAATGGCTAAAACTGGGCTTGATCAAGGGGTACGTGTTGGATTTAAACAGGCGGTAGGATTATTTTTTTATGAGTTGCAACATAGTCTATTCAAAGAAATAAAAGTATTCTATAAAAATTTTAAACAATATACAGATTGGGAATCACGGACCGTGGCATTTAAACAAATGCTCGAGCGAGTGTTTGTCCATATGACTCAAAATGTGAAACGGTTTGCCACAACGTTCAAAGATGGCTTCATCGGTGGATTTATGGGGAATCTGTTGACCGTCTTCATTAATACATTTATGACGACTTCGAAAAAATTGGCTCGTTTGATTAATGATGGCGTAACGGGACTGTGGAGTGCGTTCAAATTGTTGACGAATCCGCCTCAAGGGATGGATTCGAAAACGGCGATGAAAGAAGCTACAAAGCTTGTAGTGGCGGCTTTGGCTACGACTGCCGGCGTATTATTGACGGAATCATTCGTGACGTATCTACAAACGACGCCGTTTGCAATGTTTGCTCACTTGATTGGTGGATTGATTGGCGGAATCCTGACTGGGATCGTCGTGGCCACGTTGATGTATGCGATTGATGAATTGGTCGCTTCGCTCTATAAATTGAACGAATTGATGGATACGTTCAAAGAGAGCTTATATACGAATACGGAGCAGGTGAAAGCCACATACGAGGCTGCCATCGCGATGATGAATGTGGAGTATCAGGCGGTGCTTCAAACCATCTTCAGACAATATGAGGAGTATCGACAGCTTTCGGCAATCGCCTTTGATGAAAACGAGCGAGTGAGCGTGCGTCTCGATGCGAGTGTCGAGTTGGCAGACTTACTCGACGTGCCGACGGATAATGTCATGCGCAACGCGGATGATGTAAGAAACTTCTTACGAAACTAACCTATTATTCATTTGTAGTAATAAAAAAAGGTGTCTCTCGTTTTAACTCAAAACAAGAGACGCTTTTTTTATTTTGTATGCAATGAAGAAGACATCGCTTCTTTAAACCGCGCCGTGATCTGTTGTGGACGCGTGATGGCTCCACCGCTCGCTACCGTCTCGACGTTGACGAACCGCTCGTCCCGTGTGTTCGGACGTGCGGAAGCCGGCTCGACAATCGTCGTTCATCACAATAAGAAACAATTGACTACGACCGCTTCGTCAGCAGGTGTCTACTCACTTAACTTGTCGCAGCTGACACGTGGTGATACCGTGTCAGTCCAAGCAATGGACGCGGCCGGAAACACGTCAAGTTCGATCAAACGGACCGTGCTCGGTGTCCAAGCGAAGCTCACGGCGACGGCCACACCGCGTGTCGTCAGCGGTAAAGGTGAGCCAGGTGCGTTCGTCCGCGTGTTCATCGGGACGAAGATGATTGGGAAGACCGTCAAAGTGGACGCCAAAGGAGCGTATCGCGTCGCCATCCCAGCACAAGCGAAAGGGAAATCACTTCTCGTGACACAACAAAAAACAGGGTATGTGAAACAGACGCAGACCGTCATCATCAAGTAGTCAGCACATAAGAATGGGGTCATTAGAAGAATTACACTTGAATGAAGTAAGATTTGAGACTTAAAATCGACGGAAATAGTAACTTATTTGTCACCTCAATTCCACTCCACTATTTAATTTCAACATGTGGTGATTTAGTATACTCTTCTCCTAAAGTAAAAACGCATTATCGACATAGCCTAATTTACACTCCGTCAAAGGAGCCGAATCGAAGCGGTTTTTCCCTATGACAGACTAAAAATGTGTAATGCGAACTCACCTAAAGTTTGCGATATACAACACAATTTTAAGCTTAGAAAAGAGGTGAATGAGCTCATGCTTTCTTTTTCAGTGAATGCGGAACAGACGTCAGTAGTTAAGTTTCAGCTTAACTCTGAAGTGAAGAATGCGTCTTACGCGGATGGAGTATTAGTCATCGAAACGGAGGATGGCAAACAAATTAAACTCAATGTAAATCAAGACGCATTGATTTTAAAATCTTCCCATCAATTCTCGGTTCAAAAACCTTACTTGTTTGAACTGGAAGAATTTTAAGAAAAGATCGGGCGAGTTTCTTATTTCGAAACTTGTGCCGAGCTTTTTACGTACATGGATATGTAATCCAAAGGAGGGACTCCCATGAAACGCGAACAACATATCCGTCGCCTCGTCGACTACGCACGGCAAGGCAAAGCAAAAGCGATTATGATCGGAGCCGGTTCCATCTTCCTGACGAGCATGCTCCTGCGAACGGTCGACCTCTCACAACCGCTCCTCATCGGACTCGGGTTTCTCGGCGTCGCCCCGCTGCTCGTGCGTGAATGGAAACTCGGGACAATCCGGAGTACATTCAACGATGACGCGACGTATCAACGGCTCATCCGCTTCCCGTTTTGGCTGACGCTGTTTGGCCTCCTTGTCTTGTACGCGTTGCTTGGGTGGTTTGAAACCGGCTCGCCGGGGACGTCGTTCTTTCTAGCGCTCGGTGTCCTGTTGCTTGGCATGTTCGGCCTTCAACGCGCCTTCGACCGCGTCATCTTAAAACTCGAACCCGACTATATCACCGACCGCGAACTGCATCGCGAACTGAACTGACCGACCGTCTCCTCGCGAGGCGGTCTTTTTTTAGGTCCAAGTTCCTAAAAAGACAAAGAACGAAACGGAACGGCAACATGACATGATGTTGCGAAAAAATGATAAATGATTCCCTCCGATTGTCAAGATGAACAGGGAAAGAACGTATTACGGTAGGCTCATGCCTTATTTCTGTCGTCCATTCTGTCTGTAGGGAGGGAAACATGTATGAATCAGCAAACGACGATCGTCGGTGATCTCGTCGAGGTACTTAAGAAAAGCAAGTGGTTACTCGTACCGTTCATCCTGCTCGGCGGGCTCGCTGCTTATTATGTGAGCACGGCGTTCATCCAACCGACGTACGAGGCCTCGACGCAAGTGCTCTTAGTGACCGAACAAGAAGGCGACCGCGTCGACAGCTCGGAAGTGCTCTCGTCGCTCTCGCTCGTCAATACGTACCGGGTCATCATGAAGAGCCCGGCCATCTTGAACGAAGTGACAGAGCGCGTCCCGAACGCGCCAGACCCGATCAGTGACGTGCTCACGGTCGAGAGTGAGGAAGAGTCACAAGTCATCAGCGTCGTCATCACCCATACGGACGCGGCGGTGGCGGCCGAGACGGCGAACGTCATCAGCGAAGTGTTCGCGGACGAGATCCCGGACTTGATGAACATCGACAACGTCCGCATCTTGTCGCCGGCTGAAGTGCCGCTCACCCCGATCTCACCAAACATCCTCGTCAATACAATAATCGGTATGTTCGTCGGCTTGTTCTTCGGCGGGCTGATCGGTCTCTTACGTTACGTGTTCGACAAACGGATTCAAAACGAACAAGAGGCGGAACGGCTGTTAGACCTTCCCGTTATCGGGTCGGTGCCGGTCATCGAACGGCGTGACATGAAACCGAAAAAAATAAAAACGAACACCCCTAAAGGGAAAGGAGAGGTCCCTCATGTTTCTGAGAAAAAAGAACGACAATCTTCCTGATTACGGGCAGCGTGATTTGATCACGCTCGCCAATCCGAAGTCGCCGATCTCGGAGCAGTATCGGACGATCCGGACGAACCTCGAGTTCACGTCGATCGGACAGAAGCTACAGATGATCAACGTCACATCGGCCTCGACCGGGGAAGGGAAGTCGACGACCGCGGCGAACCTCGCCGTCGTCTACGCGCAGCTCGGAAAGCGCGTCCTTCTCATCGACTGTGACCTTCGTAAACCGACGGCGCAGTTCACGTTCAACCTCTCGTCCCAAGCCGGGCTATCGACGATTCTCGTCGGACGGATCTTGCTCGAGCGGGCCATTCAAAAGACGGGCGTCGAGCGGTTGTCGCTCCTCACCGCCGGACCGATTCCGCCGAATCCGACCGAGCTCATCGCTTCTGACCAGATGGTCGAACTGCTCGACGAGGTGCGCCGGCAATACGATATCGTCATCCTCGACGCACCGCCGATGATGCAAGTGGCGGACGCCCGTCTGCTCGCAAAAATCGCCGACGGCACGATCCTTGTCATCAGCTGCGAGAATTCGGAGCGCCAACTCGTCGTGAAAGCGAAAGAACAGCTCGAGCGGACCGGGACGCATATGCTCGGCCTCGTCTTGAACAAGCGGAAGAGCGGACGGCATAAGTATTACGCGTACGAGTGAGGTGGCGACGATGAAAATTCTCCATATTAACGCGATCAACGACGTGAAGAGCACTGGACGAATCTGTAAAGAACTCGCATCTGTCCATCACGACTGCGGACACGAGACACGTGTCGCCCATTCGACGGGACTGGTCACCGAGGCGAGTTACGTCATCGGCGATCCTGTAGACGTGAAGTTGCACGCGCTGCATGCCCGGCTCACCGGACGGCAAGGCTACGGCTCGAAGCTCGCGACGGAGAATTTGGTCCGTGACATCGAGCGCTACGCCCCGGACGTCGTCCATCTCCATAACTTGCATGCCAACTACGTTCATCTCAGGACGTTGTTCGAATACTTGGCCACACGCGACATCCCGACCGTTTTGACGCTCCATGACTGCTGGTTCTTCACCGGCAAATGTACGCATTACACGACGGTCGGGTGCAACAAGTGGCAACACGGCTGCGGCGACTGCCCGCAACTTCGGGACGATATCCCGAGCTGGCTGTTCGACCGGACGAGCGAGATGCTCGACGACAAGCGTCGCTGGTTGACGGCGATTCCGCGTCTCGCCGTCGTCGGGGTCTCCGACTGGATCACGACCGAGGCGCGCTTTTCGTTCCTCCGACACGCTGCCGTATTGCGCCGGATTCATAACTGGGTCGACCTCGACGTGTTTCGTCCGGTCGACGCGACCGAGCTCCGGGCACGGCTTCAGTTGGCCGACAAGATGGTGCTGCTCGGTGTCGCGAGCACGTGGAGTGAGGCGAAAGGGCTCGGTGCCTTCCTCGACCTCGCGGCGGCACGTCCGAACGACGCATTTCTCTTGATCGGCCGGCTTGACGACACAGAGCTCCCGGACAACGTCATCCACGTCAACGAGACGAACGACGCCCGTGAGCTCGCCCGCTACTACGCGCTCGCCGACGTGTTCCTCAACTTATCCGAACAGGAGTCGTTCGGCAATGTCACGGTCGAGGCGATGGCGTGCGGGACGCCGGTGCTCGTCTTGGACGCAACCGCGAGCCCGGAACTCGTCACCGATCAAACGGGTGTCGTCGTCGCGACACGGGGACTCGCTGATTTGAATTACGGGATCGAGCGCATCTTTGCCCGTGGCAAACGGTCGTACAAAGACGCGTGCGTCACCCATGCCCGGACGAATTTTGCGCTCCGTGACCGCGCCATCGACTACTTGGACGTCTATGCGGCGCTCCGACACGAGAAAGTGAGGAATATTCTATGAAACCACTCGTCTCGATCATCATCCCGGTGTACAACGGGAGCAACTATTTGGCCGAATGTATCGACAGCGCCCTGGCCCAGACGTATACGCACATCGAAATCATCGT
Source organism: Exiguobacterium sp. SH4S7 (assembly GCF_004336795.1). Classification (NCBI taxonomy): domain Bacteria; kingdom Bacillati; phylum Bacillota; class Bacilli; order Caryophanales; genus Exiguobacterium; species Exiguobacterium sp. SH4S7. The sequence continues at coordinate 12,209 of NZ_SJUT01000001.1, forward strand.
CGTCAACGACGGCTCGACCGACGGAGGGAAGACGGCCGCCGTCGCCAAAACCTACGGCGACCGGATCCGTTACATCGAGCAAGTGAACGGCGGCGTCTCGAGCGCGCTCAACCGTGGGATCGACGAGATGCGCGGTGACTTCTTCTCTTGGCTCAGCCACGACGACTTGTACGCCCCGCGGAAAATCGAGGCGCAGCTCGAGACGCTCGAGCGGGAAAGACTCGACCCGTCGCGGACGATCCTCGTCACCGGCACCCGCTTCATCGACGAACACGGGGCCCCGATCCGACGTTACCAGCGCAAGTTCACCGGGTTGTATGAAGCGGGTGATATGTTCCGTCACTTGATGTTGACGTCGAGCCTGAACGGTTGTGCGCTCCTCATCCCGCGCGCGGCGTTCGCAGCGCGGCGCTTCTCGGAGGATGACCGGTTCATCCAAGATTGGATATGTTGGATCGGGCTCGCGCTTGAAGGGTTTGACTACTATTTGACGGATGAGCCGCTCGTTCTGTCCCGGATTCACGGGGCCCAACAGACGAAAAAGATTGCCCACCGCGCCGAAATCGAGTCGGACCGCTATCTCAGCCAGTTACTCCTTGACGTCGAGCGCCGTCCGGACGCGGGTACGCTCATCCCGATCATCTTGCGCCATACGTTCAAAGAAGACGCGGCGGCGGTGCGTGAAGCGTATCTCGCGACCCGGGACGTGCGTGACTATTTCAGTCCGTTCGAACATGGGCGTCTGCGGTTCAACGGACTTTTGATCTCGAACTTGCTGTCGCTCTATCGGGGCGTCACGAACCTCATCTATCGTTAGAAAAGAGGCGACCTCATGACCATCTATCTCGTCAACATCGCACTGCTCGTCCTCTGGGCGATGCTGCTCATGCGTTCTGACACGACTTACAGGCGCGGTTGGTTCGTGACGTTCGCGACCGTCCAGTGGGTCGTCTTGTCGGGATTTCGTCACATCTCGGTCGGGGACGACACGGCGCAATACGGAGCGCTGTTCCTTGCGACGAAACCGTTGCCGCTCGAAGCGCTGACGCAGGACTTCTTTACCATCGTCTTCACAGAGAGCGAGGACCCGGGCTATTATTTGTTCCAACGGCTCACCCAGTTCGTCATCTCGGACTATCAACTGTATCTCGTCTTGATCGCCGTCATCTTCATGGTGCCGCTCGGTTACTTCATCTATAAATATTCGAGCGAGCCGCTCATCAGCTTTTTACTCTTCTCGGTCCTGTTTTATGAATTTTTCGCCGTGACGGGGTTACGCCAGACGGTGGCGACGGCGCTCGTCGTCCTCATCGGTTATCACTTCGTCAGGGCCCGCAAGCTCCTACTGTTTCTCGTCCTCGTGTTCGTCGCCATGACAATCCATAAGTCGGCGCTCGTGTTCTTGCCGTTTTATTTCTTGGCGAACCGGCAACTGACGAAAGCGTACATTCTCGGCATGCTCGGCTTCATCGCCGCCTTGTTCGTGTTTCGGGGCCCGTTCTTTGAGATGTTGGTGACGTTATCTGGCTACGACACGTATGATTACATGGCCGGTGCGGGTGCGATCAACTTCAGCGTCATGCTCCTGTTCGTCCTGTTCGTCGCCTTATGGCGGCGCGACGAGATTTTGGCGAACAACCCTTCGGCGACGCATTACTTTAACGCGTTGTTCCTCGCGGCATGTTTCTTGCCGCTCACGTTCATCAACCCGTCGATGATGCGGCTTGTCCAGTACTTCACGCTGTTCTTGATTCTGATGATCCCGGAGATCCTCAAGACGTTCGAGCGGCGCGAACGATTGCTCGTCTATTACGCGGCGGTGACGCTTTTAGTCTTGTTGTTCCTGCAGGACGCACCGGTGTATACGTTCTTCTGGCAGTAAGGAAGAGAGGTGGAAACACATGTCGACACGCGTCGAGCCCGATGAGGCCGCGAGCACGCGCAAAATCAAATACGGGGCAGCGATGTCGTATACGCAAATCTTTTTCGGCATCTTGTCCGGATTGATCTATACGCCGTGGATGATCCAGGAGATCGGTCAGGCGAACTACGGGCTCTACATGCTCACCATCTCGCTGATCAGCATGTTCGCGATGGACTTCGGGCTCGACGCGGCCGTATCCCGGTTCATGAGCAAATACATGGCCGAAGGGGACGAGGATAAGGCGGCACGCTTCCTCGGCGTCGCCTATAAACTGTTCACCGTCATCGGCTTCGTCTTGTTCGTCATCCTCGCGGTCGTCTATTTCTTCCTCGACTCGGTATACGCGGGGCTGACCGCGGCCGAGCTCGACAAGTTGAAAGTCCTGTACGTCGTCGCCGGTCTGTTCATCGTCATGTCATTCCCGGCGAAACCGTTCACGGGCATCCTTTTCTCACATGAGTACTTCTTGTTCTCGAGCGCGCTCCAGTTAACAGAAAAGATCGCGACCGTCGTCCTCATGGTGACGGCGCTCCTTCTCGGCTACGGGCTGTATGCGCTCGTCCTCGTCACCGCGTTCGTCGGCACGCTCGTGCTCATCATCGAATACATCTTTATCCACCGGAAGACGACGGTCCGCGCGAACTTCCGTGAACGCGACAAAGGAATTTATAAAGACATCTTCGGCTTCATGACATGGAGCACGGTCACGCTCGTCGCCCAGCGCTTCATCCTCAACATCACGCCGAGCCTGCTCGGGATGCTCGCCGGCAGTGCCTCGATCGCCTTGTTCTCGGTCGGGATGGTCATCGAAGGGTACGTCTGGACGATCGCGTCGGCGCTCGGTTTCTTGTTCTTGCCGAAAGTGAGCCGGATGCTCACGCGTGACGACAGGGGAGGAATCGCCGTCTTGTTCGTCCGGATCGGTCGCATCCAGCTCTACATCGTCGGATTGATCGTCCTGTCGTTCTTCGTCCTCGGACAAGAGTTCATGCGGCTCTGGGTCGGCGAGGCGTTTCACGATTCGTATTACGTCGCGCTCCTCCTCATCGCCCCGAGCCTCATCACATTGACACAAGACATCGGCAACACAACGCTCATCGCCGAGAACAAAGTGAAATATCGGGCGTATGGCGCACTCATCGTCGCCTGTATCAGCATCACGTTATCTCCGCTCCTCATCCCGATTTACGGGCCGATCGGGGCGGCTGTCGCCATCTGTATCGGCAATGTCGTCGGGCTCGTCTTCTACATGAACTTCGTCTACAGCCGCATCCTCAAACTCGACATCGTCCTGTTTTTCCGGTCATGCCACGTGAGGATTCTTCCGGCGCTCGCGCTCTATACGGTCATCGGCTGGGGCATCCAACAGCTGTTCCCGGCGTCGAACCTGTTCACCTTCGCCTTGAAAGGGGGCGTGCTCGTCGTCCTCTATGGCATCATCATGTGGTTCCTCGCGTTTGATGACAGCGAGAAAGCACTCGTCCATCAAGTGTTTGCCCAAGTGAAGATCCGCATCCTATCCATCCACCATACTTCTTAGGAGGGAACGTTATGAATCGACTCAAAGTGATGACCATCGTCGGCACGCGCCCGGAAATCATCCGTCTCTCGGCCGTCATCGCCAAGCTCGAGGCGTCGGAGGCGATCGAACACATCCTCGTCCACACCGGACAAAACTACGACTACGAGTTGAATGAGATCTTTTTCGAAGACTTCGGTCTGCGCACACCGGACTACATCCTCGACGCCTCCGCGGACGGGCCGATGGCGACGATCGGCAACATCTTGATCGCGGTCGATCCGGTGCTCAAGGCGGAACGACCGGACGCCGTCCTCATTCTCGGCGATACGAACAGCTGCCTCGCCGCCATCGCCGTCAAACGCCATAAAATCCCGATCTTCCACATGGAGGCAGGGAACCGCTGCTTTGACGAACGTGTGCCGGAAGAGACGAACCGCCGCATCGTCGACCATATCGCTGATGTCAATTTGACGTACAGCGACATCGCCCGCGAGTATCTTCTAAAAGAAGGGCTCCCGTCCGACCGCGTCATCAAGACGGGCAGCCCGATGTTCGAGGTGCTCACGCGCCAACGAGACAAAATCGACCGCTCGGACGTGCTCGACCGGCTCGGTCTGACGGCAGGCGGCTACTTCGTCGTCTCCGCGCATCGGGACGAGAACATTAGTGCGGATGAGAACTTCTTCGACCTCGTCGACACGTTGAATGCGATCGCCGAGACGTACGACCTCCCGCTCATCATCAGCACGCACCCGCGCACCGCCAACCGGATTCGCGAGACCGGGGTGACGCTGCACCCGAATATCCGCACGCTCAAGCCGCTCGGGTTCAGCGATTACGTCCACTTGCAACTTCATGCGAAAGCGGTACTCAGTGACAGCGGGACGATCAGCGAGGAGAGCTCGATCCTCGGGCTGAAGGGCTTAAACATCCGCCAAGCGCACGAACGGCCCGAGGCGATGGAAGAAGGGGCGGCGATGATGGTCGGCTTGAAACGCGACCGCGTCCTCCAGGCGCTCCGCGTGTTAGAGGAGACGGATACGCCGATGCGACTCGTTTCCGACTACGCGATGCCGAACGTGTCCGATAAAGTGCTCCGCATCTTGTTGTCGTACACGGATTATGTGATGCGCGAAGTGTGGAAACAGACTCCGGGGAGTCCGCTCAAGAAGGAGGTGTGAGGGATGCGCTATTTGAATCAAAAGCGGAAACTCGACATCGTCTTGAGTTCGCTCGCACTATTTTTGCTCGCACCGTTGCTCGTGTTGATCGCGATTTTGATCAAACTCGACTCGAAAGGACCGGTCCTGTTCAAACAGCAGCGCGTCGGTCAGGACGAGACGTTGTTTTGGATCTATAAGTTCCGGACGATGCGGGACGACACGCCGAAAGACGTGCCGACCCACCTGTTCGCCGACCCGACGAAACACATCACGCCGATCGGTAGCGTCCTCAGGAAGACGAGCCTCGACGAACTCCCGCAACTCGTCAACATTTTAAAAGGCGACATGGCGCTCGTCGGTCCGCGACCGGCGCTGTGGAATCAGACCGATCTGATTGAGGCGAGACGCGCAGAAGGCGTCGCCCCGGTCAAACCAGGCCTGACCGGGTGGGCGCAAGTGAAAGGACGCGATGAGCTCCCGATCGAGGTGAAGGCGAAGTTTGACGGGGATTACGTCCGGCACATGGGTCACCGTCTCGACCTCGTCTGTATCTTGTTGACGGTCCGAAACGTCCTCCTGCGCAAAGGCATCATCGAAGGGCAGGTCGAACCGCCGACCGTCCCGTTGAAAGAAAAAGAGATGACACATGTTGCGAAAAAATGATAAGGGTTTCCCTTCTATTACCAATTCATTTCAAATTTGGCGGGTAAAAGACTTCATACACAACCTCCTGACCTCTTAGACAATGCAGATTAGAAAGGAGACTCGATCATGTTTTCGAATAAGACTTTGCTCATCACCGGCGGGACCGGCTCGTTCGGCAACGCCGTCATGAAACGGTTCCTCCATACGGACATTAAAGAGATCCGTATCTTCTCGCGCGACGAGAAAAAACAAGAAGACATCCGCAAGCGCTACAACGATGACAAACTGAAATTTTACATCGGTGACGTGCGCGATTCGAATAGCGTCAAGAACGCGATGTACGGCGTCGATTACGTGTTCCACGCCGCGGCGCTCAAACAAGTCCCCTCGTGCGAATTTTTCCCGATCGAAGCCGTCAAGACGAACATCCTTGGCACCGAGAACGTCTTGAACGCTGCCGTCGACGCGGGTGTCGCGAAAGTGATCTGCCTGTCGACCGATAAGGCGGCCTATCCGATCAACGCGATGGGCATCTCGAAAGCGATGATGGAAAAAGTGTTCGTCGCCAAGGCACGCGCCGTCGGTCCGGACAAGACGCTCATCTGCGGCACCCGTTACGGTAACGTCATGGCGTCCCGCGGCTCGGTCATCCCGCTCTTCGTCGAACAGATCAAAAACGGGGAACCGCTCACCGTGACCGACCCGCTCATGACCCGGTTCTTGATGAGTCTCAGTGACGCGGTCGAGCTCGTCGTCTTCGCCTTCAATTATGCGCACGCGGGCGACATCATGGTCCAAAAGTCACCGGCTTCGACGATTGGTGACCTCGCCGAGGCGCTCAAACAATTGTTCCAAGTCGACAATCCGGTCAAAGTCATCGGCACCCGGCACGGCGAGAAGACGTTCGAGACGCTCATGACACGTGAAGAACATGTCCTCGCCGAAGATATGGGCGGTTTCTTCCGTGTCCCGGCTGACAACCGTGACCTCAACTACGACAAATATTTCAGTGAAGGCAGCAGGGAGCTGACGGTCCAAGGCGAGTACAACTCGAACAACACCGAACAGCTCGGCGTCGAAGACGTGAAACGGCTGCTGTTGACGCTGCCCTACATTCAAGCAGAACTCGCAGCTTGGCACGTGCCGAGCTCGACGAAGCGGATCGGGTGAGGTGAATCTGATGAAACAACGACTCGTCTTCATCACGAACATCGCCGCCCCGTATCAAGTCAAATTCTGCTACGCGCTCCAAGAACATTTCGATACCGAGTTTTGGTTTTATGACCAATTGACCGCCCGACGTCCCGACTGGTGGAAAGTCCCGCTCGGCGACCGCTGTAAAGTGCTCAAAAGCAACTACTTCGCCGGACCATTGAACTATGTGTCACTCCAAGTGTTCCAAGAACTTGCCCGCTTCAAACCGGACATCATTCTCGTCGCCGGCTTCACACCGCTGCACTCGCTCATCTTGAAGCTCGCGAAACGGAAAGGCAGCAAAGTCGTCGTCTTGAGCGAGCCGATCCGCGACGTGTCGGGTGAGGATAACGCCTCGGACAAGCTGCTCGAACAAGCGAACGCGAAGTGGAAGACGCGGATCATCCACACGATGTTCCGTGACGCCGACCTGATCTTCGGAATGGGGCAGGTCGCCCGCGACCAATTCGTCCGCGAGTTCGGATTCATGGAAGAACAAGTCGTCAACGCCCCGTACCCGATCGATATCGACGCCTATTTCGACCATCCGCTCCGCGTGAAGCGCCGAGGTGACCCGGTCCGGATCTTGTTCGCGAACCGGCTCATCGACCGCTACCAACCGCTCGTCGCCCTAGAAGCGTACCGGGCCTTGAAACGAGACTATCCGAACCTGTCGCTCGCGTTGAACCGGGACGGACACTTGTACGAGGCGTGTCGTGACTACATCAAGGAGCATGACCTCGAAGGTGTGACGTTCTTGGATGAAATCGACGCCTGGGACAATATGCATCTCGTCTATCGTGACTCGGACATCTTAGTCTTGCCGGCGACCTATTCGAACGGCAACTTGACGATCATCGAGGCGTGCGCGTCCGGAATGGGCGTCGTCGTCAGCCGTCAAGTCGACAACGTCTCGGGGCATTTGACGGAAGGGGAGAACTGTTTCAAATGTGAGCCGACCGCTGCGTCGCTCGAGGCGTCGCTCCGGAACTACCTGGAAGCACCGGAACGGCTCGCGCCGCATGGCGCCCTGTCAAAACAAAGCGTCGAGAATCGTCGCAACCGTGCGACCGCTGCGACGTATCGCCAACTGTTCACGCAAGCACACATCATTTGACGCCAAAGGAGACCAACGACATGGTGAAGCTCATGCTGTTAGGAGGAGCGATGCATCAAACGCCCGTCATTTTAAAGGCGAAAGAGAAAGGGATCTTCACGATTCTGTGCGATTTCTTGCCGGACAATCCGGGGCGAACCGTCGCTGACCGCTATTATTGCGTCAGTACGCTCGACCGCGAACGCGTGCTCGAAGTGGCGCGCGAGGAACAGATTGACGGGATCATCGCTTACGCGTCAGACCCGGCCGCTCGCACTGCGGCTTATGTCGGCGAAGCGCTCGGACTCGTCACGAACCCGTTCCAGACGGTCGAGACGTTGACGAATAAGGTCAAGTTCCGCGCCTTCTTGAAAGCGAACGGCTTCCCGACACCTGAAGCGTACGCCTTCACCGAATTCGAAACGGCCGTTTCGGCACTGTCGACGCTGCGTGGGACGTACGTCGTCAAACCAGCCGACTCGTCGGGCAGCAAAGGGATCAGCCGCATCACCTCATCGGATACGCCCAGGAGGATTCGCGAGAAGCTAGCCGCAGCCTTCGAGGTGTCACCGGGCGGAGAGATCGTCGTCGAGCAGTTCATCAAACGTGATGGCTATCAAGTCGCCGGAGACGGGTTCGTCGTCGATGGAAAACTCGTCTTTCGCTGTTTCGGCAACAGCCATTTCAACGTGAAAGGCGTCAACCCGTTCGCGCCCATCGGTGCGAGCTTCCCGAGCGTCCAACCGGACCGCGTCCAAGCGAAAGTCCACGTCACGCTTCAACGCATGATCACGAAAGTCGGGCTGAAGAACGGTCCGCTCAACTTCGACATTTTCGTCAGTAAAGGTGACGTCTACTTGATGGACATCGGCCCCCGTAACGGCGGCAACTATATCCCGCAGATCATCGAACAGGCGACCGGTGTCGACATGGTGAGCGCGACGATCGACCTCGCGCTCGGACGACCGGTCGAACTGGAAATGAAACATGTCACGACGCCGTCGAGTTACTTCATTCTCGGCAGCCAGATCCCAGGCCGTTTTATCGGACTCACGTTCGCATCCAAAGGGTACACGATCGTCAAATCGAATTTGGCCTACGCGATCGGTGCGGATATTCCGTGCTTCGAAGGGGCGAACAAATCGCTCGGCAGCCTCATCCTTCGGTTTGAAGACGTGCCGACGATGCTCCGCTTGCTCGATCATCCGGACAAATGGGTGACGCTTCACGTCACGCCGGCTACTCAACGGAAGGAGGAATCATCATGGACATCGTCGTCACCGGAGCAAACGGCTTTTTAGGAAAACACCTCACGCACGCACTTGAACAGGATGGGCACAACGTCCTTAAAGTCACGCGGGAGACACACTTCGCTGAACGGAGCCGGATGCTCCGAGCGGCCGACTTCGTCTTCCATCTCGCCGGCATCAACCGGCCGGAAGACCCGCACGAATTCATCACCGGGAATGTCGATTTGACCGAGGTCATCGCGACGGAGCTGTTGTCATACAACCCGGTCCCGATCGTGTTCGCCTCGTCGATTCAGGCGACGCAAGACAACGATTACGGCCGCAGCAAGCGTGACGCGGAAAACGTGCTCGTCGTCTACAGTGAACGCTCGGAGACGCGGGTCCACTTGTTCCGCTTGCCGAACGTGTTCGGGAAGTGGGGGCGCCCGTTTTATAACAGCGCCGTCACGACGTTCTGTCATCAGATCGCGCGCGGCGAGACGGTCACGGTGAACGACCCGGACCGATTGCTCACACTCGCCCACGTCGATGATGTCGTCGCCTCGTTTCTTGACACGTTGACGACGGACGTCTCGCTCTATCCGACCGTCCCGGCGCATGAGATCTCCCTGCTCGACGTCGTCCGTACGCTCGAGGCGTTCGAGACGATGCGGGCGGCGCACAGCGTACCGGACTTGTCGGACGCGTTCACGAAACAGCTGTATAGCACGTACACGAGTTACTTGCCGAGAGAGCGGATGGTGACTCCGCTCCTGATGCACCGCGACGCGCGCGGCTCGTTCACCGAGTTCTTGAAGACGCCGGACCGGGGGCAAGTGTCCGTCAACGTCGCCAAGCCCGGCATCAAAAAAGGGGAACATTGGCACGACACGAAGCATGAGCAATTCCTCGTCGTCAGCGGAGAAGGCGTCATCCGGCTCCGATTGGTCGACGACACGGAAGTCATGACGTTCCATGTGAGCGGGGAAACGCTCGAAGTCGTCGAGATCCCACCTGGATACGTCCACAATATCGAGAACGTCGGCACGACCGACCTCGTCACCATCATGTGGGTGAACGAACCGTTCGACCCGGGCCAGCCCGACACGTACGCCGATACCGTCGCCCGAGCTGAAACCGAAGTGCTGTGAGGAGGAAACGCGATGATCATGGTCAGTATCAACTGCATCACTTATAACCATGAGGCGTATATCGGTCAGACGATCGAAGGATTCCTCATGCAGGAGACGGATTTCGACTTCGAGATCCTGATCCATGAGGATGCGTCGACGGACCGGACAGCCGAGATCGTCCGGGGTTACGAACGCATTCATCCCGACAAGATCCGGGTCATTTATCAGACGGAGAACCAGTACTCAAAAGGCGTGTTCGTCAACTTGTTGAACGAAGAGCGGGCCCGCGGCAAATACGTCGCCCTCTGTGACGGTGACGACTACTGGATCGACCCGCACAAGCTGCAAAAGCAAGTCGACTACATGGAAGCAAATCCCGACTGCACGCTTTGCTTCCACGACGCCTACGTCGAGACGGACGACACGTTGCATACGGATTGGCGCGTCATTCCATGGATGCCTGAGAACCGGAAGTATGCGTCGTTTGAAGCGCGGACGTACAACGCCGGTGAGCTGCAACTGCTCGGGTTCATCCCGACGATGTCGATGTTGTACCGAAACGGACTGATCATGGACGGGCCGGACTGGTTGAGCGATGCGCCGGCAAAAGACGGGGCGATGAAACTGTACGTCGCGAGTCATGGCTACGCCTACTATATGCCCGAGGTGATGAGCGTCTATCGATATGGCGTCGCAGGATCGGCGACGACGATCTGGAACGAAGGGAACCTCGAGCGGGATATCGCGCGTCACGAGGCGTTCATCCGCTTCATCGATACGTTCGATGCGTATTCAAACGGACAGTATCATCAGGAGATGGAACTTTCCCGCATCTCGTTCGAGGTCGGGCTGCACCGGCTGAGACGAGACTATGCCGCTTTAAAGTCACCACGATACGACCGTTACCTTGACCGTTTCGTCGGGAAAGAGCGGATTCGTCCTTACTTGATGGTGCGGCATCCGATCGTCACCGAACTGTTGATTCGGCTTCGGTCGCGGCAGCTGATATAAGGGGGTCGTAAACTTGAAACTGGCAATCATGCAACCTTACTATTTTCCATACCTCGGCTACTTCCAACTCATGGCCGCGGTCGACACGTTCGTCATCCTTGACGATGTCCAGTTCATTAAAGGGGGCTGGATCCATCGCAACACAATCCTGCTCGAGGGTAAAACGAAACCGATTCTCATGCCGGTCGAGCACATGTCCCAACTGCGTTTGATCAATGAGCATGACCGTGTGCTTGATTCGAAGCAGCGGCACTCCCAGTTACGTCTCATCCGTCACGCCTATCAGCGTGCGCCTCACTTTGACGACGTCATGCCGATGGTCGAGCGGATCATGAAAGACGAGGAGCGGAACGTCGCCGCTTACTTAGGGAGTCTCTTGAGTGAGGTGCGTGACTACGTCGGACTCGACACATCAATCGTCTATTCGTCGGAGCTCACGAACGACAAAAATACGAAGTGTGAGCATCTCGTTTTATCCATCTGTGAACATTTAGATGCGGACCATTACATCAACGCGATCGGGGGCACGGCCTTATACGATAAAGCGATGTTCGCCGAAGCCGGGGTCGTGCTCGACTTCATTAAGATGGACCCGGTCACATACCGGCAATTCAATGAACCGTTCACACCGAACTTGTCGATCATCGATGTGCTCATGTTCAACTCGAAACCGAAAGTCCGCGAGCTGTTGAACGCCTACACGCTAACTTGACTTAATAGAAGGAGAGGGACTAGATGAACTTACCGAAACACGATCTGTCGCCGCCGATCGCCGTGACACGTCCGGCGATGCCTGAGTTCGAGGCGTACGTTGAGATGATCCGGCCACTCTGGGACAGCCGCTGGCTCAGCAATCGCGGCGAACACGTCCGCGCACTCGAAGAAGAATTGACGGAATTGCTCGGTACAGAGCACGTCTCGCTCCTGACGAACGGACATTTGGCGCTCGAGACGGCGATTGACGTCCTCGGCCTTTCGGGCGAGGTCATCACGACACCGTTCACGTTCGCCTCGACGACGCATGCGCTCGTCCGAAAAGGACTGACACCGGTCTTTTGTGACATCAATCCGCTCGACTATACGCTAGACGTCTCGCAGCTCGAGTCGCTCATCACCGACAAGACGTCGGCCATCCTTCCGGTGCACGTGTACGGTAACGTCTGCCACGTCGACGAGATCGATCGCATCGCCAAACGGCACGGGTTGAAAGTACTGTACGATGCGGCCCATGCGTTCGGGGTCACGTATCAAGGACGAAGCATCGCCACATATGGAGACATGAGCATGTTCAGTTTCCATGCGACGAAAGTATTCCATACGATCGAGGGCGGTGCGCTCGCCTACGATGAGACGAGTTACCGAGACGCCATCGAACAGGCCGTCAACTTCGGCATCACCGGACCTGAAGCGGTCGACTCGGTCGGGGGCAACGCCAAGATGAACGAGTTCCAGGCGGCGATGGGGCGCTGTAACTTGCCGCGGTTCGAGCACGACGTCATGAAACGGCGCGCCATCGTCGAACGCTATGACGAACGGCTCAGGGGAATCCCGACGATTCGCTTGAACCGCCGAGGCGACGACGCCGTCTCGAACTACGCCTACTATCCGGTGCTGTTCAAAGGCGACCGGCGCCGCCGCGACGAGATGATGGCTTGGCTCGCCGAGCACGGCATCTTCGCCCGGAAGTACTTTTATCCGCTCGTCACCGATTTTGGTTGTTATACGTTCGACGCCCGCGTGCCGAACGCGAAATATGTATCCGACCGCATCTTGACGCTGCCGCTCTATCCGGACATGACGCTCGAGATGGTCGACCGGATTTGCGACTTGATTATTGAAGGAGGGAACCGGACATGAAAGGAATCATTTTAGCAGGCGGTAATGGGACACGGCTCTATCCGATGACGAAAGCAGTCTCGAAACAGTTGCTCCCGATTTACGACAAGCCGCTCATCTACTATCCGATGTCGGTCTTGATGCTCGCTGGGATCCAAGACATTTTGCTCATCTCGACACCGAAAGACATCAATGGCTATGAGCGGTTGTTCGGGGATGGACATCAGCTCGGGTTGTCGATCACGTATAAAGTGCAAGACAAACCGGTCGGTCTCGCCGACGCCTTCATCCTCGGTGCGGACTTTATCGGTGACGACTCGGTCTGCCTCATCCTCGGCGATAACGTCTTTTATGGACAGGATTTGACGCAGTTCTTACGTGACGCGAAACAACGCGAGACGGGGGCTACCGTGTTCGGTTATCCGGTCAAGGACCCACGCGCGTTCGGTGTCGTCGAGTTCGACGATAATCGCCGCGTCATCTCGATCGAAGAGAAACCGGCGCAGCCGAAGTCGAACTATGCCGTGCCCGGTCTCTACTTCTATGACAACCGTGTCGTCGAGTACGCCAAACAAGTCCAGCCATCCCCGCGCGGCGAGCTCGAAATCACCTCGATCAACCAGATGTACCTCGAGGCCGGTGATTTGAACGTCGTCTTGTTCCGACGCGGGATGGCGTGGCTCGATACGGGGACGCCGGAAGGGATGATCAAGGCGTCGGTGTTCGTCCAGACGGTGCAGGAACGACAAGGTTACTATATCGCCTGTCTCGAGGAGATCGCCTGGCGCCGCGGGTTCATCACGTCGACCGAGCTCCGCGATATCGGCCAAACGTTAAAGATGACGGATTACGGGCAGTATATCCTATCACTTCTTGAAGAGGAGCGTGTCGAAGATGAAGACTTTACTCGTAACTGGCGGAGCCGGGTTCATCGGATCAAACTTCATAAAGATGCTTCTGGAAAACGAGCAGTGGCGTATCGTCAACCTTGACGCGCTCACGTACGCCGGTAACATCGAGACGCTGCAAGACATCGACGACCCGCGTTACGTGTTCGTCAAAGGTGACATCCGGGACCGCGAGACGGTCGAACGCGTGTTTGCGACGTATGACGTGACGCGCGTCATCCACTTCGCGGCCGAGTCGCACGTCGACCGGAGCATCGTCGAACCGGACGTGTTCTTGACGACGAACGTGCTCGGGACACAAGTGCTGTTGGACGCGGCGAAGCGGCACTGGAATTTACGTCCTGATGATAAACACTCACGTGACTATTCGGAAGGCGTCAAATTCGTCCACGTCTCGACCGACGAGGTGTACGGGACGCTCGGGCCAGACGGGCTCTTCACCGAGACGACCCCGCTCGCCCCGAACAGTCCGTACTCGGCCTCGAAAGCGAGCTCCGACCTCATCGTCCGAGCCTATCACGAGACGTACGGCCTCCCGGTCAATATTACGCGTTGCAGCAACAATTACGGACCATACCAATTCCCCGAGAAGCTGATCCCGCTCATGATCCAACGCGCCGAGCGCGGGGAGACGCTCCCGGTGTACGGTGACGGTCAACAGATCCGTGACTGGCTCCACGTCAAAGACCATTGCGTGGCGATTTGGACGGTCGCTGAGCGGGGACGCGACGGCGACGTGTATAACATCGGTGGCAACAATGAACAAGCGAACGTGACGATCGTCCGCTTAATTTTAGAACTGCTCGGTAAAGATGACTCCCAGATCACATTCGTCACCGACCGTCCCGGGCACGACCGCCGCTACGCGATCGACAACACGAAGATCACGACCGAGCTCGGATGGCGTCCGGCCTACACGTTCGACCAAGGCTTGCGGGAGACGGTCGACTGGTACGTCACGCATCCTGACTGGGTCGACCACATCGTTTCCGGGGATTATGCACACTACTACGACAAGATGTACGCGAAAGGGTGACGGGGAATGGCTGAGACGACGAAGACGACGTACGAATGGACGAACCGGCGCTTGCTGTTCAGTCCGGAACGAGATACCGACATCGATTGGATGGATGCATTCGCGCAGGCGCCGTCCGTACTCGAGCGCGATACGTATTTGCGCATCTATTTCAGTTGCCGGCCGAAACCAATCGATGGCCGCTACGTCAGCTATAGCGCTTACGTCGACGTCGATAAACGAGACTTCTCGATTTTACGCGTGAGTGAAGAGCCAGTGCTTTCACTCGGGGAGCGGGGCACGTTCGACGAGTTCGGCATCTATCCGTTCTCGGCAATCGACGCCGGGGACGAGGTACATGCCTACTATGGCGGCTGGACACGTTGTACGTCGGTCCCGTTCAACGTCGCTATCGGCAAAGCAGTGAGTCAGGACGGTGGCAAGACGTTCGAGCGGATCGGACCGGGACCGGTTTTGTCGTATACGCTCGATGAACCGTTCGTCTTGAGCGGGCCGAAAATCCGGCGCTTTGGAGACATGTGGTACTTGTTTTACATCGCGGGCCGGGAGTGGCTCATGCACGAAGGTAAACCGGAACCGGTGTACAAGATCCGTCTCGCCACGTCAGCCGACGGCGTGAACTGGGTGAAACAAGAACGCGACTTGATCGAGAGCATCGTCCCGGACGAGGCACAGGCGAGCCCAGACGTGTTTTATGAGAACGGGTCGTACCATATGTTCTTCTGTTATCGCGACGCGACCGATTACCGGAAGAATCCCGAACGGACGTATCGGCTCGGCTATGCGTCGTCGCCGGACTTGTTGAACTGGACGCGCGACGATGACGTCATGCGCTTCACCCGCTCAGACGTCGGGTTTGACGACGAGATGGTCGCCTATCCACACACGTTCGTCGTCGGCGGAAAGCGTTATCTGCTCTATCTCGGCAACGAGGTCGGACGGGCCGGTTTCGGCATCGCCGAGCGGAAGGAGGAAACGACATGAAGTGGCGGAAACTCGGGCATATTTTCGATCCCAAGCCGCATGGCTTTTTCGGGGACTATTCTGCGTTCGCTCAATCACCGCAAGCACTCGTCTTCGACGACTTCGTCCGCATCTACTTCTCGACCCGGGAGCCGGATGCGGACGGGACGTTCAAGAGCCATATCCGTTACGTCGATATGACACCGTCGTTCGAAGTGATCGCCGTATCGCACGACCCGGTCATCCCGCTCGGAAAACTGGGCACGTTCGATGAGCACGGCATCTTCCCGTTCCACGTCACGCGGACGGACGCGGGCCTGTACGGATATACGAGCGGCTGGAGCCGACGCGAGTCGGTGTCGGTCGAGACGGGGATCGGCCTGTCGGTCAGTCATGACGATGGGCATACGTTCGAGCGGCTCGGTGACGGGCCGGTGCTATCAGCGAGTGTTGACGAGCCGTTCCTCGTCGGGGACCCGTTCGTCTTCACGAAAGACAAGCAGTATATGTACTACATTTACGGTACGACGTGGAAGACGGGCCCGGACGGCGTCGCCGAACGGACGTACAAGATCGCGCTCGCGACGTCCGAGGACGGGCGCACGTTCACCCGGCACGGCCGCATCGTCGATGATGTGATTCAAGACGAGAGCCAGGCGCTCCCGACCGTGTTCGAGGCGGGTGGCCGCTATCACATGGTGTTCTGTTTCCGTGACACGTTCGGCTTCCGGGACGACCCGACGCGCGGCTACCGGCTCGGTTACGCTTATTCCGACGACCTCATGCAGTGGACGCGCGACGACGCCTCGCTCGGTTTCGAGCGGAGCGACTCGGGGTGGGATTCAGCAATGGAATGTTACCCGCACGTGTTCGAGATGAACGGGCGGCAGTATTTGTTGTATAACGGCAACGCCTTCGGACGCGACGGCTTCGGTGTCGCCGTCTTGGAGGACGTATGATCACGCTCGGCCGCGGGTCGGTCGCCGACTACGAGGCCCACCTCGAGGCGTGTGATGCCTTGTTCCCGACGGCACTGTCGGAACGGATCGACTTGCACGAATATGCGCGCAAGCTGCATGACCGGGCGACATCGTTCGAACTGTGGGACGATGACCGGTTGCTCGGCCTCCTCGCGGCCTACTTCGATACGGACATCGCCTTTATCAGCCATATCTGTGTCTTGCCGGAGGCGCCGAAAGGGAGCGGGCATGACTTGTTGGTCAGACTATTCGATGAGGCGGCGCAGCATCATAAGCAGTTGATCCGGCTACACGTCGAGAAGACGAATGAGCACGCCATTTCATTTTATAGAAAGCATGGCTTCGTCGGGACGGGACAAGCGGGGAACGATGTGATTATGGAGCGCGAAGCGTGAAGGTTCTGAATAGAATCGAAGCGCTTCTTTTTGTTTGGCCCGGGGAGTGTCAACAGAACGTCACTCGAATTTTCATAGGAGGCGTGGTATAACAGGTTTATGTGAATAAATGAACAAATGGAGGATGAGCATGAAACGTTTACTATTGATTGTACTCGGTGTGATGATGTTGGCGGCTTGCGGGACAAGCGAGGCGGATGAACGGGGAGAGCAGTTTACATATACGAGGTATGAGCTCCCGCTCGAAGATAAGGTCGCGCTCGGCGATGGTTCGCACGAGATCGTCTTCGTCTTTGACTACAGTTGCCCATGGTGCAAAAAATGGATGGAGAGCGTCTTGCCGGAGATCGAGTCGCGGTGGATCGAGACGGGAGAGGCGACGTTCAAAGGACAGCCGCTCGTCTTGTTGAATGAGCAGTCGCAACTGCTCGCTAGTGTCGATGCGAATGCGGAACGAGTGATGCCGGAACGGTACTATGCGTTGCAACGCCACATCGGGCTCGACGCCGAGACGGTCTCGGACTTCGGCACGGAGGTGTACGTCCAACGGCTCGCGGAAACGTTCGATGTGGACGCGGAAGCTCTGCTCGCGCCGCAAGTCGACGCGGGGATTCAAAACGCACGGCTCTATACGCGTGACCTCGGCGTCGAATACGTGCCGACCGTGTACGTGAACGGGATTAAGTTGCTCGATGCGTTCAGCTTAGAGGAGATGGAGCGGGTCATGTCTGGCGAGATTGAGGCGGGGGACCAAGTCGAGATGCCGAAAGAATGAACAAGCGACACCCTCATTTCTACTGGGTGTCGCTCTGTCCGCAGGCGATGCCGTCAAGATCGGTGTCGAACGACAGCAAATAGGCGTCGTGCTCGAGTGGGACACCGTCCGGGTAGACCGCGTTCAAATCGAGGCAGGAACTGTACACCTCGAAGAACGCATCCGTCTCGTCGGCCGCGGCGATTGCGTCGTCTTGGAGGGCGGCTAGTTCACTTTCGAGTTGCTCGTTCAAGGCGTGCGCTTCCCGCAATTCGTCTTCGAGCGCGTACATCTCGGTCCGTTGCGTCTTAACGACTTCTTCTAGATCGAACACTTTTTGAAACAAGTTGTCTTTCATCGTGTCTTCGCGGACGGCAAGGCGTGCCTCGAGTTTCTCGGTCACGTCCCGCTCGATTTGAATCGCTTGCCAAGCGAGGGCGTCGGCATGTTGTTCCTCGAGGGCGAGCAGAGATTCGTCGTAGCTCGCCTCGACCTCAGCTAAGTCGGCGCTGACGTGCAGCTTGTCTTGTTCCAAGTTGTAGTAGTAGACGCTCGAGCCGACGAACAGTAAATATAAGACGGTCGCGAAGACTTGTAGTTTGATCGGCTCGACCGGATGTTCGGCGAACCAGATGAACACGAGGCTGAGCGTGCTCGCCACGCATGCAGCCGTGATGAACGTCATGATCGTCATAGACACCCCTCTTTTCCTAGACTCTCTTTGACTATTCCTGTTTCGACTCGAAAACGAAGCGACAACGCGAGCATACTTTCAAGAAATCGAATCGACAGCTAGATGTTGAACAACATTTATCACAGCGAATGTTCACGTGTCATACATATCGAAAAAGCAGGAGTTTCGGCAGATTCGTGGAATACTGCAAAAAGAAAAAAGCGTTCGACTGTCGTCAAACGCTCTTCTTGTCTTCAAGCTGTTGATTTTTACGCCATTTCCAAATCACGAGACCGAGGACGAGGAAAATCGGAGCGGCCACCCAAGGACGGGCTTCGAGAATCGCGACAATTTCAAAGATGGACAACCATCCGCTGATCATGACGAGGATGAGCAACAAGGTTCGCAGTCCCCCCCGGACCGGAAACCAGTAATAGATGAATAACGTGATCAAAAAGAAAGCGAGCAAGCCCATGCGGTTAGTCCTTTCTAGCATCATTTTGACCAATTATAGCAGACAACATTGCGAGAGTGTTAGAGGGTTCCCTTTAAGACGACTTTTCGCTACAGTTGAAGATAGATTATCTAAGGAGGAACTAGCGTGAAATTTGGAATCATCGGCTTAGGATATGTCGGATTAGCCACCCTGTGTGGCCTTGCAAAAGCGGGACATGAAGTCATCGGTGTCGAGAAAGACCAACCGAGACTGCGCCGCCTCATGAGCGGCCACGCACCGTTTCACGAGCCGGGTATGGCGGAAGTGCTCCAAGACTATGCAGACTCGATCACACTTACGGATAACACCGCCGACACAAATGATGTCGATTACTTGTTCTTGGCTGTCGGTACGCCGAGCAAGGAAGACGGCAGCTGCGACATGACGTTCGTCGATGCCGCTTTGTCTGAGATCAACACGAAACAAAAAATCGTCATCCGTAGCACTGTGCCACCGGGGACGACCGACTTACTCAGCATCATGTATCCATCCCACACGTTCGCAATCGTGCCGGAATTCTTACAAGAAGGGCGTGCGCTCGCCGACGTCCTTAAACCGCAACGCGTCGTCATCGGCAGCGGGAATCTTGAAATCAGCGAAGAACTCGCCGGTATTTATGGCCGTCTCGGTGTGCCGATTGTTTGCACGACACCGATCAACGCCGAATTGATCAAATACGCCTCGAACGCATTTTTAGCCACAAAGATCAGTTTCATGAACGACTTGTCACGCCTCGCGGATAAAGCAGGCGCCGACATCGCGACGATTGCCGACGGGATGGGGCTTGACCCGCGCATCGGACGTTCTTACTTAAACGCTGGTCTCGGTTACGGCGGCTCGTGTTTCCCGAAAGATATGAACGCGCTCTTGAACGTCGCGGCCGAGAACGAACTCGACTTGCCGGTCATCCGTGCGGCGATTCAAGCGAACGATGAACAGATTGCCTATGTCGCATCGAAGATCGAACACCGTCCGAACCTGCGTGTCGCTTTCCTCGGTCTCGCCTTTAAACCAGGGACGGACGATATGCGTGACGCACCGTCGATCACACTCGCCAATCACTTACGGTTACGTGAAGTCGAAGTCGTCGGCTACGATCCGCTCGCGAAGTGGGAGTACCGTCAAGCGTTGACACCAGAAGAAGCGCTTAAAGGAGCCGACGTGGCGATTCTTGTCACGGAATGGGACGAACTCGTCAACTTGAAGCCGGAAGCGTTCGCCGGGATGCGGACGAAACGGTTGATTGACGCACGCAACGCATGGAAGTATGCGCGCGACCCAGAAGACGTCGAGTACGAAGGCGTCGGCCGCATGCAGGGCAAGACGAACACACCGTCATCGAAATGAGCAAAGACGAGACCTTTCAACAGGTCTCGTCTTTTTGGTTGCGGTCCATAACATAAGTGCTGAGTGCGACGGCGGTTAGCGATTCGTCTGTTCTTTTGTCGGGCCCATGACACCGGGAACGTGTTGTCCGGCCTGGCGTAAAAGTACCGTCATCTGACCACGGTGATGCGTCTGATGGTCGATCATCATGCGGAGGACGGCACCGCGCGGCGTCATCTTCCCGTGGACGTCGACTTCTTCTAGCAAATAGTCATCTGTAAAACCGTCAGCGGCGCTTGAGATTTCTTGCGCGTATCGTTCGTACTGGTCGGCGATCACGCTCGCTTGATCGGGCTGGGTCAGGCTCTTCAAAGCTGAGAGACGGAAACCGAGCAAGTTCGTGAAGTAGCCGAGCGCGGTCGTGACGTGCCAACCGATCCAACCGAGCGAGTTATGGTCGGGGACGATTTTTTGGCCGAGCGTGTCATCGGTCATGGCACGGAGCACGTCGAGCGTGCCGGTCGATGATTTTGTCCAATCCTGTTTGAAGTCGTTAGCGGTACGATACATAAGACTACCTCCTCTTGCGTATTCTACCGCTAGTATACGCATGTGCCTTTCGTTCGCGCACGTCTGATGATCCGATGAAACATTTCGGTCGATTTTCCCGTAGAATGAAGGAGATAGGAGGGACTCGTCCATGTGGATTCTTGTATTTGCAGCACTACTCATGTTTGTCCTAGGGTTCGCCGTCCACAAGTTAGGGTGGCATTTTCTCATCTCGGGCTATAACACGATGAACGAAGCAGACAAGGCACGCGTCGACATCAAACCGGTCGCACGGTTGATCGGTATCATGTGTTACGGCATCGGCTTCATCTTTCTCATCGTCGGCCTCATTGATTGGTTCGGGCTCGTCGTCCCAATCGAGCCGCTCTTTATCGTGCTCATCCTGTTCATCGTCGTCATCCTTTGGCGCGCCCAAAAGTATGACGGGAATATTTTTGACGACACGGGACGGCTTCGTCCGGGCGGGAAGAAGAAACTCATCCCGATCGTCCTCGTCTCTGTGCTCTTGCTCACGGTCGTACCGGGGCTCCTGCTTTGGTTCTCTCAACCGACCGAAGTGACACTCACCGATACGGCACTCGTCATCGAAGGCAGTTACGGGCAAACCGTGCCGTATGACGAGATTGTTGATGTCATATTGACCAACGTCCCGGACGTCGAGCGTCGAACGAACGGGGCCGCTACAAGCTCACAACTGACAGGACACTTTCGAACGACTTATAAGGAAGACGTGCTTCTCTTCATCAACCGTGACGCCACAGCCGCCATCCGCATCGACTGGAGCGGAAAACCGATCTATCTAAATCTTGAAACGAACGAAGCAACGGAACAATTATATGAGGAGGTGATCACTCGATGAGTCCATGGTACGCGCGCAACATGCCGTTCTTTTTCCTGACGTTCTTTTTTCCGCCGCTCGCGCTGCTCTTGCTCGTCTGGCAGTGGGACAAATTCACGACGGACCGGGGCATCAAACTGTTTTTCGCGGTCGGGATGACGGTGTTCATCGTGTTCGGTCTATTGCCGCGCGGCACGCTTCCGGTCATTCTGCCGATCATTTTCGGCTTGATCGCCTTAAAGCTCGTGCTGAACGTGATCAGACGAAAAAAAGGCTGACGCGCTAGACGTCAGCCGATCGGGACGCTCAGTCAGGGCGTCCTTTTTTTTCGTTCACCCAAGCCTCGAACGCGTCAGGTTTGAGCGCCGGGGCGTAGTAATAGCCTTGCCCGAGCTCGACCCCTTCGGCAATCATCCGTTCAAGGTCTTCCTTCGTCTCGATGCCTTCGGCGAGTGATGTGAGCGCCTGCTCGCTCGCGAAGCGTGAGACGGCACGGAGGAAGGATGTGCTGTCTTTCGCTTTTCCGCTGACGTACATCCGGTCAATCTTCACTTCTTGAATCGGTAAGTGCCAAATCGCTTCGAACGAGGCGTAGCCGGTGCCGAAGTCATCGATCGACAAGCAGTAGCCGAGGTCGGCGATGTCCTCGAGCCGCTCGAGCTCGTTCGCGTGTGACATGATGTCGGCCGACTCGGTCAATTCGATTTTCAAGCGGTCCGGCAGCCACGGATACGTCTCGATCAAATCACGCAGCTTCGTGACGATCGACGGGTCGACCGAGTGGGCAGACAAGTTGTACGACAACGAGACGCCGGAGAATGACGTATCGCGCCAAGCGACGAGCTGGTTGATGACTTGGTCGAGGATCGAGTGAGATAACCATAAAATCTGGTCTGACCGTTCGGCAATCCGGATGAACTCGTTCGGCGGGACGTGACCGATATCCGGATGCTGCCAACGGGCGAGCGCCTCGGCCCCGACGACGCGTCCAGTTGTCAACTCGACTTGTGGCTGGTAGGCGACGGTGATGTGTCCTTGCTCGATCGCCTCGGGGAGCGCCTGTTCGATCAAGGCGGCCCACTGCAGCTGGGCGAGGATGCTCGCGTCATACCAGACGAACGGCGTCCGCGTCTCTTTGGCGTGCTGGAGTGCTCGTGTCGCCTCGAACAAACAATCGGTATAGTTCGGCGTCGTGTGTGCCGCCCCGATTTGAACGTGGACGGTCTGCCGTTTTTGATTGATCAACAGTTCGGTCGGGAACAGCTCCATCAGTTCATGTTCGTCGAGCGTGCTGAACCCTTTGACGTACAACATGAGCGTGTCGTCACGATAGCGGCCGAACAAATGATGCGCATACTTCTCGAGTCGGTCCTCGACGTGACGGGCGAACTCGGTCATGAGCAGGTCAGCATAAATCGTATCGTACCAATCGACGAGATGGTGGAAATCGTTCAACTTGATCAAGAGGAACGTCCCATCGATGTCTTGTTTTTCCCACGCTCGGATAAAACCGTATTCGTTATACAGTTCGGTCGCGAGGTCGAATCGGACGAGGCGATCGACTTTCCGTTCGCGCTCGACGCGCTCGGTCTCATCTTCGAGGATCAAGTAGTACGTGAGTGTTCCCCCGCGCTTGAGCGGGATGATTTTCGCGTTCAAGAAACGGGCATGTTCTCCTTTTAAATGCAAAATGAATTGTGCGCTCGTCCCGTGCTCGGTCACACCTTCAAGTGCTTCCTGGAACAGGCGACGACCTGTGTTAGTGAATAGCTGGTTGATCTCGTACAAGTTCCGGGCGCCGAAGAACTGATCGAACACATCGTTCCGTTCGATGAAGTTATAAGCATCATCGATCAACGCGATGGCGAGACCGGTCTCTGAGAACAGGGACGACCAACGCTCGTGATAGCGGAGCAGGTCGTTCGATTGCGTCTCGAGCGTGTTGACGGTCGAATGGACGCTCACCGCAATCTCGCGGAGCTCGTCCTCGATGCCACGGAAGTCATGACTGGCCGGGAATGACGCCTCGACCGGTTCGGTGCTTGGGTCGATGGCGAGTGCACGGGCTTTCAAATGACTTAAATCATGGGCATACATTTTACGTGTATAGCAAAGCGCGGCCAAGAGTCCGGTCGAAAGTACGAGCGTCGCGAGCAGGACGAGGACGGCGAGCGTCCCATATCGGTTTCGTTCCTCTAGGAGCAATGACTCGGTCGACGAGCGGATAGTCTGGAGAACTTCATGCGAGTCTTCGTAAAACTTGGTCCCGTTGACGTAACGCGCCTCGAGCGTCGAGCCGGTCGAAGTCAGTCGTCCCAACGCTAGGGCGCTCTCCGTTAAATCAGCGGTCGACTTCGTTTGGAGAGTAGGATTCGTCGCGATAATCTCTTCAAGTAAACGCGCTTCAGTGGCGATGGAGGCGAGTTCGGCTTCTAATTTTTCTCGGTCCGGCGTCTCCGCCAGCAAGTTCGTCACGTTTTGGATGAACGTCATCTGCATCCGCATGACGGCATCGGTCAACTCGTAGGCCGTGTTCGCTTGGGCGGTCCGCTCTAAGCCTTGGTAGAGCCAACGCCGATCAATCGATTCGATGACGTCAAACGGGACGTTGTCGAATTCGCTCAACTCGCCGTCGAGCGTCTCTTCTAGTCGTTCAGAAAAAGCGAGGAGGGCATCCCGTTCGCGTTCGTGGACCCCGGTCTCGAAATCATCGAGCAGCTGGGTGTTATACTGGAGCGCGCGTTCGCGATAAGGCGAGGACAACAACGCCGTCGGCTGGCCCGAGTTCAGTTCGTACAGTTTCGCGGCCTGGTGGAGGACAAGGTAAGACTCGACGCCGGCAAGGTCGGATGCATGGTTCAAGTTCGTCACGGACTGATCGACGCTGACGTGTTTCTCTTTCCAGTAATAGCTTAATCCGAGACCGAATAACAACACACCGACGAGGCAGGCGACAGCAAGTACCATCGTATAGATCCGGTACGGAATTTTGGCGAATCGGTTGCTTCCCATCGTACACTCCCTTTCTACCTTTCCTATCTTATATCGCATTTCGAGTCTTTCAAGTGAAATCCTGCTAACTGAAAAAAAACCCGACAAAGGTCGGGTTTTCAAATGCGTCAAAGGTCACGGTCGCTTGTAGCCGATGAGGCGTGATTTCCAATACGGCTCTTTGCTGATTTGGTTGTAGCCGAGACCAAACGTCCCGGCGTGGATGAACGTATCGGCGTCGATCATGATGCCCATATGGGACGGACCGGCCGTATACGTGTTCTCGAAGAAGACGAGGTCGCCGGCCTGAGGCACGAACGATTTGTCGAGCTGCGGACCGAAGTAAGACCCGGCCCAATAGTTGGCGACGTTCGTCCGCGGGATCGAGACACCTGCTTGGTTGAACGCGTAATAGATGATGCCTGAGCAGTCAAAGCCGCCGTTGACCGGACTAGACGACGCCCAGATGTACGGCGTCCCAACGTATTTCTTAGCGACGGCGATCGTCGCGAGCCGGGTTGCTTGGGCGGTCTGTCCGTTGACTTGGGTGACGAACGCTTTGGCGACGAAACCTTGCGTCCCGTTCTCGTTGACACGGTAGTGTGTCGCCGTCTCGCCGACGACGTTCAACAGTCCGCCGCGGAGCGTCGACCCGACGACCTGGCTCGAATCGTTCGCTTGGGCGCGGATGGCGGCCGGACTTGCCGTATAGAACGTATGTGAGTCGAACGACCCGCTGACCCATGTCGGTGCCGTCGTTGAGCCTTTCGGTACTTCCTTGACGAACGAGGCTGCGACGAAGCCGGTCGTGTTACCGATATAAATCTGGTGCCAGCCGTTTGCCGTCTGGACGACGCGGAGCGTCTGACCGGCTTTGACGCTACCGACGATGGCGGAACTCGTCGACGCAGCAGCACGGACGTTCAAGGACGGGGTGTTGACGACGTAATCGACCGAAGTGTTCCCAGCCCCGGCGTCACCTAAGTTCGGTGCGACCGGTGCACTCGGTGCGGTCGTCGTCTGTTTCAAGTAGCCGGCACTGACGTAACCGCTCTTTCCGTTATACGTGACGTAGTACCAAGTGCCGCTCTGTTTCGTTGCTTGCACGGTCGCGCCGTTCGGGATTGTCGTGACGAGCGCGAAACCGATGCCTGCTCCTTTTCGCACGTTCAAGTTCGCCGTCGTGACGAACGATTGATTGACGCTCTCTTCTTTCGGCGCTGCCGGTGTCGCCGGCTGACTCGGTGAAGGTGTGGCAGGTTGACTTGGTGAAGGCGTCGCGGCGGCTTTCTTTAAGTATGTAGTGGCGACGAAGCCTGTCGTCGAACCGTACTTGATGTGCGACCACGAACCTTCGACTTTTAGGATCGTGACCGTTTTTCCTTTCGGGATCGTGACGAGTACGTTCGCCTTTGTCGATTTCGAAGCCCGGAGGTTCAAGTTGACGGTCGTCTGTGACGTCGATTGGGCGGTCGGGCTGACGGTGCTCGTTGATGCCGTCGGCTTAGTCGTTGCTGCCTTGGCTGTACCGAGATAGTCGTTATGTACCCAGCCGGTCTTCCCGTTAAAGGTGACTTGCGACCACTTACCGCTCGTCTTGAGCGGTTTGAGCGTTTGACCTTTTGGGATGGTGAGCAAGACATTATGGCTCGTACCGGCACCGGCGCGAAGGTTTAATGCAGCGGTCGTGACTCGATTTTTGCTTACTGCCGTACTCGTTGTCGTGAGTACGGTCGGTGATCCGGCCAAGTTAAGCGTTTGTCCGATGGCGATTCGGTCGGTCGTCAAGTTGTTCATCGACTTGAGTGTCGCGAGCGGGATTTGATGCTGTTGGCTGATCGACCAAAGCGTGTCACCGGCTCGGACGATATGGGTGCTAGCGGCGGACGCTTCGTCGGCCTGGGCGAGGACGCTTACGGCGGCGATTGCGGCGAATGAGTACATGAGGCCGGACTTGTGATTCATGGAGTCACTTCCTTTAATATAATAGAGTCATTCATGACGGGTAACGATACACATTTATTGTACGGTGCCGAGAAACCGGGAAGCAATGGTGGAAAGGACTCATTCGAGCGAGATTCCTTGAAAAGCAGGTCAATATTTTTTGATAGGTCTGTCAGATAGATGTCTCCTAAAAAGAGGGAAATTAGAAATTGACTTTATGTTGAATTTTGGAAGGTTTCGTATTTGTGCTTCATGCTATCATTAAGGCAAAACTGTTTGAACGAGGGTAGGGGACTATGATCGAGGGGAACTTTTCAACACAAACATACCGTAAACATCAAGAGAAACTGTTCGAGCTCGTACGGATGCCGGACGTGTCCGACGCGACAGTCGAGCAGGCGATCAGCTATATGTGCGAAGTCGTCGCGGATATGCTCGAAGTCGACACCGTATCGATCTGGCACTTCGATGAGACGCAACACTCGATCAGTTGTCAAGTCGCATATTCAAAAGATAAAGGCATCAGCAAGCCGGCATTAACGGTCTATCGTCAGGATGCGCCGGTCTATTTTGATGCGCTCTGCACGAACCGTGTCCTCCTGTTTGAGAATGTCCGGACGCACGAATGGGTGAAAAATTTATATCAACAATACTTCGTCGAAGGACAACGGGTTTACTCGATGCTTGACGCACCGATCTTTGCGGACGGACAAGCCCGCGGTGTCATCTGCTGCGAGACGTACGAGCTTCGGAAGTGGACGTATGTCGAAGAGCTGATCGTGAGTACGCTCGCTGATTTTGTCGCTATTTTATATAGCCGGCTCGAACGTCAGTCGGTCGAACAACACATCGCCCGGCTCGCTTATACGGATGAATTGACAGGACTGATGAATAAGAACGCGTTCATCGAACGAGTCGACCAGATGCGGGACGAACTTGATCATCACCTCGGGTCACTCATTTACGTGAGAATCGATGAGTTCCGCTCTGTCGAGGACGCGCTCGGCAGCGAGAAGGCCAATCAATTAATCCAGGAAATCGCGAATCGGCTCCAACTCGTCGTCGATCCGGCGATGCTCGCCCGGAGTTCTCAATCCGGTTTCGTCGTATGGACACCGTACGGCGACCGGATCAAAGCGTACGGGATTGCCGACATGCTTTGCGAGACGGTGATGAGCGAGCCGTTTACCGTCGATGAACTGGATGTCGTCCTGACGATGAGTGCCTTTATCTCGATTGAGGATAAGACGCGCTCGACGCTCGAGATGATTCACACGACACGAATCGCCGCTAGTTATCATCATGTCCAACGCGGTGGCATCATCTTCTATGAAGAGAAGATGGGTGAGAAGGCGACGGCCCGATTGACGCTTGAGATGAATTTGCGCAAAGGGCTCGCCTTGAACGAGTTTGCGCTCTACTATCAGCCGAAGATTGACGGGTCGACCGGACAGCTTAACGGTTTTGAAGGGCTCATGCGTTGGATCCATCCGGAAAAGGGGCTGATCCCGCCGCTCGACTTTATCCCGCTCGCCGAGTCGACCGGTGTCATCATCGCCCTCGAGGAGTGGGCGCTTGAGGAGGCATGCCGCCAATTGAACGCGTGGCACGCCTCTGGTCGGACATATCACTTGGCGCTCAATTTGTCGGCCCGTCACTTCCTATCAGAAGGCGTTGTCGAGAAGTTCGCCCGTGTCGTCGAAAGAATGGGTGTCTGCCCGAACTATTTGACGTTTGAGATCACGGAGAGCGTCGGAATGGAGAATCAGCAGCACGTCATCGAACGGTTCATCGCCTTCCGCAAGCAAGGTTTCTCGATCTCGATCGATGACTTCGGGACCGGTTTCTCGGCGTTCGTCTATTTAAAGCATTATCCGATCCATGAGATCAAAATCGACCGTCAGTTCATCCAAGCGACGGAGAACGACCCGACCGGAAACGTCATCGTCCAATCGATCATCGAGCTCGCCCGCGGCCTCGGTTTAAAGACCGTCTGCGAAGGCATCGAGACGACCGAGCAGCACGACGCACTCCGTTTGCTCGGCTGTGACGAGATGCAAGGGTATTACTTCTCGCGTCCGCTCGCGATTGATGAGCTTGAGGTATGGATTGAAGCTTATAACAATGAAAACAAGGATTCGCTCCGTTGAGCGAATCCTTGTTTTCATTACGGCAGGTCAATCTGAATCGTCGTCCCGACACCGAGGTCACTCGTCACGGTGACCGTGCCCCCGTGTGCCTTGACGATGTCCCGGGAAATCGCCATCCCGAGCCCACTGCCGAGCGCGTCGGTCGTATTCGTCCCTCGGTAATAACGTTCGAAAATATACGGCAGGTCGGCTTCATCAATGCCGTTCCCATCGTCTTGTACGATAATCGTCCCGCCTAGGACCGTGACATGTACCGTCACTGACTCGTCGTTATGGAGGAGGGCGTTATAGATGAAGTTGAGCAACGCCCGCTTCATGAAATGACGGTCGACGTCGCGTGACGCCGCGTCTGTGCTTGAGAACGTGATGTTGCGCGTCGCAAACCGCGGGTCGTTCAAGACGTCGATGACGAGCTCGCGGACGAACGGCTCGAGCCCGGTCGTCTCGCGGTTGAGCGGGAAATCACCGTGCTGCAGCCGCATCGTCAAGTTGAAGTCGTCGAGCAGTTCTTTCATGTAGAGCGCTTGGCGTTCGATGACTTCAGCGTACTGGCGCCGTTCCGTTTCGTCGACGTCTGTATCCTCGAGCAGTTCGGCGTAGCCTTGGATCGAGGCGAGCGGTGTCTTCAAGTCATGGGAGACGTTGCTCATCCACTCTTTGCGGCGGCGCTCGAGTTGTTCCCGTTCTGACTCATATGTCGTCAGTGTCTGTGACACATCGTTCAAGTTTGCGAACACGGGTCGGTACATGCCGGGCCGTTTCGGTTCGACGGTCGAGAAGTCGCGTGCTTTCAGCTGGGCGATTCGCTCGGTCAAACGATAGACAGGGCGTGTCAAAATCGAACTGAAGGCGAGCCCGATCAGTGCGGCGACGGCGAGATCGACGATGAGTAAGATGACTGTCGCTCGCGACACGTAAGCGAAGATCGCCTCGGGATCAAGCATGAACAGGGCACGGTCCTCTTTGGCGTCTGGTACGCCGATCAAGTAGCTATACGTTTCAAATTCACCGACGAAGTAGAGGACGAGGTCGTCGTCTTTATACTTATAAATCTGAATCAGTTCGATTGGGGAGTAGGAATCGGGTGCGTCAACGGGCGCATCGACGTCGCTGACCACGTCACCTGAAGCATCGAGGATTTGGATGAACGCCCCGAACTCCTCAAGGGCGGTTATCCCGTCTTCGTTGACGACCGGTGCGCCGTCCTCGAGTGACATGTATTGGTTGAACGTGCGGGTGAACGTCTCTCCGGAGTTGCTCTCGACGTCATCAATCCCGGTCCGGTCGTTGACGAGCAACGTGACGAGAATGACGACGTTCAAAATGACGACGATGGCAACGATGGCGAGAATCGACACCAAGTAACGTCCGGTCAATTTCCATTTCAATTCAAACGCCCCCTATGCCTCAAACTTATAGCCGAGCCCTTTGACCGTCTTAATATAGATCGGTTGTGACGGGTTCGGTTCGATTTTTTCGCGGAGTCGGCGCATGTGCACCATGACCGTATTGTCAGAGCCGTAAAAGTCCTCGCCCCAGACGCGGGTGAACAACGTTTCTTTACTGAGAATCCGGTTCGGATTACGCATGAAGCAGGCGAGCAGGCCGACCTCTTTCGCCGTCAGTTCGAGCCGGACACCGTCTTTGTACGCTTCTGTCTCGTCTACATTCAACCGGAACGGCCCGACGATTGTATCGACGGGTGCTGGTGCGTCGTACATCGAGACACGGCGAAGCTGCGCCTTGATGCGGAAGGCGACTTCTTTCGGACTGAACGGCTTCGTGATGTAATCGTCGCCGCCGATGGCGAGGCCGAGGATCTTGTCGATTTCGTCTGACTTCGCGGATAAGAACAAAATTGGAATGTTCGACGTGTCGCGGATTTGGCGGCACAGGTCATAGCCTTCACCATCCGGCAACATGACGTCGAGAATGGCGATGTGCGGGGCGAACGTGTGGAA
Source organism: Exiguobacterium sp. SH4S7 (assembly GCF_004336795.1). Taxonomy (NCBI): domain Bacteria; kingdom Bacillati; phylum Bacillota; class Bacilli; order Caryophanales; genus Exiguobacterium; species Exiguobacterium sp. SH4S7. The sequence continues at coordinate 42,947 of NZ_SJUT01000001.1, forward strand.
CGTCTCCAAGCCGCTTTTGACGGTGTGGGCGGTCGCGATTTGTGTGAATCCTTCTCGTTCAAGCGCTTTTTGAATGAGTATACATAAATCTTTTTCGTCGTCGACGATTAAAATACGTGGTTGGTCCAATGAAATCACCTCTCCTTGTAGCATATCATTTAAGGATTTCGTAAGGTACGCGTGATTTTCAGTTAAGGTGGCGCGTGTATCGTAGTGTTTAGAAAGAGGTGCTATTCATGGAATCATTATTACAAGTCAACGCAATCGAAAAAACATATGGGAAAGGCGACACAACGTTCAAGGCGCTCGACGATGTATCATTCACGATCGAACACGGCGAATTTGTCGGCATCATGGGACCATCTGGCGCCGGGAAATCGACACTGTTGAACGTGCTCGCGACGATCGATACGCCGACCGCGGGGGATATCCTCATCGAAGGGGAAAACATCGCCAAGCTCGACGAGGAATCACTGTCGGACTTCCGACGCGACCACCTCGGTTTCATCTTCCAAGACTACAACTTGCTCGACTCGCTCACGGTCCGGGAGAACATCTTGTTGCCGCTCGCCGTCGCCAAGACACCGGTCCACGAGACGCGGGATAAAGTCGATGCGCTCGCCAAGCGGTTCGGGATCGCGTCGATCCTTGATCAATATCCGTACGAGATCTCAGGCGGGCAAAAACAACGGACGGCTGTGTGCCGGGCGCTCGTTGCCGATCCAAAACTCATCTTCGCCGATGAGCCGACCGGTGCGCTCGATTCGAAGTCGGCGACCGACCTGTTACAGACACTCGCCGGGCTGAACGAGGCTGAGACGACGATCATGATGGTGACACACGATGCCTATGCCGCGAGCTTTTGCCGCCGTGTCCTCTATATTCAAGACGGAAAGCTGTCGCACGAGTTGATTCGAGGCAGCAAGTCGCGCGACGTGTTTTATCAAGCGATTTTGGACGAGCTCGCAAAAGGCGGTGCGACCGATGACGTTATTTGATTTGGCGAAGAAGAACGTCGCTCGCAATCTATCGCGGTACGCGCTCTACGTCGGGACGACGATCTTTTCGATCATCATCTACATGACGTTCGCGACGCTCAAACATAGCGGGGAAATTAGTGCCCTCGCCGAGACGTCCGGACAGATCAGCGGTCTCATGAACGCTTCGACGTTCATTCTGCTCATCTTCGTCGCGCTGTTTATCGCTTACTCGAACGCCTTCTTCTTGAAAGGACGTAAACGGGAAGTCGGACTGTATTCTCTTCTCGGGGTACGGAAAAAGCAGATTGGTCTCATCCTGTTGTTTGAGAACCTCGTCATCGGTGCGGTATCGCTCGTGATCGGGATCGGGCTCGGTTTGATTGGGTCGAACGTTTTGTTGCGGCTGCTGCTCAACTTGATGAACAGCGACTTGTCGATCGGGTTAACGGTCTCGACCTCGGCGCTCGTCGAGACGACGCTCGTCTTCCTCGCCATCTTTTTATTCACATCGTTCCAAGGTTACCGGGTCATCTATCGCTTCAAATTAATCGAACTGTTCCATGCCGACAAAAAAGGCGAGGACGTGCCGAAAGCGAGCCCGCTCATGGCGCTACTCGGTATCCTCACCCTCGGTACGGCTTACACGCTCGCGCTGCAAGACCTCGCCACGTCTCCGCTTTGGGGTTATCTTGCGGCGGCAATGCCGCTTCTCATCATCGGTCTTACCGTCATCGGTTCCGGTCTCTTGTTCCATAGCGTCCTCATCTTTATCCTCGGCCGCCTAAAAGCGAACGAGCGTTGGGCGTGGCGCCGGCTCAACTTATTGACGACGTCACAGTTGTTATACCGGATTCGAGGCAACGCGAAGACGTTGACGCTCATCAGTATCATCAGTGCGACGGCGATCACGGCTGGCGGGGCCATCTTTAGCGTCTACTACTACGCGGAACAACAAGTCACTTCGTACGCTCCCTATACGTTTGCTTGGCAAGGCGACAAACAAGACATCGACGCCGATGTGTTGGCTGAGACGAGCGTCATGCAAAAGACGGTTCGTGTCGCCTTAGAGACGGGAGAGCGGGAATATGGCGTCATCGATGAGACGACGTTCCGAAAACTTGCCGCCGACCTAGGCTGGAGTGAACCGGAACCGCTGCAAGAGCAAGGCGTCTTCTTGATTGATCCGTTCTATGACGAACGGTTCTCGGAAGACGTGAACGATGTGACGCTAGACGAGACGACGTATTCGGTCGCGTCCCGCTATGACAAGACACCGCTCAACGTCATGACGTTCGGCGGACTGTTCCTAGTCACACCGGATGACGTCTTCAAGACATTGCCGGGAGAAGGGACGATGTATCAAGCCGTGTCCGTCGCTGACTATAAAGAGCAGACCGTCTTGTCGGATCGCTTGTCGACAGCAGATAACTTCTCGAGTGCGACAGCGTTATACGCTGAGACGATGGCCATGCACGGAGCACTCTTGTTCGTCGGTAGTTTTCTCGGACTCGTCTTCCTCGTCGCAACGGGCAGCATCATCTACTTCAAGACGATGACCGAGGCCGAGGAAGACCGCTCGAAGTACGCGGTGTTACGAAAAGTCGGGATCTCGAAGCGGGATATTAAACGCACGATCCGTCAACAAATCGCGGTCGTGTTCCTCGCCCCATTCTCGTTAGGGATTTTGCACGCCTCGGTCGCGCTCTTCGCGTTCTCGCGCTTGCTCGTCATGGACTTCACGGTACCGGTGCTCGTCTGGATGGCGGTCTATTCTGCCATTTATACGCTGTATTACGTGTTGACGGTTCGACGGTTTACGAAATACGTTATCTGAAGGAGAGAATATTATGAAGAAACTAGTAATTGCGGCTTTCGCCCTCGTCATCGTGGCGCTCGGGCTTGTCAACATCGACTGGAACCGGCTTGGGAAAGAGGCGTTATATGTACAAATCGGGGAAGCGACAAACGTTGAGGAGACGACGCTCGAGTCGGGTGACGTCGTCCGCCGCTACGAGTATACGATGCCGGCGTTGACGAAAGACGGGGATTCGCAACCGGTCACGTTCACGGCGGCGAAGGAGCTTCGAAGCGGGGCATACTTGAAGCTATATGTGAAAGATCAAGACGTCGTCACGTCTTACGATGAAGTAACGGTCGCAGATATTCCGAAGGCGGCTCGAGAGCAACTATAGGGGTAGACTCAAATCAACCTCAACCCAAAAAGCCTTTCCCGACGATCAACGTGTCGTCGGGAAAGGCTTTTTGTGTGCTCATGCGAGTGAACTTTCTCGCTCGGCTAATTCGTATTGGAGTATGTACGTCAATTCTACATGTACTTGATCTGAAAAGTTAGTCTTTCTGACGTGCGTACGTGGTCGTAATCCACATTCCAAAGCAATATCGATGATTGTCCGAATCTGATTTTCCGTATAAAAACGTTTGCGTCCCATCGTGAACGGGGTCGGCGGTAAGACGCCGTCCGTCTCCCATTTGATCAACTGTTGCTGGCTGCGTGGGATGCCGGCAACGGTGAAGGCGCGACTCAATTCTTTAAGCGGATAGACAATTAAATGGCGTCCGTTATATTGAAATGGTTTACCTAGTTCGGGACGATATGCATCCCATTCGGTCGCAAAGAACGTTAAATCGATCGTGTCAACTTCAAATTGAGCGGAAGGAATTGGAGTGGCGAGTGCGATGTCTAAGTTGTTCATCTAGTGTTAGCTCCTTCTTCAAGTCTGCCGGGTGGTAGTACCCTCCCTCGTATAGTACCCTATTTTCAAAAAATTAACTGTTCATTTTTTGAAAGCGTGGAAATGAATTTATGGGACTTTCGATGCGGTTGTCAAATTTACACAACGTCTATAAAAATACCCTAAATGGTATGGCGATGCAAGTCATAGGAATGATTTGAGGCAGATGTAACGACTGCTTGATGATGTGGTTCAAAAGTCACGGTTGGAACATTTACGACTTTTGAGCAAAACGGTTTCCTCGTCGGTTAATAAGGGCGAAGGAGGTGAGACATATGGCAGTGTATCGAGAATACGCAAGCGTTTTTTATCTCGACACGAAACGGCTCGTTTACGGCAAGGAAAAACGTCAGCTCGTCCGCTTCGGTCCGCTCGGTGCGCGGATGGAGACCGAGGAGATCAAACAGTTTGGCGACTTGTTGATCCCGTTACTCGCGGTCGAATCCGCTACGTACGTCGTGTCGCGTGAGTTCCACGTGACGGTCTAAATTGGAGGCTCCCACTTATGCTAATACCCCCTCGTCCCGCCGCTCACAATCGGCACGATGAGCAGGTGGTCACATGAGCTGGCCCGAACTCATCTCAAACCTCGGATTCCCGATCGTCGTCTCGCTCTATCTGCTCCACCGGATCGAGACACGTCTTGAGCGGATGATTCAGCTGCTCGAACGTCTGGACTCCACCTATCCGTCTGAATTGTAATCACTCCCCGAAAGGAGCCATCCCCTATGGCACAGCTGACAGAAAAGAAAGCCACGCTCGTCCTGACGACGCATCATGACCTCGAAAGTTTGAAACCGACGAAGAAGACGCAACGGTTCGGTCCGATTCGCGCTGCGCTCACGGCAGATCAAGCCGATTCATACGGTCAGCTCATGCTCGATCTTCTCGAACATGAAGATTTCACCGTGTCGGTCGTCCGCGAATACGACTTAGCCTAATCCACTCACATTCTAAGGAGGAAATGAACCATGACTGAGACAAAACTAGAGATCGCCTTTTTGGACACGTTTAACAAAGTTGCCCGCTTCCGTTTGAACAACGTCAAACAACCGGTCGACCCAGTGAAAGTGCAAGCGCTCGCCGACTTCATGGTCGCGAACGACCCACTCGGCAAAAACGTCGTCAAGTGGACCGAGATCAAGATGATCGAAGGCACCGAGACGGTGTTGAACATCCAATAATCGAACCCGGAAGGTGACTGAGTTTTCAGTCACCTTTTTTTATTTTGGTCAATCCACTTTAAACTTCTCGACTTCAAGACGATAAAGAATGAAACGTTGTACTTGAGAGGGGAATACATACATGGCATGGAAAGAAAAATGGTCAGCGGCTGTACGTCGATTGAACCTGCGTCGCATCGATGTCCGCCGCTTCACATGGAAACCGAAACAACGGAAACGACAAAAAGTAGAGACATCCGCGCCTTCAAGTAAAGGCCTGACGATTCGTCAAAAGTTATGGGGACTCGTCATCCTCGCACTCGTCATGGTCGCCGGTGTCGGCGGCTACTCGCTATTGTCACTCGCCGACGCGAACCGTCAAGGCGACGATATCGTCAACAACTGGAATAAAGGGCTCGATTACGCCCACGAACTAAACACGCTCGCCGCGAACTATCGTGCGCTCGAACTCGAGCATATCGTGACCGAGGACGCGGCCGGAAAAGAAGAATTGATGGCGAGACTGAAAGAGATTCGGACCCAAATCAATGAACTCGCGCCGAAATATGAGGCGACAGCGTCAGGCGAAACCGATAAAGAACTGTTCGCCAACTTCGCCCGCCAATGGGAGATGTATCAACGCGTGTCAGACAACATGCTCATCTTTAGTACATCGGGCAACAACGGCATGGCCCGCTCGTACTACGATGCCCAGTCCCAGTCTACATATGAGAACTTTACGCAACGCCTGACCGAACTCGTCGATTACAACTCAGAAGGCTCGCGGCAAGTCGGGGCGGACATGGAGCGTGAGTTCCAACAAGCGCTCATCGCCTTGCTGGCCGTGACGGTTGGGGCGATCGTGATCCTCTTGTTCCTCGGGATGAGTCTACTTCGTTCGATCATCAAGCCGATGCGGATGCTCCAGACGAAATTCGATGAACTGGCGTCACAAGGCGGGGATTTGACAATGTCGATCCCGGTCACGTCGAACGATGAGATCGCGCAAGTGAGCCGTTCGTTCAACGCCTTCCTCGCCTCGCTTCGTGAGATTATGATTGATGTCGACGAGACGGCGAAAGTCGTGCTCACATCGTCGCAAGAAGTCGCCGCGGAAGTGACCCAACTGAGCCGTTATATGGAAGAGACGTCAGGTACGGTCGAAGAACTGACGGCCGGGATGGAAGAGACGGCTGCTTCGTCGCAAGAGATGAGTGCCTCGACGACCGAGATGGGCAGCTCGATCGATACGATCGTCGAACTCTCGAACGATAGTGCCCAAACAGCTGGACATGTCGAACAGCGTGCCCACGCGATGCGTACGCAAGCCATCGCCTCGAAGACGGAAGCGAACGCCATCATCCAGAAAAAACGCGTCGAGCTCGATGAGGCGATCAAAGGTGCCAAGTCGGTCGAAGAGATCCGCGTCTTGACGAGTGCGATCCTCACGATTGCCGACCAGACGAACCTGCTCGCCTTGAACGCATCGATCGAGGCGGCACGAGCCGGTGACGCCGGACGAGGATTTGCCGTCGTCGCGTCAGAAATCCGTAAGCTCGCCGAGAACTCGCGTCAAACCGTGAACGAGATTCAAGCGGTATCGAATACGGTCATCGATTCGGTCGAACGGCTCAATACGAGCTCGGCGGATATGCTCACGTTCTTGAACACGAACGTGCTCGCCGACTACGACCGGCTCGAGGAATCGGCAACGCAGTACGAAGAGGACGCGACCGTATTCGGCAAGACGGCGAACACGTTCGAGACGAACGCGCTGCAGCTCCGCCATATGACCGATAGCATTTTGCACGTCATCCAAGAAGTCGCGACGACCGTGACGGAAGGAGCGGACGGGACGCAGTCGATCTCAGAGAAAGTCCAACTGTCCGTCGAACGGTTCAACGATGTCCAACAGCGGATGAACGAGACGGAACAGCGGGCGACCGAACTATCGAATCGCGTGTCACAGTTCAAGTTATGAAACCGGACCACAGTCAAACGACTGTGGTCTTTAATTGTGACAAAAATTGGAACATAAAACTGATAAAGGTAGTCAATAAGAAGTCAGACTTCTTTTATTTGGTACATATTAGGTTTCGTCATCCGATATAAGAATGGCAATACAAAATTAGAGAGAAGTAGAGGTGGGAGAGGACGTGTTCCTCAAAAGAGATGAAACGATTGAAAACACTGTCATTAACGCAAAAATTATTTAGTGGTATCGGACTTATTTTATTGTTCGTTGCGTTCGGCATGGGCTATAACTTATGGACGCTTCAAAATATGACGAATCAGTATGAAGATATGATTAGCCATGATGTGATGAAGATGAAGGCGGCCGACGACCTGTCGCTCGGCATGACGCGTCAGGCATATGGACTTCGGGGTTACATACTCGAGCAAGATGACTCGCGTCTCGACGCAGAGAAACGTGGGTCAGAAGACAAGAAACAGGCGATTCAGACACTCATCGAACTTGCCGAGACAGAAGAAGAGCGGACAGAACTCGAGAATCTTTTATCCTATGCAACCGGCTATGATGAGTTAGCCGCCCAATTGATTGCAGCAATCGATGAAGGGGACGAAGAGTCGATCGACCGACTCGCGCTTCGACTCATGCCGGATGTGACAGCTTCAATCACGGAGACGGGCGAGCGGTTACAAGCCGAGTCAGAGGCGGAGATGTTTGAGCAGCAACGAAGACTTGAAAAGTTAGGTGAGAAGGCAGTCTTGTACTCCGCGGGAATCGCGATTCTCATCTTGCTCCTGACAATTGGTGCCGGTTACGCCTTGAAACAAATGGTGACCGTCCCACTCCGGATGTTGTCAGACGAAGTCGCCGTCGTCGCGAATGGCGATTTGACACGCGCCGACTTGGACGCGCTGACGCGTGACGAGATCGGGCAGCTCATGGTCGGCTTCAACCAAATGAAAGGCAACTTGCGTGAGTTGATCAATGAAGTGAACCGTAACGCCCAAGAGATCACGGCGCAATCGGAAGAGCTTTACGCCAGCACGGAAGAGATGTCGTCGCAAACTGAAGAAACGACGCGGATGATCGAGGCGGTCGTCGAAGAGACGATTCAACAAGCGAAAGAAGCGACGGGCAGTGCCAAAGCGGTCGCTGCGGCCGATGAAGGCGTCGAACAGATCGCCCGTTCAATCGGGACGATCAGCGAAGACGTCGCGATGAGTCTAAAGCTCGCCGAACAAGGGGACGAGACGATTCAACAAGCGAAACAAGAAGTGCTCGCCCTTGCAACCGAGACACGAATGACCGGGGAATCGATCGCGGCGTTGAAACATCAGTCGGACGAGATCGCCTTGATCACGGAAGTCATCCAATCAATCACGGACCAGACGAACTTGCTCGCCTTGAACGCGGCCATCGAAGCCGCCCGGGCCGGTGAACAAGGCAAAGGGTTTGCCGTCGTCGCCGAAGAAGTCCGGAAACTCGCCGAACAGTCGAAACAGTCGGCGACACGGATCGCCGGGTTGATCGAATCGATCCAAGTCCAATCAAACGCCGTGCTCGCAAGGCACGAACTCAGTGCGAAGCGGGTCGAGGCGAATACGAAACTGTTGGAGAAAGCGACAAACGCGTTCCAACAAATCGTCGTCCAACTCGAGACGTCGGTTGAGAACACGAAACATATTCGTGTCGCCTCAAACGAGATCGCTTTGACGACAAAACAAGTCGCCACGGCCGCCCTCGGGATTGCGACCGAGAGCGAACAGATGGCGCAGACGATGCGTTCGGTCGGCGAGACAGCCGATTCACAGCTCGCGATGATCCAAGAGTTGAACGGCGTCGCCGAGTCACTCGGGAACATGACGGGCGATCTGCAGACGTTGATCGGAAAATTCAATACGTGACTTTAGCCGTCCTCGGACGGCTTTTGTACGTTCAAAGGATTGACGATGCTACGTTTCGGGAATGACGGGATAGAACGCATTTTAGATGGAAAAGGGGAATTTGAATGAAATATACGGTCATCACAGGGGCAAGTTCAGGCATCGGCTACGAGGCGGCGAAGCAGCTTGCCAAGCAAGGGAAATCGCTCGTGCTCGTCGCGCGTCGTACGGACGAGCTTCAAAAATTGCGTGACGAGATCAAGTCGATCTCACCAGACAGCGACGTCATCCTCAAAACGAATGACTTGTCATATAGTGAAAACGTCTATGCACTCTATGAGTCGCTCGCCAACCTCGATATCGAGACGTGGATCAATAACGCTGGGTTCGGGGACTCGAATCTTGTGAAAGACGCCGAAGTCGGGAAAATGGAAAACATGATTCGTCTAAACGTCGAGGCGCTGACCGTCTTGTCGAACTTGTACGTTCGGGACTACCATAAGGTCGAAGGGGCGACACTCCTAAACATCGCCTCGGTCGTCGGCTACCGCATCGCGGCGAAAGGGGTCACGTACAGCGCGACGAAGTTCTTCGTCAGCGCCTACACGGAAGGACTCGCCCAAGAACTTATCCAAAACGGCGACAAGTTGCGGGCGAAAGTGCTCGCACCGGCTGCGACCGAGACCGGATTCGCGAGCCGGGCCCGCGAGGAAGAGAACTTCGATTACAGTGAGAACGTCGCGAAGTACCATACGGCCGAAGAGATGGCCGAGTTTTTAGTTCAATTGCTTGAGAGCGATGAAACGGTCGGCATCGTCAATCACGAGGACTACTCATTTGAACTGCGCGGACCGATTCATCCGTATATGGGGTGAGTTAGACAGCATTCAATACCATAAGCAGACGACAGCCCGAACTCTTTTTGAGTTCGGGCTGTCGTTTAGGATTGTCGCATCGTATCCGCATAGCCCCCGGTCAGGCGGTGGGTCAGGCGATGATACCAGTAGCGCAGACGCAGGCGATATACATACGTTCGGGACGTGTTCGGTAAGACGACGTTATCGATATAGTCGGCGAACATGGCGCGGAACATTTTGTCCTCACTATCGTCGTACGTCGCGCTCCACATGCCGTGCTCTTCGACTTCGAGCAGCGTCGCGATCGTCTCGTCGTCGAGTTGACCGTCTTCCGGCAAACGTTTGACGAGCATCTCGACCCGGTGGCTGCAAATCGAGGCATAGAGCGAATGGGCCCGCGGGTTTCGCGGATTTGCGTTCAAATAGCCGATTGCGGCTTTGAGCAGCTCGTCGTTCATCTCGAGCGGGATCTCATCGAACGCTTGGAAGAATTCGAGCAACATCGGCACGGTCTCTTCGCTGAAACCGGCGAGACGGACGTAGTGCATGATGTGTAAGCCCGCTTCGCCGTAGAATTTACGATTGAAGTAATGGACGGCGAGGGCGCGCCGTGTCATCGGCACGTCCGGATAGCGCTCGACGGCGCGGCAGTAATGTTGCTCGGCCTCAAACGTAAACCCGGCGTCTTCGCTGAGGGCGCCGTGCAGGCAATGGATGAGGTAATGGTCACCCATCGTACTCGCGGTTTCGAGCACTTGTCTGGCTGTCTTGAAATCGCCTTCGCGAATGAGCGGATAAGCGCGCATCGCCGGGAAGAACGGGTCGTTCGGGAAAGCCGTCTCGCCGCGGACGATGAGCGTCTCGATGGCCTCGGCGTTATAGTCTTCGATTAACTCTTCAAGGAGCATCATCTCAAGGAAGGTGCGCTGAAAGTCTGGGGTGTGTAAGTCGATGGTGTGTTTCAAATGAGGTCCCTCCCAGCTTTTGTGATTGTCGCTTTATTATACAAGTCAATCGCTTCACGAAGTAGCATTATTTGAAAAAATGGGAAAAGAAAAGAGGGGGAGCGCATTTGGGGGAAGGAGGGATCAACGTGGTCACGTTCACGGGCTATATCGTCGAACTCGAGGCAGCGCGAATTCGGGTCGCACCGAAGTTGGAGGCTGAACCGTTCGACGGCATCGTGTTTCATCTAGACGAGCAGATCGGGGACATATCAACGCTCACGGTCGGCCAATTCGTGCGGGTCGAGCATAGTGAGATGATGACGAAATCATTGCCGCCCCAGGCGGCGGCGCACCGGATTGATGTGCTATGATGGATGCGAGGTGAGTCATATGGGACAGTGGAATTTTCTTTGGCTCGGCGGCGTCATCGCGCTGAGCGCATTTCTCGTCTGGCTCTTGCAAGACGCGATCCCGTTTTGGATGCTATCGATTTTGCTGCTGTTACTCGGGGCCGCGGTCGGTAACGTGCAACGCAAATTGAATAAGGGCGAGTAAAAAGCACGTCTTCCGATTTAGTCGGAAGGCGTGCTTTCTTCGTCTCGCTCTGTGGCAGCCGGTTTAGCTTTTTCTTCTTTAGCAGGCTTTTCTTGTTTAGCAGGCTTTTCTTGTTTGGCAGGCTGTTCTTTTTTAACAGGCTGTTCTTGTTTAGCAGGTTGTTCTTGTTTAGTAGGCTGTTCTTTTTTAACAGGCTTTTCTTGTTTAACGGGCTGTTCTTTTTTAGTAGGCTGTTCTTTTTCAACATGCTTTTCTTGTTTAGCGGGTTGGTCTTTTTTAACCGGTTTTTCTTCTGTGACTGGTTTCTCTTTTGGCTGATCTTTCGGTTTGCTTTCTTGCTTTTTGACTGGTTTCTCCGCTTCAGCCGCTGGTTTTTCAGGCGCCACCGGTTCTGCCGGTTCTGTCACAGGAGGTTCCGGCGTGACCGGTTCTTCTGTGACGGGAGGCGGCGTCGGTTCTTCAGCTGGTACTTCCGGTTCAACGACTTCAGGCTCTGGCGTTTCCTCTGGCGTTGCCGGTGCGTCTTCAATCGGCTCTTCGGCAGGCGCGGCCGGTTCTGGCGCAGCTTCCGGGGCAGGGGCCTCGGATTCTGGTTGCGGCGCTGGCGCTGGTTCCGTCACAGGTTGCTCATTTCGAGGTGGCGTGATTGGTGCGACCGGTGCTAGTTTAGCTAACGGTGGCGCTGGTGTGTCCGATTCAAGAAACGCGAGCACGTCTTGTTCGAACAGGGCGACCGGGAGTGCTTTTGACTTGAGGTGCATGGCGAGTACCCGTCCATCTGAAGCAACAATCGGACTGCCGATTGCCCGTCTCGGGATATCGAACTCGCGCTCATACCCGGTTTCATTGAACGTCATCTGGCCTTCGATCCGTTTAGACGGCATGAGCGTGATGAGCGTTTCGTCCGCCGCAGCAATCGCGTGACTGAACATGAACGGCGTCTCTTTCATTTGATTGATCCGGATGACGGCGATGTCGACGGTACGTCCGACGACGGTCCCTTTAATTTTCTTCCCATCGTGGTCGATTGTCATCGTCGTCAAACCTTCAACATTATGGGCAGCCGTCAAAATATCTTGCGGGCTGATTAAAAACCCTGTCCCGGCACCGACAGAAAACAGACTTTTCTCGAGCGTCGCCAAATCAATCATCGAAGCGTTATCGGCTGAGACGGTGTCTTCGGCGATATTCAAGTTGACTTTGTCAGCGAGTGAGTCCGTCGAACGAGGAGCTTCTTTCAAATAGGCGACTGTTAAAATAGAGATGAATGCGATAAGTGCAATCACGGTCGAAATGGCAATCCATTTCAAGCGACGGGGGCGATGGCCACACGTCGGACAAGCAGTTGTTTTTGAGCGGGTCTTCGTTCCGCAGCGTGGACAAGTCACGAGGGTGACACCTTCTTTCATATACATAGATGATTAGCTATACCTTAAATAAAGAGGGGATAAACAATATTTTGACGGGGTAAGCAGACAGGGATGGAATGAACTTCCGAAAATCGGGAAAGAAATAGATATCCTTCAAAAAGGGGGAAACGTCCATGCAGCCCTTTTGGACAACGCGTGCGTTCCGTAATGGCATCTGGGTACTGCTCATTTTGACGATCATCTTCATGGCGAAACAAGTCGAGTTTTTGTTCTATCCAATCGGTATCTTTTTCGCGACCGTACTGACACCGTTCTTGTTCGCCGGCATCTTGTTTTATTTGACGGTCGGTCTCGTCGATTTCCTTGAGATCAAATGGAAGCGACGGTCACTTGCGATTTTGAGCGTGCTCCTGTTGCTCCTCACCCTCGTCGTGTTGTTCGTCGTCACGCTCGGACCGCTCATCACAAGGCAACTGCTCGCGCTGCTTGACGCGTTCCCACGTTTTGCCGAAGGGAGCTATCGCCAGTTTTTGCTGCTGTACGGACGGCTCGAGGAATACGCGTGGTTTCGGGACTATGCCGAGCAGAACGCGGCATCGATTGAGACGTGGATTCGTCAGTTGACCGACGCGCTCGGTTCACTCATCGGTACTGTCGCCGGTTCGCTCGGACGCGTGCTCGCGCTGATCGTGTCTGGACTGTTCACGTTGTTTATCGCGCTATTTTTGTACGTGTTCATGCTCATTGACGGGGGCAAGCTCGCGACGGCGATTGTGCGGTGGATCCCTGAGGCGTACGAACAAAACGCCCGCCATATCTTGCATGACATGCACGAGACGATCAAACGTTACGTCCGGGCCCAGCTGATCGTCTGTACGTTCGTCGGCTTCTTCGCGACAATCGCTCTTTGGCTACTCGACGTCCCGTTCTTCCTGCCGCTCGGTCTGTTCATTTTCGCAACGAACATCATCCCTTACTTCGGTCCGTTTCTCGGGGCCGCACCCGCCGTTTTGATTGCGTTCATCGACGAACCGGTCAAAGCGCTCTACGTCATCATCGCCATCACCATCGTCCAACAGCTTGACGCCAACGTCATCTCACCGCTCGTCCAAGGCAAGTCACTCCGTGTCCATCCCATCACCATCACCCTTGTCCTGCTCGTCGCGGGACGCCTCGCCGGTATCGTCGGCATGCTGCTCGCCGTCCCGTTCTATGCCGTCTTGAAAGTCACGTTCCTCAACTTGCAAAAACTATACGCGTTACGCAAACAGTCGAAGCTTCCGATCGAAAGGAGCGACTAATATGTCCTCGCGCATCACCCACACGTTCATGGAACTCGTCCAAATTGATTCAGAGTCTTATGCCGAAGGTCCATTTTTAGAGTATTTAAAAGAACGATTCGATGGACTTGGTCTTGAACTTGACGAGGCTGACTCGACAGCAGAGACCGGTCTCGGTTCGAACAATTTGATCGCCCGTCTAGCCGGCGACGCCTCGATCGCACCGTTATTCCTGTCGGCTCATATCGATACGGTGTCACCTGGTAAAGGCATCGTTCCGGTCATTCGGGATGATGTTGTCTATTCAGAAGGAGAGACGATTTTAGCGGCCGACGACAAGGCCGGAATCGCCATCATGATTGAAGTGGTGGAACGGTTGCGTGAAGGACGAACCCGGCACGGGCCGATCGAACTCGTACTCACACCAGGAGAAGAAGTCGGTTTGCTCGGAGCGAAAGCACTCGATATGTCAACACTGAAAGCGAAGCACGGGCTCATCCTCGACAACGGCGGACCGGTCGGCGGCATCATCTTAAGTTCACCGAGTATGTTCAGCCTGAATATCGATATCCACGGGAAGGCGGCCCACGCTGGACTCGAACCGGAGAAAGGTATCTCGGCACTCGTCATCGCGGCCGAGGCGATTCATCAGATGAAACTCGGACGCATCACTGAACAAACGACCGCGAACATCGGCAAGATCTCGGGAGGGACCGGCAGTAACGTCGTCATGGAACATGCGACGCTCGTCGGGGAGGCCCGGTCGCTCGATCACGACGCCTGCGTCGAACAAGTCGCACACATGATCGAGACGTTCGAACGAGCGGCACAAAACCATGGCGGCACGGTCGACATCAAGCAACAACAGATGATCCGGAGCTATCGGTTCGAGGAAGACGAACCGTTCGTCCGCCACGTCTCGGCAGCGCTCGCGCATACTTCGTTTCCGGTACGTTATGAGCATAGCGGCGGTGGGAGTGATGCCAACGTGTTCAACGAGTTCGGAAAAGTCGCACTCAACGTCTCCATCGGGTACGACGCGATCCATACGGTCGATGAGTCGATCCCGATCAAAGAGCTCGAGGACAGTGTGACGTTCGTACTCCGGTTGATTGAGACGATGCAGTCGTTCCAAGCATGAGGGAAGGGGATGGGTTGTCGTGCGAAAACGAATCATTGACGTCGGCATCATCCTCGCCTCGATCATCGTCCTCGGGTTGGCGATCAACTTGTTTTTAGGTCCTCACGAGATTGCGGCCGGTGGCGTGACCGGGATCGGGATTTTGTTAGAAGAAGTGATCGGCATCGACCGCTCGATCGTCGTCTTCGTCTTGAACGGGGTCATGCTCGTCTTGACGTTCGTCTTTCTCGGGAAGAAAGTGTTTTACAATACGCTGCTCGGCAGCCTGTTCTTGCCGCTCGTTCTCGCCGTCGTCCCGAAATATATGGTCACGACAGACCGGTTCTTCTCGGTCGTGTTCGGCAGTATCTTGTTCGCTGCGGCGGTCGCCATGCTGTATCGAATCGGTGCCTCGAGCGGAGGGACGACGATCCCGCCGCTCATCTTGAACAAATACACCGGGTTGAACACGGCGATCGGCTTCTTTTTGACCGACGCGCTCATCGTCGTCTCAAGCTTGTTCGTCTTCGGGATCGAATCGTTTCTGTTCGCAATCGCCTCGATCATTTTGACGTCGGCGGTCATGGCGTATATCGAGCTCGGCCTCGACCGGAAAAAAGCCATCTTCATCATGAGCGAGTCGCACCTAGACGACATCAAGCAGGCGCTCTATCGGGACGTCGACCGGGGAATCACGGTCTTTGACGTGAGAGGAGGGTTTCAAGGAGAAAATCGGGAAATGTTGATGATCGTGTTGACACGTGGCGAATATCAGACGGCACTCAGAACGATCGACGCAATCGATAAACGCTCGTTCATGATCGTCTACAACGTCGCCGATGTGCATGGATTAGGATTCAGCTACCAACCGCGCGTCTAACTTTGGAAAGGGGAGCCCTTCATGAACTCCTTACTCGCCTTCACAATCGTCATGCTCATTTGGACGATCAGTGATTTCGTCGCCAAGAAAACGAAAGCGTTGCTGTCCTCGCTATTTGTCGCGTCTGTCATCTTTCTCGTCGGCTTCAAATCCGGATTGTTCCCGGAAGATTTGTTACCGTCATCATCTTTACTAGCCCTCGGTCAGACGGTCGTCGGACTCGTTATCGTCCATCTCGGGACGCTCATCAGTCTCGACGAGTTCAAGCGGCAATGGAAGACGTTCGTCATCGGTGTCTCCGCCGTGCTCGGCATCGGGATTTTTCTATACGTGATCGGGCAATTTTTCCTCGATACGAATTATATTTTAAGTGCCATCGCAGCTATCAGCGGTGGGACGATCTCGATCATTCTCGTCCAAGACGCCGCCGTCAACGCGGGACTCGTCTCGGTCGCTGTATTCCCGGTCTTGATCGCGGCGACGCAAGGGCTGATTGGTTTTCCGCTCACGTCGATCATCTTACGGAAAGAGGCGCTCCGCATCCGGACGGCACATCGGGACGGGACGCTCGTCACGCCTGAACAACATGCCGTCGTCCATGACGAGACGGACGACTCGATTTTGCCGGCGCCGTTCCATACGACGGCCGGGACGTTGTTCGTCATGGGGGTCGTCGTCTTGATTTCGACCGTCATCAGCGGATGGACGAACGGTTACCTGAACACGTTCGTCATCGCCTTGATCCTCGGTATCGTGTTGCGCCGCTTCAAGGTTTTGAAAGCGAACGCGTTGAACGGGATCGATGCGTACGGTCTCATCATGATCGCCATCCTGCTCATCATCTTCGGACCACTCGCGACGCTGTCACCGAGTGCGTTGTTCGATTTGATCGTGCCGATCACGATTTCATTCGTTCTCGGCGTGTCCGGACTTTTGTTGTTTGCGCTCCTCGTCGGCCGCTTCCTCGGCTACTCGAAAGAGATGTCGATGGCGATCGGGTTGACGTCGTTATATGGTTTCCCAGGAACACTCATCTTGAGCGAAGAGGCGGCGAAGAATATCGGGGAGACGGAAGAGGAGGTGCATATTATCGAGGATGAAATATTACCGAAAATGATTGTCGCCGGGTTCTCGACGGTCACGATCACATCTGTGTTCATCACAGGGATACTTGCTGCGTTCATTTACTGAGGAGGGAACAAGATGGCATTATCAACAGAACTCGGAAAAATCAAGCAACTGCATAACGCGGAGGCGGGCGTACTGAGTCTCTACTTAAGTACGAAGCCGAGCGAGCGCGACAAATGGGAGATTCATTTGAAGAACGAGCTGCGCCGACTCGAGCAAGAAATCAAGAACGGGGACGAGGCGAAGTTGAAAGCGTTCAAAGGCGTCTGGGAACGGGCCGAGCGTGAGATTATGGGCAACGAGCATAAGCTGTTGCGCAGCATCGTCTTGTTTGCGGAAGGAAATGATGGCTTATTCGAGCTCCACTTCCTGCAGCTTGACGTTGAGAACGACTTCCATTACGGTGACAAACCTAACTTGGACCAAATCGAGAGACTCGACGCCGAATTCCCGAACACGGGCATCTTGCTCGCCCAGCTCGACAGCATCACCGCCTACGATACGCGGCTCGGTGAAGTTGAGGACGTCGTCGTGTTCGATCTTGATTTAGACACCGATCAATGGAGACGGTACCAAGGTCGCGGCAAAGGTGGCGAGGCAGCGTCAAGCAGCCAAATCGACCAATTCGACAGCCGGAAAGAAAAACAAGTCCGACGGTTTTACCGGGATATCGCCGGTGAGATTCGTTCCTTACACAAGAAACATAAATGGAACGAGGTCGTCATCATCGGGCAAGATCGGAGTGCGAACTTATTGAAAGATGAACTCGACATCGACATCGAGCGCGTCGTGAACCGGAACTTAGGAAACGCCGAGGAAGAAGAGATTCTGCGCCGGGCGTTTGAGCAATAAAAAGTAGCGAGTGACGTTATGTCGCTCGCTATTATTCTGCCCAGCGATTGTCTTGTGTGAACGAGATCGTCAGCCATTTCTCATACGGCAAGAAGGCGAGCGCGTCCTCGATCTTTTGACGGATCCGGTCCTGCTCGGCGATTTTGTCATACGGGTAGTCTTTCGCCACGACGAGGTCGATCTCGATGAACAGAAGATTACCGGACTTCGTCGTCCGGACGTATGTTTTCGAGACTTCGTATTGATGGGCGACTTGGAGGATGGTGAGTGTGATCTGTTTACTGTACGGGGTCTCGGTGTTCATCCCGATCAATTCTTTGATGGCGACCCACATCTCGATGAGCGGCGTCTTGACGAGCCAAAGGGTGATCAGCATGAGCATGACCGGGTCGACGTACGGGGAGATGGCGTCAAACGATAGCCAGACGAGCACTTGGGCGATCAAATAGCCGATGAGGGCACCACCGGTCAAGATGAAGCTGAGTCGCCATTGGACGATCTCGGCACTGACGAGACCGGAGCTCGCTTTCATCTGGAACGTCCGTAAGTAGCGGAAGATCCCGTACGTCAATGCGCCGCTGATCGTAAGATAGACGAGCGCCCAACCGAGGACGAGGTCGTTGCCGCCGGCGCGGATATCATCGATCGCACCGAGGAAGGCGTTGACGATGATGAATAAGAGGACACCATATTGGAACAAGATGATGAACGGCTCGATCGTGCTCTTGCCGAACGGGAAGCGCTTGTCCGACGTCAGCATGAACACGCCGGCCCGGAGCGAGATCCAGCTCATGATGACGCTCAAGAACGAATAAACTCCATCGAACAGGATGAAGGCGGACGATAACGCATAACCGACGATGATGCCGGCGATGGCGAAGAACAAGGAGCCAAATACAGAGACACGTAGGACGAAGCGTTCGAGTTTGGGGTCTTTTGGCATGGGAATGTCCTCCTTAGAAGCTGAGCAGCCGTTGGTACGTGTTTTCCCGCTTTTCAGTGTTCCTATTCGAGGACTCGAGCCGTATGGTATGCTAGAAAAAAATGGATAAAGGACGGGGGAAGAATGAAGCTTGTCATACTGATCGGTCCACAAGCCGTCGGCAAGATGACGGTCGGACAGGAACTCGCGAAACAGACAGGATTGAAGTTACTGCATAACCATATGACGATCGATCTCGTCAGCCCGTTCTTTGATTACGGGACGGACGAGGGGCGCCGGCTCGTCCAACTGTTTCGGCACGAGTTATTCGAAGCGGTCGCGAAAAGCGATCAGCCCGGCTTGATCTTCACGTTCGTCTGGGCGTTTGATATGGAAGAAGACCGGACCTACATCGAAGGAGTGGCGGAACTGTTCGAGTCGCACGGGGCGGACGTCTACTACGTCGAGCTCGAAGCGGACATCGAGGAGCGGCTCGCCCGGAACACGACCGAGAACCGGCTTGCACACAAGCCGACGAAACGGGATATCGCTTGGTCCGAGGCCGAGCTGAAGCAGACGGCGACGCTGTACCGCTTGAACTCGCGTGATGGGGAGATCGATGTCGACAACTATTTGCGGATCAACAATACGGACCTTAATGCCGAAACGGTCGCGCGACAGATCCAACGCCAGTTCAACCTTTAGAAGTTTGAAGAGCGACGGCTGATTTGCCAATCGGTACTAAAAGAGATAATCTAGCACTAGATGGTAATCATTACACTCTGTCTAGTCTATCCTTTGAAATTGGAGGTGAACAAGATGATAGAATTCAAATATGATACACAACTGTTGATCGAAGGGGAGCAACTGTCCGAAGATGCGATATTTGAGTACATCAACACAAGCTTCGCGGGAGATTGTTTGTTGGCAGTCGGGGACGAAAATCTAATCAAGATTCATTTTCACACGAACGAACCGTGGGATCTCGTTAAATATTGTGCGTCGTTAGGTGAGATCTATGACATAGTGATTGAAGACATGAGTAGACAAGAAAGAGGTCTACCTGGTTAATCTACGAACAGAAAAGAGAGTTGTTCGCCGGTAAACGGTGAACAACTCTCTTTTTCTACACCCACCAATCAGGGCGCTCATAGTTGATCAATAGTTGCTTTTCCAGTAAGCGTTGCACGAGGTAAGACGTGACGCTTGGTAAAATCTCATCGATGTCGGCCGGGTGGACCATGACTTCGATCGAGTCGCCTGGTTGAATGGCGTCGAGCGTTGCCCGGGACACACCATCGCCGTAGAACTGGTCACTGAACCGCTCGGTCACCCACAAGTCCCGTCGTGCATCGAGTGTCGTTAAGGCCCGAAACGTCGTGTCATATTCTTCGGCGAGACGGACGATGACGTCTTGGATCGCCGGCCAGCCATGGACGTGATGATGGCTGTCGAGGTGATGGAGCGACAGTCCCGTCGCGCGGAACGCCTCGATTTGCGCTTTCCATTCGAGATAGACGAGCTCAGGGTCCGGTGCCGCTTCCGTCAGAAACCGGTTCGTGTAGCGGAACGTCCCGTCTGCTTTCGTGAGCGGTGTACTTGTCTTTGCGAGCGGCCGTCCCCACGTCAAGGCGAGATGAACGCCGACACGTAAGACGGGATGAAGTTTTGCCATCGTGACGGCCTCCTCGACGGCATAGCCGTTCATCATCATCGTCGCCGAATTGACGATACCGTGGACGTGACTGTCGAGGATTCCGGTATTCACACCAGATGTCAGTCCAAAGTCATCGGCGTTGATCAAGACGTGCGTTTTATGCATTTTGCACGAGACCGAGCGCTTGGTCGAGCACTTGGTCGCCTTTCATGAGCCCGTAAGCCATATTGTCGATGACAGCGACCGGTACCGTGACGGATGCTTTGATCTTACCTTCGAGGTAGCGGACTTGTGGTCCAATCAAGATGACGTCGACGTTCGTTTGTTCTTTCAAGCGTGATTCCGGGATAGCTTCGATTGTCGCGTCCAAGCCACGTGAGGCAGCCTCGGTGCGCATTTTTTCAACAAGGATCGATGTCGACATACCGGCCGAGCAGACGAGTAAGATGTTCATTTCAATTCCTCCAATTGGTTGAGTCGAGTGATCATATCGACCATCTCGATCGCAAGTTCTTTGACGGTCATTGCCGTCATCAAGTGATCTTGGGCGTGGACGAGCAGGACGCTCATGTCGCTCGTCGCCCCGCGTGCCTCTTCTTGCAACAGCTCGGTTTGAAGCTTGTGTGCTTCTAAAAACGCCTCATCCGCTTCTTTCATTTTCGCTTCAGCAAGTTCACCTTCGCCGCGTTTGGCGGCGGCAATCGCCTCGAACGCCGATGAGCGGGCGTTTCCGGCGTGTAAGATGATCATGAACGATAATTGTTGAATGCTTTCTGTCTTCAACTGATTTTCTCTCCTTCGTTGACTTCTGCTTTATTTTTATTGATTTCGGCCGTCATCGCTTTCGCTCCTGCCATGACGAACGGGATATACATCGCCGTCGCAATCGTCAAGTTGACGATTTGGAGCAAGACGCCGCGGACGCTACCGCCGGTGACGAGGTAACCACTGATGATCGGTGGCGTCGTCCATGGGACGATGGCGACCGTCTTCGGTACCATGCCCGTCGAGAGGGCGACATATGACACGATCGTGAGCGTGACCGGTACCAAGATGAACGGGATCAACATGACCGGGTTCAACACGATCGGGAGACCGAAGATGACCGGTTCGTTAATGTTGAACAGTCCAGCCGGCGCCGACAGTTTCGCAACTTGGTGATACGGGTGGTTGCGCTGCTTGCGGACGACGATGAAGATGGCGAGAAGCAGGGCGAACGTCGTACCTGATCCGCCCATGAAGACGAACGAGTCGAGGAACGGTTTTGTCACCGTGTACGGGACGTCATACGCCGAGACGCCTGCTTGGAACGCGGCCAAGTTTTGCTCGATGAGCGGGAGATAGATCGGCTCGATGACCGAACCGATGATGTTCGTGCCGTGCAGTCCGAAGAACCAAAGGATATGGTTCAAGAAGGCGATGACGAGACCGGCCGCGAGCGAGTCACCGAACCCTTGAAGCGGTTGCTGGATGACTTTAAAGATGACTTCAAAAATGCTGAGCTCGACTTGGAGTGTCATGAACAGCTGAACTCCGGCGACGAGCGTCAAGATGAGCATCGACGGGATGAGTGCTTGGAACGAACGGGTGACCCCACCCGGTACGCCTTCCGGCATCTTGATCGTCAATTTCGTGTTAATGAGGTAACGGAACAGTTCGGTGACTGCAATCGAGACGATGATGGCAACGAATAATCCTTGGGCACCGAGCCAAGCGAAGTTAAGTCCCCAGTCTTCTGTGACCGGCACGAGCATGATGTACGACGCGACCGATAAAATACCGGCGGCGAGCCCATCGACTCCATATGACCGGGCCAAGTTATACCCGATCGAGAAAGCGACCAAAAGGCCTAATATGGCGAACGAGGCTGTCCAAATGTTGCCGCCGAGTCCTTGCCAGTTCCCTTCGCCGAACGCATTGTTCATCATGCCGACGAAGTCGAGCGAGAGGCCACCTAAATTGATGGCCGGGAAGTTGTTAATGAGGACAGCGAGCGAACCGACGATGATGAGCGGCATGACCGAGACGAATCCATCACGGATGGCGACTAAGTGTCGCTGGGAACCGATGCGCCCAGCGATTTCGATAAACTTATTCATGAGTAAACCTCCTTCTTAAATTGGGGTAAGTACGCTTCATGCGCGTCGAACAGCTCACGGAGGAGCGGATCGATTTTCTTCTCATCTTGGATGAGCGGGTTCATCAGGCAGGCGAGGTAGGCATCGTTGTATGAGCCGGACATCGCTGCGCGGATGGCGAGCTGTTCAAACGTCTTCAAATTAGTGATGAGTCCTTTGATCGGGAGCGGTAACGCACCGATTGAAATCGGACGTGGACCAGCCTTCGTGATGACGGCGTTCACTTCGATGACGGCGTCGTCCGGTAAATCACGAATCGCGCCGCGGTTTAACGTGTTCACCGTCTGGATATCACCGCGGTCGTTGTAGATCGAATCCATCAAGTTGCAGGCGGCGTCGGAATAGTAGGCGCCGCCGCGCTGTTCGAGCTCAACAGGCTTCACGTCGAGTTCGACGTCTTTGTATTTCTCGAACAGTTGCGCCTCGACTTGCTGGACGACCTCGGCGCGCGTGCCGTTCTGTTCATACGCCGCTAAATCTTTCGCGAGTACGTCCGCCGTTTGGAAATAGTATTGATGGTACGGGTTCGGCAACATGCGGAGCGATCTCAAGAACGACTCGCTCCAACCGAGCCCGACGATGTTCGCCGGCGAGTAGTCGGTGCCGGCGTTCAGTGACGCGAGCACGTCGTCCGTGCGATCGACGCCGTCGACCCAGACGTGGCGGCCGAACACGAAATGGTTGAGTCCGATGAATTCGATGGCGACACGTTCGACCGGGGTGTCTAAAATCTCAGCGACCGAGTTGCGCATGTTGAACGGGATGTTACAGACGCCGATGACTTTTTTGTGGGCCGAGTGTTGCAAGACGGCCTCGGTGACGATACCGGCCGGGTTCGTGAAGTTGACGAGCCACGCGTCCGGGCAAATCTCCGCCACCTCATTAGCGAGCTCGATCAAAACCGGGATTGTCCGGAACGCTTTGAACAAGCCGCCAGCACCGTTCGTCTCTTGACCGATGAAGCCGTGCTTGAGCGGGATGCGTTCATCCAAGGCGCGGGCTTTCAGGCCACCGACGCGGATCTGCGTCGAGACGAAGTCGGCGCCAACAAGTGCTGCTTTCCGGTCGAGCGTCCAACTGAGTCTGATGTCAGCGCCTGCCTTTTGAATCATCCGTTCGGCGAGACGGCCGACGATGTCTAATTTGTCTCTCCCTTCCTCGATGTCGACAAGAACGATCTCCCGAACCGGAAACGTCGCTTGTCGCTGGATCAAACCTTCAATGATTTCGGGGGTATAACTCGAACCTCCACCGATGATGACGACCTTGACTGCCATAGTGCCAACTCCTCCTTGTGAAAGCGATTTCTTTTTGTTGTAACAAATATAACAAATAGTACAACTTGTCGCAATATAAAAAGTACAAATAATACAAATTGTTTTTTGTATTTGCATTTGTATGTTTGCTGTATCAGAATAAAGGAAAGAAGGATGACACAAAGGGGTGACAGAATGTCGCAGTCGACGCTTCAAACAGCCATCAAAGAAGAGTTATTGTCCCGTATCAAGAGCGGACATTATACAGAAGGCGAGAAATTCCCGACCGAGTACGCGTTATGCGAAGAGTTCGACGTCAGCCGGACGACGGTCCGCGGCGCGCTCAACCAGTTGACGACGGAAGGCTATCTCGTCCGCCAGCAAGGGCGCGGCACGTTCGTCGCCGGGAAGAAAGTCCGGCAGACGTTATCGCATACGCCGAACAATTACGCGGCCCAGCTCGCCGTTCAAGGCAAGCGCGGCCAAGTGTCGCTCATCGACTTGTCGGTCGTCTCGGCGAACGCCCAGCTCGCCGACGTATTCACGGTCGACGAACAAGCACCGATCCAAAAGATCGAACGGATCCGTCACGCCGACGGGGAGCCGACGCAATACGAGGTCTCGTTCATCCCGTGGCAGATCGCGCCGGGTATCACGAAAGACCAGGCCGAGCATTCGCTGTTCCAAACGCTAGCGGAAGTCCACGACGTCCACGTCGCCAAGACGACCGAGGCGCTCGAGATCGCGCTCGCCGACGAACGGATAAGCGATCTTCTCGACTGTCCGCTCGGGACGCCGTGCTTTTATATCGAGACGGTGACCGAGGACGCGTCAGGAAAAACGATCGAGTACTCACGTTCATATTTCCGAGGGGACAAGACAAGTTTTGTCATCGAACGGAGCTACGCTTGAAAACACGCCGAAACCTGGCGTGTTTTTTTGTAGTCATATTAAACAAAAATGAACGGGTTAAGGATTTGTCAGCCTTGGAGATATCGCATTCATTGAAACCAAGGGTCATGTTGCGTACAGTTAACAGTAGGAAGGCGGGATGTCATGTTATTCAAGAAAAAAACAGACGAGGAAGTGACAGTGGCGACGCGTTTCCAAGTCAAATTGACGGAACAGTTGCCGGAACTTGGCCAAGTTATGATACTCGTCGACACAGCGACCGGTGTCAACTACATCCAGACATGGGTCGGGACGGGTGGCGGCATCACGCCGTTACTTGATTCAAACGGTGACGTCGTGGTCGACGACGTGTCTAACTTTCAGTAAATAGGGATCGGATCGAGAAAGGATTGAAGACACATGCACATTATCGAATTCATTGGGGTCAGTCATAACGACATCCTACATAACATCACCGGCTACTTCCGCGAAGGCCGGATCACGACGTTCGTCGGACCGAGCGGCGCCGGCAAGACGACGTGCCTGAAGCATATTAACGGGCTACTATCGCCGGACGCGGGCGACATTTATTTCAAAGGCGAGAACATCCGCGATATCGATGTCATCGCGCTCCGGAAACAGATCGGCATGGCGTTCCAAAGCGCCCCGATGATCGACGGGACGGTGTACGACAACTTGAATTTACCGAAAGCGATTTTCGGGGAGACGCTCGACCGGGCTAAAGCGACAGAGCTGCTCGGAAAAGTCGACTTGGACGGCATCTCGCTCGACCAACCGATCAAGACGTTGTCAGGCGGGGAGCGGAGCCGGGTCGCCATCGCCCGGACGCTCGTCAATAAACCGGACGTCTTGCTGTTAGATGAGATCACGTCGAGCCTCGACTACCGGACGGTGAAAGAGATCGAGCATTTGATCGTGCGACTTCAAAAAGATTTCGGGGTCACCGTCATTTGGATCACCCACGACCTCGATCAAGCGAGACGGGTCAGTGACGACATGTGGTTTTTACGGAACGGGGAATTGATTGAGTTCGGAGACGCGTCGTTCATCGATGAGTCGGACAATCCGATGATCGGACGTTTCGTCAGGGGGGAAGAGCTATGACTTTCATCGAACTGATGACTTCCTTGATTTTCGTGGCGATTCCGCTCGGGTTGGCGTTATTTTTGAAGCTCGGTCTCGAGCGTGACATCGTCATCGCGACGGTACGCTCGATCATTCAACTGTTGTTGATCGGCTACATTTTGACGTTCGTCTTCGAGAGCGATACCCCGGTGTTCATGCTGCTCATGATCCTCCTCATGATTGGCGCGGCGACGCAAAACATCATCAAAAAAGGGGACGGCATCCCTGGCATCACCTGGATGATCGTCCTCACGCTCGTCACGGTCGAGTCGCTGACGATGGGGCTCATGCTCGGGCTCGGCATCATCCCGTTCGAGCCGGAGAAAGTCATTCCGATCAGCGGTATGGTCATCGGCAACTGTATGGTGTTGTCACTCCTGTTTTTGAACAAGTTCAAAGACGAGGTCGAACGGAGCGACGAGGTCATCGAGCTCATCCTGTCGATGGGCGGGGCACCGAAAATCGCAATCGAGCGGAGCTTGAAGAACGCCATCCGGACGAGTATGATCCCGACCGTCGAGGCACAAAAGACGATGGGGCTCGTCCAGCTTCCCGGCATGATGAGCGGCCTTATCATCGGCGGCGCCGACCCGATGGAGGCGGTGTTGTATCAACTGCTCATCTTGTTCCTCATTTTGACGACGGCGACGATTTCAGCCGTCATGGTCGGCTATATGGCGTATCCGCGCCTGTTCAACCAAAAGCTGCAGTTTATCGGATTGACGTATGAGAAGGAGAACACGACATGATCACAGGCATCCATCACGTCCAAATCACGATCCCAAAAGGTGAAGAAGCGACAGCACGCGCGTTTTATTGCGGCGTGCTCGGTCTGATTGAGATTGAGAAACCGGAGTCGCTTCAAGGTCGAGGCGGGTTTTGGCTTCAAGTCGGCGACCAAAGCGTCCATGTCGGTACCGAGGACGGGGTCGATCGGCTGACGACGAAAGCACATGTCGCCTATACGGTGACTGATCTAGCGGAATGGGGACGGAAACTCGAAGCAGAAGGAATCGAGCGGCTCGAAGGGATTCCAATCCCTGGCTTTGACCGGTTCGAGTTCCGCGACCCGTTCGGCAATCGGGTCGAGATGATTCAGGCGATATGAGAAAAGGGAGCGCCCAAGTGGGTGCTCCCTTTGTCGGTTCACGAGATGCCGAACAGTTCCGTGACGGCTTTCCAGCTCGATGGGTAGGCGTTGCTGCCGGAATGCTGATGGATAAGTTTCCCGTGACGTTTCACAACAAGGCTCCACTGCGTCCCATCGGTGGTGTAATATCCTTTTTCTTCAAACACTTCAGGCCAACGATGTGAGGAGAGGGCGACGAATCGTTCGTGGACGCGTATCGCATCCTCCTTTTCGTACCAACCTGAGCTTGGGATTGCTACGCTCAAGTCGTAATCTTCGCGCCAAATCACTTCTCGTTTGACCGACCCGTCTTCAAAGAACGTCAACGTGGACTCGTTGTGGACACCGAAGCCACCGACGGAGAACGTGACGGTGATGGACGGTTTCTTTTTACGGATGGCATCGAGCGGGATCGTCGGCTCGAACATCAATTTCTTTCGGCGTGACTCCATAAGCGCTAACTTCTCTTCTAACGTGGCTCTCGGTCGTCGCATGACCGGTTCAAGGTGGTTGTGTGTGCTATATGTATTCAATTTTGTCGACCCTCTCTTTTGGTGTCATTCATACGTGAATTATAGGACATCCGGACAAGGCGGGTGAGCAAAAAAAATGGCAGGGTGAATAGAAAAAAAGGGGGCGCTTAAATCGGCGCGCCCTACCTATCGTTATTGTGCAGGTGTCCCTTGATGGAATCGCATTTTCCATACGCCGTCAATCCTGACCCAAATCGAGCTGCGGAGAGCGGTCTTCTCAGTCGCGTGATTCTCGGTTCGATACGTAGCGAGCACGACATCGTCGCGGATGACTTCGAGGTTGAAGTCGGACAGTGTGATGTCAATCTCTCCAAGGTCCATCGTATTCGTGTCGTCTTCTTTGTATAAGACGCGACCTGAGCTCCCGATTTCAAAAAAATCTTCGGTCAACAGTTCACGCAATCGCTCGGGCGACGTCCGAACTTCCGATGTCAATAAAAGGCGTTCTTTCTCTTCGATCAATGGTGCGAGCATTCGCGTCACTCCTTTCTAAAAACGTTAGCCGTGTACCGTATTCGTTTTCCCGAAATTCATGACGATGACACCGAGCACGATGACGATGAGCCCGATGCTATTCAGTGTCGAGAGCACTTCACCGTAGGCGAATACCCCGATCAATCCGGTCGCGACCGTGCCAAGACCTGCCCAGACGCTATAGGCAATACTGAGCGGGATCGTCTTCAAGACGAAGCCCATGAGCGTGAACGAGACGGCGAAACTCGCAAGCAGGATTACGCTCGGCAATAAATTTGTGAAGCCGTCTGACAGCTTCAGCATCGATGTACCGAGCACCTCGAACGAAATCGAAACCAGTAATAATAGATACCCTTTCACACGTGTCCCTCCTTCATATTTTCATCAAGACGAGCCCGACGATGACGAGTCCGATGCCGATGACGGTCTGTTTTCGAACTTGTTCCTTGAACACGAGAAAGCCAATCAATGCCGTCGCGGCCGTGCCGACCCCGCTCCAAAACGCGTAGGCGAAACTGAGCGGGATGGACAAGAGCGCGAGCGACAACAGATAAAACGCGGTCACGTATCCGAGCGCGACACCGAGGATCGGCAGTCGGTTCGTCGATGTTGCGTTCAGTTTTAACATACTTGATCCGAACACTTCCGCGATAATCGCGGCAACTAGATAAGCAAAACCCATATAACCGTGACCTCCAACAATATCAGTAGTGTATTCAATGTCATCACTTCATGTACGTTGCTGTGAATGTAGCAAAATCTATAAGGGTTGTCGATAGAATAAGTGAATGGGATAATTAGGAAAAGGAGATGGTTGGATGAATCGACGCCAATACGCACCGCTCTATATGACGCTCGCACTCTTTTTGTTGACGTTCTTAACACTGTTTACGTTGAACGGCCCGCGTCTTTCCGGATTTAGACTTGCTGACAGCCATCTGGGTGTATCTCGCCTTGGATATCGCGTTGCTTGCCACACTCATCTGGGGACTTTTCTCGAAGGAGAAGATGGTTAGATTATTCAGCCTCTTCGCGAACATCGGATTGATTGTACCGTTATCGATTTGGATTTTCCTGTTGTTACTCGCGAACGGAATTTCGGAAGCATGAATTATCAGAAACAAGACGTACCATTTCTGATGCGACCGATCCCATTTTTCATCTTGCTCGCATTGTGCGGACCGCTCGCGTTGGCACTCGTCGTGATCTACTGGCGCGATCTGCCGGAAGATATCCGGGGTCCTCATCTGATCATTGCCATCATCTTTTCGCTGTTTTTCATCGTGAAACTGCTTCCGGACGGCCTCCTGCAAATCATCCTCTTCTCATTCACATACACGTTCGTGTTATTTCTCACTTACAGCATTCTCGGGAGAAAGCAGGATAAGAAAAACTGAACGCTAACCCTCCAGAAAGTGGTCTCGTACCACTTTCTTTTTATTTTGCATTAATAGTAGGAAAAATATTTCCAATCTCTTTTTGAAATTTTGGCATTGCGCATCCTTTTTTTGTTTGCTATGCTTCTCAATGAAAACGACAATGATAATCATTATCAACGATAAAGCATTCCTGTTGCCTACATAGACAAGATCAACAACAGGGATGCCGTTCGATTGAGAAGGTTGTCGGCGTAATCAATACATATAGGGAGATGGAAAAAGTGGGGAAATTAAAAGCATCAATCATGGCGACATCGCTCGTCTTGTTGCTCGCGGCGTGCGGGAACGAGAATGAAGCAAAAGATACGGGTAACGCGGAAGCGGAAGCGAAACCGAAGACGGTGGAAATCACGGACGCACATGGCACGATCGAAGTACCGCTCAACCCGGAGAAGGTCGTCGCGCTCGACAACCGGACGTTCGAGACGCTCTCGGATTGGGACATCGACTTGGTCGCGGCACCAATCGGATTGATTCCAGCGGACTTGCCTTATAAAAATGATAAAGACATCGTTGACGTCGGGATGCACAATGAACCGAACTTAGAAGCAATCGCCGGTGTCGATCCGGATGTCGTCATCGTCGGTCAACGATTCGCCGACTACTACGACGACATTAAAAAATTAGTTCCGGAAGCAGCCGTCATCGATTTGAATATTGAGCTCCCAGAAGATGCGGGCACGCCAGGTGAAATCTTGGTAGAAGGCTTTGAGACGACGACGCGTTCACTCGGCCAAATCTTTGAAAAAGAAACGGAAGCAGATGAACTCATCAAAAGCTTCGAAGCATCGATCGACAGTGTAAAAGCTTCATACAACGGTGAAGACAAAGTGATGTCAGTCATCGTCTCAGGCGGCGATATCGGATTCTCGGCACCGAATACAGGTCGTGTCTTCGGACCGATGTATGACATCTTTGACTGGACACCTGCCCTCGAGGTAGAGAAAACGACAGGTGACCACCAAGGGGATGAGGTATCGGTTGAAGCGATTGCTGAGAGTGACCCGGACTGGTTGTTCGTCCTCGACCGTGACGCGGCGATTTCGAGCATGGAAGACGCTGTACCTGCAGCAGACGTGATCGATAACGCACCGGCACTTCAAAAAACAAAAGCCGTGACAGATGCAAAAATCGTTTATGCACCGAACGACACGTACATCAACGAGTCGATTCAAACATACTCTGAACTATTCAACGATATCGCAGCCGCGCTTTCGAAGTAAGGGAGTCATGTTGTGCAAAAACCAATGACAGCAAGGGTTGAGACATTGTCTCAGCCCTCCTTTTCTAACATATGGACAAAATCCTTTGTCGTAGCAGTTCTCGTTGTCTTCATGTTGGCATGCCTCTCGCTCGTGACCGGCGTCTATGACATTCGTCAGGAGGGCGGAGCGGATATGTTTTGGATTACCCGCGTCCCGCGCACGATTGCCATCATGTTGACCGGTGCCGCCATGGCGATGTCGGGGCTCGTCATGCAACTGATTACGCAAAACCGTCTCGTCGAACCGACGACGACCGGGACGCTCGAATGGGCGGGGCTCGGTCTGCTCACTGTGTATCTGCTCGTTCCGGCGCCGACGCTCATGATGCGCATGACGGGGGCCATCGTCTTCTCGTTCATCGGAACGATGGTCTTCTTCTGGTTCCTGCGCTCGGTCAAACTTCGCTCATCGTTGATCGTCCCGATTATCGGGCTCATGCTCGGGGCGGTCGTATCGGCCGTGTCGACGTTTCTCGGCTTGTTCTTCCAAGCGAGTCAGACGATTGAAGGCTGGTTCGTCGGGTCGTTCGCATCGGTGCAGGTCGGACGTTATGAATACTTGTGGCTTATCATTCTCGTCACGTTCTTCATCTTCATCCTAGCGAACCGGTTAACGCTCGCCGGACTCGGCGAAGATATCGCGACGAGCCTTGGCGTCAACTATAGCCGTCTCATCTTGATTGCGACGGGGCTGATCGCACTTGCGGTCGGTGTCGTCGCGACGGTCATCGGTAATCTGCCGTTCCTCGGACTGATCGTCCCGAACATCGTCTCGATGTTTCGTGGAGACGATCTCCGCAGCAACTTGCCGTGGGTATGCGTCATCGGTATGGGCACGGTTCTCGTCAGCGACTTGATTTCGCGGACGATCATCATGCCGTTTGAATTACCGGTATCGCTCATTCTCGGGACGGTCGGGTCGGTCGTGTTTATCGCGATTCTCTTGAGACAACGGAAGACGGGAGGGGTACGATGAGCACACTCATCGAAAACAAGACGAAGCAACGGGAAGCGTATGACGTCGATGGTCGATCCGTGCATACGGAAGAGCGGTGTGCGACGGCGTTCCGTTCGAAACGAGAACAGCGCCGTTATTGGCTGTTCCTTGCATTCTTCATCGTGGGCGGACTGCTCTGTGCGTTCGGGTTACTCGTCTACAACAATCCGGTCCCGTTCGATTCGCCGTCGTTCATCCCGGTCGTCGAGCGTCGGGTCGTCGCCGTCGTTACGATGGCGATCGCCGCGCTCTGTCAAAGCTTGGCGACGGTCGCGTTTCATTCGGTGACGAACAACCGCATCATCACGCCATCCTTGCTCGGGTTCGATGCGCTTTATTCGACGATTCAGACGAGCATGATCTTCTTCTTCGGTGCGGGTGCGTTAATCGGTTTTTCGGGAACCGGTGCCTTTTTGACCCAGGTCGGCCTCATGGTGCTCATGAGCCTGCTCTTGTATGGCTGGCTCTTGTCCGGGAAATACGGGAATCTGCAACTCATGCTTCTCGTCGGGATCATCATCGGGACCGGTTTGAATTCGGTGTCCTCGTTCATGCGCCGTATGCTCGCGCCGTCGGACTTTGATATCCTTCAGGCCCGTCTGTTCGGATCGGTCATGCATGCTGATGCCGCGTACTTCCCAATCGTCATTCCGATTGTGATTGTCGTCGGAATCATGTTGTATAGCTTCTCAAATCGCTTGAACGTCGTCGCACTCGGGAAAGATGTAGCGACATCGTTCGGGGTGAACCATCGGGGGAGCGTCATCTTTACGCTCATTCTCATCTCGCTATTGATGTCGGTATCGACAGCGCTCATCGGACCGCTGACGTTCTTTGGATTCTTGGTGGCGACGCTCAGCTATCAGGTTGCTTCGACGTATGACCATAAGTATATGTTCCCGATGGCGTTCGCGCTCGGTTTCTTCGTGTTGACGAGCGCGTATTTCTTTATGTATCACATTCTCAATACACCGAGTGTCGTGTCCGTCATTATCGAATTGTTCGGCGGAATCGTTTTCTTGGCAATCATCTTAAGGAGAAAATCGCTATGATTCAACTTGAACAAGTACAAAAATCGTATACGGATGACGTCCGAATCGGACCGATCAATCTCGACATCCCGAAAGCCGGGTTCACGTCGTTGATTGGGCCGAACGGGGCCGGCAAGTCGACGACGCTCATGATGATTGGCCGCCTGCTCGATTTAGACGCGGGTCAAATTCAAGTCGCGGGGATGGACGTGTCGAGCACGAAATCGAAAGACTTGGCGAAAATCATCACGATTTTACGGCAAGAGAACCATTTCGTGACGCGTCTCACCGTCCGTCAGCTCGCCGGGTTCGGTCGCTTCCCATATTCGAAAGGACGGTTGACGCAAGAGGATGAACGCATCATCTCGAAGTATATCGACTTCCTTGATTTGACGGAGCTCGAGCATCGTTATCTCGATGAACTGTCGGGCGGGCAGCGCCAGCGGGCGTACGTCGCGATGGTGCTCTGCCAGGAGACGGAATACGTGTTGCTCGATGAGCCGCTCAATAACTTGGACATCGCTCGCTCGGTCCAGATGATGGAATACTTGCGCCACGTCGCCGACGAGTTCGGCCGGACGATCGTCACCGTGCTCCACGACATCAACTTCGCGGCCAAGTACTCGGACCGGATTTGTGCGATGAAAGACGGCAAGATCGCCGCCTTCGGTACGGTTGATGAGATCATGGTCGCCGAGACGCTATCCGACATCTTTGAGACGAAGCTTGAAATCATTCAAGGACCATACGGACCGATTGCGGTCTATTAATAGAAGGAAGGAGTTACGACGATGCAAATTTACTGGACACCGATTCAACGAGTTGTACAGGAAGCGCCAGATACATACACGTTCCAACTCGAGCTCCCGGACGGCTTCACGTGGGACGAGGGGGCGCATACCCACTTCGCGTTAGAAGGGTTCAACAAAGAAGACAAACCGAACCGGAGCTTGATTCGCCACATGTCGATCTCGACGCTGCCGCGTGAAGGCGCGATCGGTATCACGACACGGATCAAGCGAGAGTGCTCCGAGTTCAAGTCGATCTTGCGTGATATGGAGATTGGCGAACAAGTCGCCATCTTCAAGACACATTCGAACGTCCCATTGAAGCGTGAGGGGAAGAATGTGTACTTGTTGTCGGCTGGCGTCGGGCTCGCGACGTTCCGTCCGATCGTACTTGACTATTTGGCGAACGGGGAAGGTATCCCACATCTCCATTCCTTGAACGTCGACTCGTCGACAGATTACTTGTTCCGTGATGTGTTCGCATCAAGAGACGGTTTCACGGCCGAGTTCGTCGCCAATCGTGTCGACTACTATACAGCGGTCGAGACGCTCGCGACGGACCGAGACGGCTTATTCTATCTCGTCGGTAGCGACGACTTCCTGCATCAGACGATCGACGTGTTGCGCCGAAGCGGCATCATGCCGGAACAGATCGTACTCGACAAACATGACTTCCAACTTGAAGACTTTTTAAGATGAGGCTAAGACCGGGGACGCGTTCCTCGGTCTTTCTTATGGAATCGAAATAGTGTTGCACATAAAAACTGATTTCCCTTTATACTAGATACAACGATAAAGGGGGGAGTTCAAATGGAATACCTGTACATATTCCTTGGTGTTTTGTTCGTTGCAATCGTTGTCCTGATTTGGAAGAAGCGTCAGAAACCGACTGAAACATCAATTCCGCTCAACTCAGAAGACAATCAAGTGATCCAGTCTAGCGCAGCGCATGAATTGGTCAAACAAGAGCACTCGGCAACCGTTTTGCCGGTTGTTTTAGAGGACGTGTCTAATAAAGAAGAGATTACGGTCGGGGCGGATATGGCGCAACTGTTAAAACATGTCGTGCAATCTGTCGGCATCCCGGCAGCTATTCAATCACTCGGTAAAAAACCTACGTATGAGCTCGTCTTTGCACCCGAAGTAGAGGCCGCCTTGAAAAGTGGTGTCTATTCTTTAAGGAAGTCAAAAGAAGACGGTTATTGGCGAGCTATCGTGGTGGACGGGAAAAATACGATTAAAGCCCAAGCGAATTTGAAGAAAGTGAATCCACTTCAAGTGCGGAGGATCGCGCTAGACTTGGCGACGACGGTTGTCGCCCAAGAACACTTAAGAGAGATCAAACAGTCGCTCGACAAGATTGAGACGATTGTAAACAAGTTAGTCACGATGAAATTGAACGAGTATCACGGACAAGCCCGGAGTTCATTCAATTATTTAGACCGCGTCTACGTATTTTTGAAAACAGATACTGTAGACAGCAAGGTCACACACCAGCTTGAGAACAACTATAAAGCAGACATCGATACGATTTATGCCTTGCTCAAACATATCGATTCCCCACTCGGGAAAATGAATGAACTGAAGAAACGTGCTTTTGTTTTCAAAGAGGCTGACAAAATCCAAACGATGAAGGAAGTCATCGGCGAGTTCCAAGAGTATGAAGAACTCATCTATATGTTCCTATTAAGCTTGCAAGGAGAAATTCACGCGATGCGCCTGTTGGGTGATCCTGAAGCAGCGATTGATCAAGCCACAAAACAAGTGAACACAATTAGCCAAGAGTTCGAATCGAAGCGTCATGCATTCCATCAAGGGCTTGAAAGCTACGAGAAAGAATTCAAGGTTCGCTTCGCCTTGGCGAGCCGTGAACGGAATCAAATCCAGCTGATCGCAAACGAGCATATGGCGGTTATCGATCAATCAGCGGCTCGTGCAATCAATCTTGACTTCAAGGCGGAAGTCGAACCAAGAAAATTGTTTATCGTGTCAGAAGGGGACGAAGTCAAAGTGTTCGCGAATCGATAAAATCAGTACTTAGACCGGGGATACGTTCCTCGGTCTTTTTGTATGACAAATCGCGACGAATCGTTCGAACAGGTCACGTCCGTCCGGTGTCCCGATCGACTCGGGGTGGAACTGGACGCCGTACGTCGGATGTGTCGGATGTTCGAGCGCCATGATGACGCCGTCCGCAGTCGTTGCCGTCACGTTGAGTTCCGTCGCTTGGACGACGAGCGAGTGGTACCGCATGACGTCCATCGGCTCTCCGTCGAACAAGGCACCGGTCGTCGTCTCGATCACAGACGTCTTGCCGTGCATGACCTGTTTGGCCCGGCCGACCGTGCCGCCGAACGCCTCGGCGATGACTTGATGACCGAGACAGACCCCGAGAATCGGAACGGTGGCAGACAATTCACGGACGACGTCGAGGGAGACACCGGCGTCGTGCGGACCCCCTGGACCAGGTGAGATGATGATGCCAGTCGGATTGAGGTCACGAATTTCATCGACCGTCAGCTCGTCGTTACGGACGACCAAGACATCGCTGAACCGGGCGACGTCTTGATAGACGTTATATGTGAACGAGTCGTAGTTATCGATCAGTAAAATCATGCGAACACCTCCAACAGGGATTTGGCTTTATGCAGCGTCTCTTCATATTCCGATACCGGATCCGAGTCAAAGACAATGCCGGCCCCGGCTTGGACGTACGCCGTATCATTTTGGACGACCATCGTCCGAATGGCGAGGGCGAAGTCGAAGCCGCCCCGGACGTCGAGATAGCCGACGGCCCCGGCGTATACTTCACGTTTCACCGTCTCGAGCTCATCAATCAACTGCATCGCCCGGATCTTCGGTGCCCCGGAGACGGTGCCGGCCGGGAGACAGGCCCGTAGCGCGTCGATCGGGTTCAAGTCGTCACGTAGTTCGCCTTCGACTTCGGAGACGAGATGCATGACGTTTTTGAAACGCTCGACTTCCATCTGTTTCGGAATCGTGACCGTTCCGACTTTGGCGACGCGGCCGATGTCGTTCCGGCCAAGGTCAAGTAGCATCCGATGTTCGGCCAGCTCTTTCTCGTCTTCAATCAAGTCGGCAGCGTGGCGCATGTCTTCTTCGACGGTCTTGCCGCGCGGGCGCGTACCGGCGATCGGGTTCGTCGAGACGCGGTTCCCTTCGACACGGACGAGACTCTCAGGCGACGCCCCGAGGACGATCGCTTCGCCGAGGTCGATGTAGAATAAGTACGGGCTCGGATTAAGTTTTCGCAGCGTCCGGTAGAAGTGGAACGGGTCACCGGTGAACGTCGCGTCAATCCGTTGCGACAACACGAGCTGGAACACCTCTCCGGCAAGGATCGCTTCTTTCGCTTTCAAGACACGCTCGATAAATGTGTCCTTGTCGGTCAAGATCTGTTCGCTCGTCCGGACGACCGGCGCGAGTTCATGCGTCTTCGCCGTCTCGAGCTCGGCTTTCAACTGTTCGAGCCTGGCCGCTCCGTCGCTGTCGCCGGTGTCGATCAAGATGACGCGCTCCTCGAGATGGTCGTATAAGACGACCGTCTCATAGCGTTGGAACAACGCGTCCGGCAAGTCGCGCGTCTCGGTCGGCGTGTTCGGGATCGGCTCATACGTCCGCAGCAGGTCGTAGCCGATATACCCGACGGCGCCGCCGATGAACGGGTAGGGCGCGTCTTCCGTGTCACGTGCGATCAATGTGGATAAGACGGCGAGCGGGTCGTCCGTTTGGATCGTACCCGTTGCATCGGTCACGGTGTTGCCGTCGACACGGATCGTCTCGACCGGGTTCGCCGCGATGATCGAGTAACGTCCGTGCTTACCTTCAGCCCGGCTCTCGAGCAGTACTTTCCGCTCTCCTTGCAACCGGTGGAAGATTGCCACCGGGGTCAGTTCGTCGCCGTTGATGATCAGTTGTTCCATGTAATCTCCTCCTCCAAATAAAAAAGTCCCCCGCCCGACATGTCTAAATAGACATGAAGGACGGGAGACCCGTGGTGCCACCTTCGTTGGGGGAGTTCCCCCCACTCATCGCGAACGATCATTCGCTGTCCTCGGTAACGGGAGGACCCGTCAGAGCCTACGTATCGGTCTGAACGCTCAAAAGCCCATTCACGCAAGACACGTCACCGGTTCGCATCGACCACCGGCTTTCTGGAGACGTCCCTTCGCGCTACTCTTCTTTCTCATCGCGAGTTCGTATGATGTTATCGTTACTTTAACGGGATGACGTGATGATGTCAATCTTTGACGTGTTTCATTGTCGAAATATTTTCGTAACACGATTGAAACATTTTCTAACAGATCTCGTATACTATATCCAAGGTGATTCACCTAATACTTGGAAAAGAGGAAAACAAATGAAACGATTGGTGCAACGGACTGTTGCGACATTGCTCGCGGTCCTACTTATCGTCTCGCTCGTCCCGCCGCGCATCCACGCTGATGCCGGGGCCGGAATGAAGCAAGCGACACTACTGGAAGCCGGGGAGGCTGTCACGTTCACGACGGGCGTCGACCCGGTCAATACATACTGGTTCAAGATGGAGCGAGGAGCTCCGAGCCAGATGACCCATATGGAAATCGTCATGGAGGCGACGAAACTCGCCAACGTCTCGGTCTATCCGAGCGCCGATATGGCCGGGAAAGACGATACGTTCTATCCTTACCGTGCGAGCGCCTCGAAAGAGGACGGCAAAGCGACAATCCATCTCCCATATGCATGGGAAGGACCATACTACGTCAAAGTCGAGTACATGCCGATGGAGACGCCGGACATGTATCCACCGGAAGAGGAGATCTTCTCACTTGAAGAAGGAGAAGAGCCGAGTGAGGACGGAACAGAACCGAGTGAGGACGGAACAGAACCGAGTGAGGACGGAACAGAACCGCCGAGCGAACCGGACCCGTCGGAGTTCGCTTCAGAGATCAACCTCGTCTACAACCCGGTCAAATTGCCGGTGAAATATGAACAGGCAAGCGGCGATATGTGTGCCGTCGAATCGATTTTAATGCCGGCAAGTGATCAAAAGACGATGCTCGAGCTGATTCGACGTGTCCAGACGGACGTGCTCAACCAATCAGAAGAAGGGCGGGAACTCGCGGCACTCTACTACCGTGCCTCGCCTTACATCATCAAGGCGATCACGTTCGACAAGACGAAGCGTCAGGCGGCGTATAACGACCTGGTGACACTCAAACCGCTTTTGACAGCTCTCGTCGAGCGAAAACAGCATACAGTGTCGTCGAAAGAGTCAGCGGCCATCAACCGGATGCACGCCCTCGTCAGTCAAAGCGTGCCGGAAGGATTGAAGGCGGACATCGCGTCTGTCGCAGGTCTTGCCGGGATGGATGAACTTGCGGGAACACCGCTCACGGACGTGTTCGACCGCATCGGCGTCACCGTCAACGTGACGGACGCCCCGCGTTATATCGTCAAATACAAGTCGTCACCGAACCAATCGATTGGCAAGATGAACGCGATGCGTGATGTCTCGGCCGAACGTCTCGCCATCGGTTCACCGGGTGACCATTTCGCGCTCGTCGATGTCGAAACGGCGTCAGCGAAGACGAAAGCGTCGGCACAAGCGGTGCTCGAGTCAGACCCGAACGTCGACTATATCGAGCCGATCGAGACGTACTCTGCATTTATGGCGGACCCGAGCTATAGCTATCAATGGTCGGTCAACAGCCGCTCTGTGTTGAAACCGTTCGGGGACGCGGGCATCAGCCTTGATAAGTACGAGACGCTCAACTTGAAAGCCCGTACCGTCAAAGTTGCCGTTCTCGATACCGGTGTCGACCACCGCCTTCTCGATTTGAAAGGGAAAGTTGATGTCCGAAACGGGAAGAACTTCGTCGACCCGAACGGGGAAGGCGACGCAATCGATGACCACGGTCACGGGACGCACGTCGCCGGTGTCATCGCGGCCGCTCAAAACAACGGCACGTCGATGCGGGGGATTGTCCCGAACGTGTCCATCTTACCGGTGAAAGTACTTGATGCCGGCGGATATGGGGAGACGGATCAAATCGCACTCGGTATCAAGTATGCCGTCGACGCCGGAGCGAAAGTCATCAATATGAGCCTCGGCGGAACAGAAAGCCGCACGATCGGTTATATGTTGAAGTATGCGCATGACCGCGGTGTCATTATCGTTGCAGCAACGGGGAACGACGGCCAGTCGCGCGTCTCGTATCCGGCGTCTTCGAAGTACACGATTTCGGTCGGCGCGACGAACACGTTCGGTCTCGTCACGGACTATTCGAACTACGGAATTAACGTCGATGTCGTCGCACCAGGTTCAAAAGTTGCGAGTCTTGTTCCGGACGGTAACGTCGTCTATATGGACGGGACGAGCATGGCGACGCCACACGTCGCATCCGCTGTGGCACTTCTCGTCTCGCAACACCCGCGTGTGACAGTCGAAGGCGTCCGGACGATCTTACGCCGTTCGTCGGAGCCGCTCGCCTTCACGGGTGGAGACGCACCGAAAGACCCGCGTGAATATGATGGTATGCAAGACGTGTTAGATGGTTTGAATACTCCGCTCCTCCCGTATTATGACGTCGTGAGCGGCTACGGGAAAGTGAACGTCTACCGGGCCGAGTCGATGCTTCAACTCGCGCCGAAGCCGGAGCGCATATTTGATAACGCGCCGGTCTTCAACGTTTCCGCAAAATCGGGAACGGTCGTCAACGTGTATAATAAAACGAAACGGATCGGCTGGGGAACGGTCAAAAATGGCAAGTTGACGATGTCGCTCGCCCCACAAAAAGCGGGAACGGTACTTCGTGTCACGTATACGAACGGGCCACTCTTCACGGGAGAACGTGTCGTCGTCGCCAAAGGGCTTCGACCGAGTGCCCCGAGCGTCACAGCACCTCGTGCAAACGCGAAACAAGTGACCGGGAAAGCGCAAGCCGGGATGACCGTCGTCGTGCGTGATCAGAACAAACGTGTCATCGGCAAGTCGAAAATAGCATTGAACGGCACATACGTGGCGAAGACGCGAGCCTTGAAAAAAGGTGAGCGCTTGTCTGTCCACGTTGAAGACGTGACGAAGAAAGTCAGTAAAATCACGACCGTCACCGTCAAATGAACGAACGAAAACCGGCTCTCCATAGAGGGCCGGTTTTCGTATGCGTCAAAAGATTTCGGTATTCAAATAATTGACGGACACTTTCAAATTGCCGTTCATCTTGCGGAGCTCATCGATCACTTGCTTGTCTTTGACACCGTCCTTGTTTTGGACGATGTAGACGAGCTGGATCATCGTGCCGAGGTTCGTCGTCTCGACCGAGCGAAGCGCGTAGTATTTATAGTGGGCCGACAAGACACCGTCGAACGCCGTCTCGTCGTGCAAGTTTTCAGGCACCGTGATCGACAGTCGCTTCTTGTCCGAGCCGCCGCGACCGAAGTCGAACATGTACAACACGATGATGATGACCGACAAGCTGACGGTGAACAGGATTGCGAGTATGTAGAAGCCGAGCCCGCATGAGATACCGGCCGCCATACCGAAAAAGATGAAGGCGATGTCTTTCGGGTCGCTCATCGCGCTACGGAAGCGGATAATCGAGAACGCACCGACGAGACCGAAGGCGACAGCAACGTTGTTGCCGATGACGATCATGACGACCGACACGGTGACGCCCATAATGATGATCGTCTGGACGAACGATTGCGAGTAACGGGCACCTGTATGCGTCTTTTTATATAGGTAGGCGATACAGAGCGTTAAGATGAAGCTGAGGAAAATGGCGGCCGCCGCCTCGAGCACGGTTAGTCGGGACGTAACGTCGGCGAGCTGGCGGACTTCGTTAAAAATATCGGTCATGACAGAATCCTACCTTCACTTGAATTTTCTTTGTCTAGCAGTTCGACACTCGTACAGAACTTCGAGACGCTTTGCTTGTTACACTCGAGGTCGGAGAGAAGCCGTGCGAGCCAGAACGGCACGACCTCGGACACTTTCACTTCGAGGACGACGAGACCGGGGTCGATGAAATGGTGCCCTTCCGGTCCGTGCTCAATACGAAGATCGTCGTTTCGGCACATGAGGTTATAGTCGAACGTGACACGCAAGTCATGCTCGAACGTGCCCGAGAACGCTTGGCGGTCGTAACTGACGACCGTGTGCGGCAATAAATTATATGAGTGCTGAAAATGGAGTGCCTCTTTTAAGATTTGCGGGTTCGACGCCGCGACCGCCTCAATCGGTTTGTTCGGGTCACGCAAAATATCGTACGCTTCGTGGAGCGGCAAAATCGTCCGGCGCTTGTTGACGACGTTTTTGAATTTCTGTTTTACCTCGATGAACGACATACTGCCGAGGTCGGCCTGATCATAGACACGGAGCCGTAGCTTTTGGCGGAACGGGAGCTTGTTGCGCGTCTCGTAATAGATCGCCTTGTCGCTTGAGTCGAAATAGAGACTGACGATATTGTATTTACCTTCCGGGTTGCCGTACGTGTCGTAATGCATGTACGGCATGATGAGCTCACGCAGCTCGAGGTATTTGGCGAAAGTGATTAAATATTTGATTTCGTATCGCTTGAAGATCTCTTGGGCCACGGTGTCACTCCTTTATGGGGATTGTTAATTATTTGTTAAGGTCTGTGTTAGAATTCAAGTATACTGTTACAACACACGAGACGCAAACGAAGTTATAGATCAGGAGGCCTGTATTATATGAAGGGTTTAAAAGTTGGGATTTTGGCCGTGCTCCTCGCTGGGACATGGGGTGGGATGTATTATCTTGCCGAGGAGCAAGCGACCGCGGGCGCAGCGTTCGAGCAAGCGCTCGCCGAACAATTGAATATCCCGGTGGGCTCGTTCAACCAAAACAAAGTGCGTGGCGTCACCGAGCTCGACTTGTCAGGATACGGCCTGACCGACTTGACCGGCCTCGAGCATTTTCAGTCGCTCGAGACGCTCAACTTGTCGGGGAACCAATTGACCGACGTCACAGTGCTTGAGAACCTCCGTTACTTAAAGACGCTCGACCTCAGTTTTAACCAGCTCAAACAAATACCTGAGTTGCCGGAAACGCTCGAGTCACTCGACCTCGAAGGGAACGACGTCAGCGATTTAGCGTTCTTGCCGGAGTCAGACACGCTGACGACGTTGAACGTACGGGATAACGACATCGATGCGCTCGACGTATTACCGGAGCGGACGCCGAACGTGACTTATCTCAATATCCGCGGGAATGCTGTCGCCTCGGTCGAGCCACTCCGCGACATGGCTGCGCTCATCGACGTCAACTTACGCGACAATCGCATCACTGACATGTCACCGCTTGAAGCATTAGCCATCACGGAACGGCTTTATGTGACGGGCAACGCGACGCATGACTATGCCGCGCTCGATTCGATTGCGGAACAAATCGTCGACCGTGACTTCGAGATGTTGCCGGATCGTCCGGTGTTCTCTGTTGACAGCGGCGTAATTTCTCCTGGCACCGAGCTCATACTCGAGGCAACACCCGGGAGTACGATCTATTATACGATCGACGGAAGCGACCCGACACCGGAGTCGATTCGATACAACGGACCAATTACACTCGATCAAGTGCTGACGCGTGACGTCGCCGTGCTGTCGAACAACCGGACGGCTACGAACCGTGTGCCGCCGACACTTGGGCGCGGGGCTTCCGAGCGAGCGCTCACCATCCGTGCCATCAGCGTAAAAGATGGGGCACAGAGTGCACGTGCGACAAAGACGTATCTACTCGACTTTGATTTGTTCACGTCGAACTTGCCTGTCGTCTCGCTCACGACTGACGCGACGAATTTGTTCGATTCGGCAATCGGTATTTATACGCCAGGTGACGCGCCGGACGGACCGCTCGAGTTTGGTCGCGGTAACTTTTTCGAAACGGGACAAGAATGGGAGCGACCAGCCCACGTCGACTATTTCGAGGGCGGGGAGCACGTTTTCGGACAAGACATCGGTATCCGAATTCACGGTGGCTTCTCGCGTGGACTCGCCCAAAAGAGCCTCCGACTTTACGCGCGGAGCGAGTACGGACAGAGCCGCTTCTATCACTCGTTCTTCCCGGGTAACGACGAGGTCGAATTCAATCGTCTTCTGCTCCGAAATGGGGGGAATGACTGGCAAGGGGCGATGCTCAGGGACGCCTTCATGCAGGAATTGCTCAATGAGCGTTCGCTCGACTTCCAAGACTACCAACCGGTTGTCGTGCTCGTGAACGGTGAATATTGGGGACTGCACAATTTACGGGAGCTATATTCCTCAGACTACTTTGAAATCAAATACGATATCGACGAGACGGAACTCGTCATTCTCGAGGCCGATCGGGATATGCCAGAAGGTTTTGTTATCGAAGCGGGACGAGACGCCGACCTCATCCACTACCGGGAGATGGTCCGCTTCGCCGAGACGAACGATTTGAATGATCGCACGAAATTTGAGGAGCTCGAGCGGCGAATGGACGTTAATAATTTCCTCGAGTACGTCGCCTATCAGGCGTTTTATGGCAACCTTGACAGCATGTTCAACAACTACGTCGTCTGGAGGAAGGCGACCGAGTTCGCGGATGAGACACCGCTCGGACATGATGGGCGCTGGCGCTGGGTCGTCTTCGACCTCGACCAAGGGTTCGCACAGCGACTTCCGCTCGACGAGAGCGTGAACTACGACATGTTCACGTATTTGACAGGGCCAGAGCCTGAGCATGCACTGTTCCAATCGCTCATGAGGAGTACGGAAGGTCAGGAGCGCTTCGTCCGGCTCTTCGAGGAATTGCTCAACGGACCGTTTACTTCCGAAAACATGGTGGTGAAGCTTGACGAAATGTCGGGTGTAATCGCCCCCGAGATGCCGAGACAAATCGCGAGATGGGGAAATATCCCATCTGTTACAGCGTGGGAAGCCGAAATCGCAGAGATGCGTCAGTTCGCCGAGATGCGGCCGGACATCGTGCGACAACAGCTGCAAGCTAGATTTGGAGAAGGGGTAGCGGAATGATGAAGAGGTATTCGTTCGGGGCGTTCTGAGCTTGATCTATGATATGATGGACGCGGAAAGGAAGGTACAGCTAT
The DNA here is from genome assembly GCF_004336795.1 of Exiguobacterium sp. SH4S7. Classification (NCBI taxonomy): domain Bacteria; kingdom Bacillati; phylum Bacillota; class Bacilli; order Caryophanales; genus Exiguobacterium; species Exiguobacterium sp. SH4S7. Next base: position 87,442 of record NZ_SJUT01000001.1, read on the forward strand.
GGAAACACTCAACATGAAACAACTTTCTGACGACCGGGCCTCGCTTCAAACCGCGGGCGACCTTGACGCGATGCGGGGCATCATGCACGATGAATTCCGCTACGTCGACTCGAGCGGGCGTCAGTTCGATAAAGAGACGTTTTTAGACCAGTTCGTCGACCCGGCCGCCGTCCAATGGATCGCCCAAGAGACGGTGACGTTCGACGAGACGATCAAAGGTGAGCTCGCTGTCGTGCAACTGTTGCTCGAGGAGCGGTTCATCCTTGGGACGAACGCTTACGAGGGCCGATTCTGGGCACTGCACTTGTACGTGAAAGACCAGGACACGTGGCTCTGGCAAGGCGGACAAGCGACGATGATTCACGAGACGTGATCAGGCATCTCCAGCGATGGAGATGTTTTTTTGTGCATCGAAAAAAATGTGCACCTAAAATAGAAAATTATGTACCTATTTTTAAAAAAATCCATTAAAATAAAGTTGTTGTCTAATTCGATACATTATTTAGGAGGAATTCATAAAATGAAACAACCGAAATACTTAGCGCTTTTCCTCGCCGGGACACTCGTCGTCGGTGGCTTTACACCGACGTTCGTCGCGGCTGAAGGAGACACGACGACTGTCGCCGACGTGACGGCACCTGCTGCGCCGGTCGTGGCGGCACCGTTCCATACGTCGACGTCACTCACGATTCAAGGGGAGATCGGTGCAAAAGCTGAAATCCTTGTCGCTGGGAAAACATACGAGCGCGTCATCCGTACGAACGGTGAAGCCGTGTTCACGATGTCCCCACAACCAGTCGGCCGCGTCATCGATGTCCGTTTAGTCGATGCGAGCGGGAACGCAAGCGCTGTGACACGCGTCATCGTCGCGGAAGACCCGGCGGCACGTCCGGCGGCACCGGTCATCAACCCAGTCGATAACTCGGCTCGTGCGATCGAAGTGAAAGGTACACCAGGACTCGCCGTCACTGTGACGGTCGGGGGCAGCACGTTCAACGGCTCGTTCGACGCGAACGGGAACTACCGCCGTGTCATCGCGCTTCAAAAAGTCGGTACCGTCTTGACGGCGCAGGCGAAGACGGCGAACGGTGCGATCAGCGAACTCGTCAAGTCGACGGTCGTAGCGGATAAGGTCGCACCGAGCAAGGCGCGCCTCACGCAAGCGGTCACGACGCTTTCGAACGGGATTGCCGGAACGGCAGAGCCGCTCGCGACGGTCATCGTGACGATCGACGGGAAAGCGTACACGGCCCCGGTCATGTCGACAGGGAAGTTCGTTCTCCCGATCCCGAAACAACCGCTCGGCAAGAAGATGTCGCTCGTCGTCCGTGACGGTGCCGGCAACCGTAGCGCATCAGAGACGCTCACGGTCCAACACGCGCTCTTCAACAACTTCCACCGTGTCAGTGACGAAGAGGGAAATCGTATCGTCGTTCATAAGGAAGTGTTCGCGGCTGATGGGTCGACTCGTTACAACGAGACGTTCGCACCGTTCTTCTTCGAACGTCCGACGAAAGCGAGCATGGGCTTCCTCTTGCAATACTATGCGGAAGACGGTGAGCCGCTCGAATTCGAGAAGCTCCGGATCCGTGTCGGTTCGGCATCGTACGTCCATACGATCGATCCGTTCGATGTCGACTATATAGAGTACGACGATGGAACGGTCGACGAGACGTATTGGTTCATTCCGGATGCGAAGATGATCGCGTTCATCAAGCAGCACGTCCGTCCAGAGAACCGGATCGTCATCACCATCGAAGGCTACGAGTATGAATTCGAATGGGCGCTCCTCGGGGGCGAGAAACGAGCCTTCGTTCAATCGCTCCAATACGCGGGTTACTAATATAGAAGAAAGACGTTTTTCATAAGCTACGGACCAAACCGGTTCGTAGCTTTTTTTGTGTATAATTTGCAATCGGACTAGTCAAAATGTATTCCCCAAATTTCAAACTAGTCTTATTGAATCAGTTTTAAAAGTTTGGTCAATGTAAAAATAAGGGTTAAATTATTCCTTATTTTGATACAATCTAAAATTAGACATGGTAATTATATGAGAAGGTAATAAAAGTAAAATTAAATACATTTAAAGGATTAATCATATCGAAAAATGTCGAAATGGCGTTATATCGGCGTTTTTCGACGGTTTTCGACATTTCGAAAAGTGGGTAATGTGATATTAAATTATCTCACAAACTCCAAAATTCAAAATCATTCCCATTTTTGCGAAAAAAAACGCTTGTGCTGATTGGAAGCGTTATGTATATTATGGATGTAAGGTTTTCCAAGTTCATACTTGGTAAATTGTTCAAGATTCACATCTTGAAAAATACCTATCAGTTTAAGTGAAACTCAAGACCTAAAGGATCAGGTTGCATAAGTCGTTCGAACGAATGGCGTATACATATGGAATCGTTTAGTGGGGGGAGCGTAGCTTGCAAGCTGGTAGCGCAAAATCGCAACATACCAAAGGGAGGATTTACACAAGATGGCAAAGAAATCATTCAAGCTAGTCAAAGCGTCAGCAGCACTTGCTGTGACGGCAGCAGCTCTTACTCCGGTAATGGCAGCAGAAGCTTCAACTTCAACAGTAGAACTTAAAGCAGAGGTCGTACTCGGTGGCAAGTTCAAAGAAGCGCTCGCGCTTAACACGCCTAAAGGTGTAGAAATCAAATGGGGCAAATACCTCGTAACAGCAATCAACAAGTGGCAAACAGTTAAAGGCCAAGGTTCTGATGGCAAGACTTACATCAAGAAACTTTACGCTCGTAACTACCCACTTTACATCTTCGATCAAGACCTTGGAGAAGTAAAAGCTGGTTCTGAACTTACGAAACCATCGATTCGCGTCATGTACCGCGACGGTAAAGTTTACACACAAGCTCCTGAGCGTTTCACAATGAGCTCAACTTACAACACGAAAGATGCAGGCGCACAAAAAGTCCTCATCTCTTACAACCACAACGGGAACCGCATCACTTCGTTCTTGACTTACACAGTTGTCGCAAGCGAAGTTGCATTCTCAAACGTTGCTTCTTCAGTCGATCAAGCGAAAGAAGTTCTTTCTGTAACTGCTGACGTTGAAAACGCTAAAGAAGATACGAAGGCAGATGTTCTCATCTACCCATTCAAAGACGCTTCTAAAGCAATCCCAGTGGCTGCAACAATCAAGGATGGTAAGTTGACTGCTAAGACTCCAGCTCTTCCTGCAGGAACTCACTCATTCGTCATCAAGTCTGGTGAAGTAATGACTGCAGAAACTGCTTTCACAGTTGAAGCTACTGAATTCTCAGTGAAGCCAGTTAAAGTTGACCAACTTGAAGTGAAACTCAACAAAGAAGTTTCAGGCGTTGAAGCTTCTGACTTCAAACTCAACAACGGCCGTTACGTTACTAAAGTAGAAGTTGACGCTGATGACAAGACTAAATTGCTTCTCACACTCAACGCAGACTTGGTTGACCGTGGCGAGTACACGCTCTCAGTTAACAACTTCTCAGTTCCATCTGGTGAAGTGACGACTGCGATCGAAAAAGACTTCGAGTTTGAAGTTGCTGCTGCTGCTTCAGTAACACTCACAAAAACAAACTTCCTTGATGGCGATGACATCTTCAAATCTCTCGTTGTCAAAGACAAAAACGGCGTTCTCTTGTCAAACAAAGATCTTACGCTTTCAGCTACTTCGCCAGTGTTGAACACAACTACAGGGAAGTTCACATTCTCTGACAATGCTGCTCAAAACACATTCTTCGTTGAAGTTAAAGCAATGGACGGTTCGAAAGTCTTGGCAACTACAGGCGCTGTCAAAGTAACTGTATCTAGTGCTCGAGAAATTGCAGCATTCGATGGCGTTCACATTTCTAATTCTGGTAGCCTGACAGAAGCTCAAGCAGTAACGGCATACGAGACAGCCAAGAAAGCAGGCAAACTTGACACGACAATCAAACTCTCTGAGAAGGACCAATTCTTGGATGTGTTCGTGAAAGATGTATCTGGAAATATCCACATCCTCACGAAAGCTAACTCAACGTACACGAACTTGACACCAGCAATCGCGACAGTATCTAAAGACGGTGTCATCACTGCTTATGCAACTGGAACAGCTAAAGTTAAAATTGTGAGCGGCGACTTCGAGCGTATCGTAGAATTCTCAGTTGTAGCTGACTCTAAGATTGCTGACGCTAAACTTACTACTACTTCACTCAGCTTTGATTCTGGCAAAGTAGTAGCTGGTGATTCACCGAAAACAGTTGGAATTGACTTCATTGACCAGTACAAAGAAGCATTCGACGCAGTCATCGAAGCTGGTGGAGACGTTAAAGTTGGTACTTCTAAAGTTGGTACACTTGAAGTAAAATCAAGCAACACAAACGTAGCGACAGTATCACTCGACGCTAACGGTGCTGTTGTAGCTGAGGGCGAGCGTAACGGTACTGCTACTGTAACGATCACGTTCAAAGACAACGCTGGTAAAGTTGTATTCACGAAGTCGGTTGCTGTTAAAGTATCTGAGTTCGACGCAACAGTCGCTGCTTACGACCTCGTTCTCACATCGGCGAACACGTCACTTGATGCTGACGTAGATGTCGCACCAGCTGCGAATGATAATTTCGTGTCATTCGAAGTCCGTGGACTTGACAAGTATGGCAACGTCATCACAACTGTCGACAACGCTAAAGTTGACTATGTTGTAACTTACTCTTCAGCTGAAGATTTAAAATCTTTCAATGAACTTGATGGGGTACTTGAATTCAAAGGCGACGCTGCTGTGAAGTTCGCTTCTTCAGGTAAAGCAACGATCAAAGCACTCGTGAATGGTGTTCAAGTTGACACGATCTCAGTGGACTACACAAACACTGACTCTGTAGCGACGAAAGCACAAGTCAACACAGCGATGCGCACAATCGACGCTTCTGACTTTGGTAAATTGACAGTCGATAACCTTCTCTTCGGTCAAATCAAAGACAACAAGTTCACATTCGCTCCTGCTGTAACGGTCGTAGACCAGTTCGGTAAGACAATTGATTACAAAGGATTTACACAACTTTCAAACGGAGTTTTCGTTGACATCTCACCAGTTGTCACAAACTTGGTTGGTCTTGAGTACAACAAAGAAACTGGCGAACTTACACTTGCAAAAGATCGCCTCTCGGGTACAGCTACAATCGTCGTACCACAAATCACAACTGCTGCAAACGGAGATCTCCTTTCTTCGCCAGTATCGTTCGACGTAAAAGTCGTTCAGTAATCGTTGACCCTCCCTTAGGGTTAAATAGAGCAAAGTCTTCGGACGGAGCCATCTTGTAAACCGGTAGTGCCTCGGCACTGCCGGTTTTTTCTATACCTTACACAAAAAACTATTTCCCTTTTCTAAAAAAGAGATTATACTTTTTTTGTAATAAAAAATATCATTTCCCATAATTTTAAGAAAAGAGGAAAACATACGTGAAACGAATTATTTTTTTGTTGGCGCTCTTCTTGGTTGCCTCCGGCTTCGCTTTGCCAAGTGCGAACGCCGAGACGACCAATGAGCCGATCCCAGGGCACCACCGGATCTCAAACAGCCCTTACGTCTTACTAAACGACTGGACGGCGCTATATGAGCCTGCGACCGGTGAGCGCATTCCGCTCGAGGAGACGCTAGACATTATGCGTCATCATGACGTCAATAGCTTCGCAAGTATTGATGGTGACCACGTCGTCATCTTGAGAAGTTGCTCGGGTTGTTCCACGACGAGTTACCTCATCGGTTTTGATGGCAGCGTCACCGCTTTCTGGTTCGATGAAGACGACAAATTGCTCGGGGCGGATGTTGAAAATGATCGTTTGCTCTGGTACAAAGACGGCAAGACCGTCATGACAACACTCAACCGAGACGTGATTTGGGAGAAAGACCTTGGTACACGTTACGTGTCGTTGTCGACAGATCGAAAAACGGTGCTCGCCGCGTCGAGCCACCTCGAGACGGTCGACCACGTGTCGGTCGAGACGGGCGCGACGCTCTTTACTCGGACGTTGCCTCGCCAACTGAACCCGATCAACAAAGTGCTCACGTTCGAAAAGACGACCGTCTATGTGACAGGTTATTCGAACGAGGCCCACTACATTTACAATGAAACGACCGGTGCGGTCACCTTGACGACACGAAATCACTCACGGACCGAATATGCGATGTCGAACGGGGCGCTGCACTGGACCGGACAAAAAGCTTACTCGGTGCACGATGTGACGACCGGCGAAACCGAGACGTACCAAACGGACACCGTGCCGCGCGTCTATAACGGCGTCCTCGGCTTCACAGATCAGACGATGCCGATGGCCGATTATAAAAAGCTTCCGACGAAACTCGAACTCGTCGTCGACAAGCGCCAAAATCGCGAAGGGGACACGACGATTTATACGAAGCGTGACTACCCGGTCTATTTGAGCGCGACTTACCTGGACGGGACGACCGAGTCGATCTCGATTGAACGAGCGAAGAAAAATGGCCGTTATGAGCTGTTGACGTCGCCGTTCAATCGGAGCTATGCGACGACCGTCTATTACGATTTTGTTTATCTGGGGAAAGTATTTAGCGGTAGTTTGAATACGACAGATGAAGGGACGGTCAGTTTAAATCGATTTGGTCTTGCTGGTGAAATTGTCGGACAGACGTCGCCGCGGGCAAGTGTCACCGTCCGTGTGTTGAAGTCAGAGACTGACGTGTTGACATACACGGCAAGTGCTGACGCGACGGGTGTCTTCCGTATGCAGACGGAGCGCCTGCTCCCGGGGACACCGCTCACGGTGACGTCGAATTCGAGCGGGACATACGTTTATCGGAAACCGTTCGTCGTGCCGACGCCGAATCCGGAAGCGAACACGATCACGGTCGTGAGCGATTCAGCGGAGGCAGGTGTTGTCTTCAAGACGGTGCCGAATGGGAAAATCGATTTGTACGTCATCGAGTATGCGCACCGCTACTATGACACGATACAAGCGGACGCGAACGGTATCGCCCGTGTGACCGATACGGTCGACCCGATCGCCAAGGGTGTCGAGATCCAGTACGCGCCGGCCGGGACGGAAGGAGCCGAGAAGAAGCTCGTCGTCTATGAACGGGCCGAACCGGTATTCAGTCTAGCCGGCACGCCGAACGAAGGAGATACGACACTCACGATATCTTCGACGGCAAAATTGACGACGTTCACACATTATATCAACGGAAAACACGTCGGGAATGGGAAGACGGTCTCGTTGACGACGCCATTAAAAGACGGGGACGTCATCAAAGTCGTCGCCAAAGCCGGTGACCGGGAGAAGACGCTCGAACATCGTGTCGCCGCAGTTGGTCCGACCATCCTCCAAGTGACGGACGTCGCGATGACGGCGACGCATACGGTCGTCAGTGTTCGCCGTGACACGCGCGCTGTGCTCCAATTCTTCATCAACGGGAAGTTGACGACGGCGACACCGGTCTCATCGACACGCTTCACGGTGCCGGCAAAACCGGGCGACATCGTCCTCGTCCGCTTGACACGAGGCGGGCAAAAGCTCGACACACGCCTCGCCCTTCCGCAAGTGACGTTCAGCAACATTCGTCTCCACGATGAACAGAAGACGTGGGTCGGCATGGTGCTCCCGAACAGTCGCGTCACGTTGCAGAACGGGACGAAACAAATCACGAGCGGCAAGAGCTCATCGACGGGCCGTGTCGTCATGAGCTTGGCACCGCAACCGCTCAAGGCGAAGATCACGCTCGTCAGCACACGCGGTGTCTATCGCTTCGTCCAGACGGTGAACGTGAAGGCGGGTCTTACCCCGGTCATGAAGGTCGCCGCCCCGACGAGTACGATGCGCACGCTTACGGTGAACTCGAACGTCGACTACGGCACGATCACGGTCCGTCGCGGAACGACGCTGATCGCGACGAAGACGGTGACATCGAAATCGACACCGGTCGCGATTGCGGCACAAAAGTCAGGCACACGCCTGACCATCAAATTCACGACGCCGAAAGGGCGTACGCAGACGGTGTATGTGACCGTCCGCTAAACCGAAAAACGCCTGTCCGAATTGAAATCGGGCAGGCGTTTTCTTGTGAAGAAAAACGAGGCGCGTGAAGCACCTCGTTTGAAAAATTAATTGATGACCATGACAGACAGGCAAGACGTCGCGGCTTTGAGGCAGTCGCGCTGCGTATCGTATTTGGCTTTGACGTTCGGGAACCATTTCCAAAGCGCTGCCGAGTCGAGTGAATCGATTTGTTGGAATGGCTCGGCCAGCTTCGCTTGCTCACTGACGCGCAGCGTGAACGAGAATTCGGATGTGGCTGACTGGTGCAAATCGATCTCCGCGAGCCGTTGTAAATTTCGTTTATATGTGAATCGCTCGGAACAAGGGAGAAAAGTTGTCATGACCGCACCTCTTTCTATCAGTTTCTTCCACATCAGTATACATTTATATCCATAATTTGTCGCTTCTTTTTTTGTTTTTTTAGGTTGTGATTTTGGATTAATTGACGTTTACTCTTTTATGAATTCCAAATACAAGGAATTGAATAGTTTTACGAAATTACGTTTCAAAAACATAGATATTAAGGGATTCTGACGAGTACATCCTTGTAGCCATACGCTTGAATCCGAATCGATTTTCCTTTGCTCAATCCGTAACTGCCGGCCGCGAGGTATGTCCCTTTGTTCCAATCGCCGGCATCCGACACGTTGCCCACCGCGAGTTGGGTCGGTTCATCATAAGTCCCGCCTGTCTTGAACTGTTGAGCGTGTTGTAGCCATGCCTGGTCCGACGAGCGGATGAAGATGTACCCGCTGCTCAGTTTGACTTCGACTTTTGGTGCGGGCTTTTGAAAAGCATGCAACGGTTGTCCGTTCACTTTGACGATGCCGAGACGTCCGTCGACATCGGCGACTTCGACAGAGACGATGTGCCGCTTTCCGTTTTGGATGGACACGTGACGGTACAGACCGGGTGCCTCGTATGGTTCAAGAATCATTTGACTGTCAAGGGTGCCGAACTGATGCAATTTCGGATTGGAATGCGTCCGCTTGAAGGCAATCTGTTCGAACTGACCCGTTGGACCGATGAGCCCGATCAACTCGTATTGATAAAGATCCGTTCGGTCGGTCTTCAAATCACGAAGCGGGCGATCGTGACGGACGAGGATGTCGTTGTCGTTCGCCAAGACGAACGGGTGATCATACGTCGTTGTGCCGAGTGAGGCGTTCACGTCGAGGATGAGCCGCTGCCAAGACTCAAGCGTCCCCATCTCGATGCGTGTGTTGGTCGCTTTCGCGTTCGTCTCGAATGCGAGTCGGTATGAGGGGAGGGCGTCGTCCGTGACGTGTTTTAAACCGAGCTGCGTGAACCATTGACGTAGCGTCTTGTCATCGATGGTTCGATTCGCCATCATCTCGGTCCAAGAACTGATTCGCCGCTCAGGGTCATTCATCCACCGTCCGCGAACGAGCGTCGCTTGCGGTCTTGTCCCGCGGATGAGGCCGAATTGACCGTCGAGCAGCTGATTGGCGTCCACACCTTTAAGGTTACGGACGACGGTCGTTTTTCCGAGTGTGACTTGGGCGTCCCGGTAGAGGCTCTCTAGGTGCGTGATCGTCCCATTGATTTGGACGTCGGCCGTGTAGCTGTGGGCGGACGGATATAGGTCGCCCATCCGCAGGACGAGGCGGTCGATCGTCGCTTTACCGGTGAGGGTGGCGCGACCTGTCAAGTCGACTTGCCGGAACGTTCCGTTCAAGCGCAAATCGCTTTCCCCGTAAAACCCTTTTTCATACGGTCTAGCGCCATACGTCGCGAGCTGGCGAACCGGGGCGGCCGCCGTGATCGTGACGGGCAGGTTCGGGAAGGCGTCAATCGGGACGACGAACGTGTGGATGCGGCTCGCCGCCGTGGCATCGATCTGAATCTGGGCAGCTTTAGGGCCGCGCAAATCAAATTTCAGCTCTTTATAGCCGGTCACGGTATTTCCGGATATGATCGGCAGTCCGAAGATTGTCTGCAGGGTGGCCACGTTTTTTTTGAAGAACGGCAGCAGCGGCGGGTCGATTTTATAGCTTTTCCCATAAATGCTGATCACCGAACCGCCTTTGTAAGAGGCGAACTGTGTATACGCATAACTTGGTGCCGGCAACGTGCCCGCCGCCGGTTTCGGCGCGGCGGTCTGCTTCTTGATGTCGCGCTTGGCGACGTAGCCTTTCTGCTTGCCGTATTGGACGTTCGACCAGCTGCCTTTATCGGACAAGTGGGTGACGACCTTGCCTTTCGGTATGGTGACGAGCGTTTTCGCTTTCGTCGACGCCGATTGCTTGAGGGCGACTTGCTTCACGGTCACATATGTTGCCTTCGCCGAGACGGCCGGCGGGAATACGCCGATGAGGAGTGTGGCGATCAAGGTGAAGATGATAAATCGTTTCATGGGACTGGACTCCTTTACGCATTTTCTTTCAGTATAGCAACGACCGGATATGCAAACAGACCCTTTTGTCAGAAGATGGAAATGAGTTATTTGGAAACGGAAATAAAAAATGGTTCCCTTCATTTTGAAAAAGTTTCCTTATGTACGTGTTATGATGGTAAAAAAAGATAAATGGGGTATTCGATGAACACATTAATGAAAGGGACGCTTCTCACGACGGCGCTCGTCATGGCGGCGACGTCTGTCGGGGCCGAAGCCGGCGCGCGTCCCTTCTTCACAGAAGTCGCGAAAGACACGACCGTCTATCGGCTCATGCCGGATAAGTCGATGAAGCCGATCGCATTGCTCGCGCCGAACAAGCGCTATGACGTCGTTGGCGTCTCGGGCGGGTACTATCAAGTCGAGGTCAATGGACGCCGTACATACGGATTGAAACGGGACATCCCGCTCAAGACGGCACTCCTCACGCAGGCGGTCGTCGCTGACAGTCAGTACGACCGTCTGCTCCACAACTATACGGCGCGCTCGGTGAAGCGCGAAGTGCCATATTATTATGGTTTCTTGACCGAGGCGCAGGCGGTATCGCAAGCGGACTCGGCGCTCAAAGGCAGTTGGCGTCTCGGTGCGGCACCGGGTCGACAAGCCGTCCCGGACATCGCGACGTTCGATTGGGAGCGGGACATTCGAGTCGGCGACTCGATGTCGTTCATGTTCCAGGCCCAGTACTGGATGGTCTTGAACCAAGTGACGATGGCGTACCATTACACGAAAGATGCCAAGTATTTGGCATACGGTAAACAGCTCGTCGAAGGGTGGGTCAAACAGTATCCGACAGCGCAGTATAAGCGTTATCCGAACGCCTATCATCAGCAAGGGACGGCCATCCGGACGTTCCACTTGATCAACTTTTGGAATCAATTTAAAAAGTCGCGTCTGAACAACGACCCGGCGTTCAGCGCGCTCGTGTTGCGCACGGTCGAAGGTCACGGTGACATCCTATCGACGCCGTCATTTTATCGTCCGCGCCATAATCACGGCATCTTCCAAGACATGGCGCTTACCGATATCGCCGAGACGTTCCCGGAACTCGAACGGTCATCGGAGTGGCGCGACCTCGCCGCGTTGCGTCTGACCGAGCAGCTCGACCACTCGTTGAGTCCGGACAACGTCCATCTCGAGCATTCGCCGGGCTATCAAGTGTACACGTATGAGATGCTGTACCGCTTCAATCGCTGGATCGAGGCGAACGCCTTCACGACGTCACCACGGCTCGAAGCCGTCCGACAGATGCCGGAGACGCTGACTCATCTCGTCAAGCCGAACCGGACGCTGCCGCTGTTTGGGGACACGACAGGCGAGCCGCGGACGATGTCGATGATATCGACGCTGCGCAATTATCCGCATCTCATGTATGCGGTCAGTGGCGGGAAGGAAGGGGAACGCCCGCTCGAACGGACGAAACAGCTCCATACCCAATACGCGATTCTACGTGAACATTGGGGTGAGAAGGAGCCGTTCGCTGATGCCATCTCCCTCATGATGACGGCCGGCTTCCATAATACGGCGCACAAGCATCAAGACGATTTGAGCATCGACTTGTACGGCTACGGCCGTGACTTCATCGTCGAGACGGGACGCTTCGGGTACACGACGCTTCCGCAGAGAAATGCAGCGGTGCACGTCAACGCCCATAACACGGTGAACACTGGCACCCGGCAATTGACGCTTCATCCGAGTACGATCGGTAAGAGCGGGATCGTCTCGGTCGAGGAGACGGAAGGGTTACAACGAGCACTTGGGTACAGCGAGTTGATTGGGCAGGATATGCACCATACGCGCAGTATCGCCCATGATCAAGCGGGCACGGTTATTGTCGCCGATACGATTCGGTCGGACTCGCGTGCCTCGTTCACCCAACGTTTCCACCTCGGTGTCGGGTTAGAACCGGTCGCGGAACAAACTGGTGAGATGACGTTCCGCGACAAAGAGGGACGCACTCTCCAAGTCGTTCAGCTTCCGGTCGCGTCGTCTGATGCCATGAAACGAGAGTCGAGCTTTATCGCCTACCGTGACTTCGAGTGGGTGCCGCGTCACCAAGTCGTCTCGACGAAAACGGGTGCAGGGACATCGTTCGTCACGTTGTTCCACATGTCGAAGTCGGGGACGAACGTTACGTTCTCGAACGTGGTTGAGAATGATGCGAGTTATGTTGTCACGTATTCTCTTTCGGACGGACGCTCGCGGACGATTGAGATGCCGAAGGGTGAAGGACCGGTGTTGGAGCTTGAGGAAGGTGAAATATCAGAATGAGTGAGAGGATGCCAATAGGTGTCCTTTTTTTCAAAATTCAAAAGAAATAACGAAATATTTACAGAAAAGTAATTGTGTTATTCTATGAGATTGCGTATCTTTAAAAGTGAAGTCTGTACGTGTTTTGTAATCGCTTCCATTGGCTTGAGGTCAGACATCTGGCAGTGGCGACGAAATGGCGGTTATGACTTCGGTTCGGTCGACTTATACATAATAGAGGAGGAACAGTGCATGTTGAATTCGAAGACACGCAAGTTTTATCAAGGGATGCTCGCGGCGACGCTCACGGCATCGGTGATCGCCCCAGCGGTCGTGACAGAGGCAGCCCCGGCCAAAAAAACAATCAAGTTGAAGGCGGCTTTCGTTGAAAACGGGGATCTTGACGCAGCGCTCGACAAGACATACCAAGGCAACAAGATCTATTGGTACAAATCGACAGTCAACATGGACAAGCTCGGTACATATCAAACGGTAAAAGGCTACATCAAGTGGAAGAACCAACACTTCGAGAAGAAAGTGCGCGTCATCAACTATCCGAAAGCGATCATCGCACCGAAGGGTGAGTGGACGTTCAAGCACGGCGAGAAGTTGACTGGGCAATTGAACACACTCCAAATCCAATTCGTCGACCGCGTTCTACGCCAACCGGTGAAGTGGACGAACTTATCGACTGACAAGATCGGGAAGTTCACGGCGACGGCATCGTACACGCACAAAGGCCGCACGGTGACGCTCGACGTTCCTTACGAAGTAAAAGGTTTCGAACTCTCGTTCATGCATACGAACGACACGCATGCGTCGCTCGACTTTGCGGCGAACCGTGCTTCGGCAGTCAAAGAACTCCGTGCCGCTAACCCGAACCGCCTCTTAGTTGACGCGGGTGACGTCTTCTCAGGCTCGCTCTACTTCAACGAATTCAAAGGACAAGTCGATCTTAAGCTCATGAACTATATGAAGTACGACATGATGGTACCGGGTAACCACGAGTTCGACCTCGGCACAGAGCAAGGCCATAAAGAGTTGGCACAATTCGTCCGTTACGCGAACTTCCCGTTCGTCAGCTCGAACGTCGACTACTCGAACGATCAATACGTGAAGTCGCTCTTCCGTGATGAGATCGCGACGAAGCCTTACAACGGTCGCTTGTATGAAGGGATCATCCAAGAAGTCGACGGTAAGAAAGTCGGATTCTTCGGTTTGACGACGGAAGACACGGCGAACATCGCGAGCCCAGGACCGATTCAATTCCAAAACTATATCGACGAAGCGAAAAAAGCCGTCAAAGCGTTCGAAGACATGGGCGTCGACCAAATCGTCGCTGTCTCGCACCTCGGTTACGACGACAACCCGGCAATCGACAACGACCTCGAACTCGTGAAAAACGTCGACGGCATCGATGTCATCATCGGCGGTCACTCACACTCACGTCTTGACGCACCAGTCGTCATCACAGAAGGTGGTAACTCGACCGTCGTCGTCCAAGCGTATCAATACGGTGACTTCCTCGGTACGCTCGACCTCGTCTTCGATAAAGACGGAAAAGTCGTCTCACAAGCCGGTAAGCTCATCGATGTGAAGACGTATGCACCAGACCCAGGCGCAGCCCGACTCCTCGCACCGTTCGCGGCTGAAATCGACGGCATCAAGAACGCTGAAATCGGCGCGACAGCGACTGCCGAGTTTGAAAACTTGCGCGACGCAGGTGACGTGACGAAGCCGAGCGTTCGTAAAAATGAGACGGCTCTTGGTAACTTGATCACGGACGGCATGCTCGAACGTGCGAAACAAGCCGACCCACAAGTCGTCGCGGCGATTCAAAACGCGGGCGGTATTCGTGCTAAAATCGATGCAGGCCCAATCACGACAGGCGAAGTGCTCACGACGCTTCCATTCGGAAACACACTCGCGGTCATGACGCTTCAAGGCAGTGAGTTGCTCGCGGCACTTGAACGTAGTGTCAGCGTCTATCCGATCGAGAGCGGCGGCTTCCTCCACATGTCTGGCATGAAGCTTGAGTTCGATAGCTCGAAACCGGCGAACAGCCGTGTCGTCAAGGCGCAAGTGCTCCAAGGCGAGACGTATGTCGACATCGACCCGGCAGCAACTTACAAGATTGCCACAAACTTCTTCGCAGCGAAGGGTGGCGACAACTACCTCGAGTTCAAGAAGGCTTATGAAGAAGGACGCGTCAACGACCTTGGTCTCATCGACTGGGAGATCATGCGTGACTATCTCGTGAAGCAAGGCGAAGTCACACCAACTGTTGAAGACCGTATCAAAGACGTCAAATAATGATTTTCGAAAGGACATCCACTGGGTGTCCTTTTTTTGTCTCCGTTTTGTCAAACAGATGATTTTGCCTTTTGAATTGAGCGTTTGCTATAATCAATGGGTGTCGAAACGAGATGTTTCAAATAACAGGGCATCGGTTAAAGAGAAAACGATGCCATTATGAATTTGGAGGAACCCCCCATGAGTTGGAAACGAAAAGTGAAGCGTGGTGTCTATTTAGGCATGCAACGCGGCAAACGAATCGGCCGTCGGTTGATGAAAGGAACGAAGACGCAAGTGCAGACGAGACAGTTCGTCGAAGTCGTCCCGTCTTGGCACGCTCGGACGTCTGCGAACTATGAAGTTGACGGTGCGGCGCTCGTTTCTACGATGGCTGAAAAACAATTTTTATCATACGGTGAGCGCGCCTCGTCGTTTCGGACGGTACCTGGTGCGAACTCATTTCAACTCAACCCGTCAATCCGCGAGTTTGACGCGAGTTTAAACGTTGAGAAGAGCGGTGACATCGAAGTCACGTTGCTCGTCATGATTTATAGCGACGAAGAACGCAAACGTGTCGTTCGCGTCGGAGACGGTGTCCGTACGACGGTCTCGCTTGTAGACGGTGAGACGAAGACACGCTTTGTGATTCAAACGCAAGGAAAAGGTCGGGTCTTGATTCAATCGCTCCTGATTGACGGACAATCGCTTTGGAACGTCGAAGGAATGAGCAGTGCGGTGGCAGACGCCGACTTTGACGCGATGATTCCTTTAGATGTGGATTCGCTCGAACTCATCTCGCCGCTTAGCCGAATCGTTGAGATCGATGGCGGGCTCATTCGTGTCAGCGGGCAAGGGAACCAATACGAGCACTACGGTGTGCTCGAGACGGCGCTCCCTCACGTCGACACCGAACGCGGTATCGATTTTTCGCTCGCTGATATGGACGATTACGTCTATCGTTTCTATTTAAAAGGAGAAGCCGAAGAGCTGGCGAAAGCGACGTTGTTCGTCGCGACGTATGCCCACGGTGAGCGCGACCAGCTCATCGAGGTCCCGCTCGGCTTCAGTAACGTCTTGAGCCTTACACCGAGCCATGATTCGGTTCGCTATTTCATCCGTTTCCACGGCAACGGTACACTCTCAGACTTGAAGATCGGCGTCATCCGTGAGAACAGTGTACGCCGTACCGAGACGTTCGACCTTGACCCGACGTTCTGGACGATCCCGACACCGGAATCAATCAAGTTAAAACAAGATCCGTCTGGTCTCCGTCTCGTCCTCGATGTCGAGCCGGACGTGCGCCGCTACGTGTCGTATATGGAAACGAACAACCGCTTCACGGTCCTCCCGAAAGAGAAACCGTATACGGTCCGACCGAACCATCGTTACCGTGTGACGGTCGACGGTGAACTCGATGCGAACACCGGTGTCGTCCTCTACATCATCTCGTATTCGTTGACTGAGCGGTTGTCGATGCAGCAAGTACAACTCGGCAGCGAGAAGATTTTCGAGTTCGGGAAAGACGTGCGCTACCTGCGCTTCGCACTCCGCGTCGACGGGACTGGCGAAACGCTCGTCACGAACATCCGCGTCACCGAAGAGATCATCACGGACCGGACGCAAGTGCCAGAGTGGATCGACCCACGCGAGGCCCGTCTGTTTGAAGCGAAACCACGCGAGCTTCACGAGATGAAAGTCGCAGCCATCTTTGATGAGTTCACGACCGCCTCGTATCGCCCTGAATGTGAACTGATCACATTCTCGCCGGACGATTGGCCGGCTGTTCTCGCCGACCGTCAACCGGACTTCCTCATGGTCGAATCGGCCTGGAAAGGGAACGACAAGACGTGGGAGAAGAAAATCGTCAAATATGGCACGAACACGTGGGAAGAGCTCGATGCGCTCCTCGACTGGTGCCGCGTCAACAACGTGCCGACCGTGTTTTGGAATAAAGAAGACCCGATTCACTATGACCGCTTCATCGAGACGGCGAAACGGTTCGACTTTGTCTACACGACGGATGCGAACATTCTCGATAACTATAAAGAAGACTGCGGACATGACCGGGTCGGCGCTTTGCCGTTCGCGGCGCAGCCGAAAGAGCATAATCCGATCCGCCTGCCGGGCACACGTGAACCGTACGCCTCGTTCGCCGGTTCGTATTACGCAAACCGTCACGAATCGCGCCGTATCGATATGGATCGCTTGTTCGCGGCGGCTGATAAGTATGGCCTTGTCATCTATGACCGGAACTATGAAATGAACCAACGCGGTGAGACGGATCAACTCCAATTCCCGGAGCAGTTCCGTAAATCCATCCGCGGCAGCTTGAAGTACAACCAAATCGCTAAAGCGTATAAAGGCTTCAAAGTCATGCTGAACGTCAACTCGGTGAACGATTCACCGACGATGTTCTCACGCCGCGTGTTCGAAGGGCTCGCTTGTGCGACGCCGGTCGTCAGTACGCGCTCTGTCGGCGTCAAGCAGATGCTCGGGGATTACGTCTTCTTAGACGAAGGCGACGAGATGCTCGAAGAGACGTTCCGCAAACTGCTCACGGACGACAGCTTCTATGAAGACGTCGCCATGGGCGGCATGCGACACGTGCTCAAGTACCACACGTACACACAACGTCTCGCCCAAGTCGTCGGCAACATCGGTCTGCCGTATCGTGTCGATCACCCGGAAGTCGCGCTCGTCGCGTTCGTCCGCTCAGCTGACGAGATGGACCGCGCCGTCGAGACGTTCCGCGCGCAAGACTACGAGCATAAACACCTCGTCGTCTTCCTCGACAAGTTCGAGGGGCATCTTGACTTGTATGAAGCTTACAACACCGAGGACATCTCGACGTTCATGCTCAGTTACTTGACGCAATATAACGCCTTGTCTGAGATTCTTGAAGGCTTCGACTGGATGGCGTTCATCCGTCCGAGTGACTATTACGGACCGGCGTACGTGTCTGACTACATGCTCGCGACGCGTTACGCGGACTCGAACATCTTGACGAAAGAAGATTACTTCGTCTGGAAAGACGGACTCGAAAAAATTGACTCGGACGGCACGTACCGCTACGTCTTCGACGCGACCCCGTCGCGCTCGATCATGAAGCCGGATGTGCTCCGCTTCTACAGCGTCCTTGAAGCGCTCGATGTCTTAAAACAAGACGAGACGCTCAAAGAGCTCGCTCAGTCCGGAGAACGGATCTTCAGTACAGACCCGTATCAATACGTGAAAGCAGGGAGCGATATGCCAAAAGCGGTCGCTCAGGAGGTACAATTATGACGACACCACTTCGCGTCCTCGTCTATGGGGATGTCAATTTAAATTTGATCGACGGGTCGGCCATTTGGCTGACGTCCGTCGTCTCGATGTTGAACCAAGACCCATCGATTCAAGTCGACGTGCTGCTGAAGCGCTCGATCACAAAACCGGAAGTGACGGCCGGCATCCGTGAGTTGCCGAACGTCCGCTTCATCGATGTGTTCGCCAAAGATTCAGGCAGACAAGACGCGCCGTACTACGAGCGCGGGGTACTCCAAGCCGACGAAGCGGCCGGGCTGATTGACGAGTTGATGACGACAGGCGGCTACGACATGTCATTCATCCGTGGCTTCCAGCTTGCCTACGACTTGTCACAGTATGAACGGACGATGGCGAAGACGTGGACATATATCACCGACTTCACACACGACCATACGCAGGCGTCGGCAGAAGAACTCGCCCGCTTGCAGCAGATCGCGTCGCGTTCGGCGCGCATGCTCTGTCAGACCGAGGCGATGAAGACGTATTTCGAATCGTTCCTGCCGACGGACCGGCCGTTCCTCATCTTGAACCCGATGATCCCGAACGTGAAAGACGAGACGCCGACGTTCACGAAACCGAACGATCGCCTCGTCTATACGGGCAAGTTCGCCCCGCTATGGTATTCGACGGAGATTCTCGACGCGTTCGCGAAGCTTCGGGCCGACTACCCGGCCGAACTCCACGTCGCCGGCGACAAGTTCAATCAAGACCCGAACAACCCGAACTTTAAACGAGACGTACTCGCCCGCTTGAAGGCGGATGACGGCGTCCATTGGTTGAAAGGGATTCCACGCGCCGATGTCGAGACGTTGATCGACTCGAGTGCGATCGGTGTGTCGTGGCGTCATCCGGAGCTCGACGCGAGTCTTGAACTGTCGACGAAACTGCTCGAGTACGGATCGCTCGGAAAACCGGTGCTGTTGAACCGTAACCCGATGCACGAACTCATCCTCGGTGCGGACTATCCGCTATTCGTCAATTCGGAAGACGAGTTCATCGAGAAGGCGAAGCTCGCGCTCACAGATGAACGTGTCTATCGTGATGCGGCGAGTCGCCTCTATGAGATGGCGCAGTATTATACGTTCACGAACACGTATAAACGTCTCCACGATGAACTGTGGGGGATGAAGAAGATCAACTTGCTCTTCGCCGGACACGATTTCAAATTCCTGCGTCTGTTCATGGACTACTTCGAGCGCCATCCGCGCTTCAACGTCTTGATTGACGAGTGGGAAGGTCACAAAATCCATGACGTGAATCACAGTAAGGCGTGCTTGGACCAGGCCGATATCATCTTCTGTGAGTGGGGTCTCGGTAACGCCGTCTGGTATTCGCACCATAAAAAGCCACACCAGACGATGATCGTGCGCATCCACCGTCAAGAGAAAGAGACACCGTTCCCGCGGGAGTACAACCTTCACAACATCGACCGGATCATCCTCGTGTCGCCGTATATGCTCGAAGAGATGTACCGCTTGTTCCGGATCCCGCGTCATAAGATGACGATGATTTACAACGCGGTCGACGGGACGCGTCTCATCCAACCGAAACAGCTGGACGAGTTGACGTTCCACCTCGGTATGATCGGGGTCAATCCGAAGTTGAAACGACTTGATCTCGCGCTCGACATGCTCGAGACGCTCCGCAAGGAAGACACGCGCTACAAGCTGTTCATCAAAGGGCATCATCCGAACGAGATTTACTGGATCAACAAACGGGAAGACGAGCGCGCCTATTACGATCGTCTGCTCGAACGACTTGAGGAACCGACGTTCAAGGACAGTGTCGTCTTCGACGGTCACGGTGATGATGTTCCGGAATGGCTGACGAAAATCGGCTTCATCTTATCGACGAGTGACCTCGAGAGCTTTCATCTTGCGCCAGCAGAGGCGATGACGTCGGGAACGTTCCCGATCATCCGCCATTGGACGGGGAGTGAAACGATTTATCCGGACGACGTGCTGATGGAAAACGTGCTAGACGGCGTCGACATCATCCGATCGTTCCGCGATGATTCAGCCAAGCTACTCGCAGCGACACAAGACTATATGGCTTACGCACATCATCATTTCGCCATCGAGACGCTCGCACCGAAGCTTGAACAGCTCCTTTTGATAGAATTGAATCGGAAACACTAAAAGCAAGCCCGGTCATTCCGGGTTTGCTTGTTTTGAAATTATTTTGAGGAGATACGCTATGAGCCATTTTATATATGAATCGACTGGTCAGACGCTTGATTTCGAGCGCCGCGACGGTCTGACACACATCGTCTCGGAGACGCCGCTCGACGTTCGTCTCGGTATGTACGATCAGTCACGAGACGAACCGAACGGGATGAACATCTCGTTCACGTTAGACGAACAGTTCAGCGTCGCCGTCCCGTTCAATAACTTGATCCCGGTCTACTATTCAGAAAGTCCGGTCGTCGTCGGGACGTCACTTGAAGAAGTGGCACAGCTAGCCGGGAAAACGGCCGTTCGCGCAGAGGCCGTCTCTCAGATGCGCCTCATTGGGCATGTGTTTGGGGACGGGACTCGCTTCGAAGGGGTCAAACGTCTCGGTGCGGGCGAACGATTGACGGTGCGTGACGGAGCGATATTGATCGACACGTGGGACGAACTTCCGCAAAGTACGCCACAACTCCGCGACGATTTTGTCGACTCGTGGATGACGGCGCTTCGAAACGCGGTCAACGTACCGATGCAAGCCGTCAATATCCCGTTCGCCGGGTCAGCGCTCGACGTGTTACTCACAAAACTTTATCTCGAAGCCGGAAAAAACGTGACGCTGCACGTACCTGACATGGGAGGGAACGAGGCGCGTGTCGCACGCGACTTGTTCGACGACATCGAGCTCGCCGAGACGGCTGCCCCCGAGGCGACACTCGCGTTGTCGCTCTCTAAACGGATCGCCGCTTCCTACGAGGCGACAGACGGCAACTTGACTGCCTATGAGAGCATCCCGACCGGTAGAGCCGTCGACCTTGACTATGTCGAGGTTGGGAAACACGGGACGGATTGGTTGTACGGGAAACACGTGTTTTTGAAAGACAACATGGATGAGCACGAAGCGAAGCAACAATTATCACGTAAAGCGATTCGTGCATTCGAAGGATTTGGTGAAGCGGAACGCGAACAAGTTGAAGGTATGCTCGACCGCCTATTCGACGCAGAACCGGAACGCGATTGGAACGGCCGGCTCGAAGCGGTCTGGTTCCATTTGAAAATCGAACATTTCCATGCTTACGCACGGCGTGGGTTCATGGGTGAGATGACGCTGTTGCAACCGCTCTTCGACCGCGACGTCTTGCGTCACATCCTCGAAGCGCCATACGAACTGCGCCGCCAAGGTCATCTCGTCAAAGTTGCGCTCGAGGAGCTATTTGGTACGAAGCCGCTCCACTTCGTCAAGGAGACGTTCGCTTGGAGTGACGCACCGCTACTGCCGACGGTCGTACCGACGCCGCTCAATTGGCGGCTCATGCTTGAGGCGACCGCATCCACTCAAGTGAAGCGAATGAATGAATTGCTCGGTGTCGAATCGGGCGTGACTGAGGCTTTCCAACCGAGCGAGACGCCAGACCATGGCTACGTCTCACTTTGGAACGACTGGACGGCTAAAAACTGGTCGGCCCGCCTGTCTGGTTCGGAAATCGAACCGGAGACGGTCGAGTTGATGATTCCGGAGGCACACAAGCCGCGCAGTGTCACGATCAAGCCGTTCATCTATCACTACTTCATCCCGTTCAACGCCGAACTGTTCAACATGCGTGAAGAAGGATTTGCCACCCATATCGAAGTCAAACCGCTCGGCGGGGAGAACGGCTACGTACAATTGTTCAACCAGAGCTTCAGTGCGCCGCCATCGACAGAGTTCCAAAAAGATGCGACACTCGGTAGCGCCCCTTATATAAACATCGAAGGAACGATCGAACTCGTGTCTGACGAGACGACACCGATCGAACTATACGTCATGCAATACGATGCGAAAAAGAATTTGAAGAAGACGGCGTTCAGCCATGAACTCCGTCCCGGCGCGAACACGCTCCGCCACCGTTTGCCGAAAGAAGTCGAGGCCAAGTTCGTCAAGTTAGCGATTAAATTCCAAAACAATCAACACACCGTCCAAGTGAGGATGGGGTCGTGGGTCATAGAAAGCTGAGGAAATCGTCATGGACCGTCAACAAGTTGAATATGTAGAACGTGAGAACGCATTTTTGCGGGAACAGTTACATGCACTGACAGACCAAATCGAAACGGTGAAGCAAGACGTGCTTGAAGAAGGCGCGAAGCATATTCGCGGCAAAGAGAACACCGTCCAAAAAATGAAAGAGCTTGAACGAGAAATCCGCCAAGCGAAAGCGAATACGGACAAGTGGAAACAAGAAGCGATGAAGGAAAAGCAGCGAGTCGAAGAGTTGACTAGTCAAGTGGAGCGTTTGCAAGGTGTGGTCAATCGGGCGAAATCAATCCCGTTCGCGGGTAAACTCGTCACGAAACTCGAGCAGGAATGTAAGCCATCATGAGTCACTACGATGAGCTGTTAGCTGAAATCGTAGCCGAGAAGAAAGCGTGGAACCGATTCGTCGAGCAAACGTTCAAACCGGTTAAACTCCCGCCATGGTTTGACGATCCGGTCGAACGGGGAATCAGTGTCATCGTGGCCTCTCATGACTCGGAAGAGCTGCTCGCGACATGTCTCGCCTCGCTCGAGGCCCAGACGCTTGACGCCTCGCTCATCGAATGGGTGCTCGTCTTCAATGGAGACAAGAACATAACGTTGCTTGAGGCGAGTCGGCAGTTTGGCCGTGACGTGACCGTGCATCGTCTGCTTGAAGACGAAGCGAACGTGAGCATCGCCCGAAATCGAGGACTCGAGACGGTGACGCGTCAATACGTGACGTTCTTGGACGAGGACGACACGTTCAGCCCGACCTACTTGGAACGACTATTAAACGAGGCGTTGCCGGACCGGGTCGTCATCGCCGATATTCAAGACTTCGATCCCGAGGGCAACGTACTCGTCTCGCCGCTCCATCGTGAGTTCGAGCGACTCGCCGGAGGTGACTGGTCGTACGAACAAATGGCACAGCTGTTGACGCTGAACGCCTGCAAGCTCATCCCAGCGGTGTATGCGAAACAAGTCCGTTACGAGCCGTCGCTTCGCAGCGGGGAAGACGTCGTGTATTTCTCGACGCTCTTCTCGACCTATCAACCGGCCGTCACGCTGCTACCGAGCGGCACGGACGCCGTCTATTTCCGCCAAGTGAGAGACAATTCAGTATCTCGGCAGGCAGTGAGCCGCGAGTTCTCGATTCGACAACGCCTCGCCGTCATCAAGTCGCTTAGCGATTTGCTTATGAACGCGAACGACGCATCGCGCCGTTTCATCGAGCGCAAGATTGATGCCCAAACATCGATGATGAGCCTGTACTTCAAAGATCATCCTGAGGAGCGCGGGGCCATTCATCAACTTGTCGTCGAGAGCGATCTGCCGTACTTTTCATACAGCATCTTGAACCAACACGCGGCAACGGTTGGACTAGTTCTCGGGGAAAAGCTCGAGAACGTCGAACGACTCGTCTCGGAATATCCGAAAGACACGATTCTCCGTGTTTACTTGCTTAGTCCGTTCACTCGAGGTAAGCTTGCCGAAGCTGTCAGTCCGGAAGTATTCCGTCGTCTGACGTTCGCTAACATGGCTTCGGTGTCGAATTGGTCATTGTTGCCTGAAGTTTGTTATAGTTTAGGGGATGTGCGGGCGGCTTCCTTGAGCACAGAATATGTGCTTAGTACGACCGTGCGAGCGGTTGCGTCGTCGTAATCCCGTTTTGTCATTAAAATGTAATTGCTTCTCAATTCACATCAGGAGTATAATGGGTTTGATTTTTGATGAATTCTTAAATAAAGTGAAATGTTAAGCAATATTCAGTGACCAGTGTCACTAACATCTATGGAGGTAAGCTCAACTATGAAAGTATGTACAATCGGATTAGGATATATTGGACTCCCAACGTCTGCAGTCTTCGCACAATACGGTGTCGATGTACTCGGCGTAGACATCCATCAGTCAGTCGTCGATAAATTGAACCGTGGTGAAATCCACATCGAAGAACCGGGCCTCGGAGACGTCGTCAAAGAAGTCGTCGCCAAAGGCAAGTTCCGTGCCTCTCTCGAGCCAGAGAAAGCGGATGCATTCATCATCGCCGTTCCAACACCGAACAACGATGACGAGCATAAGTCTTGTGACCTCACATACGTGTTGGATGCAACACGTAAAGTATTGCCATATGTTGAAAAAGGCAACGTCATCATCGTCGAGTCGACAATCGCGCCGCGTACGATGGATGATTTCGTGAAACCAATTGTCGAAGAAGCAGGCTTCATCGTAGGTGAAGACATCTTCCTCGTGCACTGCCCAGAACGTGTCCTCCCAGGACAAATTCTGCATGAACTCGTTTACAACAACCGTATCGTCGGCGGCATCACGCCAGAATGCGCTGAAGCCGGTGCTAAAGTATATGGTACGTTCGTAAAAGGTGAAATCATCAAGACGGACGCGAAGACGGCTGAAATGTCGAAACTCATGGAAAACACGTTCCGTGACGTCAACATCGCACTCGCGAACGAACTTGCGAAAGTGTGTAACGCCCTCGACATCAACGTCCTCGACGTGATCGAAATGGCGAACAAACACCCGCGTGTCAATCTTCACAGCCCAGGACCAGGTGTCGGTGGACACTGTCTCGCGGTCGACCCGTACTTCATCGTCGCGAAACAACCAGAGCTCGCGAAAATCATCAAGTTGTCACGTGACACGAACGTCTCGATGCCGGCATACGTCGTCGAAAACGTTCAAAAACTTGTGTCAGGTCAAACAGACGCAAAAATCGCCGCGTTCGGCGTAACGTATAAAGGGAACGTTGATGACATGCGTGAAAGCCCAGCTGTTGAGATCATCGAATTGATGCTCGAGCAAGGAATGAACGTCGCCGTCCACGATCCACACGTTGAAGTCTCATCGTCGAAACACTTCGATCTCGTCTCGAAAGAAGAAGCGATCAAAGATGCGGACATCGTTCTCGTCCTCGTTGACCATAACGAGTTCAAAGCGCTCGACTTCAACGAGTTGAACGCAGCGATGCGTCGCCCGATGATCTTTGATACACGTAATATCGTGAAGGCTGATGACAGCGACCTCGCGGTTGTAAACTACGGAAACTTGTACGAATACGTCAACGGAAAAGTAACGTTGGCTTAACCTGTGTGCCGACTATGATCAAAGCCTCGAAGCAAGTATTCATCGAACTATGGGAGAGTCTCTATTTAATTGTGAGACTCTCTCTATATGAAACGAAAAGTCGCTATTCGATGCAGTACTTCGGATACTTGTGGGAAATCTTGACGCCAATCATTCAAATCAGCATCTATTGGCTCGTCTTCGGGTTCGGTCTTCGTGCGGGTCGAGACGTTGGTGATGTCCCGTTCCTTCCATGGCTCGTCTCCGGAATTGTGCCATGGTTCTTCTTTGGACCGGCCATCGTCAGTGGTTCTCGATCCGTTTTTTCGAAGATTGCACTCGTCTCAAAGATGAGCTTCCCGATCAGCACAATCCCGGCGTACGTCATCTTGTCGGAACTATACCGACACGTAGCGATGGTCGTGATCGCGTTCATCTTGATGATGGCGTTTGGCATCAGTGAAGGCTGGAACATCCTGTTCTTGCCGTACCTGCTTCTCAGTGCGCTCGCGTTCCTTTATGCGTTCTCACTTTTGACGTCGGCACTGGCCACGATTATCCGCGACTTTCAAAATTTGCTGTCACAAATTATTCGGATGATGCTTTATTTACTACCTATCTTTTGGCAACCGACCGGAACGCTTGAAACGATTCTCATGATCAACCCGCTCTACTACTTGGTGGAAGGGTACCGATCGATGTTCCTCGGAACGGATTGGCTCATGCAAAATCTTAGCTACGGCCTCTACTTCTGGGGCTTCACGCTCGTGACGTTCTTAATCGGTTCGGCGATCCACGTTCGTTTCCGTCGCTACTTCATTGACTATATTTAAGGAGCGGTGACGTATGAGCTACCAAGTAAAGTTTGAAAACGTATCAAAACGGTACACGTTGTACCGGAAACAAAGTGATAAGCTGAAAGAAGTGTTGTTCAACCGGGCGAACGGTAAGCAGTTTTATGCGCTCCGTAACGTCACGTTCGAAGTCCCGCCTGGGGAAGTCGTCGGGATTCTCGGGATTAACGGTTCGGGGAAATCGACGATGTCGAACCTTCTGTCGGACGTCATCCCGCCGACGCACGGCAAGATCGAGCTGCGCGGAAAACCGTCGCTCATCGCCATCTCGTCTGGGCTGAACGGAAACTTGACCGGGATGGAGAACATCGAACTGAAATGCCTCATGCTCGGCATGGACAAGCATCAAATCAGAGCGATCACCCCGGAAATTATCGAGTTTGCCGATATTGGCGACTTTATCGATCAACCGGTCAAGACGTACTCGAGCGGAATGAAGGCACGACTCGGCTTCGCCATCTCGATCAATATCAACCCTGACATCCTCGTCATCGATGAGGCGCTCTCGGTCGGAGACCAAACGTTCACCGACCGCTGTCTCGTCAAGATGAACGAGTTCAAAGACGAAGGAAAGACCATCTTCTTCATCAGTCACTCGGTGTCACAAGTTCGGCAGTTTTGTACGCAGGCGATCTGGCTTGAATACGGTGAGATCCGTGAGTACGGACTCGTCGACGATGTGGCCGACGAGTACATGAAGTTTTTGAAATGGTTCCGTACGCTTGATTCGAAGCGTCAATCGGAGTTCAAACAGCAAAAAATGGAGCAACGCACAACGATCGTCGACCAGCACGATATCGGTGAGACGATCATTTTGCCGCGTCACCCCCGAAAAGGAGAATCACTATGACTAAAGTTATGACCGTGTTCGGCACGCGTCCCGAAGCCATCAAAATGGCTCCACTCGTTTTGGAGCTCAAAAACCGTGAAGGGATCGAACCGATCGTCGTCGTCACAGCCCAACATCGGGAGATGCTCGACCAAGTCTTGCAATTGTTCAAAATCACACCAGACTATGACCTAGACGTCATGAAGAAGAATCAAACGCTCTTCGACGTGACGACACGCGTCCTTCACGGACTCGATGAAGTCATGAAGGAAGCGAAACCGGACATCGTCCTCGTCCATGGGGACACGACGACGACGTTCGCGGCGTCACTCGCGGCGTTCTACAACCAGATTGCCATCGGTCATGTCGAGGCAGGGCTACGCACGTACAACAAGTACTCGCCATATCCGGAAGAGATGAACCGTCAATTGACTGGCGTCATGGCTGATCTACACTTCGCACCGACTGAGACGTCAGCTGAGAACTTGCTTCGTGAGAACAAGACAGAAGCAGACATCTTCGTCACAGGCAACACGGCAATCGATGCGTTGAAGACGACCGTTCAAGACGGGTACGACAATGAACTGTTGAACTCAATCACGTCACAAGGCAAGCGCCTCGTCTTGTTGACGGCACATCGTCGGGAGAACCTCGGTGAACCGATGCGCAATATGTTCCGTGCTGTCCGTCGCTTGATTGAAAAATATGACGATATCGAAGTCGTCTATCCGGTCCATATGAACCCGATCGTTCGGGAACTGGCCGGTGAGATTTTAAACGATCTCGACCGCGTCCATTTGATCGAGCCGCTCGACGTGTTCGATTTCCATAACTTCGCATCACGCTCACACTTGATCTTGACAGATTCAGGTGGCGTACAAGAAGAAGCACCATCACTCGGCGTACCGGTCCTTGTCCTTCGTGACACGACGGAACGTCCAGAAGGTGTCGCAGCCGGAACGCTCAAACTCGCAGGCGTTGAAGAAGAAGTCATCTTCGGCCTCGCTGACGAGCTCTTGTCTGACGCGGCGGCGCACCAAAGCATGGCGAAAGCGTCTAACCCATACGGGGACGGGGAGGCGTCACGCCGCATCGTCGACGCAATCGTCGAACGCTTCACGCGTTGATGGGTTTAGGCTGTCCCTCGGGGCAGCCTTTTATTTTTTATGAGAAAGGAGGGAACTCATGCTCTTCAGTTCGACGATTTTTTTATTCTGGTTTTTACCGATTGTTCTTATTCTCTATTATGTCGCACCGCGTTTTTTGAAGAACACGGTGCTCCTGATTGCCAGTCTATTGTTCTATGCGTGGGGAGAACCGATCTATACGACGGTCATGCTCGCATCGATCGTCATGAACTATGCGTTCGGTCTGCTCGTCGACAACAACCGTGACGACAAGAAGAAGGCGAAATGGCTCGTCGGGGCGATGGTCGCTGGAAACGTGTTGCTGTTATCCGTCTTCAAATATACGAGTTTCATTATCGAGAACGTGAACGCCATCACGGGTCTCGAGCTGACCGATCCCAAAATCCCTCTACCGATCGGGGTGTCGTTCTTTACGTTCCAAGCGATGAGTTACGTCATCGATGTGTATCGAAAAGATGGGAAAGTCCAGCGCAACCCGCTCGACCTCGCGCTCTACATCTCGCTCTTCCCACAACTGATTGCCGGGCCGATCGTTCGCTATCAGACGGTTGCTGACGAGATCAATGATCGCCGTGAGACGATGGACGACTTTGCGAGCGGGGTGCAACGGTTTGTCATCGGTCTCGCTAAGAAAATGCTCCTCGCCAACAACGCCGGCTACGTGGCCGACCAAATTTTCTCGCAAGATGCCGGGGAGATGTCGATGGGCCTCGCTTGGATCGGGATTATCGCGTACTCGCTTCAGATTTATTTTGATTTCTCTGGATATTCCGACATGGCGATCGGGCTAGGACGGATGTTTGGTTTCCATTTCCTTGAGAACTTCAATTATCCGTACATTTCAAAGTCGGTGTCTGAATTTTGGCGCCGCTGGCACATCTCGCTCGGTAGTTGGTTCCGTGACTATGTCTATATCCCGCTTGGTGGGAACCGTGGCAGTGCGTGGAAGCTCTATCGTAACCTCGCCGTCGTCTGGATTCTGACCGGGGTTTGGCACGGTGCGAGTTGGACATTTATCGCCTGGGGTGCCTACTATGGAATCTTTATCATGCTTGAGCGGGCGTTCCTCGGGGCGTGGCTCAAAGCACTCCCGGCACCGCTCGCCCATGCGTTCACGTTGTTCGTCGTCATCATCGGTTGGGTGTTCTTCCGAGCGGATGACTTCCCGTACGCCATCTCGTACTTGGCGGCCATGTTCAACTTGAATGGAGCGGCGGTATGGGATAGTGAGGCGATGTTCTACTTCGTCCAATACGGGGTCATCTTACTGATTGCGATAATTGCGGCGACACCGCTCCCGAAAGTATTTGGGGAAAAAGTGCTCCGTCTCGAACAGGAGAGCAAGAAACTATGGGTCAACTACATGGCCGGTTTCATGCGCCTCGGATTTATGGCGACGATCTTCATCTTCGCTGTGTCGTATATTATCGCGAGCAGTTTCAACCCGTTCATCTATTTCCGGTTCTAATTCCTGTTTGTTCTAAGCAACGGCTAGGAAGAGCGCACAACAAAGAGAGACGAATCATCCTATTCGGGATGATTCGTCTCTCTTTTGTTTACTCATTCAACTTGTCGTGATAGAGCGGGATGAACTCACCGAGGTTGACGTTGTGGATGAACAAGACGACGTCGATGTCGTTATCCTTCACATACGTTTCAATCGATGACTCATCGAAATGGCGGATATCGATGACCGACAGATGACCAAAATGTTCCGGCAACAGCGTTAGCATCGGATTTGCGTACGAATCTTTCAAGATGAGTGTCCGTGTATCATTCTTCGGTGCCTCTTGGTCCATTGTGATGATCGGCCAGTTACGGTGTAAGAAGAGCGAGTACATCTCCGTGTACGTCTCTTCTGATTTGAGCGGTTTTTTGTTGATCAAATTACCGTTACACGGTTCGGCCCGGTTGTAACAAATCGAACTTGGCGTGAATCCGGCCTTTGGTTCCATCCATTCGAACGTATCACCGTTTTTGACGTATTGGAGCGTTGTGCTACGGGCGTAAGAGCCGTAGTATGGGCGGTCGTGCGCCTTCGTCCGGAGTTCGCCTGGCTTGAGCGGATCACTGACTTCGGGATGTTTGGCAGCAATCTGCTTCACCGTTTGGACGTAAGCCAGATAAGCGCCGTTTATATTCCAGTGGTAGTCGGTCTTATAAAAGACGTCACTCAATTTGTCCGCCGTGTTCAGTGGCTTCCGGTAATCCATGACCGTCATTCCCTCGACCGTAGCCAAGCTGTCACGCGTTTCTTTAAAGATTGTTGGTGCCTCGTTGCCCATGTAGTCAGGCATGTTCGGTTCGACTTCGACCATCGAAGCTTTGTTCGGGGCAAGCCCGAAGTAGACATCGACGCCAGACGACTGCATCGACGTCGTGAACACCGACAGATCATCGAGGAGCATGTTCGTATCGATCGTCTCTTTCATGGGAGACTCCATCGTCCCGTCAGCCGAAACATAAATCCCATTCTTCACGGTCTGCCGGAACAAGTCTTTCGATAAAAACGCATGTAAGCTGATCCAGCTGTCACGATTAAAGACGTGATCGGTGACATACGTCTCGACGCTCTTCATATAGGCGCCGGACATGACGTTCTCGAACGTGAGGTCGGCGGTCGCTTTGGCGAGTTGGCGATTCTCCATGGCAGAGACTTCGCGTTTCTCCGAAGAGAGCGTCACATAGGCGCCGCCTATAAGAAAGGCTAAGAAGCCTATGATTAGCAAACTATGGAATACTCGTTTTGTAACGATATGTCGCGTCTCGTGCCGCTGTCGTGTGCTCCGAGGCGTAGGATTCAAGTTTTGCATTGTTGCGACTCCTTCAAATTCAAATTAATCCGATACTCATTCTACCATATATTTGCTTTACCTACTGTAACAAAAACGTATCAGTCAATCGAAGAAGCCGTTGATGCTATACTTGAAATCAAGGCAGGTGACCCCTATGCGACGACATCAAGCGGACGGTACGTACCGGTACGTCCTCATCTTAGGGGCGAAAGTGAACGGGACGGCACCGTCACGGGCGCTCCGAAACCGAATCGACGTGGCGGCTACATATGCGCACCAATATCCGCACGTCAAACTAATCGCCTCCGGCGGGCAAGGTCCGGACGAAGGGATGGCCGAGGGGCGCGTCATTGCCCGGGAATTGATCGACCGTGGCGTCGACCCGGGGCGCATTCACATCGAAGCTGACTCGACGTCGACGTACGAGAACTTTTTATTCAGCCGCGACGTGTGGGCAGGCGAGACGGGACTGACGGTCGTGACGAACGACTTCCATGTGCGCCGGGCCCGGCTCGTCGGGAGGCTCTACTTCGGGCTCAAGACGGACGCGCTCTATGCCCCGACGCCGGCTGCGGCGAAAGCGAAGTATGTCATCCGTGAACAGCTCGCCTATATCAAGCTGTTGATCAACTATATGCGCTGGAAGTGGCGCCCATGAAAACAAGGACTTAGCGGTTGCTAAGTCCTTGTTCGTCGTGACAGCCAATCTCTTCAGACAACAACTTTCCGAACGCCTCGGCGCCATCGATGTTCAAATGGACGCCGTCACTCTCAAAGTAGTCGGCTTTATCGGCGGACGCTTCATGCCAGTCGATGAGCGTGACGAAATCGTGCCGCTCGCTCGCGCGCTTGAGCAACTCGTTCACTTCGCGTTCCCACGGGCGCGGGACATGCGTATTGATGACGTACACGTGATCGGCTGATTCAAACATACCGATCAACGTGTCGAGCTGTTCCATCTTGAAAGCTCCGTTCGTCCCGAGATGGAGGAAGACGACATGGCCGGGGGCATCAAATTCACGATAGCCCGCGGCGACGTCTTGCGCGTCACGGACTTGGCGGCCGACTTCGGCGTCGATCGTCATGTTCGGGAACGTGGTACCGAGATACTCGTTCAAGCCGAGCAAGACCGAGTCGCCGATGGCAAGGGCGGGCGGACACGACTCGACCGGCCGTTCGGTCGTCGTTTCTTTTGGCTTCGGCTTCGGTGCTTTGACGACCGGGAGCTCGTGTTGCCGGTCCGAGTTATCCGTGAACGCGAGGATCGTCAAATTCCCGACGAGGACGAATGACAAGACCGTCGCGGTTGTGATCGCGAACAGTCGAGCCGGTTTGATGTTGCGAGTCGGGATCAGGTTGCGGATGACATGGCGGAACCCGTCGCGGCGAATCGGTGTCTCGACGTAGCGGTAAGACGCTTCAGCGATGAGCAGCGTGAGCATGGCTTGACCGAGTGCGAGAAGGGGATTGAACGAACCGATCCGCTCAAGCGGGGTCGTCAAGATGATGACCGGATAGTGCCATAAGTAGATGCCATACGTCCGTGTCCCGATCAACCGAAGCCAAGCGCTTCCAAACAGACGGGACCAGAGCGTCGACGGATGGGCCGTCGCGGCAATCAACACACCTGACGCCACGGCGACGAGCAAGAAACCTCCATAATAGAGGAACGCATCATAAGCGTTCGCTGTCATCATGACCGTGACGAGCGTTATGAGCGCTCCGGCGCCACCGACGTTCAAAATACGAAGACCGAGCGCTGGCATCTCGCGCTTGAACGCATCCGGACGCCAACCGAACGCGAGCAACGCCCCGATGAGGAGCGCGAACAGACGCGTGTCGGTACCGTAATAAACACGGCTCGGGTCGGTCCCGGGTGTGAAGCTGATTGCCATCCAAACGGTTGAAGCGAGTAAGACGATGCCGGTGAGCTGGAGGAAGCGTTTCTTCACGGTCAGCCCAAAGATCAACAGCAGCGGCCAGACCAAGTAGAACTGCTCCTCGATCGAGAGCGACCACAGGTTTTGGAGCGGTGACGGCTTGCCGAAACTCTCGAAGTACGAGACGTCGTGGAAGATATACCACCAGTTGTTCACGTAGGCGAGCGCGGCGAGCGTATCTTGGCGCACCGTATCGAGCAGTCCGCGCTCGAACAACGTGACGTACGCCATGACGACCGAGAGCATGAAGACGAGCGCCGGCAACAGGCGCCGGAACCGGGCGACATAGAATCGTTTTAAATTGATCCGTCCGTGTATTGCTTGCTCACGAAGTAAGATGCCGGTGATTAAATAACCGGACAGGACGAAGAATAAGTCGACGCCAAGGAAGCCGCCGGGTATGTATGGTGCGTTCAAATGAAAGAGTATGACTGCGAAAACGGCGAACGTGCGCAGGCCGTCGAGACCTGGCATATACGTTGTTTTATGATGTAAGGGCTGCATGACCCCACTTCCTTTCTCAAGTCCGAGCGGAACGTTTCCCTCTTTTGTAAAGGGATCCATACTCCAGTATAGCGAGCGCCAGACTTGAAAAAGTTTCAAATGATTAACATTTTAGCTTGCGAAGTGGAGAATAACAGGGAACAAAAAAAGGGACACGAAGTCCCTAGTCACGTTACAACATTCCGATAATCGTCCCGCCGATGACGCCAGCGATGACGAGTGCCCAAGGCGGGAGTTTCCAGTAGGCGATCATGACGAACAAGAGGGCGGCGAAGACGAAGTCGACGGCGCCGTTCACCGTGCTCGTGAAGATCGGCTGATAGAACGCGGCGATCAAAATCCCGACGACGGCCGCATTGACACCGATCAACGCACCTGCCACTTTCGGGTTGCGCCGGAGTGCGTCCCAAAACGGCAACGCCCCGAGGATGAGCAGGAACGCCGGCAAGAAGATGGCGAACGTCGCGAGCAGTCCGCCCGGGACACCGTTGATGACGGTCCCGAGGTACGATGCGAACGTGAACAGCGGACCCGGGACGGCTTGGGCCGCCCCGTAGCCGGCGAGGAACGCCTCTTCGCTCAAGAATCCGGCCGGGACGAGCTCGCGCTCGAGGAGTGGCAAGACGACGTGACCACCACCGAAGACGAGGGCACCGGCCCGGTAAAAGCTGTCGAACATGGCGAGCGACTGGCTTTCTATCGTCTCGCGCAAGAGCGGCAAGATGACGAGTAACGCTCCGAACAGACCGAGCAGCGTCGCCCCGAGCCGTTTCGAGAGCGGGAACGAGGCCGACTTGACGTCGAGGTTTTGCGGCTTGAACAGCAAGAATCCGGCGAGCGCGGCGAAGAGGATGACGAGCACTTGGCTATACGTCGTCTGCCAGAGGAGCACACCGGCGAGCGCGAAGAAGGCGATCGTCCGCGTCTTTGCGTCCGGTGTCAGTTTGCCGGCCATACCGAGAATGGCGTGGGCGACGATGGCGACGGCGACGACTTTCAAGCCATACAGCCAGCCCGCGTCCGAGACGTCGAGTCCTGAGACTAAAAGGGCGAACAAGATGAGGGCGATGACGGATGGTGCCGTGAAGCCGATGAACGAGGTGATACCGCCGAGGATACCGCCACGGACGATGCCGATGCCGATCCCGACTTGACTGCTCGCAGGGCCAGGTAAGAACTGACAGAGGGCGACGAGGTCGGCATACGTTCGCTCGTCCATCCATTTCCGACGCCTTACGTATTCCTCATGGAAGTAGCCGAGGTGGGCGACCGGTCCGCCGAACGACGTCAAGCCGAGCCGGGTTGATACGAATAAAATCTCCAGTAACGTCTTGAACGTCACACGTTGATTGGCCATTGGTTTCACTCCTTGATCTCTTTGAATAGTTCGTGCGCTTTTTGACGGGCTTCGGCCAAGACGACGAGCCCTTTTTCGGTCGTCGTATAGTTCTTGCGGATATGACCGTCGACCAACTCGTTCGTCCGAGTGAGCAGGCCGTCTTGTTCCATGCCGTGCAGGATCGGATAGAGCGTCCCGGCACTGATCGCGTAACCGTGCTCGCGCAGCTCTTCGACCATCCACGCCCCATAAACCGGGTGTTCGGACGCATGGTGCAAGATGTGGATATGAATAAAACCAAGAAACAGCTTACGAAGGACGCGGTCTTCCACTTGCTTCATCTCCTTGAAATCGATTTTCGATATCGGGTTTCGTAATCATACTAACAACGGGGAGCGAACCGTGCAACCTGTGAGGTGGGATTTACAAAAACTTAATGTGTGCACATTGGGAGGAATTGATTCGGAAAATATAGGGAATTCATCGAAAATGAGGTAAACTAAAATGTAGAAAAACAGCGTAGGAGGAAATGACGTGACAGAACGAGACAGCACCCATTATAGATCTTTGTTGCGCCATATGCCCCAAGGCTACGTCGAATTCAAAGTCATCTTCGACGGTGCCGGGGAGCCGGTCGATTATGAGTTTGTCGAAGTGAACGAAGCGTTCGAAAAGATGATGAAGGCGAAGCGCAAGCAGTTTCTCGGCGGACGCATCACCAAGCAGTTGAAAGACTTTGAATACAGCGAACGCGAATGGATCGTTCAAGTCGCGCGAGCGGTGAACAACGGCGAGACGATCAAGTTCGAACACTTCTCGCGCCGGAACAAAGCGTGGTATGAACTGTCCGTCTTCAGCGAACGACCAGGTTACGTCTCGACCTTGTTCCATGACATCACCCCGCACGTCCAAGAGAACAACGCCTTGAAACAACTCGTCAACGTGTCGCATCGCTTCGTCGCCACGGGCCGGGAACTGTTGATGAACCAACATTTCCTTGACCAGATCCGGGACTTCACCGGTGCGAAAGCGGTGACGCTCAACTTGGTGAATGACGATGGACAAACGTACTCGACGGTCGCGATCTCTGGAATCGACGAGCTGCTCGAACGCAGCTTGGATGTCCTCGGCTTCCACCCGGTCGGCAAGAAATGGCCGATGAGCCGGAAACGCATCGAGCTGTTGGAGTTGCCTAGTCCGATCATCTTGGACGAGATCGAACCACTCATGGACGGGGTGTTGCCGAAACGGCTCGTCAAAAACATTTTACGCATCTTCGACCTCGGGCAAGTCATCTTGTTCAAGATTGAAAAAGACGGCGTCTTTTACGGTGATTTGACGATTGTCATGCAAGGGAAGAAGCGGGCCGACCGTCTCGGTCTCGTCGAGCTGTACATCGTCCATATCCTCGAACAGATGACGAAAGTCGACCGTCAAGTCGGTGAGGCGAAAGAATCGATGTTTGAAGGGTTCGCCACCGTTGACCTCGAGTGCATCATGTCATTGACGACGCGAGACGTACTGCATTTGAATAAGGCGTGGGAGCGTGTGCTCGGCTTCCCAATCGAGTCACTCGAGAACATGGACTTCATCGGGCTCGTCCATCCTGACGATCAGGTGAAGACCGAAGCGGCCTTTAGTGAGCTCGATACGGCGCGTGAACTGTTCCGGTTCGTCAACCGCTTCCGGACGATCGATGGAGATTACCGCTCGATCGAATGGCATTGCAAAGTCCAAGGCAACTACATCTACGCCGTTGCCAAGGACGTGACCGAACGCGTCCAGCTCGAAGAGGAACTCGCTGAGCGCGACCGTCTGCTGACAAAGTTGTCCGACCAGGTCCCTGGCGCCATCTACCAGTTCGAGCTCCGGCCGGACGGGTCGTTCTACTTCCCGTTCTTCAGCCGTGGCTTTGAAGTGTTGACCGGGGTCACGGCGGACGAGGTGAAACGGGATGCGAATCTCGTCTTCTCAAAAATTCATCCGGACGATTATCCGCAAGTGATGGCGAGCATCCAAGAGTCATATCGTAGCTTGACGATTTGGGACGCCGAGTTCCGGGTGTATACGCCGGACGGGCGGACGAAGTGGATCCTCGGGTCGTCCCGTCCCGAGAAGCTCGCCGAGGGGCACGTGCTCTGGCACGGATACATCGGGGATGTGACCGAGAAGAAGACGTACGAGATGGAAATCGAGTATTTGAGTTATCACGACCAGTTGACCGGGGTGAAAAACCGCCGCTACTTCGACGAGGCGCTCGTCACGTTCGACGAGCCGGGCTATTACCCGCTCGCCCTCATCGTCGTCGACATCAACGGCCTGAAACTGACGAATGACGCGTTCGGCCACTTGGTCGGAGACCGTCTCTTGATTGAAGCGACGAATATTTTGAAGCGTGAAATCAGTGGTGTCGATACGGTCGCCCGGATCGGCGGTGACGAATTCGTGATCATCTTGCCGAATACGTCGTTATCTGATGCGCAGCAGTTGTCCAATCGACTGAGCCGTTTATTTCTTGAAAAATCGATTGAAGGGTTGCCGATCTCGGCATCGTTTGGAGAAGCGGTCAAAACCGACGGCGCACTGTCGATCATGGACGTGTTCAATTTGGCTGAAGACCAGATGTACCATCATAAAGTGTCCGAGAAGCAGAGCCGCCGCCATTCTTCGATTCAATTGATCATGCGGACGCTGTATGAGAAAATCCCGCGCGAAGAGGCGCACTCGCAGCGTGTCGCCGAGCTATCAGGTCAGCTTGGCGAGGCGATGAACTTGACGAGCAGTGACGTGAACGAGTTGAAGACGGCCGCCATCTTGCACGATATCGGTAAGGTCGCGATCAGTAATGAGATTCTCGACAAAACGGGTGCTTTGACCGAAGCTGAGTGGCGCGAGATCAAACGTCATCCCGAGGTGAGTTACAATATTTTGAGCACTGTCCCTGAGTACGGGACGCTGTCAGAGATTGTGCTGTCGCACCATGAGCGTTGGGACGGGAACGGTTATCCAAACGGCATAAGCGGATTTGATATTCCGCTCGCCTCCCGGATCATCGCGCTCGCCGACACGTTCGACGTCATGATGACGGGCCGACCGTACCGCCAAGCGAAGACGCTCGCCGAGGCGCTCGCCGTCATCGAACAAGAGGCAGGTCGTCAGTTCGACCCTGTGCTCGTCGAGGTGTTCTTCCAAAAGATTGTTCCGACGTTACAACGCTAAAAGGCGAGACGCTCTGATGAGTGTCTCGCCGTTTTTGTGTCATGTGAGAGGTCGTTTTTTCAACGCGAAGACGGTCGCCGCGAACACGATGAGCGCCATACCGACCATGACGAGGACAGACAGCGTCGGGAACCGATCGTCATACATGTTGGCAACCCCGCTATTGAACCAATAGGTCGGCAAGAAGCGTCCAACGAGCTGGAGCGACTCCGGGAGCCACGTCAAGCTGATAAAGGCGCCCCCGGTGATGGCGGCGGCCATCGTGACCGACGTCTGCCAAATGTTTGCCTTGTCCCGATTCGTCGCGAGGACCGCGATGAGTGAACCGATCGCGAGACAGACGAACAAATAGACGGTGAACAACAACGTGAGCACGGGGAGGTGAGCGATGATGTCTTGCCGATAGAGGACGGCGCTAAAGACGAGCAGCATGAGCACGTAGATGAGCCCGACGGCGCAAAATGATAAAAACAGCGACCCGACGTAGCGGCGCGGCGTGACCGGTGCCGCGAACAAGCGCGAGTAAATCAATTCATCCCGGTCGTCGGCGACAAAAAGCGGAATGAACTGGAGGAACGCCGACATCATGACGAACGACAACAGCCCGAGGAACGCCTGTGTCCGCGCGGTCGTGCCGACACTTTCTTGGAACGGCTCGCTCGAGAGCGTGTAACCGTTCATTGTCTCCGCTTCCGCCAACTCGAGGAATCGCCCTTCGTCAAACTCACTCGCCGCGAGCAGTTGCCGCTCGCGGGAAAGGTGGGAGTTGAGCGCCTGTTCGATCAAGGCGGCGTCACTCCCTTCGGTCGCGCTGAACGAGAGCCGCGGAATGTCGCCGGCGAACAAGTCTTCCGTAAAACCGTCCGGGATCGTTAAGACGATATCTTGTCCTTCGAGCAGCGCCTCGTCGGCCTCGTCCGTCTCAAGCGGTGTCACCGAACCGAACCGGCCCGCCTCTTCGATGACCCGGCCCGACAACGAGCCGCCGTCACGGTCGAGAATACCGATCGAGACGTTCAAAGCAGACGTCGAGTTGAGGAACGACAGGACGAGGGCGAATCCGAACACGGATACGAACGTGAACACCCATAACCCTTTTCTTCGGAGCATCCGTTTGGCGACATGCCTAAACAAGACCACGGCGGCTCACTCCTTTCCACAACAGCAGGCTGATCACGGTGAAGACGGCGACGTGCAGGGCGAGCCAACCGAGACCTTGCCAAAACAAGGTGACGTCCCCGCCCCGGAGCAGCACTTGGAGGATGCCGTCGCGCATAAAGATCGGCATGAACACGTACTTCGCCCACGGTGCGACGCTCAGCGTCACTTGGTCGAATCCAGGGACGTAGCCCCCGGAGAGGATCATGATGATGGCGACGCTACCGTTGACGATCGCGTCTTTCGTACTTCGCGTGACGCGAGGCAGACTGGCGATTATAAATCCGAACGCGGTGCCGTAAAGGGCAAGTGCGACCCAGGCGAGAAACAACAGTCCGAAGTGGACGTAGTCGAGCGAGAAGCTTCGGTAGACGAAATGGCTGAACCAAAAGACGAGCACGAGCTGCAGGAAGATGAGCACGTAACGGCTGAACGTGCGAGCGAGCCGGTAGTCGATTGTCTTGACCGGAGCGGCCTGGATCCGGAGATAGCTGCCTTTCATCGGCTGTTCCTCACTGAGCATGCCCGTGATATAGAAGGCGCCGAATAAGGCGGTCATGATCGAAATCGTGACCGTGAAGTATTCGAGCGAGGTCGGGGTGCGGCCCGACAAGTCGACGCTCTCGCTGTCGATGAACGTCTCCGGCTCGAACGGGACGGCGACGCCTGACTCGGCGAGCATGATCTGTTGATTGGCGACGTCGGTATATTGCCGGATGACCGCCTCGAGCACATCGAACTCGATCGTCGTCGGTTCTTCATACAAGAGACGCACGTTCGACCCGTCGAGGTGCAAGATGACGTCGGCATCGCCGTCGTTGACGCCACGTTCGGCAGCGGCGACGCTGTCGTACGGGACGAGGTTGACGAACGCCTTGATGTCATCGTCGGCGAGGAACGTCTCGAGCGGGACGCGATAGTCGTCGGTCGACTGCTCGACATAAGCGACGTCTGTGACCGGGAGTGAGAAGTCGTTACTGAAAATGGCAGACAGCATCGTGCCGAGCCCGAAGATGAGGATGATCGGGAACAGCAACATCCAAAACAAGGTCGAGCGGTCGCGCAGTTGTTGTTTGACATCGTATTTGATGAACGTCCACGTCTTCATGACCGTCACTCCCTTAGCGTCTTGCCGGTCAAGGCCAGGAAGACGGTATTCAAGGACGGGCGGTCGACAGTGATCGACGTGAACCGGACCTTCGCGTCGTGGAGCACGTCGAGGAGCGGGGCGAGCGGCGTGTCTTTCTCGAGCGACACCTCGATGTACGGCTCATGATACTCGACTTTCTTTACTTGACTGAGTGCGCCGAGCCGTTCGATGAGCCCTGGCGTCAAGGCATCAACTTTGATGCGGGCCGTCTCGAGCGTCATGACTTGGTCTTTCAACTCGTCTTGCGTCCCTTCGGCGATGATCTTCCCTTCGTCGACGATGGCGACGCGGTCGCACAGCATCTCGACTTCCTCCATGTAGTGGGACGTATAGATGATCGTCGCCCCGCGCCGGTTCAACTCACGGATGTTCTCGAGGATCGTGTTCCGCGACTGCGGGTCGATGGCGACGGTCGGTTCGTCCATAAAGATGAGCTCCGGTTCATGGACGATGCCGCAGGCGATATTTAAACGACGCAGCAGCCCTCCGGACAGTTCCGGCGGACGTTTCTTTTGGTGAGCGGTCAGCTCGACGAAGTCGAGGGCGGCCTCGGTCTTTTGTTTCGCCTCGGCCGGCTTGAAGCCATAAAGTTCGGCGAAAAATTGGATGTTCTCGAACACGGTCAGCTGGTCATATACGGAAACGTGCTGCGGGACGATGCCGACGCGTTGCTTGATCGCCTGTTCGTCTTTCGGCATGACGCGGTCAAAGATACGGATCGTACCACTGTCGGCAGGATATAGGTTGAGCATGACGGAGATGGCGGTCGTCTTGCCGGCCCCGTTCGGACCGAGCAGACCGAACAGTTCGCCTGCTTCGACGTGGAGCGAGAAGTCGTTCAAGGCGATCGTCTCCCCGAAACGCTTCGTGACATGGTCGAGTGCGATGATGGACACGTGGACGCAACCCCTTTCAGATGGACGGACAGAAAAAGAGCATACAGAGATTTGTTCCCGTTTGCAGGGATTTTGAACGTGTTGGC
The DNA here is from genome assembly GCF_004336795.1 of Exiguobacterium sp. SH4S7. Taxonomy (NCBI): domain Bacteria; kingdom Bacillati; phylum Bacillota; class Bacilli; order Caryophanales; genus Exiguobacterium; species Exiguobacterium sp. SH4S7. The sequence goes on from NZ_SJUT01000001.1 coordinate 128,912, forward strand.
GAATCAATTTGTTATAGTCCGATTATTCAGACAATTATAAAAAGAGGGAAGTAGGGATTGAGTATGAAAGGGTGGCAGTTCAACAAAGGAGAAGCGGGTGAAAAATTTCCTGACGAGATGGCGTGGGCGTTATTTTGCACGGTCGAGCCGAAGCGGATGGATGCGACGCTCCCGTTTTATTATGACGAGTCGGTGTTCCGCTTCACGAACGGGAAAGAGTCGTTCTATTTTAAAGTCTCCCCGAGCTACCACGAGTTCGAGGTGAACGTCAAAGGCGAGACGGGCGAACTGCTCTACTATCAACTGCTCCGCACCGTCAGCAAAGTCGAAGTGCTCGAAGACCGGCGCGACCATGGGGAGCTTTTAATCGTCATGACCGAGGACCGGACTCGGACCGTGACGACGATCGAGCTGACCGTCCGGCCGCGGTTTCGTGTGCTCGTCAAAGAGCACTATGTTTGAGTTTTCTTCAGAGTGGTACATTGTTTAGACACGATACCACGAGGAGGAGATTCATATGAAAGACGGACTAAACAAAAAAGTCGACGGATTCATCGATAAAGCGGCCGGAAAAGCGAAAGAAGCAGTCGGCAAATCGTCGGACAACCAGTCGCTCAAACGTGAAGGTCAAAAGGATCAAGTCAAAGGTACGGCAAAAGAGAAGACGGGCCAAGCCCAACAAAATCTCGAAAGCTTGAAAGACGAGCGCCGCTAATCAAAATGGAGGACCGCCATGGGGCGATCCTCCATTTTTCATTTCGTCAAAAACACTTGGACATGAATCGTCGAGCCTTGTGCGTTTTTCGCTGTGCCGACCCCGAGATGCGTGAAGCGGCCGTTCAAGATGTTGGCGCGGTGCCCGCTCGAGTTCATCCAAGCGTCGACCGCTTGGCCAGGGTCACTCGACCCCATATAAATATTCTCGCCCCAGCCACGATAGCTGACGTTGTAGGCGTCGAGCGTGTCACCCGGGCTGCCGTTCTCACGGAGTTGGTGCGAGAATTGACCGGTCCGTGCCATCTCATCGGCCCGGACTTGGGCGACGCGGTTCGCTTCGCTCGAGGCGGCGAGCGTTGTCAGGCCAGCCGCTTGGCGCTCTTTGTTCGTCTCGCTCAAGACGCCGCTCGCGGGAGCGGTGAACGTGACGTGTTTCGCCATGATGTAACCGGTCTTCGTACCACTCGTCGCCTTATACCAACGTGTCGAGCCGGTATAACGGTACGAGCTCGTCTCGAGCTTTACACCTTGGCGGAGGAAAGCGACGTTCGAAGACGTCGTGAGCGGTCGTGATTTCAAATAGACGCTCGACGGGGCGACGTAAGCCGTTTTCTTGAACGCGACTTCCGCCGTCGATAGTTTGACGTAAGCGGCCGGGACGTAGGCGACGCCAGCCCCCCATTTAATCTTGTACCACTTTGATCCGCCGACGGTGAACGACGTCCGGATGGTCATCGTGCCGTAACGCTTGATTGAGCCGAGTCGTGCTGCTGAAAGCGACGGCGTTTTGCGGACCGGGAGCTGGCTGATGCCCGTGACCGAACCTTTCGTGTTGATTGCTGTTTCTGTATACGCCGCTTGGACGGTGGCCTGTTCGAGCGGGAGCGAAGCCGTCGACGGGGTGAACGTGAGCGCCGCGGCGAGTGCGCTTGATACGAGGATGGTAGTTGGTTTTTTCAAGAGGGAAGTCTCCTTTTCCGATAATATAACCATATAATATATTGAATAGGGCAATAGTGGGTATTACCATTGGATTACAAATAAGGGCAGACTCAAAAGAGCCTGCCTTCGTTTCATTTATACAGAAGATAATCTTTACGAATCGGTAAGAACGCGTCGCGCTCGGCGTCGACTTTATCCATGATCGCCTCAAGCGACTCTCCGTCGAGGATCATGTCCTTCAAGTAGGCGTTTCCGGTCAGCTTCGTAATGAAGTCGTTCGCGAGGAACTCGAAGTCGTCCGGGTACAAGTCGTGCGCCACTTTCAACATGGCGATGCCGGTCTTGACCGCTTCGAACTTCGTCGGTTCGGTGACGTACACTTCGACGCCATGCGATAGCTTGCCCGCATTCTTCGAGAACGTCGGTGTGAACGAGGCGGCGCGGAACGTGACACCTGAAAGGTCGAGCGCGTTCAGCCTCTTGGCGTACTCGTGCGCGTTGATGTACGGGGCGCCGATCAATTCAAACGGTTTCGTCGTGCCGCGCCCTTCGGACAGGTTCGTTCCTTCGAACAGTCCGGTCGCCGGATAGACGTTGACCGTGTCGGTCGTCGGCATGTTCGGTGACGGCATGACGAACGGGAGGCCTGTATCTTCGTACAGCATCGAGCGTTTCCAGCCTTTCATCTTGACGACTTCGAGGTCAGCTTGAAGTTGGTATTCACGGTTGAACAGGCGAGCGAGTTCGCCGACGGTCATGCCGTGTTTGAGCGGGATCGGGTACAAACCGATGAAGCTTGAATAAGCCGGATCGAGCACCGGTCCTTCGACGCGGAGGCCGCCTTGCGGGTTCGGCCGGTCGAGGACGACGAACGGGATGTCGTTCTCGGCCGCAGCTTCCATCGCGTACGCCATCGTGTAGATGTACGTGTAGTAACGGGTGCCGACGTCTTGAATATCGAAGACGAGCACGTCGACGTCTTTGAGCATCTCAGGCGTCGGTTTTTTCGTTGCCCCGTACAGGCTATACACCGGAAGACCGGTCACGTCGTCGATATACGAGCTGATCGTCGAGCCGGCCTGGGCATCACCACGGACACCGTGCTCCGGTCCGTACAGTGCCGTGAGTTCAAAGTCGTCGGAGTTGTGGAACAAGTCGACGATGCTCGTCATGTTGGCATCGACACCGGTCGGGTTCGTGATCAGCCCGACGCGTTTACCGGCGAGCAGTTCCGGGTCGTCCATCAACCGGTCGACCCCGAGCTCGACTTTCGGTTTCTTCGGTTTAGACTTGGCATCGGCGTCGAGCAAGACGACAGACGATGTGACGAGCGTCAGGGCAGCGAGGCCACCAATCCATTTCTTCATAAGAGTTCCTCCTTTAGAAAATGTAAGCGCTTTAACTATTATCCAGAGTGTAGCACTTTGTATTTTTAATTCAATAATATTAGTTATAAATAGGAAATTCGATTTCTTAATTTGATTCGTTATACCTAAAAAAAGCCACCGATTTCTCGGTGGCTCATGAATCAACGGACAGCGAGTGCTTTCCATCCGGTCGCACCCATGACAGAGCTGACTTGGGTTTTCGGGATAGTGAGGCGACCGCGGTACGGGTCGTTAATGTACAGGTTGTTTTTGTCATAGCCCGTCGCGAGCATGACGTGGTAGTTGGTGAATCCGGTGAATTTTTGGTTCGAGGCGGTATACCAATTGAAGTAGCCGTACGGTTGTTTAAAGTCGACGCTTGCCCAGACGATGACCGGGTTGCCGAGCGACAGTTCGCGCTCGATCGAGGCGAGGCCTTGGCCCGAAAGATCCTTGACCGGACGGTACTTACTCGAGAAGTTGATCATGCCTTTCGGGTAAATGCCATAGTTACGATATTTACTGAGCGTGCCTTTCGGGTCACCGGTGAACATGACGTTCGGGTCGACCCAGCGATAGAGCCGGTTCTCGTAGCGGGCGTTCCACATGCTTTTCGGCATCTCGCGATAGAGCGTCTCGGCGCTGACGACGCGGCCCTTCTTCTCGAGCGCCATCTTGAGCGAGAAGAACTCGCATCCGGACGGATACCCCATCGGGAACTGGCGGTAGAGCGGCACGCTCATCTTGTAGACGGAGAGGGGATTGCTGTAGGCGCCTCTCGCGTCGAACGAAGCGTTGCCGACTTTTTTGTTTTTGTACATGACACCGGATGCATCGAAGTAATACCATTTGCCGCTGATCGCTTGCCAATCGGTTTTCTTCGTCAACGTCGGTGCATAATACTCGTACTGTGTCGTATACTTCCAACCGGTCTCGCGGACACCGGTCGAGTGGAAGTGGTAATAGTATGAACCGATCTTGTGCTTGCCTTGGAGACGATAGCCATAGACGGGATGGAATCCGTAAACTTTACCTTGAATCGTCTGAAGTCCGTAGCGGCGTTTCCCGTCCGTACCGAAGTAATAATAGCGGGCGGCGACTTTTTGCACGCCTTGAAGCCGGTAGCCGTATGTCTCATGGAACCCGTATACAGTCGTGCCGACTTTCTGCAAGCCATGCCTTCTGGCGCCGTCCGAGCCGAAGTAGTAATGGCGTGTCCCGACTTGTTGCCAGCCGGTCGCCATCTTTCCATCTTTCAGCAATAAATATTTTTTCCCGGAAATCGTATATGTACCGGTTCGGATTGTTCCGTCTGTGAAGATGTAATGCTTGGCACCATTGATGGTTTGCCAACCGCTCAAACGCTGTCCGTTAGGCGAAAAGTAATAGTGTTTCCCGTCAATCGTCACGAAACCGGTCGCCATCGTCCCATCTGACTTGAAGTAATGAACGTTGTTTTCGAGCTGTTGCCAGCCGGTCAAACGCTTCCCGTCAGCAGCGAACAAATATGTAGCGCCATCAAGTGGATAAAGTCCTGTGACTCGGACACCGTTCGCTTCGAAATAATAGATCGAGTCGTCAATCGTCTGCCAGCCCGTCACCATGACACCGAACGCATCAAAGTAGTACGTCTTGCCTTCGATTTCTTGCCAACCGGTCAACGTCGTCCCATCGGCCGTCGTATAGACCGTTCCGTTTGCTGTCATCTGAAACCCGGCTTCGGCGTGCCCGATACTCGGTAGGGCAAACAAACTGACGGCAAGTACCGTTCCTGTAAACCAATAGCTCGATTTCATTCAATTTCCCCCGTATTCAATATACAAAATTGTCTGAATTTGTAACTCTATTATACGTTGAAAATTAAAGACACACGCATCGACGAAAGACCTATTTTACAAAATTGAATAATCAGGACGTTCGACTCAAAAATAATAAGCGCTTGGACGCGACGAACAACACTAGTCCGATCAAGACAATGCTAGTGACGAGCGGCCAAGCGAAATTGACGCTTTGGATGAGCGCCTCGCCCGACAATCCGCCAAGGTTCCAAGGCATCCAGTCCCAATCGATCCAACTGAGCAGGAGCGATAAGACGAAGTGGACACCGAGTGTGATGACGAGGGCGACGAGTCCGCTCTCGAGCAGCGCGGCGAATAAGAAGAAGATCGACAGCTGCACGACGAAATGGACGATCAATAGACCCGTGGAAATGACAAAGTCCGTCACATCGAACGAGTCGAACAAGATGACCGTATAATAGGCGGCTGTGCCTTGGGCGAGCAAGATGGAAACAGCGGAAAGTAACGTGTAGTGTGCCCATTTACTCATGACGATGCGAGAAGCTGGAATGTTGAGCGACTTGAGCCAAGCGAGCGTACCGAGTGTACGTTCTTGGCTGAACGTATGCATCGCCGACAGCAGGACGACGAGCAGGCCGATCTGTCGCAGCTGCTCACTGACTGATAAGAGTACTTCGGCCGGTGTCGGCGTCGGGATCTCGATGACGGTCCCGTCCGGCAAGTTACCGCCTGACGCTAAAATGTCTGGTAAGAAGTAGAGCGTGAGCGGCTGCATCGCCGCGAGCAACATCAGAGCGACCGGCACCCAAACGAGCCGTTTATTGCGCCACGATTCTTTCCATTCTTGTTTAAAAATGGCCGTCCTCATTAAGCGTTCACCTCCAAAAACAGTGATTCGAGCGACGGATGACCGACGTGGAACGATTGGATCATCAGTCCTTGGGCGAGGACGCGTTGCAGAATCGCCCGCTCGGACATCGTTTTATCGGACGTCTCGAACGTCCATGTCGTCCCCGTCCGCGAGACACGGACGACACCCGCAAGCGCGCTCCAATCGCCTTCCGTCGTCATGTCATCGAACAGGCGAAGTTGGATGGACGATTTGGCCCCGAGCAAATCGGTGACGGTGCCTTCCATGAGCAGGCGTCCTTGCCGAAGCAGGAGCACCCAGTCGCTCGCCTCCTCGGCGTCAGGGAGCACGTGCGTCGAATAGAGAATCATCCGCTCGCGCTTCAAGTCGCTCAAGAGATCGAGCACTTCCCGGCGGCCGCGCGGGTCGAGCGCCGACACCGGTTCATCGAGCAACAATAGTTCCGGGTCATGGACGAGCGCTTGGGCGATGCCGAGCCGTTGCCGCATCCCGCCTGACAAGTGCGCCGCCGGGCGGTCGACCGGTTCTAAGCCGACGCGTTTTAAGAGGTTCAAGGCGTCGACGCCGGTCGTGCCCGTCAAGTCGGCCGCATATTTAATCGTCTCGACCGGTGTGAGGGAAGGGTAAAGCGCCGGCCGTTGCGGTAAATAACCGACCCGGATCGTGTCGTGACCCTCGATCTGTCCGGACGTCGGCGTCGTCACACGGGCGATCATGTTGAGGAGCGTCGTCTTGCCGGCCCCGTTCTCGCCGAGGAGCGACGTGCAGCCCGGGCGCAGCGAGAAGCTGACGTCATCGAGCGCGGTGAACGTGCCGAATCGTTTGGTGAGATGGCTCGCATTCATTGTTTTGTCCGTCCCCAGAGGAAATAGACGATCGGACCGAGGATGTTGATAAAGACGATGACGAGGAGCCACACCCATTTCGGTCCGTTCGTTTCAGGCCGCTTGAATAAATCGATCATGGCGACGACGAGGAGGATCAGTTGCAGTAACAATAAAGGCAGTAAAATTAAAAGTAACGTGCTCGGGTCGTTGACAATCTCCATGAAAGCTTGCCTCCTTAGTTAGTTGTACATACACTAGTTGATTCCACACATAGGACGTTGTTCCTGTATAAGACACAAAAAATCCCTTTCTCGAGTCGAGAAAGGGGATGGCTTATTTGACGATGATGACGGGTGCTTGCGCCCGTTTGGCGAGTTTGTGGCTGACGCTGCCGAGGACGAACTCTTGGAACGTATTGAGGCCGCGCGAGCCGACGACGACGTATTCGAACGGATCGCGATTGGCGTATTTGACGAGCTCGACGTCCGGTTCGCCGCGGAGTTCGACGTATTCATAGGCGATGCCTTCCGCTTCGATCGTATCGAACAACGGTTGCATCATGCGTTTTCGTTTCGTCTCGAGATCGATCTTGCCGGTCGAGTTGAGCGCGGCCTCTTTCGATTCTTTCGCACTGACGACGTGAACGATATCAATCGATGCGTCTGATGCTTTGGCGAGTTGAATTGCCTTTGTTAAAGCTCGTCTCGAGTGATCCGAGCCATCTGCCGCTAAAAAGATTTTACCCATTCTTTCAACGCCTCCTCTTGTACGCTTGCTACTACAAGTATATGCGATTTTTTATGAAAGCGCATTCGCAATTGTGTCGATTCGAGATACAGAAAAAGGAAGTGAACGCTGAGGTTCACTTCCTGTCTGATTATCGGACGATGACGACCGGCGCGAGCGCGCGTTTGGCGAGCTTATGGCTGACGCTGCCGAGAACGAACTCTTGGAACGTGTTCAAGCCGCGCGAGCCGACGACGACGTATTCGAACGGTTCATGGTTCGCATACTTGACGAGCTCGACGTCCGGTTCACCACGGAGCTCGATATATTCGTACTCGAGTCCGGCTGCTTCGATCGCTGAGAAGAAACGTTGCATCCGCTGCATCCGTTTCGCCTCCAGGTCGATTTTGCCTGTTGATTGCAGGGCACTTTCTTTTGACTCTTTCGAGCTGACGACGTGAACGACATCGATTTTGGCGTTCGAGACTTTCGCGAGCTCGATCGCTTTCGCGGTCGCGCGCATCGAATGGTCCGATCCGTCAACGGCTAAGAAGATTTTTGTCATGTGAATCCCTCCCGAATTAATGTCCGATGCCGGCATCTTGTTGTTTCAAGTGAAGCGCGAGCGTATTGAGCAGCTTCTCTGAATCTTTGTTCAAGTTCAACAGTTCTGGCTCGATTCCATTCGCACGGTATTTGAAGACGACTTTGTCGATGGCGCCGATGGCCGAATCGTCCCAAAGGTGTGTGTTCGAGAAGTTGATTGTCACATGTTTGATGCCTGCCTCGACATCTTCTTCGACGTCGAATTGGTTGACGAACTCAGACGTTGATGCGAAGAACAATTGACCGTTCACGACGTAGTGGGCGTGGTCGGCTTCGACGTTGCGGTCGAGTTCGACTTTCGAGATTTTCGCGGCGAACAAAATCGCAGCTGTTAAAATCCCGGCGAACACACCGATTGACAAGTCGTGCGTGAGCACAGTGACGAGCACGGTGACGAGCATGACGACCGTATCCGACTTTTGTGCCGTCCGGAGCGCTTTAAGTGAGCCCCAATCAAACGTCGCATATGACACGAAGAACATGACACCGACGAGGGCGCCGACTGGAATCAACATAAGAACGTCACTGATTGTCATGATCATGATGAACAACGCGAGTCCGGCGACGAACGTCGATAGACGACCGCGTGCTCCAGACGAGACGTTGATGACCGATTGGCCGATCATCGCACAACCTGGCATCGCGCCGAAGAAACCGGCGATGATGTTGGCGATCCCTTGACCTTTTGACTCACGATTCTTGTTCGAATCCGTTCCTGTCATGTCATCGACGATTTGAGCTGTGAGCAACGACTCGATCAAGCCGACGAAGGCGAGTGAGAAGGCATACGGCAAGATGATCATGAGCGTCTCGAGCGTGAACGGAACGTCAGGGAATAAGAATTCCGGCAACGTTGCTGAGATCGTCCCCATGTCGCCGATGTTTTTCGTATCGAGCCCCATAAAGACAGCAAGTAGCGTCATCGCGACGATGGCGACGAGCGGTGCCGGGATTGCGCCCGTGATACGTGGGAACAAGAAGATGATGACGAGTGATGCGGCGACGATCGCCCACATGATCCAGCTCTCGCCTTCAAAGTTTGGTAATTGAGCTTGGAAGATCAAAATAGCGAGGGCGTTAACGAAGCCGACCATGACCGCACGCGGGATGAACTTCATAAGACGCGCTATACCAAAGAACCCGAGCACGATTTGAATGATACCGGCTAAAATACCGGCTGCTAATAAATATTGGAGACCGTAATCTCGAACTAAATCGACAACGAGGAGCACCATGGCCCCGGTTGCAGCTGAAATCATCGCTGGTCGACCGCCCGTGATCGAAATGACCATGGCGATAATGAATGAAGCGTATAGACCGACCATCGGGTTCAGTCCAGCGATGAGTGAGAATGCGATCGCCTCAGGGATGAGGGCGAGCGCGACGACGATCCCCGCAAGGACGTCAGCCCGGACGTTACCGAGCCATTCTTGTTTGACAGTATTCAATTTTTCCAAAAAGAACACACCTCTCTTTATAGTTTTGACTTTGACCTCCGAGTCTCACGAAGATCAAATGCGTCATTATATGAAGGAAGCGGTTAAACCGACACATGTTTTCACAACGTGTTTTATCATAACGAACTTTTTCAGAAAAGACAATTGCTTATCATTAAAAACTATGGTAATTTCATAACGTAAAGGTTATATAACGGTTTTGTTATACATGGAGTAAAGGAGAATGACGATGCATACCGCAGAAGAACTGAGTAAAGTGCTCAAAGTGCTCGCTGACCCGACGCGGTTGACGATGTTAAAGCAGATGCAGGATGGGGAACAGTGTGCCTGCAGCTTCGTTGACTGCTTCGACATCTCGCAGCCGGCGATCAGCCGGCATTTGAAGATGATGCGGCAAGTGGGACTGCTGCTCGAGCGCCGGGACAAGCAATGGATCCATTACCGGTTGAACGAGGCGAGCCCGTTCTATTCGATCGTCGTCGATCTGCTCGGACAAGTCGAGATGATCGATGCGAGCTGTGACTGTGACGCCGAGTGTGCCATTTAAGGAGGAATAAACGATGAAACTTGAAGTATTCGAACCGGCCATGTGCTGTCCGACCGGACTATGTGGCCCATCGATCGACCCGGAACTGACGCGGATCGCGACGATCCATTACGTGTTGAAACAACGCGGTTTCGACGTCGAGCGTTATAACCTCGCCTCGGAGCCGAACCGTTTCGTTGAAAACGCAAACGTGCAAGCCGAGATCACGAAAGGGCTCGACACGCTCCCGCTCACCGTCATCGACGGTGAGATCGTCAAACGCGGCGCCTACATGACGAACGAAGAGATCGCTGAACTGACCGGTCTCCCGGTCGCGGCGTTCGCGAAACAAGACGGCGAGAAACCGAAAGTCCGCATCACGCTTAAAAAATAAGGAGGCGCGTCATGATGAATCGCTTTGATTTTAATACGATTGAGCCGACCCGTTACATGTTTTTGACCGGGAAAGGCGGCGTCGGGAAGACGTCGACCGCCTCGAGCCTCGCCTTGACGCTCGCTGACCGTGGCAAGCGCGTCTTGCTCGTCTCGACCGACCCGGCAAGTAATTTGCAGGACGTGTTCGAGATGGAACTTGACGAGACACCGAGAGCAGTCCCGGGGACGGAGCTATTGATTGCGAACTTCGACCCGGAAGAAGCGGCAAAAGCGTATATGGAACGCATGGTCGGCCCGTATCGCGGCGTGCTCCCGGACGTCGCCATCCAGTCGATGGAAGAGCAACTGTCCGGTGCCTGTACGGTCGAGATCGCGGCGTTCGATCAGTTCACCGAGCTGTTGACGTCAGAGACGGCCCGTGACACGTACGACCATGTCATCTTCGACACGGCACCGACCGGGCATACGCTCCGGTTGCTCACGCTCCCGAGCGCGTGGGACGAATTTTTAGAGACGAACACGACCGGCGTCTCATGCCTCGGTCCGCTCGCTGGTCTATCAGACAAGCAACACCAATATAAACTGGCGGTCGAGACACTCTCGAACGGGGACGAGACGACACTGTTGCTCGTCGCCCGTCCTGAGACGTCGACGCTCGTCGAGGCGAGTCGTGCCGCAACGGAGCTCCACGCCATCGGGATCGAGCGGATGCAACTCGTCATCAACGGTGTCGTCGACCCGGCGGAAGGTACGGACCGTTATACGAGACGGTTCATCGAGCGCCAACAAGACGCGCTCGACAACTTGCCACAAGGCGTCGACACGCTCGAGACGTTCACGCTCCCATACGCCTACGAGAACTTGGTCGGCGTCCCGGCACTGCGCCGCTGGGTGAACGGGGAGACGGTCGACGTACCGGATATGACATATGATGCGAGCCGTTACGGTTCGATCGATACGCTCGTCGATGAAATCGAAGCGGACGGTCCGAGCGTCATCATGACGATGGGCAAAGGTGGGGTCGGCAAGACGACACTCGCCTCACTCCTCGCCGTCGCTTTGAGCGAACGCGGCCACGCCGTCCATTTGACGACGACCGACCCGGCGGCACACGTCGCTTTCACAATCGGTGAGGACGTGCCCGCCACGTTCACCGTCGACGCGATCGACCCGAAAGTCGAGATCGAGAACTATCGGGCCGACGTGTTCCATGAAGCGGGGGACATGACCGATGAACAGCGCGCGATGCTTGAAGAAGACTTGCGTTCGCCGTGTACGGAAGAAATTGCGGTTTTCCGTGCTTTCGCCGGTCAAGTCGCCAAAGCGAAAGATCGGTTCGTCGTCATCGACACGGCACCGACCGGACATACACTGCTCTTGCTCGACGCGACCGAGAGCTATCACCGTGAGCTCGAACGCTCGACCGGTGTCGTCCCGGAAGCGGTCCGCGAACTGTTGCCGAAGCTTCGTGACCCGAAACAGACGCACGTCGTCATCACGACGCTCCCTGAAGCGACACCGGTGTATGAAGCCGAGCGGCTCGTCACCGACTTGGAACGGGCCGGCATCCGTCCGTTCGCCTGGGTCGTCAACCAATCGTTCACACCGCTCGACGTCGAAAGCAAACTGCTCACGGCGAAAGTCGCGAGTGAGGCGATTTGGCTCGAACGGGTGAACGCGTATCCGCGCCCGACGCTGCTCTCGTGGCAAGAACACTTGCCGGTCGGCTATCCGGCGTTATCACAACTATTGAAGGAGGAAATCAAATGAACATCACAAACGAAGCAATCGATTTTATGAAGGCAGCACTCGAGGATGAAGAAGTGAAATCAGTCCGGATCTGTACGGAAGCAGGATGCTGCGGCCCGACGCTCGGTCTTCACATCGCCGCTCCGGAAACGACGGACGACGTGAAAGATTATGACGGCCTCACGTTCGCTGTCTCGAAAGACGCAGAAGCGATGGCGGAGAACGTCACGCTCGACGTCGAAATGACAGAAGACAGCGCGAGCCTCGTGCTCCGTGGTCTTCAAGAAACGTGCTAACAAAAATAGAGATTATTGGAGGAACTCATTGTGCAGTGGATTGCTAGTATCATCTTTTTAGTGACGCTCTTCCTCATCATCAAGCAACCGAAAGGCCTCGGCATCGGTTACTCGGCGATGGGGATGGCGGCCATTGCCCTCATCACCGGGGTCGTCAATTTTGATGACGTCGGTACCGTATGGGGCATCATTTGGAACGCGACGTTTACGTTTATCGCCATCATTCTCATCTCGCTCATTTTGGACGAGATCGGATTCTTTGAATGGGCCGCTTTACATATGGCTCGGATCGCCGGGGGCGGCGGTGTCAAACTGTTCGTCTACATCACGCTTCTCGGTGCGCTCGTCGCCGCATTATTCGCGAACGACGGGGCGGCGCTCATCTTGACGCCGATCGTGCTCGCGATGGTGCGGGCGCTTAAACTACCGGACGCCGTCGTCTTGGCGTACGTCATCGCCTCGGGTTTCATCGCCGATACGGCAAGTTTGCCGTTCGTCGTCTCGAACCTCGTCAACATCGTCTCGGCCGACTTCTTCGGTATCGGTTTTGCCGAGTATGCGGCGCGGATGGTGTTCGTCAACGTGTTCGCCGTCGCCGGCAGTTTGCTCGTCTTGTACTTGTACTTTAAAAAAGACATCCCGAAGCAGTACGACTTGTCAAAACTCGTCGAGCCGAGCACGGTCATTAAAGACCATAAGATGTTCCGCTTGTCGTGGGTCGTCCTCGCTCTGCTCGTCATCGGCTACTTCACGAGCGACATCATCGGCATCCCGGTCTCGCTCGTCGCCGGTGTCATCGCCTTGTTCTTCCTGATCATGGCGAACCGTTCGCCTGCTGTGAAGACGGAGCAAGTCGTCAAAGGAGCGCCGTGGGCGATCGTCTTCTTCTCGCTCGGGATGTACATCGTCGTCTACGGCCTACAAAACGCGGGGCTGACGCAAGTGCTCGCCAACTTTATCGACTGGTTCTCAGGTAGCGTGTTAACGGCCACGTTCGGGATGGGCTTCTTGGCCGCGATCTTATCGTCGGTCATGAACAACATGCCGACCGTCATGATCGACGCGCTCGCCATCGATTTGACGAATACATCGGGTCAGATTCGCGAAGCGCTCATCTATGCGAACGTCATCGGTTCCGACCTGGGACCGAAGATCACACCGATCGGGTCGCTCGCGACGCTCTTGTGGCTTCACGTGCTCCGGACGAAAGGACTTAAGATCGGTTGGGGACAATACTTTAAAGTTGGAATCATCTTGACGATCCCAACGCTTGCCATCACGTTGCTCGGCCTGTATATCAGCTTACTACTATATTGAGGAGTGGATTTTTTATGAAGTTAGTCATCATCGGTTCAGTCGCTGCCGGTACATCGGTCGCGGCGAAAGCACGTCGTAACAACGAAGACGCACAAATTACGATTTACGACCGTGATTACGATATCTCCTACTCGGGTTGCGGGATCCCATATTACGTCGGAGGCGAAGTCGAGTCACGCGATGACTTGACGCCACGCGACGCCGCTTTCTTCAAAAAGCGTTACAACATCGATGTCATGACGCGTCATAACGTGACGGCGATCGACAAAGACGTGAAGACGGTCACGGTCGAAAACCTGGAGACGGGTGAGACGTTCACGGACAGCTATGACGTCCTCGTCCTCGCGACCGGCGCCTCGAGCATCGTCCCGCCAATCCCGGGCGTGAAGTCAGATAACGTCTTCCCGATCCGCAACATCCAGAACGCGGAAGCGACACGCAACTTCGTCGACGCGACGAACCCGAAACATGCGACGGTCATCGGGGCCGGCTTCATCGGTCTTGAGATGGCCGAGCAGCTCAAACTTCGTGGCATCGACGTCACGATCATCGAACGCATCCCGCAAGTGATGCCGCCGCTCGACAAAGACATGGCGTGCCGCGTCGAGGACCACCTCGAGAAGAACGGCATCGAGCTGTTGCTCGGTGAGACCGTGACAGAGCTCGTCGGCGACGGTCACGTCGAACGCGTTGTCACCGCGAGCGGGAAGACGGTCGAGACCGACCTCGTCATCCTATCGGTCGGTGTCCGTCCGAACACGGAACTCGCCAAGTCGATCGGTGTCACGATCGGTGAGACGGGTGCGATCGCCATCAACGAACGGATGGAGACGAACGTGGACAGCGTCTATGCTGCCGGCGACGTCGCGGAAAGCTTCTCGCTCGTCACAGGCAAACCGATTTGGCGCCCACTCGGCTCGACGGCGAACAAGATGGGACGTTCACTTGGTGATCTGCTCACGGGCGGGGAACTCGAACACCGCGGCATCCTCGGGACGGGCATCTTCAAAGTGTTCGGCCTCGCGGTCGCGCAGACGGGCCTCTCGGAGCGTGAAGCGCGTGACCTCGGCTACGACGTCGAAGTGCTCCACAACACGAAACCGGACAAGCCGGCCTATATGGGCGGGAAAGACATGACGATCAAAGCGATCGGCGACCGGGCGACACGTCAACTGCTCGGCGTCCAAATCGTCGGCTTCGAAGGCGTTGACAAGCGTATCGACGTGTTCGTCACGGCGATCACGTTCAAAGCGAAAGTCGACGATTTGTTCCATCTCGACCTCGCGTACGCACCGCCGTTTTCGACGACGAAAGACCCGGTCATGTACACGGGGATGGCACTGGCGAACAGCATGAACAAGTCGGCCCGTCTCATCACGCCGGCTGAGCTACAGCAGCGAATCGACGCGGACGAGGACATCCAGGTCATCGATACACGGAAAGCGGCGCAGTTTGAGAAGGCGTGCGTCGACTGTGCGGTCAACATCCCGCTCGGCAAGCTTCGCGAGGCGTCAAAAGACCTCGAGAAAGACAAGCCGACGGTCGTCTACTGCAACGGCGGCGTCACCGGGAACGCAGCGCAAAACGTGCTCCGTAACCTCGGTTTCACCGACGTCTACAACTTATCGGGCGGCAACAAGAACTATCAACTATTCAAAAAACACGGGAATTAACAAACAGGGCGTCCGAATCATTTTTTCGGACGCCCTGTTTTGATATGCTTATCAGTGAGGTGAATATCATGAACTACCGGATGTTGCATGAGAAGTTTGAGCGCCGGAAGCAGTGGCTCATTTTTGAAAAAGAAGAAGTCGTCCGGCGTGTGATGGTCCGCTACAAGGCACGCATCATTCCGAAAACGGATATTATGGACCTCGTGAATGATGATCAGCTGTCGTATGAGCATATCTTCTGCTGTTTGACGATTGATGACCCGCGTATGATCGATAAAATTTTTACGGCGAAGGAAAAAAAGGACCACAAATGGGAACGTGAGGATAACGCACGGCGTGGGATGGTATACAAACATAAGGACGAGGAACATCGTCGTTACAATCAACTGATCATTGATGAAATGGAAGGTCGCCGGCTCGATATCGTGCTCGAGAGTAAGGACGGGAAGTTTGTGACCGGTTTTTTGACGCGCGATATGTGTGAACAGGTTGTCTCTTATGTTTACGCGCATACAGGCGGGGCGAAGTTCACAGGACTCATCCCGAGAGCGATGTGGCCGCCAGATGTGACGGACGAGGAGTTTAAACTGAGTTATCGCCGGTATTTGGAATCGTTAGACGAATTCAACAAATTGTGAACTAACCCCCGATGCGCTGACATCGGGGGTTAGTTCGCTTGTTGCTGATTCCATTTACTGACCCGGTTGCGACCGCTACGTTTGGCGACATACAGACCGAGGTCGGATTTTTTGGTGAGTTGTTCGGACGTGACGATCTTTGGTTCGGACGTACTCGCGACACCGATCGAGACGGTGATGTCGAGCTGTTTGCCGTCCGGGAGCAAAAATGGACTTTCCGCGATTTGACGCAAGTAGCGGTTGGCGATGACGAACCCTTGCGACAAGTTGCAGTCCGACAACAGCACCGAGAACTCTTCGCCGCCATGGCGACACACCATGTCATCGGTACGGGCCGTCTCTGTGAGCCGTTTGCCAAGCTCGATCAAGATGGCATCGCCGGCATCATGGCCATACGTATCGTTCACCGATTTAAAATGATCGATATCGAGTAAGAGCAGCGTGATGTCGTAAGGACTCGAGAACACTTCCTCGTCGACGCGCTTCATCTCTTCCTCGAAGCGACGACGGTTGCCAAGACCCGTCAAGGCGTCGGTGTAGGCTGCTTCTCGATATTTTGTGATCTGCCGTTCCGTGCGCTGCATCTTGCGGATGCCCCCATAGACGATATGAAGGACGAACCCGGTTGAATATCCAATCGTGACGAAAGCAATCAACGTATAGACGTACATTTTTGGAGCGGTATAGGTACTAAAGTTTAAGAGCGAGAACAAGGCGATAAATCCGAGGCTGATGGCGTTGACGATGCGGATGTCCCGCGTCGGTTTGATTCGCTCCCGGAGTTTCATATAGACGACTGCGGTTGTGGCCGCGACCGTATAGTCGAGAAAAACGATTAACAGCAACGTATCCGATATGATGAACGGAAGCAGCAGTATGCTCGAGACGTACGTGATCCGGACGCCTTGGAGGCCAAAGTAAAGGCCGGCAATGATGATGGGGACAAACCCGTACTGAAAGTCGGCTTGGGCGTTCCAGAGCACACCATGCAACGTAATGACGATCGTCAGGCCGGCGAGGAGTAGTGAAATCGTGATTTGCCGTCTTAACGGGAGCTTGCTCGTGAACCCGAGCTTCGTGAGGCGCGAGATCATATAAAGGCCGATCAGCAGTAAGCTGGCGTTGGCAATCAAGTTATTGATTAAATTGGTCATCGACATTTTAAAAATTCCTCCCCTATTTTCTATATTCGACAGATGAGGATAAAAAAGCAATCATTTTGTGATGGGAAAATGAGTTCGAACCAACAAGTGGCTTGATATGGGAAACGTTAGTTGTTTATTTAGAAAAGAATTGAAATTAAGGAAGCAAACGTTTACAATTTTTGTGTAAGCGTTTTCCTAAATTCATGCTACAAGGAGGGACCCACATGGTCAACAAACAATGGAAACCAGTATGGGCAGTTGTGCTAACGTTTGCACTGATTCTGTCGATGTTTCCGATGTCAGCGTCTGCCCTTGATAAAGGCAAGTCGACACTAGTCGTCGTCCACTATCAAGAGGCGCCAGACAATCAAATGGATTGGAACTTATGGCTTTGGGCGAATGGCCCAGATTACTTCCCGAACAAAGGCTTCGCCTTTAACGGCGAGGACGATTACGGCAAGGTGGCGGCCTACGAATTCCCGGTCGACTCACCTGAACAGATCGGTCTCATCGTCCGAACGGACAATTGGGACAAGGATAAAGGGTCGGAAAACGACCGCCTGATCACGAAAGACATGATCAAGGACGGTGTCGCCGAAGTGTGGATCAAGTCGGGCGACTCGAAAATCTACACGTCGAACCCGGACGGGGAGACGGCGAAGACGGAAGTCGACATGAAAGTCCACTACTTCCGCTATGACAATACATACACCGACTGGGGTGTTTGGACGTGGCCGGACGGTGGCGACGGTCAAAGCATCAACTTTGATGAGACGGACGCCTACGGCGGTGTCGCGAACGTGAAGTTTGCGAATCCGGATGCGAAACAACTCATCGGTCTGATCACGAAAAAAGGCGAATGGTCCGACAAGGACGGCGAAGACCGCTTCGCGCTCAGCACGGCGAAAGAGATTTGGCTCGTCGAAGGTGATTCGACGATTTACTATTCAGAGCCAGAAATCGACCGCTCACCAAAAATCGTCTCGTTCGAGGCAAACACGTTCCGTCAGGCGGAACTAACGCTCAACCGCGCGATCGATGAGCAGTTCCTTAGTGAATTGAAGGTCGATGGCGCGGCAGTCGAGTCGGTCGAGAAGACTGGCGACAAATCGGTCACGGTAAACTTCAGTGCTGACCTCGACTTGGCGCAAGTCATCACGGCGTCGCACCCGACGTTCGGTGACAAAGTGCTGCAAGCGGGCGACGTGCTCCGGTCACCGGAATTCGATGCGAAGTATGCGTATAACGGCAAGCTCGGCGTCACATACAAGCAGTCGAAGACGAACTTCGTGCTTTGGGCACCGACGGCTCAAGACGTTTCACTCGAACTGTGGAACATGCCGAAAGAGCGTCCAGCGAACGACAAGGATATCAAGAAAACGATTGCGATGAAGCGTGGCGAACGCGGCACGTGGACTGCTGAAGTCCGCGGTGACCTCGACGGCATCGGCTACACGTACAACGTCAAGCATGCGTCAGGCAGCGTCCGTGCGGTCGATCCGTATGCGACGGCGGTCGGCGTCAACGGGGACCAAGGGGTCATCGTCGACTTGAACGAGACGAAACCGAAACGTTGGAACTCGATGAAACCGAAGCTTCAAAACGCGACGGACGCAATCATCTACGAGACACACGTCCGTGACTTCTCAATCTTTGACGTCACATCGAACACGTACGATTCAGGAATTCGCTATAAAGGTAAATACCTCGGTGTCGTTCAACCGGGTACTCGCTTGATTGAAAACGGGAAGAAGACGGCGACGAAGACAGGCCTTGACCACGTCAAAGACCTCGGCGTGACGCACGTCCAGTTCATCCCGGTGTATGACTACAACACGGCCTCGGTCGACGAGACGAAACCGAACGCGACATATAACTGGGGCTATGACCCGAAAAACTATAACGCGCCGGAAGGCTCATACTCGACGAACCCTTATGACGCAAAAGTTCGAATCATGCAGATGAAAGAAATGATTCAAGGTCTCCACGACCACAACTTGCGTGCTGTCATGGACGTCGTCTACAATCACATGTTCGATGCGCAAGCCTCGAACCTTCATAAGATCGTACCAGGCTACTACTACCGTTACACGGCAGGCGGCGACTTCGCGAACGGGACGGGCGTCGGCAACGACACCGCGTCTGAGCGTAAGATGATGCAAAAACTCATCGTCGATTCAGTCGTCTACTGGGCGCAAGAATATCATTGGGACGGGTTCCGCTTCGACCTCATGGGCATCCACGACGTCGAGACGATGAACCAAGTCCGTCAAGCGCTCGACAAAGTCGATAAATCGATCCTCGTCTTCGGCGAGGGTTGGGACCTCAGCACACCGCTCGACCCGGCACTGAAAGCGAACCAAAAGAACGCCTACAAGATGCCCCGCGTCGCGCACTTTAACGACAACATCCGTGACGGCTTGAAAGGCAGCGTCTTTATCGACACGGACAACGGCTTCATCAACGGCAAAGACGGTCTTGAGAACCGCATCAAGACGGGAATCGTCGGTGAGATCGACTACAATGCCGAGATCAAAGGCTTCACGAAAGAGCCGACGCAAGCGATCACGTACGTCGAAGCGCACGACAACCACACGCTTTGGGACAAGCTCGAACTCACGAATAAAGAGACGGCGGAAGCTGACCGGACGAAGATGCATCGTCTCGCGTCAAGCATCCTCTTGACGAGCCAGGGGACGACATTCCTCCACGCCGGTCAAGAGTTCATGCGGACGAAAGAAGGCGATCACAACTCGTACAAATCACCGGACCGCATCAACCAAATGGATTGGAAACGCGCCGCTGAACGTAAGGCGGACGTCCAGTACATGAAAGGCTTGATCGAGATGCGTAAACAAAACCCAGGGCTTCGCATGACGAAAGCGACTGACGTCAAGAAGAACGTCAAGTTCTATCGTTCTGCGCCAAACGTCATCACGTATTTGATCGATGACAAAGCGCCTGGCCAGAAGAAAGACTTGTTCATCACACATAACGCCAACGCAGAAACAGTCAAAGTGAAACTTCCGACAGGACAGTGGAACGTGATTGTCGACGGCAGTCAGGCAGGAACGAAGACGATCAAACGCGTCTCGGGCTATGTCGACGTGCCATCGTATGCGACGGTCGTCGTAAAACAACCATAATGCGCGAGACCACGGAGCACATATCCGTGGTCTTTTTTGCGTCATCATCGTGTGGAGGAGTAGGTTGACAGCACATTAAGACATGACATTTTTTTGAATATATGTATGTAATACGGTTCATTTCCCTTATTTGCAAAATGCAGAAGCTCTTTCAACTAGTCAATCTTGTATAATCAAGTTAACACGTATCGAAACGTGACATTTGTCACACGAAGGAGTGATACACATGGGCTTCTTCCGTAATTGGAAGCATGTATTAGAATCAAACGTTGAGCAGGCCGAGCATGAGGGGAGAATCAATATCGATCCGTTATTGCTCGATCAATATCCTGACGCGGTGTACGTCCTTGATCGAGATTTGAACTTCGTCGACTCGAACGAAAAGTTGTCGCTTCTCTTTAGCGGGGAAGAGGAGCGTTTCGTCGATCCTGACTCCTGGCTTCCAAAACTAGAAAGCGAACGTGTTCACGCCTTTCATCAGCGGGCGCTCCATGGGGAGACGGTCCATTATGAACTGAAAGCGTTGAATGCGGACAAGCGACGCATTCATCTGTCGGTCACGAATACGCCGCTCTATACCGGCCGGGTCATCACCGGTCTGTACGGCGTCGTCAAAGACTTGACGACCCAGATGGAACTGCGCGAACGATACAATCGGATGAAAGTGGGACGGACGCTGTTCGAGCGCATCCCGGGTCTCATCCTGATCGAACTTGACCTCGAGTCCGGCGAGTTTTACCATTCACCGCAGACGGGTGAACTGCTCGGGTTATCTAAGCGGCAACTGGGAGATATGAAACGCGAACATTTCCGTAACATGATCCATGAGGATTACCGTCCAGAATTTGCGGCAGCCATCGAGACGCTCATCCACGATGCTGACGTGCAAGAGTATGAGACCCAAATCAAGGCGTTCAATCCGAAGCAACAAAAATATTTGGATTTGATCGTCAAAGTCGGAATGTCAAAAGATCGAAAATCGGTGACGTGGGCAATGTTTGACGTCACCAATTTGGTCAAAGTCGAAGAAGCGCTCACGATGGAGCAGTCCAAAGTGAAGCAGTTGTGCGAAATCGTCGACTCGGTCATTTTTGAACGTTATTTCGAGACGAAACAGTTTAAGTTTTTGACGCCGGGCTTCTCGCACATCTTTGGCTATACGGAAGACCAGTTCAACACACACCCTGACTATTGGCAGCGTGTCGTCGTTCCTGACGACGTGCCGAAAGTGAACCAAGCCCGAGAAGTGACGCTCAGCGGTAAACCGACAACGTTCTCGTATCGTATCTATGCGAAAGGCAATGTCAAATGGATCGAAGAGAACCGGGAACCGATTTTCTCTGAAGACGGAATCGTCATCGGGTTTCGGACGCTCGTCAAAGACATCACCCAATTGAAAGAACAGCAACAAGAGATTTGGCGCCTCGCCTCGCTCGACCCGATCACAAACATGCCAAACCGTGAGTCAATCACAGGATCGGTCTATCAACTCACGCGCAAACGCGACCCGTTCACATTGTTCTCGCTTTCGTTCAACCGGATTGCCGAGATCAACAATACGTTCGGCTACGAGCTCGGTGACGAGTGGCGTGTCGCGACGGTGAACCAATTGATTCGTCTGTTGCCACAAGACGCCTTGCTCGGTCATCTCGATGCGGATAACGTCTTGATCGTGTTGCCGCGCCGGATGGAAGACCCGGAAGTGCTTGCGCTCGGGAAAGAGTTAGGAACGCTGTCGAAGCACCGGTTCCATATTGACGCGTATGACTTGTTCGCGCGAATCTCGATCGGCGTGAGCCGCTATCCTGAAGACGGGGCACAGGCGAGCGAATTGATCAAGCACGCATGCGTCGCCATGAACCGGGCCGATAAAAAGTTCGGGACGCAACTCGAACTGTATTCGTCGCAAATGGACATCGAGTCACTCAAACGCTACGAGCTGTTGCGCGATATGCGAGGTGCGCTTAAAAACAACGAATTCTATTTGATGTATCAACCGAAAGTGAACGCCTGGACCGGTCAAATCGTCGGAGCCGAGGCGCTCATGCGTTGGACGCACCCGACGTGGGGCTCGATCTCGCCAGCCGAATTTATTCCGCTCGCCGAGGAGAGCAGCCTCCATCTCGATTTGACGAACTGGTTGATCGAAGAGGTGTGCCGCTATATCACGTCGCTCAAACATCGAGTCCCGATCTCGATCAATGTCTCAGCCAAATACTTGTATCAAGAACGGTTTGAACGCGTGTTCGAAGATATGTTAGACCGCTTCCACGTCCCGGCGTCGTATCTCGAAGTCGAGATCTCGGAGACGTCACTGTTAGACGACGCCCAGCAGATCACACAAGCGTTCGAACGGTTGAACAACCTCGGTATCCCGATCGCGTTTGACGACTTCGGTAAAGGGTATTCGTCGCTTGCTTACTTACAGGCGTACAGTGCCCAGACAATCAAGATTGACCGTATCTTCGCCCATAACGTCAACCAAAGCCGAAAAGCCCAAGGCATCATCCGGAGTCTGCTCCTCATCGCCGAAGAGTTCGGGATGAACGTCGTCGTCGAGGGTGTCGAGATGATGGATGACTTACTTCGACTCCGTGAGTTCGGTTGTCACGTCATTCAAGGTTTCATTTTCAGCCGACCGTTGCGAGAATCCGATTTTGAACAAGCGCTCGAGACGGGAACGCTCATTCCGATCGAGGAGTACGTCGAGACGATCCAACCGTCGAACCGGTTGATCCACGCCGGCATCACGATCACGCGCCTGCGCAATCAAGCCGTCGCGGTTGGGACATCGCCGATCGTCATCATGAAGCGTGGATTTAAAGCGGTCGCCTTCTATGGCTCGATCCGGTTACCGGTCGATAGTGACATCAATCTCGTCATCTTGCTTGATGACGGGCAGCCGTCGCTGCCGATTCAAGTGACTCGATTGACCGAGCTTGCGAACGGATTGTATCAATATGAAGCGACGTACGAACAGACCGTCGAACTCGAGAAACGGTTGACCGCGCTCGAAAGTGACAAACCGCGCGGCTTCACGATTCAACAAGCGAAAGATTTAATCGAAAGATGAGACAAAGCGAGCCGGATTTGCCGGCTCGCTTTTTGTGCGCTCTAAAACTAGAAACGGGACGCAGTTTTCTCTAAGATGGAAGGGACAGATCAGAAGAGGAGACAGAAACGATGGATCGACTACAGGCAGCCCGCCACTTTTTCTCACAACTTGAAGGGGAGCATACCGAACGGTTACGGGAGATCGAAGCCGAAATCGAGCGGACCGGGACGTACACGCTCACGACGGACGAATTGGCGTCCGGGGCAAAACTCGCATGGCGCAACTCGAACCGCTGCATCGGCCGCTTGTTTTGGCAGACGCTCACCGTCCACGACGCGCGTGACGCGGAAACGTTTGATGATGTGTTTGAAGCAATCGTCGCCCATCTTCGCTACGCGACGAACGGCGGAAAGATTCGCTCGACGATGACCGTCCTCCCGAACCATTTTCGGATTTTGAACACACAACTCATCCGTTACGCGGCGTACGAGACGACAGACGGCATCGTCGGTGACCCGCTATCGCTGTCGATGACGAGACAGGCGATGCGTCTCGGGTGGGTCGGGGCTGGGACGGCTTTCGATCTGTTACCGCTCTTGCTTACAGACGGGAACGAGATCCGCATGTATGAACTGCCGGCCGATGCCGTGCTCGAGGTCGATATTCGCCATGACGACGTCGATTTGTTCGGGGGACGTGACGTCAAGTGGCACGCCGTCCCGGCCATCGCTGACATGGAGCTTGAAATCGGTGGACACCGCTTCACATCGGTCCCGTTCAACGGGTGGTACATGGAGACAGAGATCGGGGCGCGCAACCTCGCCGACGTCGAGCGCTACAACCTGCTCCCGCTTGTCGGGGCATCACTCGGTCTCGATACGACAAAAGAGCGGACGCTCTGGCGTGACCGCGCCCTCGTCGAGCTGAACGTCGCCGTCTTGCAATCGTTCGAGCGCGCCGGCGTGACGATTGTCGACCATCATACAGCGGCGAAACAATTTAAACGGTTCGAGAAAAATGAGACGGACGCCGGTCGTGACGTGACCGGACAGTGGAGTTGGCTCATCCCGCCGCTGTCACCGGCCTCGACCCACGTCTTTCATCGGCACTATGATGACAAGATTGTGACGCCGAACTTGTTCGCGCGGTCAGGTTGTCCGTTTTCAGCGTTTCAAGCCAAGCCAAAAGAGGAATCTAAAGGCTAGGAAACGAAACGAAAGGATGATGAACGTGGCAGTCCCAATCTGGAAACGCGCTGTAGCTAGTCGAATCGATAAAATCCTATTAGAAGCACCCGCGAAACTCGTCGAGAAGACGATCCGTAAAAAAATCTGGCCGGATAAAGAAGTGAAGCATTATTACTTACCGACAATCGTCTCCATCGCAGGAGAAGCCTATTTCTTGCTCAACCGGGACGGGCAGACGATCGGCGACAAAATCGTCGGGATTAAAGTCGTGAGCCAAGACGGCCGGCCGCTAACGCTCGAACAAGTCATGAAACGGACGCTCTACAAGGACGTCGTCTATCCGGCGACGCTCGGTCTACCACTTCTTCGTGCACTTCAACAGATGAAGTCGAATAAAGACCTCGAACTGCCGCACGATGAGTTCGCCCACACGAAACTGATTTCGACAAAATGAACGGGAGCAGGACGATTCCGCAATCGTTCTGCTTTTTTCTTCGGGGAAGTGGCGGGGAAAATGGGTTATAATGAAAGAGGAAAAAATTGAACGACTACTGGAGGACTATTTGTTATGACAAAAATTGCATGGATCACCGATAGTATGGCCAACTTCTCGAAAGAGGAGGCCGCCCAGCTCGGCGTCGAGATCGTCCCGATCCAATTGATCGTCGACGGGAGCGGCTACAGTGAAGTCGACCTCTCGATTGAGGAATTGCACCGCTACATGATCGACCAAAAGAAAGAAGCGAAGACGTCGCAACCGATTTTTGGTGACTTCATCTCGCGTTACGAGCGCTTAAAAGAAGAAGGGTACGATTGCGCCATCGCCGTCCACTGTTCAAACGGATTGAGCAGCACCGTCAAAAACTCGAGTGCAGCGGCTGAGGCGGCTGGATTTAAAGTTTACACGGTCGACTCGCACGCAGCGCTCGAGGCGCAGCAAGAGCTCGTCCGTCTCGGTCTCGCTGCCGAGAAGGAAGGCAAGTCGGTCGAGGAAATCGTCGCTCTTCTCGAAGCGTGGCGTGACAAGAAAAACTTCTTCATGATCATCGGGAACATGGAGACGATGCGCCGGGGCGGAC
This sequence comes from Exiguobacterium sp. SH4S7, assembly GCF_004336795.1. NCBI lineage: Bacteria > Bacillati > Bacillota > Bacilli > Caryophanales > Exiguobacterium > Exiguobacterium sp. SH4S7. The sequence goes on from NZ_SJUT01000001.1 coordinate 154,431, forward strand.
GTGTGTCATCAGGTGAGATGTTCCTCGCGAACATCTTGAACATCAAACCGATCATCACGCTCGACGAATCTGGGAAAGTCATCCCGTTCAAGAAAGTGCGTTCGATCAAAAAAGCGTACGCTGAGATGGTCACAGAACTCGAACGTCTTCATGCGGCGAACGGAATCCATAACAACCGTGTCTTCGTCCAGACGGCGCTCGCTCCAGAGATGCAAGACAACCTCGTCGCCCTCATCCAAGCGAAATTGCCGGAAGTTGACGTCGTGAAGACACGTTTCTGTCCGTCGATTGCGGTCCATGCCGGCTTTGAGACGGTCGGTGTGCTTTGGCTCGACGCTTAAGTTGAAAGGGGGAGACAGCATGGAGGCTGTGAACACACTTTCGATGTTGAATGAACGGGTTGCTGAGGCCGAGCAGTTGCTCGTCTATGTCTCGCACCCGGGATGCAGCGTCTGTCACTCGCTCAAGCCGCAAGTCGAGGAGATGCTCGTTGATTTTCCCGACATCGAGGCGGTCGCGGTCGATTCGGACGAAGTGCCGGATATCGCCGGCGCCTATTCGATTTTCACCGTACCGGTCGTCTTGTTCTTCATCGACGGCAAAGAGATGCTCCGCCGGGCCCGGTTCGTGCCGATCGGTGAGTTGACCCACCAGCTCGAACGGCTCCAAGAGATGAGAAAGTAAATCCACAGACATGTGTCTGTGGATTTTTTTGATTGTCGTGATGATTTAACGGGAATTAATGAAGTGGTTCTGTCACTTTTGCAACGAAGGAACGGAGGAATCTGTGATGGAGATGATACGCCACTCGGAATGGGCTGAGACAAAGCTCACGCTCCATTTGCTGTCGCAAATCTTGGGGAAAATCAAGTTGGCTTTGGCTCCGCAAGAGCCACAATGGACACACGTCACGTTGCCCGTTGCGCTGAGCGGCTTTTCGACTGGCCCGCTCGTGCAAGGGGAGACGTGGCTACAACTCGACGTCGATGTCTTTCAATCTCATATCAGAGTCCAAGTCGGTGCCGACACGTCGGTATTCCCGCTCGAAGCAGGCAAGTCGATCAGTACGTACTATGAAGAAATCATGGGTGCCCTGCGCGCAAACGGCGTCTCGGTCGCCCTCAATCCGAGAACGCAAGAGATGCGGGAGTTACGTTATCTGGACCGGGACGAGACACCGCTCGCCTATGACGCTATGGCGGCGCAACGAGGCATCCGTCTGTTTCAATACGCCGCGCGGGAGCAAACGGCATTTCTCGCACCGCTCCGCTGTCGGAAAGTGAAGCCAGGCCTGTTTTGGGGAACGTTTGACGTGTCGTCGCTCATCGTCTATGGACGGCCTGAGCCGTTCCCGCAAGATAAAGTCATCGAGAAGGCGGCGTTTGACGAGCACATGGTCGAGTTCGGGTTTTGGCTCGGTGATGAAGCGGTCGATATTCCGACGTTCTTCATCTTGCCTTACCCGTTCCAGTACACGGAGATCGGGACGGAGCGGCTCAAACCGCAAGACGCCTATTATGATGCCGGCAAGAGCGAGTTCTTTTTATCTCTTGAGAACGTAGGGGAAACGAGAGACGTGCAGGCATTCTTCCGGACGTCGTTCGATATTTTGAGCGAACAGCTCGAATGGGAAGGGTGCGACCATTACTTTATGCCGCTCGACATGCCGAAACAACAAGAGCTCACAGACGAATGATCTGTGAGCTCTTGTTTACTTTAGGGGCTGGTAGCGAGTAGATGGCCCATTTCCGACACGGATGATTTTCCGTTCGGCTATTAGCTGTTCGATTAGTTTTCGAACAGTACCTTTTTGTTGCTCGTCCGATGGCGCCCCGACTCCTGCAGGAAAGCAATCCGACGGAGACCCAGCAGCGACGCGAGTCGCGATGCGGCTCCGGGATTGCCTGCGGAAAGCGTGGGCGCCGGAAGGACGAGCGATATCAAAAAATCGATCAATTTGGATGTGGGTCCAAATTAATCGATTGACATGTTATTCTGCAATTTGTGGTACGAGGTAGATCAAGCCGAACGGGTTATGGAGCAAGTTGTCGATTGACGTGCGCTCGTCTTCGCCCATCTCGACCGTGAACGTCTTGCCGTCCTCGAACGTGAAGCTGTCGCCGTCACCGAACATTGATCCGCCTGCGATCAAATGGAAGTTAAACGAATGGATGACGTGGATCGCGTCTTCGATCTCGAGCGTTTCTGGTACGGCGACGTCGGCATGGCCGAACGCTTTCATGCCCCACGACACGTACGCCGTCTCTTCTTCCGTGATGGCGGTGAGGAGCGAGTAGTCGAGGGCGAGGTCTTCTTCTTTCGACGCTTGCCATTCGTCTTTCGAATAAGCGACGCCTGCCGTCTCGACCATGACACCGAGTCCGCCGGCGTTCAACAGGGCGTTCGCCCCGCGACGGGCCGCGGCGATGTCTGTCACATCATTGACGTCGCCGATCAAATAGACGATATGTGTGTGACGCGTAAGTCCTTTGGCGATTTTCGGTGTGAAGCCGCTCGTGCTGGCGTGAATCATCGCCTCGGCGAGCGCTGGGTCGCGTTCGACGACTTCGACGGTGAACGCTTTTCCGGTCTCGTCTTCTAACAGCAACAGGCCGGCCATTGTGTAGCCTTCGCTATGTATACTAATCTTTTCGCTCACTGCCTCGGCCGATGGCCAGTTTCCTGGGATAGCGAGCAACACTTGTGTACGGTTCATTAGAATCATCCTCTTCTGCAAATAGTTAGGCCCCTCAAGCGAGAGGCCTAGTCTCTTCTCTTATTATGCCCTATTTCGAGCAAAATTATTCTTGATACGTCTTCAACACTTCTTGGAGCGGGATTTGATCGATCTTGCGCCGGCTGACGAACGTGCTGACGAAGAACAAGAGCGTGACGGCCCCGACCGTATAGAGCACGTAGATCCATTCAAACTCGAGCGGCAAGACGAGCCCGTAGTCCTCGGCGAAGACGACGATGATGATCCGGAGGACGACGAGGGCGATCGGGATGCTGAGGAGTGCTGAGATGAGCGCGTAGACGAAATAGCTGTCGAGGATCATCGAGCGGACCTCACGTCGATTATACCCCATCACTTTGAGGAGCGAGATGACGTAATAGTTTTTCTCGACCGTGAGCGCGGTCAAGACGAACAAGATGCTGAAGGCGATCAAGGCGGAGCCGCCGATCATGACGTTCATCATCAAATTCATATACTCGTTGATCGACTCGGACTGTTCGATCAAGCCGTCGCGCGACAGAATCGTCGGATACACCGACTCGTCCGGCCGTTCACTGGCGTAGACGCCGTTGAACAAATCGCTCGAGGCGCCGTCTGTCAGCTCGTTGCTGAGCATTTCAATCGGTAAATAGACGACGTCACCCGTGAAGTCATCGGCGATGCCGAGGATCGGGTACGATAACGTCTCCCCGTCGAGCTCGAGGTCGATCGTGTCGCCGACGTCAAAGCTCTGTTTTAAGGCGAGCGGTTCGGTGACGATGACGCCATCGGTTGCAGGGGTCAATTCGTTCCCGTCCCGGTCTCGCAACCGGTAGAGCGTGTTGTCGTCGCTCAAGCCTTTAAGGGTGACGAGTTGATCCTCGACGAACGCGAACGGATAGGCGAGGAACGGTTCCTGACCGTCGGCGAGCATTGGCGGCGATTCCGTGTTCGCGTACGCCTCATACGCATAGTCGACGTCGTTCAATCCGCCGACCGTCATCCGGTCGACGGCCCCGTTCATCATGAGTGCGAACACGATCAACAATGTCGAGAACAAGATACCGAGGAAGAAGATGATGAAGCTGCCCGTGCTTTTGACGGCGTATAAATATTTGAACTTCGTTTTCCCGCTGGCCCGGCTTAGCATTCGGCTGACGAGCCGGCTGAGCCGGTTGAGCGATATGTTGTCGCGCGGTGATAACAGTGCGAGCGCGCTCTCACCCATAAGCTTGTAGATGACGGCACCGGCGACGATGCCGAAGAAGACAAGCGGGGCGAAGACGGCGGTCATGAAGACGAGTGGGTTTTGAGCGATCGTGATCGATGGCAACAGATAGAAGTCGAGATACAGGTTTTTGAGCGGGTCGGCGAAGTAGAGGCCGAGGAAGTACCCGATGACGAGCATGAGCGTCGCGAACACCAAGATCAGCACCAAGTAGGGGATTGAAATCTGGCGCCGGTTGTAGCCGATCGCTTTCAACAGCCCGATCTGACCGCGTTCGGCCTCGAGCATGTTCGAGATGAGAATGGCGACGATGATGACGGCGATCGAGACGATGAATAGGCTAAGTCCGAGCGCCATCGCTTTCCCGGACGAGATCTCACTATAGATGGCCCCGCTGCGCATAATATTCTCCGTCTCCATGACCGAGACGACGAATGGGAGCTCGACGGTGTCGATCGCGCCGTCCGTGACGCCTGAGAGCCGGAACGACTCCGTGCCGACGATCGCTTCATACGCCTCGTCCGTCATGAGCAGGAGTGTCTGCGTCCCGGCGTCGAGATTGAAGAAGTTCTCATCGAACAGCGGGAGCGTATAATCCGGAAACAAGACGAAGCCGCTCACCGTGAACGGCGTGCCGAGGTCGATCGTGTCACCGACCTCGATCCCGTTCTTCTCGGCGTATTTGGCGTTGAGCGCGACCTCGTCGTCGGTCGTCGGACGCGATCCTGCTTCGAGGTAAGATTGATTGATCGTCATTGTTTCTTTTAAGACGAGCCCCCGATGTTCACTGCCCGCGAATGGATAAGTGATCAGTTTGGATTCGCGAAGTTCGAGTGTCGCCTCGGGCATGACGGACTCGACCGCGTCGATCCGGGCGCCGATCAAGTCGTCGAAGCGTTCCGGGTCGACCTGTTTCAAGTCGGCGAGCGTATACGTGCCCGAGGCGACGAGGGAGGCGATTTCGGGATCGTTCGCTTCGTCTGCGGTGACGCGGTTGAGCATCTCGACGGCGAAGTCCTCTTGGTTCGACGACGCCAAGTAGTCCTCGGTCGGGACCTCGATCCCGCTGATGCCGTAGAACATCATCGTATAGGTGAGCGAGCTCATGACGATGATGACGGCGATGGCGACGAGCTGCATCCATTTGCCGACGAGCGTCTTCAAAACGTTTTTATACAGCATGGTCGAAACCTCCTAACCCCAAGCGATATCGCGCGCGGCTTGTCGGACCGGGTTGTGCGTCAGTTCGACGATGCGTCCCGAGTTCATCTTGATGACGTCGTCGGCCATGGCGCTGATGCCGGTGTTGTGGGTGATGACGACGACGGTCTTGCCGTACGTCGTGTTCAATCGTTCGAGCAGCTCGAGCACTTTCTTCGAGTTGTCCTCGTCGAGCGAGCCGGTCGGTTCATCGCAAAAGATGATCGACGGGTTTTTGGCGAGACTCCGGGCGACCGAGACGCGCTGCTGCTCACCGCCGGACAGTTGGTACGGGTACTTGTCGCGCGCAGGCGACAGCCCGACCTGCTCTAACAGCTCGTCGATACCGAGCGGTTGCGTCGACAGGTCGGCCCCGATCTGGATATTTTCGTAGACGGTCAAGTTTTGGAGCAAATTGTATTGTTGGAAGATGAAGCCGAGATGGTCGCGCCGAAACGCCGTCATCTGTTCCGGGGACAGGTCGGTCAAGACGGTGTCATCGAACGTGATGTTCCCGGACGTGACCGTATCAAGCCCGCTGATGACGTTCAAGAGTGTACTCTTGCCGCTGCCGCTCGGTCCGAGGATGACGACGAACGCCCCGTCGTTGATCGTCAAGTCGACGTCTTTCAAGGCGGCCGTCTCGATGTCACCGGTCTTGTAAATCTTATTGACGTTCTCGATTCGAATCATAAAAAAACGCCTCCTTTGTCCATGTTATCTTTTACCCGTTTCGGGCGGGTTGTGGACCTTAGAGGTTTGAACGTTTGACGAAGACGGGTACATTTTTTGAAAAATTAGTGAAACCGTTTCACCTGTGATAAAATCATACTACCAGGTACTAATCACGATTTTAAAGGAGAGGCTCACATGAAAATTGCCTACATCACGGACAGCACGGTCGTCTTGCCAGATTCGATCAAACACCACCCAGACATCCATATCGTCCCGCTTTACGTCGTCAAGGGCGATCAACCTTATAAAGACGGCATCGAAGTCGACGCCGAGACGGTGTACGACTGGATCGATGCCGGCGAGCGCGTCTCGACGAGCCAACCGGCAATCGGGGATTTCGCCACGCTGTATGAAGAGTTGAAGCCGAAGTATGACATGGGCATCGCCGTCCACCTGTCGTCTGACTTGAGCGGCACGTACTCTGCGTCGATCCAAGGGGCCGAGATCGCCGAGTTCAAGCTGCTCGCCATCGATTCACGGTCGGGTATTTATACGATGGGTCTGTTGCTCGAAGAACTGATCGAGCGCGTCGAGCGCGGAGACGCCCTTGATGACGTCGAGGCGTACATGAAACAGCGCGTCGAGGACGTCCGGATCGAACTGACGATTCAAAATTTGACGCAAATGCAAAAAGGTGGACGCATCTCGAAATCAAAAGCGCTCATCGGCAACATGCTGCAGCTGAAGCCGGTGCTCCGCTTCGAGGACGGGCTCATCGTCCCGTATCAGACCGTACGGACGTATAAAAAGGCGCAAGCCCACTTGTTCGAGGTCATCCGGGCGGCGATCGAGTCAGGCGAATGCACGGACGTCTCGATCTTCCACGGGAACGTGCCAGAGCTTGCGGAGTCGTGGAAACGGGAACTCGGCGACAAGGTGCCGATCCGCGTCGACACGCTCGCGCCGCTGCTCGGGGCCCACACCGGGTCCGGCTCGATCGGCATTTCTTATTTGAAAGCGAAATAACGGACAGACCGTGGCGCACGCCACGGTTTTTTCATTGTCACAACTTTCAAACAACGACTGGAATGTTTCTCCAAAACCCTTCATACTATTAAAGAATGTTACAAGAAAAGGGGGAAGACGATGCGGTTTCGGAAGTATCTCATAAGGAGCTGGCTCTCGTGGTCGCTCGTCTTCATCGGGATCGTCTATTACACGTGGACCGATCTGGAAACGTTCGATTGGGCGTTCTTCTGGTTCATCTACACGCTCGGTGCCTTGTTCGTCATGAACCCGTTGAAGCGGCGGCACCTGCACTTCACATTCCACGAGCTGTTCGTCTTCATGACGTTCTTCTTGTACGGGCTCGTCCCGGCACTTTTAATGGGGCAATTGCTGTTGTTGACGTTCCAGGCACGGGCGTTCAACAGGAAAGTCGGCCGCCGGCGCTTCTTACACTTTTATCCGCTCAACACGTTGATCGAGGCGATGATTCTCGTCATCCCGGGTCTCGTCTACTTTTCGCTCGGCGGTGAGATCGGGTCGACCGTCCACTTGCTCGAGCAAGGAGTGGCACTGATCGGTTTCTTCGGAGTGCTTTATCTCGTCCTCGGCTTCAGCTTCGTCATGTCCCGGTTCTTGATCGGGGAGCGGATCCCGCTGCCGATCATGTGGCGGTTGTTACGGTTCGATTGGCTCGTCATCTCGCTCGAGCTGTTGTTCACGATGGTCGCGCTCGAGGCGTTCCAACTGTTCGGGTATGTCGGGTTGATGGCGACGTTCCTGCTCTTGTCGATCTTGAAGATGGGGTTGTCGAAAGCGACACAGACAGAAGAGACGCAATCGAAGATCGACCAAGTCGAGCGGTTGAAAGAACAGCTCTATCGCGTCGACAGCGAAGCGTTGTTAATTGAAAAGTTTTGGAACGGCTTACGGGAAGTCGTCGAGGTCGAGCGCGGCTGGCTTCAAATCAATCGAGACGGGGACCAGACGTTTTATGATGTGCGGGGGCGGAAAGCGGAAGCGGTCACTGATGCGTATACGCTCGAACGGCACCGTGACGCGAGTGAGCCATACTTTCTGTACGATTCGCTCCACGAGTGGCACCCGGAGCTTCAGGTGAACCAAAGCGAACTGCATCATTCCGCGCTCGTCATTCAACCGGTGACGAGCACGACGAACGCGGTCAGCTGTATGATTTCGACGACGGCGAACGGTGCCTATGATGAGGCGCTCGCGGTCGAGATTCACCGCTTGCTCAAGACCCTGTCGTGGTCACTCGAGCGGATCGATGAACGGGATCGGCTCCAGCACGAGAGTCTGACCGATCCGTTGACCGGGTTGCCGAACCAACGGGCGTTGAAACGTTGGACGAAAGAGCGATTGAACGACGTCGCGTCGTATCCGTTGTCGGTCTTTTTGATCGACCTCGACCATTTTAAATCGATTAACGATACGTACGGCCATGCGTTCGGTGACGAAGTGTTGATTGAAGCGGGGGTCCTGTTCAACCGGCTCGTCCGGAGCAGTGACCTCGTCACGCGTTACGGCGGCGAAGAGTTCGTCTTCGTGTTCCCGAGGACGAACGAGGCGGCGGGGATTGTGACCGGTGAGAAGATTCGGCAAGCGCTCCGGTCACACCCGTTCGGGACAGAAGGGATCCGGGTCCAAGTGACGGCGAGCATCGGCATCGAGACGATTCATGAGTACGAAGAGCTCGATACGGTGTTGCGACATGCCGACCGGGCGATGTACGTCGGGGCGAAGTTTAACGGTCGCGACCGTGTCGCCCATTACCGGGACACGTCGACCGAACGAATTCAATGAAAAAAAGGAGGACCGTTAAACGGTTCTCCTTTTTGAATGAATGATTATGATTTCTGGCTGAACATGTCGGACTCGACCGCATGGATGGCAGCGGACCAAGACCCGTAACGATGCAAGATCGCTTTCGTAGATGGCTTGTTGTTGCGTTTCGCCCATTCTCGGTACGCCTCGAATGAAAGAGAGAAGCCCATCTCATGAATCGCTTCTCGAAGAGCGTTCGACAACTCTGACTTCGAGTAAGTCACGCTCGCCTCAAGCCCGGCTTCGGCGCAGGCGTCATGCCACGAACCGAACGTCTTGACGATGTGGTAATGGCTCGGTGCTTTCGGATGTAGTTTCCGCCATTCTTGATATTTCTTCAGCGTGATGATCGAACCCATGTCCCGTGAATAGAGGGCAAGCGTCTCGACGATATCATCGCGTGTATATTTTGGCATTTTATCGGGTAAATCAACGGCGATTTCCCCATGCCATTCATAGCCGGCGATGGCGAGTGCCTCGGCCCATGATCCGAACTGTCGAATGATCGATTCGGGAGACGGCCAGTTTTGCTCCATCGCGAAACGACGATAGACAGAGCGACGAGGACGTTCCTTTAATAAATCCCCGAGCAAACGAATACAGTGAATCATGCGTTGCTGTTCGGTTGATAAGTGATGAGTATTAGTGGATAGCGTTTGACTCAATGATGGTTCCTCCTTCCATGGACTCATATCTGAACCGACAATGATGACGAAAGTGCTTCTACAATCATACTATCGGATAGTTTTTACGATTTATAAGCGCTTTTGTAAGTTTTTTATGTTAAAAATGGGACGTGATAGGTCTAAAGTCGGATGAAAGATTGAAAAAAAAGGTAACAGGTATATTACAAATTTAATATTATATGGGTTCATTTGTAAACAAAAAGTTTTATTTTTGGTAATTTATATGAATTCCATACAAAAATGTACCCAGCTGGACAATGGGGTCATCACCGTTGTCCAGTTGAGTACACCTCTATAATAAATTTAATTTTCAGACTAATCAATAAAAGTTTTCAAAATATACGAATTTTTTTTTAAGGGTGGTCAATGAAACTGTGATTCTGCTAAAATAGCCGCATTGAGCGAATTTGAGAAAAGAGGATATTATGATATGACAATATGGTTATTTTACTTGCTGCTTGGTCTCGTCCAAGGGTTCACGGAGCCGATCCCGATTTCGTCGAGCGGTCATTTGGTCATCTTCCAAGAGCTATTCAATATCGAATTACCTGGGCTGTCGTTCGAGATTTTCGTCAACTTTGCGTCGCTCCTCGCCGTCTTGACGATTTATCGCCAAGATGTCGTCCGCCTCGTCGTCAGTCTGTGGACGTTCTTATTTAAGAAAGACCGCAGCGAGGATACGATGATCGACGTCAAGTTCATCGGTCTCTTGCTCGTCGCGACCGTACCGGCCGGCGTGCTCGGCGTGTTATTCGGAGATTGGATCGGTGAGACGCTCAGCGGCGTCGCGACGGTCGGCTACACATTGATTTTGACCGGGGTCGCACTTTGGTTCATCCGCAACATGCGCGGGAATAAAGGTGACGGCGGTATCACGTTACGTGACGCCATCTTGATCGGTCTCGCCCAAGCGGTCGCGCTTATCCCCGGGATCAGCCGCTCGGGTGCCACGATCGTCATGGCGATGTTGCTCGGCATTAAACAAGAGTCGGCGCTCCGGTTCTCGTTCTTCTTGTTCATCCCGGTCAGTCTCGGGACGATGATCTTGGACGGGCCGGCACTCTTCACCGACCCGGCGACGCGTGATCTGTTCGGTCCGCTCGTCTTGGCGTTCATCGCCTCGTACGCGCTGACGGCCATCTCGCTCAAATGGTTCCAGCACATCATGGCGAAGGGGGAGCTCAAGTACTTCTCGTTCTATTGCTGGATTGTCGGTTTGCTCGTCGTCTTGTTCTTGGCTTGATTGGAAGCGCTGCTCATCGGAGTGGCGCTTTTTTGCGCTTTTAATTTTGCCTTCGATTCTTTTTTGCGCTAAAGTAAAGGAGTACAAACAAATATTCCTTCGGGGTCGGGTGCAATTCCCAACCGGCGGTGATGGGCGCGAGCCTTAAGTCCGTGACCCGGGCGCACGTGTGCGAACGGTGGATCTAGTGCGATTCTAGAGCCGACAGTATAGTCTGGATGGGAGAAGGAAAAAAGACAGGTCCTCGTGACCTGTGCTTCGTCGTACGTTTTTCTGTAAAGAAAACGTTTATTTGGCTCGCCCAATGACGACTGAGACCTCCCGCCGAGACCCTAAGGACATCCTTAGGGTCTTTTTGTTTGTACGAAACAAGGAGGGAGAACGATGCAACAGTACATGCAACAAGCAATCCAATTGGCCAAGTCCGCTACCGGACAGACCGGTGTGAATCCGCTCGTCGGGGCCGTCGTCGTCAAAGACGGTCGCGTCGTCGGATTCGGTGCCCATTTGAAGGCCGGTGAACCGCACGCCGAAGTACACGCCATTCGCATGGCCGGTGCGTCCGCATACGGTGCGACGATTTACGTCACGCTCGAGCCGTGCTCGCACTACGGGAAAACGCCGCCATGTGCCGACTTGCTGATCGAGTCGGGCATCAAGCGCGCCGTCATCGCGATGGAAGACCCGAACCCGCTCGTCGCAGGGAAAGGTGTCGCCCGTTTGAAGGCGGCGGGGATCGACGTCGAAGTCGGTCTGCTCGAAGACGAGGCCCGTGCGCTCAATCCGGCGTTCCTACGTTCGCTTGAGACGAAACGGCCGTACGTCGTATTGAAGACGGCGACGAGCCTAGACGGGAAAGTCGCGCTCGACACGGGTGAGAGCCAGTGGGTGACCGGGACTGAAGCGAGACGTGACGTCCACGAACTACGGGCGACGGTCGATGCCGTCTTGACTGGAATCGGGACCGTGCTCGCCGACGACCCTGCCTTGACCGTCCGGCTCGACACGCCGACACGTCAGCCGCTTCGGGTCGTCCTCGACCGCGAGCTCCGCTTACCGCTCTCGAGTCAGCTCGTCCGGAGCGCGAAAGACGTGCCGGTGCTCGTCTATACGCTGTCCGGTGATGAAGTGAAACGGACCGAGCTCGCTCAAAACGGTGTCGAGCTTGCCGACTATTCGACACTCGACAACGTCCTTCGTGACTTGCATGGTCGCGGCGTCGGCCGTTTGCTCATCGAGGCGGGACCGACGCTCGTGACGTCACTCTTTGACGGACGATACGTCGACGAATGGGTCATGTATCAGTCACCGCGCGTGTTCGGTGGGAACCGAGGCGTCTATCGCTCGAGCCAAGCCGGGCCGTTAGATGCGATCGAGCGCTTCGCGATCGGCTCGGTCGAGACGGTCGGTACCGATATCAAGCTCGTCATGAGAAAGGGGGAGTCCGATGTTCACGGGAATCGTTGAAGAAATCGGCAGTGTGAAAGCAGTGAAGCGGAACGGGCCGTCGCTACGGCTCACGCTCGCGGGCAAGATCGTGTTAGAAGACGTGAAGCTCGGCGACAGCATCTCGGTGAACGGGATTTGCCTGACCGTGACGGCGTTTGATCAAACGAGTTTTGCCGTCGACGTCATGCCGGAGACGCTCAAAGCGTCAAGTCTAGACGGGGTCCGCCCTGGAACGGACGTCAACCTCGAGCGGGCGATGCCGGCGAACGGTCGCTTTGGCGGTCACTTCGTCTCGGGACACGTCGACGGGGTCGGTCGCATCGTCAAGAAGCGTCCGCTCGCGAACGCGGTCTACATCGATATTAGTTGCGAGCCGTCGCTACTCCGTTTCATCGTCCCTAAAGGTTCGATCTCGGTCGACGGGACGAGCTTGACGGTGTATGAGGTCACTGAACGCGGCTTCACGCTGTCGCTCATCCCGCACACGTACAGTGAGACGGTGCTCGGGATGAAGCAGGCAGGGGATAAGGTCAATTTGGAATGCGATATGTTGGCTAAATATATGGAAAAGCTAGTGAATCAAAAGGACATGACGCTCGAATCACTTGCGTCGATGGGATACGGAAAGGCGGGATGGTGATGTTTCACACAATCGAACAAGCAATCGAAGATTTGAAGATGGGGCGTCCGATCATCGTCGTCGATGACGAGGACCGGGAGAACGAAGGTGATTTCGTCGTCCTCGCCGATAAGATGACGGCCGAGACGATGAACTTCCTCATCACGGAAGGGAAAGGGCTCGTCTGTGCCGCCCTGGCGGAAGAAGTCGCCGTCCGGCTCGACTTGTCGCCGATGGTCGACAACAGCACCGATCCGCACGGGACGGCGTTCACCGTCAGTGTCGATCATGTCGACTCGACGACGGGCATCTCGGCGAGCGAACGGGCCCACACGGTCCGCGAGCTGGCCAATGCGAACGCGCGTCCGGCCGATTTTCAGCGGCCGGGACACATCTTCCCGCTCATCGCGAAAAAAGGTGGCGTCTCGGTGCGGCGCGGCCACACCGAAGCGTCGGTCGATTTGGCCCGACTGTCAGGGAGTGAGCCGGTCGCCGTCATTTGCGAAATCATCCGTCAAGACGGCGAGATGGCTCGAGTACCGGACCTGGTCCACGTCGCGGAACGGCACGATTTGAAATTTATCACGATCGAGGAGCTCGTCCGCTATATGGAGACGGACCTCGTCGAACGAGAGGCGGACGTCAATCTCCCCTCGGCAAAAGGGACGTTTCGCCTGATCGGTTATCGAAACGTCCTTGACCGCGAAGAGCACGTCGCGCTCATCAAAGGCGAACTTGAACATGCACCGCTCGTCCGCATCCATTCGGAATGTCTGACCGGTGACGTGTTCGGCTCTTACCGCTGCGACTGCGGTCCGCAACTTGATGCGTCACTCGCTAAAATTGAAGAAGAGGGCGGCGTCGTGCTCTACATGCGTCAAGAAGGGCGCGGCATCGGTTTACTGAATAAATTGAAGGCGTATGAACTGCAGGAGCAAGGGCTCGACACGGTCGAGGCGAACGTCGCGCTCGGGTTGCATACCGACTTGCGTGACTACCGGGTGAGCGCGGGCATGTTGCGTGACCTCGGCGTCACGAACGTGCGGCTCATGACGAACAACCCAGAGAAAGTCGACGCCTTGGAGGCGTGCGGCATCACCGTCGTCGAACGCGTCCCGATCATCGTCGGGGAGCACGCCGAGAATGAACGCTATCGCTTGACGAAACAACAAAAAATGAATCATTTTGGAGGAGAAGAATAATGTTGCATACATTTGAAGGTAACTTGGTTGGTAAAGGCTTGAAAATCGGGATCGTCGTCGGACGGTTCAACGATTTGATCACGATGCGCTTGCTAGACGGGGCGAAGGATGCGCTGAAGCGCCACGGCATCGAGCAAGACGACGTCGAGATCGCGTTCGTGCCGGGCGCGTTCGAACTCCCACTCGTCGCCAAAAAGATGGCGATGAGCAAGAAGTATGACGCCGTCATCACGCTCGGAGCGGTCATCCGCGGGGCGACGCCGCACTTCGACTACGTCTGCAGCGAAGCGGCAAAAGGTGTCGCCCAAGCGAGCTATCAGTCGGAAGTGCCGGTCATCTTCGGCGTCTTGACGACCGAGACGATCGAACAAGCGATCGAGCGGGCCGGCACGAAAGCCGGGAACAAAGGCTGGGAAGCAGCGACAGCGGCGATCGAGATGGCGAACATCATGAAACAATTTTAAAAAAAGGGCGAAGCGATTCGCCCTTTTTTTAGGTATTTGTAACTACATTCGCATATTGAATAGTAATAAAGGCTCAATAACCACTCCGATTATGCCGATACTCATATACACAAGATCAGTTAAGGGGTGTAATCATGAGTCAAACCGTTGCAGCACTAGAGAGTCAGCTTCATAAACAAGAAAAACTCCAACATCTCGTTTCGTTATTGTTGAATCGATTTTTGACGACGTCATCAGCGGATTTTGCTTCCCGTGTCAACGAGTCGTTGGCAGAATTAGGCGATTATTTTCAAGCGGACCGTGTGTACGTGTTTGACTATGATTTTAAACAAAATGTTTGTCACAACACGTTCGAATGGTGTGCCGCTGGAATTTCTGCTGAGATTGATCATCTTCAAAACGTACCTCTTGACGCGTTGCCCGATTGGTTGAATACTCATATCCGAGGCGAGACAATGTACATCCCGAGCGTTCAAGCCTTGTCAATCGACAGTGGGATCCGCCAAATCCTTGAACCGCAGCAAGTTCAGAGTTTATTGGCCGTCCCAATGATGAGAGGCGACAGCTGTCATGGATTCGTAGGTTTTGACTCGGTCTTGACAGAACGGACGTACTCCTCATATGAACGACAAGTGCTAGGCGACTTCAGTAACGCGCTTCTAGGTGCGGTCGAACGTCACCGGATTGAAGAGCAACGTGAAGTGATCTATCAAGAACTCATCGAGGCGAAGCAGCTAGCGGAACAAGCAAACGTTGCGAAGAGTGAATTTTTGTCGAACATGAGCCATGAGATCCGGACGCCGTTAAATGCAATCCTTGGATTTGCCCATTTGATCAAGCGCGAAGTGACCACTTCGAAAATCGAACGTCGAATTGATGACATTTTACAGAGCGGAGAACACTTGTTGACGCTCATTAACGAGATTCTCGATATGGCGAAAATCGAATCGGGAAGTGTGCAAGTCGTTAAACGTGCCATTCGTCTACACGATCTGATGGAGGAGCTTCACCGGACGTTTGGCGTGATGGCTCACCAAAAAGGAATCGATCTTTCATTTGAGATTCAAGACGGGGTACCGCCCCACGTTGTCAGCGACGAGACCAAAGTAAAACTAGTTTTAATGAATTTGATTCAAAACGCCTTGAAGTTTACGGATGTCGGTCGCATCACGGTGTCTTTGGATGAGTCAGACCACGCCCTCCGTTTCTCGGTCGCAGATACAGGGCGAGGAATTAGTAAGCAAGAGCTCGGTATGCTGTTTGAGCCGTTTTATCAAAAAAAATATACGGATCAACCGCAAGGGACGGGGCTGGGTCTCCCGATCAGTAAACACTATGCTCTCATGCTCGGGGGAGACATTCATGTCGAGAGCGAGATAAAGCGAGGGAGTCGTTTCACATTCACGCTCCCGATAGAACCCGGACCACACATCGAATACCTCCAGACCCAGGCGGCGGAGTGGACAACGGTCAGTTTCTCGAATATCCATACGTTAGTCGTCGATGACACGCCGGCACATCGGGAAATCCTCTCAGACTTGCTCGTTCCGAGTGGCTGTACGATCCGTCTTGCATCGACAGGGACGGAGGCGATCGAACGTTGGCAGTCGGAGAATTTCGATTTGATTTTACTCGATTTACGCTTGCCGGATATGGGCGGGATTGATGTGCTCAAACAATTCAAACGACATGTCGACTGTCCACCGATCCTCATCATTTCGGCCAATGCGTTTGAAGATGATCGACGGATGGCGCTAGAAGCCGGGGCAGACGAATTCATTCCGAAACCATACCATCCACATCAATTGTTTGATGCGATCCGACGCCATACGAGAACGTCCCGCAGAAAAGAACCACAGGTGATCGCTCAACTTTTGGCGGCGGTGCAAGAAGGTGACGTGACCACGATTGACTTTTTATCGACGAAGTGTAAGCAAGATGTGCCTCACATCAAGACGATTCTTGAAGCTGTGGATCGGTTTGATTATGAGACGGCGATTCGGTTGCTACATTTAGAATTGACCGGTGTTGACGATGAGTGAACTGAACACGAGAACGGTTTTTGTGGTGGATGACACGCCTGCCAACCTACGTCTGCTCTACGAAATATTAGACGAAGCAGGGTACAAGGTGCGGGTTTTCCCGAACGGACAGCTCATGCTTCATGTGATGGGACGTATCCGGCCCGATGTGATCTTGTTGGATATCATGATGCCTGACATGGACGGTTATGCAGTATGTGAAGCGGTCCGTGAGCGCTTCGGTCAACAAATCCCTATCATTTTTTTGAGCGCACTGACGGAGGCGTATGATAAGGTCCGTGCTTTCGAGGTCGGGGGTCAGGATTATATCACGAAGCCGATCCATCCTCAGGAAGTGTTGTTGCGTGTAGGGGCGCAGTTGAAACAAGTGAATGAACGTGAACGCTTTTCATCTAACTTGGCGGCGAAAGAGACAGAACTGAAAGAGTATCAAGAAAGCCTTGTGAAAACGTTGCTCCGATTGTCGGAATTACGCGACAACGACACGGGAAACCACATCGAACGCGTCCAAGCGTTGGCGACAACTTTTGCGGAACTTCTAATTCAGGAGCCGAGGTTTCAAGTGAGCCCTTTGTTTGTAGAAGCGATCCGTCTGGCGTCTCCTTTGCACGACATCGGAAAAATCGCAGTCCCGGACTCGATTTTATTAAAATCAGGTAAGTTATCGGATCAGGAATGGGAATTCATGAGAGAGCACGTCCGATTAGGCGGAGCAGTGCTTCAAGAGCTCCACCATCAATTCCCGAATAATTATTTTATTTACATGGCGATGGACGTCGCTCTATATCATCACGAAAGATGGGATGGCCAAGGGTATGTACACGGTCTTGTTGGTGAGGCGATCCCACTCGCTGCCCGGATCGTGACGATTGTGGATGTATATGATGCGCTTCGAACATCAAGACCGTATAAAGTGGCGTATTCGCACGAACAGGCGCTAACGATCATGAGGCAAATGGAAGGCGCGTTCGACCCGAACTTGTTCGAGGTGTTTACTGCCCACGAGTCCCTTATGTCCGATACGTTTGAATCAGTTCTTGAAGTGGACACACAAGTTCTAATACTAAAATAATAGACGCGACTCCTCGGAGTCACGTCTATTTTTAAAGCTATTTAGAACGTCTCTGACGTCGTTTTCGCTTGCATGTGGAGCTGGATGTAATCCGGCCCGCCTGCTTTTGAATCGGTCCCTGACATGTTGAAGCCGCCGAACGGCTGATAGCCGACGATCGCGCCTGTGCAACCACGGTTGAAGTACAAGTTGCCAACGTGGAAGTTTTGGCGTGCGTATTCTTGGTTCGAGCGGTCACGCGTCAGCACAGCGCCCGTCAAGCCGTACTCGGTGTTGTTGGCGATGTCGATCGCTTCTTTGAAGTCTTTCGCTTTCGTGAAGGCGACGATCGGCCCGAAGATCTCTTCTTGCATGAGACGTGCTTTCGGTGCCACGTCGGCGACGACCGTCGGCTCGACGAAGTAGCCGGTCGAGTCGTCCGCTTTACCGCCCGTGACGATGCGTCCTTCTTCTTTCGCGATGTCGAAGTACGACGTGACCTTCTTGAACGCGGCCGCATCGATGACCGGTCCCATGAAGTGCTCGTTCTGCTCGGTGTTTCCGACTGACAGTTCGTTCGTCAATTCGATGACGCGGTCGAGCACCGTGTCATACACGCTATCGACGATGACGGCGCGTGAACAAGCTGAACATTTTTGTCCCGAGAAACCGAACGACGATTTGACGATCGACTGGGCCGCGAGTTCGAGGTCCGCTGATTCGTCGACGACGATCGTGTCTTTTCCACCCATCTCGGCGATGACACGTTTGAGCCAGATTTGGCCGTCGTTCAACTTCGAGGCGCGCTCGTTGATGCGCAGACCCACGTCGCGTGAACCAGTGAAGCTGATGAAGCGCGTCTTCGGATGGTCGACGAGGTAGTCGCCGACTTCAGCGCCCGGTCCCGGGATGAAGTTGAGGACGCCTTTCGGGAGACCCGCTTCTTCCATGACCTCGACGAATTTCGCCGCGACGATCGGTGTCGTCGAAGCTGGCTTCAAGAGGATCGTGTTACCGGCGACGATGGCCGCGACGGCCGTTCCTGCCATGATCGCGAACGGGAAGTTCCATGGGCTGATGACGATCCCGACCCCGAGTGGGATGTAGTCATAGCGGTTGTACTCGCCCGGACGGCTCTCGACTTTCTTACCCGGTTTAAGTTCGAGCATTTGACGCGCATAGTACTCCATGAAGTCGATCGCTTCCGCCGTGTCCGCGTCCGCTTCGTTCCAAGGCTTGCCCGCTTCTTTGACGAGGTAGGCCGAGAACTCGTGCTTCCGTTTACGGACGATGTTCGCCGCTTTGAACAAGACGTCGGCACGGACTGACGGGTCGACGTGACGCCACGTGTCGAACGCTTTGAGCGCTTCTTGCATCGCACGTTCCGCGAGTTCTTGGTTCGCTTTCGAGACGTGTCCGATGACTTCGTCTTTATTGGCCGGGTTGTAAGACGTGATCTTACCTTCCGTCGTCACTTTTTCCCCACCGATCACGAGCGGATAGTCCTGACCAAGCTCCCCGTTCACTTTCTCGATCGCCGCTTGAATCAAGGCAGCGTTCTCTTTGTTTGTAAAGTCTGTGAATGGTTCATGTTTGTATGGAATCATTCTCGTTCCCCCTTAAAGTGATTATGCAGTTAAGCGCTTACGTCTGTATTGTATCGGAATTCTTCATGAAATCCTAGTGAAACAATTTTCCGGAAAAGCGTGTCGTTTCCGCTCTAAATTCAGTCGTGGTAGGATGGTGAAAAGAGATCGATCGAGGAAGGAATGATTGGATGAGAAAATGGATGTTGCCGCTGGCGCTCACACTCATGCTCGGCGCTTGCGGGAATGAAGAGGCAGCACCGGTCGAAGAGACGAAACGACCGCTCCCGGACGCGGTCGAGACGGTGTATGCATCGTATCAACAAGCGCTCCGTGACGGGGACGCCGATGCGCTCGCGGACATCGACTACGCTGCTGCCCGGACCGACATCCCGGCGACTGGTGCCGTGACGCGTGACTTGACGCCAGGTGACATCGTCGAGAGTTGGGTGAACGAGGATGAGGACGTCGCCTATATCGTCCATGAGATGGAGGATGGTGACGGGAACGAACTGCCGAACCGGCTCGCCAAAGTCGCGATCAAGGAAGGCGACGATTGGTCGCTCGTCGTCACACCGGCCTTAGTCCCGGCTGACGTGATCGGTGAGGTCGGGGAGTTGTTGACGGGGATCGAAGCGAGCGAGTACGGGGTGAACGCTGAAGCGAACGCCCGTCTCGCCGACGTGCCGGAAGATGAGGCCGGACCGATTTACGACCGGGTCAACGCCCAGACGGACTATGTCGCGCTCGAGGCGGACAATAACGTCTTCCTGCTCATGTCAGAGACGCTCACCGTCCCGGAAAACCAAACGATCATGACCGATTATTTTAAAGCGTATCAGACGTGGTATATCGACAATGAGGCCGCGCTTCGCGACGCGGCCGCGACGGAAGACCCGGTCGACTATCTCGAAGTGCTCGACCCGCTCAAACAAAAACTAGAACAAGCGATCGACGGATATGACGAACAGCTCGTCGACCCGTCGTTCGGATAAGGAGGAAATCAGATGTTAGCACCAACATTTACACTACCGAACCAAAATGGGGACATGGTCGCACTCGAAGATTATCGTGGCCAGAAAGTCGTCCTCTATTTCTACCCGAGAGACGCGACGCCGGGCTGTACGACCGAGGCGTGCGATTTCCGTGACGCCGCACCGAAGATGAGCGGGGCCGTCGTCATCGGCATCTCGGCCGACAGCCAGAAGAAGCATCAAAACTTTATCGAGAAGAACGATTTGCCGTTCGACTTGCTCGTCGACGACACGCATGAAGTGTCAGAACTATACGGCGTCTGGCAGTTGAAGAAGAATTATGGCAAGGAATATTACGGCATCGTCCGCTCGACGTTCCTCATCAACGAGGACGGCTATATCGAAGAGGAGTGGCGCGGCGTCAAAGTGAACGGTCACGTCGACGAGGTCGTCGCGGCGCTCGCCAAATAAGTTGGACCCAACCGATTTCCCAATAGGGGAGGTCGGTTTTTTTGATGAAGTGAATCGTTACATTTTTATTTCAAATACTAAAGTCGGAAACAGGATAAAACCGAGCGTTGAACAGATATATTACAAAAACATTACGCGGAATCGGTATGATTTCACCCCGCGTCAACTTGACGAAGTTGTGAATGTTCTGAAAAATATAAACCAGCAGTCAAGCGAATACATACATAGGGGGAACATCACGTGAAGCAGTTTGAAAGTTGGGTGACGAGTCTATCGAACTTCGTCTGGGGACCACACTTGCTCATATTATTGATCGGGACGGGCATCTTCTTGACGTTCCGGCTCGGATTCATCCAAGTGACACGGCTCGGGTTCGGCTTGAAAGAAGCGTTCATCCCGAAGCAAAAGACAGGCGTGGAAGCCGAAAAACGAAAACGGCAACGTGGGGACATCTCGCACTTCCAAGCGCTCATGACGGCGCTCGCGGCGACGGTCGGTACCGGCAACATGGTCGGGGTCGCGACCGCGATCGTCCTCGGAGGACCGGGTGCGATCGTCTGGATGTGGCTGAGTGGCTTCATCGGCATGGCGACAAAATACGCCGAGGCGATCCTTGCCGTCAAGTATCGTACCGTCGATGAACGGGGCGAGGTTGCCGGCGGCCCGATGTACTATTTAGAACACGGGCTTAAAAAACGTTGGCTCGGCATGACGTTCGCCTTGTTCGCCTCGATCGCCGCGTTCGGTATCGGCAATGGCGTCCAGACGAACTCGATCAGTTTAGCGCTGAACACGTCGTTCGGTGTCCCGATGGTTGCGACCGGTATCATCATGATGGTCCTGACGGGGTTCGTCATCCTCGGTGGCGTCAAATCGATCGGGAAAGTCGTCGGGATTTTCGTCCCGGTCATGATTTTCGCTTACGTCGGGGCCGGGCTCGTCATTTTAGTCACGAACTTCGACTTGATCCCGTCCGCGTTCGCGACGATCTTCTCGAGTACGTTCAGTGCCGAAGCAATCGGCGGCGGAGCGCTCGGTGCCGCGATCCGTTACGGGGTCGCGCGCGGCGTGTTCTCGAACGAGGCTGGGCTAGGCTCGGCACCGATCGCGGCCGCGGCCGCGAAGACGGATTTCCCGGGACGGCAAGCGCTCGTCTCGATGACACAAGTGTTGATCGACACGCTCATCGTCTGTTCGATCACCGGGTTGACGATCGTCATGGGTGGTCAGTATACGGAAGGGCTGCAAGGCATCGAGCTGACGCAAGCGTCGTTCGCTTACTTCCTCGGCCCGATCGGTGAACTCATCGTCACGATCTCGCTCGTCTTCTTCGCCTTCTCAACCGTGATCGGCTGGTGTTATTACGGGGAACGCTCGGTCCATTACCTGCTCGGGGAGCGGGCGATCGTCCCGTACCGGATGGTGTACATTGTCGTCGCCGGACTCGGTGCGATGACGACGAACTTGAACTTGATTTGGGCCGTCTCGGACGTCTTCAACGGTCTGATGGCGATTCCGAACTTGATCGGGCTCTTGTTCTTGTCAGGTGTCGTCGTCGCCGAGACGAAGCGGTTCGAACTTGAGATACGGAAAGAGCGGCAACAGTCGGCCGCATGACAAAGGACGCATTCCCGAGGGAGTGCGTCCTTTTGTTTACACTTTGAACTGGCCGATCAACTCGCTCAACTCGTCCATCTTCCGTTGCGACGCTTCGGTGACACGGTTCAACTCACTGAACCGGTCGACCGACAGCGTCACTTTCTCGGCGATGTCTTGCGTACCGAGCGCCCCGTTATTGACCGTCACGGCGACGTCTTGAATGACGCCGATCATCGCGGCCGTCAATTGTTCGAGTTCGGTGGCCGCTTCGGCGAATTCAGAGGCGGTCGCCTCAAAGCGCCCGGCGTCTTCGCTGTAGCGTTCGGCCGCTTCTTCGAGCTGGTCGTAATCTTTCAATACGTTCGTATCGAGGAAACCGAGCATCTCGCTCGACGTCTCATTTAAATGATCGACCGAATGGAGCACGGTCGTCGAGATCGCTTGGATTCGTTCGACGGTCGTCCGGCTCGTCTCGGCCAGTTTACGGATCTCGTCGGCGACGACGGCGAACCCGCGTCCCGCCTCACCGGCCCGTGCCGCTTCGATCGAGGCGTTGAGCGATAACAGGTTCGTCTGAGCCGCGATGTCTAAAATATCGTTCGTGAGCGTCGCGATCTCGCGGACGGCCTTGGCGTCATGCATGGCCCGTTCGAGATTGTGCCGTGTCGAGGACAAGACGTCGATCGCTGACGCCTTCGCTTCGACGGCGTGGCTGCGGAGCGCCATGGCCCGGGCATCGACTTGTTCCGCCTCAGTTTTTCGTTCGGCCGCCATCGTCACGATGTTGTGAAGCGTTCGTTCCATATCCGACGCGGAGGCGTTCATTTCCTGGGCACTCGCCGCGGTCTGTTGCATGCCGGCCGTCAAGTCCTCGGTCGTTGCGGCGGTCGTCGTCATATACGAATCAAGCGCTTTCAATTCGTCGTACATGCGAGTGGATTGCTCGGTCACCCCGCGTGAGACGCCGTTCACTTGTAAAATAAGTTGGCGCAGGTTGGCGATGAATTGGTTGAAGTCGCGCGCGAGCCCAGAGAACTCATCACGTCGCTTCACCGGGATCGACGTCGTCAAATCGCCTTGGCTCGTCGCAAGTTCGCGCATTTTCACTTTGAACTCGTTCAACGGCTCGAAGATGGAGCGGAAGATGAACACCATCATGAGTACGGTGAAGACGACAGCGGCGATCATGATAACGATGAGCGTGAGTTGGACTTGTGCAAACAACGCTTCACCAGTCTCGATGTCAGAACGAATCCCATCGCGGTTCAAGTTGACGAGGAGACCGAGCGTATTCGACAGGGCGTCTGCGCTCGGGGTGGCCGTGTCCCGGATGTAGGCGTCGGCCGCGGCTTGTCCTTCTTCATTCGAGATGCGAATCAATTCCTCAATGTTTGTCTGGAATGTGGTCCATTGTGTCGTCGTCTGATCGAACAGTTCACGGGCGGCCTTGTTGTTGTTGATTGTCGACTCATAGCCGGTCAGCTGTTGCTTTAAAATCGTGATGCCGGTCTCAATGCTGATTTCGACATTTTGCTTTGTCACCTCGTCCTCGACTAGAGCGTGGCGCATCATCTGCTGGCGAATCTCGAGCAACTGCTTGTCGATTTGATGAATTTGGTCCATGCCGGGCACCCAAGAGACGTTCATGTCTTGTTGGGCTGCCTTCGAGGCGTTCAACGCATAGAATGAATAGCCGCTCACACCGAGTAATAAGACTAGCAGGACGGTGAAGGCGACGATCAATTTGTTACGGATTGACATAATGATCCTCCTCGGGAAATGTTTGCTACTCTCTTAGCATAATGAGAATTGTCCGTGTACCGTATAGTCGTTTTTTGAAACGAGTCAATATTCTAGCGCGATTCCCTAACTTTCAAAAAATGATCATCTTTGACCGAATTGGATTTTCTTTTTTGTCTTATGGAAAAGTGGTATGATAATGAACGATGTATTGAAAACTGTTGGAGGTGGAACCTTTGGCTCGAATCACTGAAGCTGAAGTTCGGCACGTCGCCGGACTCGCCCGACTTGCGATCACGGAAGATGAAGTGACGCACTTCACGGAGCAATTGACAAAAATCCTCGAGTTCGCCGAGCAACTCGATGAACTCGATACAACGGGCGTCATCCCGACGACCCATGCCCTAGATTTGAAAAACGTAATGCGCAAAGACGAGGTCCGCCCGTCACTTCCTCGCGAGGAAGTCGAACGGATGGCGCCTGATTGGGAGAACGGCCAAGTCCGCGTCCCAGCCGTCTTTGAGTAAGGAGGCCCTTCATGACACTATTCGATCACGGTGTAGCCAAGCTACATACCTTATTAAAAGAAGGTGAGGTCACGGTAACGGACCTCGTCAAAGAATCATTTGACCGCATCGAAGCGACCGATGACAAAATCGGTGCGTTTCTCACGTTGAACGAGGACGCGTTCGAGCAAGCGAAACGGATGGACGATCTCGCCAAGACAGCGGAGAACCCGCTCTTCGGATTGCCGATCGGCGTCAAAGACAACATCGTCACGAAAGGGACACGCACGACGTGTGCCTCGAAGTTCCTTGAGAACTTCGTCCCGGCCCATGACGCGACGGTCGTCGAGCGTCTTCACGACGCCGGTGCCGTCACGATCGGGAAGTTGAACATGGACGAGTTCGCGATGGGTTCATCGAACGAGAACTCGGCGTTCAAAGTCGTCCGTAACCCGTGGGATACGACGCGCGTGCCAGGCGGCTCGTCAGGCGGTTCGGCCGCGACAGTCGCAGCCGGACAAGTACTGTTCAGCCTCGGTTCGGATACGGGTGGCTCGATTCGCCAACCGGCAGCTTACTGTGGCGTCGTCGGGATGAAACCGACGTACGGTCTCGTGTCACGTTACGGTCTCGTCGCGTTCGCCTCGTCACTCGACCAGATCGGTCCGCTCACGCGCTCGGTCGAAGACAACGCCTATTTATTGAACGTTATCTCAGGTCATTGCGACATGGACTCGACGTCGGCGACAGTCGACCTTCCGGACTATACGAAGTCACTTCATGGCGACATTAAAGGCATGAAGTTCGCCCTGCCGCAAGAGTTCATGGCAGAAGGCGTATCAGACGGTGTCCGCAAACAAATCGAACAAGCGGTCGAGACGCTCAAGTCGCTCGGTGCGACCGTTGAGACGGTATCGCTCCCGACTGTGAAATACGCGCTCCCAACGTACTACTTACTCGCTTCATCTGAGGCGTCTTCGAACCTCGCTCGTTTTGACGGCATCCGTTACGGACGTCGCGCCGAGGCTGATGCGCTCGAAGAAGTGTTCACGTATTCACGCGAGCAAGGGTTCGGCGAAGAAGTGAAACGCCGCATCATGCTCGGGACGTACGCGTTAAGCTCAGGTTATTACGATGCGTTCTACAAGAAGTCGCAACAGGTGCGCACACTTATGAAGCAAGACTTCGCGCGCGTGTTCGAGAACTATGACGCGATCATCGGGCCGACTGCGCCGACGACGGCGTTCAAGCTCGGCGAACAACTCGAAGATCCGCTCACAATGTACGCCAACGACATTATGACAATCCCGGTCAACTTGGCTGGTGTACCAGCCATCTCGGTGCCGGCCGGTCTCTCAGACGGCCTCCCGGTCGGTCTACAGATCATCGGGAACCACTTCAGCGAACCAACACTCTACCGCGTGGCCCATGCTTTTGAACAAGCAAACGGCGGTTTTAAGATGCCACAGCTTTAAGGAGGACAACGATGAACTTTGAAACGATCATCGGGATCGAGGTGCACGCCGAGCTGAGCACGAAGTCGAAGATTTGGTGTGGCTGCTCGCGCACGTACGGTGCCGAAACGAATACGCAAACGTGTCCGATCTGTCTCGGACACCCGGGCGTTCTGCCTAAATTGAACGAAGAGGCGGTCAACCTCGCCATCAAGGCCGCGATGGCACTCAACTGTGAAATCGCGACCGATACGAAGTTCGACCGCAAGAACTATTTCTATCCGGATACGCCGAAAGCGTACCAGATCTCGCAGTTCGACCAACCGATCGGCTTTAACGGCCACGTCGATGTCGAAGTCGATGGCGAGATGAAACGGTTCCGCATCGAGCGGGTCCATCTCGAGGAAGATGCTGGGAAGATGAACCATACGGGCGAGAAACATTCGGTCGTCGACTTCAACCGGACCGGCTCACCACTCATCGAGATCGTCAGTGAGGCCGACATGCGGTCACCGAAAGACGCGGTCGCTTACCTCGAACGCTTGAAAGAAGTGCTCTCGTTCGCGGGCGTCTCGGACGTCAAGATGGAAGAAGGGTCGCTCCGTTGCGACTGTAACATCTCGGTCCGTCCGTTCGGTCAAGAGCCGTTCGGGACGAAGACGGAGCTCAAAAACTTGAACTCGTTCTCGAACGTCTTGAAGGCACTCGATTATGAGGAAGAGCGTCATCGTAAACTCCTCATCACGGGCGGCGTCATGCGTCAAGAGACGCTCCGTTTCGATGAGGCGGCGAAGAAGACGATCCTCATGCGCGTCAAGGAAGGGGCGGCCGATTACCGCTACTTCCCAGAGCCGGACCTCGTCCGTCTCGAGATCGACGAAGAGTGGAAAGAGCGCATTCGCAAAACGCTCCCAGAACTTCCGGTCGAACGCCGCGAGCGTTACATGAACAACTATGGCTTGTCGGCTTATGACGCCAAGGCGCTCACGTCGACGCGCGAGTTCTCGGACTTCTTTGAAGCGACGACAGCGGCCGGTGCCGAACCGAAAGCTGCCGCGAACTGGCTCATGGGCGAAGTGCTCGGCCACTTGAACAAGTCGAACGAGACGGTCGAGACGATGAAATTGACGCCGAGCTCGCTCGCGGAGTTGATTCGTTTGATCGGAGAAGGTACAATTTCTTCGAAGATCGCGAAACGCGTGTTCACGGCCATGATTGAAGAAGGCGCCGAACCGAAGGCGTACGTCGAAGCGAACGGTCTAGCCCAAATCTCGGACGAGAACTTGTTGCGCGGCTACATCCTCGACTTGTTCGAAGCGCATCCGCAGATGATCGAAGACTTTAAGAACGGGAAAGACCGTGCCAAAGGCTTCATCATCGGGCAGATCATGAAGCAGACGAAAGGGATGGCGAACCCGGCGCTCCTCGATGGCTTGTTCCACGAAGAGATCGCGAAACGTTAAGCAGCAGCGAGGCACTTGTGTCTCGCTTTTCGCTCGAAATGAGCATAGGGGAGAGAAACGATATGCAACGAAAACGCGCACGGGTCATCTATAACCCGACATCTGGAAAAGAAGTGATCAAACGGGAGCTCCCGTATATCTTGAACCGCCTCGAGGATGCGGGTTATGAGACGTCGACGTACGCGACGAAAGCGATCGGTGACGCGACACTCGAAGCCGAGCGGGCCGCGGCGGCCGAGTTCGACTTGATCGTCGCGGCCGGCGGGGACGGGACGTTGAACGAGGTCATCTCGGGACTCGCTCCACTCGATGAACGTCCGACGATCGGACTCATTCCGGTCGGAACGACGAACGATTTCGCTCGGGCGATGCGGATTCCTTTAAACGTCGTCGGTGCCCTCGACGTCATCTGTGACGGCTTCGAGATGCCGGTCGACCTCGGGGAGATCGAAGGCGAGGCGGGAGATATCCATTACTTCATCAATATCGCCGGCGGCGGCATCATGACCGAGCTGTCGTACGAAGTGCCGTCGAAGTTGAAGACGGCGCTCGGCCAGCTCGCCTACTACGTCAAAGGGATGGAGAAGCTGCCGCTCATCAAACCGACGTATATCGAGCTCGAGCATGACGAAGGGACGTTCAGCGGGGAAGTGATGATCTTCCTCACATCGAACTCGAACTCGGTTGGCGGCTTCGAGAAGATCTCGCCGCACGCGTCACTCAATGACGGCTTGTTTGACTTGTTCATCTTACGGAAATGTAACTTGTTCGAGTTCATCCACGTCGTCCGCTTATTGTTACGCGGTGAGCACTTGTCGAGCCCGCTCGTCGAGCACGTCAAGACGGGCCACGTCAAGATGAAGACGACGACGGAGCGGATGAGTCTCAACATCGACGGCGAGTACGGCGGCGAATGCACGGGTGAGATGCGGAACTTGTTCCGCCATTTGACGGTGCTCGCACCGAACGCGCGCATCCGCGAGATGGAAGAGTTGAACGCTCAGTACGAACGCGAACAGATGATCAAGCAATTGTTCAACGTGTCAAATGAGAAAGCAGAATAAGTCGGCTCGGCGTGGCGCTCACGCCGAGCTTTTCGTTGGCCTCTGAACGGGTAATGAACCAATACGTACTTCTCGAATCGGGAAAGGAGAGACTCATGCTACCAGTAACTAAAAACGACCGTCTCGACGTCCACATCCATGACCTCACACACGAAGGGGCAGGCGTGGCACGCGTCGACGGTTATACGTTGTTCGTGCCGAACGCGCTCCCGGGTGAGACGGTCGAGATCGTCGTGACGAAGACGAACAAACAGTACGGCTTCGCCCGGCTGATCGAAGTGAAACAAGCGAGCACGGACCGGGTCGAACCGCCGTGTCCAATCTTTTATCAGTGCGGGGGCTGTCAGCTCCAACACTTCAGCTATGACGGCCAGCTCCGTCAAAAACGGGACCGCGTCGTCGAGGCGCTCCAGCGGCTCGGCCAGTTCGACGTCCCGGTCCACGAGACGATCGGGATGCTAGAACCGTGGCGTTACCGCAACAAGGCGCAAGTGCCGTTCAAGCAAGAAGGAGATCGTCTCGTCGCCGGGTTCTACCGCCCACGCTCGCACGACATCGTCGAGATGAAGGAATGTCTCATCCAAGACGAGCGGAACGATGAGGCCGTCCAAGTCGTCCGCGACGTGCTCGCGGCGCACGGTGTGCCGGCGTATGACGAGAAGACAGGACGCGGCGTCATCCGCCACGTCATGGCCCGTTACGGGTACCATTCAGGTGAATTGATGATCGTCCTCATCACGAAGACGACGAAAATCAAAGGCGTGAATGAGATCGTCGCCGACATCTTGAAACGTCTTCCGGACGTGACGTCGATCATGCAAAACGTCAACCCGGACAAGACGAACGTCATCTTAGGGGCGACGAATAAGCTGCTCTATGGCCACGAGACGATTGAGGATAAGATCGGTGGACTGACGTTCACGATCTCGCCGCACTCGTTTTTCCAAGTCAACCCGGTCCAGACGGAGAAGCTGTACGGCAAGGCGCTCGAATATGCGCAGTTGACCGGCACGGAACAAGTCGTCGACGCCTACTGCGGCATCGGTACGATCAGTCTGTTCCTTGCCCGGAAAGCAGCGCACGTGTACGGCGTCGAGGTCGTGCCGGAAGCGATCGAGGACGCGAAACAGAACGCGCTCGTCAACGAGATCGATAACGTGACGTACGCCTGTGGCGCGGCCGAAGACGTCCTTCCGAAGTGGAAGCAAGACGGCATCAATCCGGACGTCATCGTCGTCGACCCGCCGCGCAAAGGCTGTGCCGAGTCGTTCCTCGAGACTATGGTCGAGATGGCACCGAAACGGATCGTCTACGTATCGTGTAACGTCGCGACACAAGCGCGCGATATGCGTTATCTCGCCGACCGCGGCTACGAATTAGTCGAAGTGACACCAGTCGACATGTTCCCGCATACGGCGCATGTCGAGACGGTGGCGTGGCTTGAAAAAATAGAATAAACTGAAAAAAATGACCTTCGATTTGTTAAAATCGGAGGTTTTTTAGTATCACGTTGGGGAGGAAAGTGCGAATGGAAATTCAGCGGTATATGGAATTAGACATTGACGAGAAATTGAACAATGAGTTAAGTGATTTGTTAGTGGCGTCATTTGAACCCCTCTATCCAAAACGCCGATATTTCAAGCAATTACCTCATCTTCGTCTCCTTGTTTTTGGAGACCGAGGTCAGGTTGTGGGTCATGTCGGGTTAGAC
Source organism: Exiguobacterium sp. SH4S7 (assembly GCF_004336795.1). NCBI lineage: Bacteria > Bacillati > Bacillota > Bacilli > Caryophanales > Exiguobacterium > Exiguobacterium sp. SH4S7. The sequence goes on from NZ_SJUT01000001.1 coordinate 184,424, forward strand.
TATCGGGTGATGAATTTGAACGGGCATCCGATTCAAGTTCTTGGTGTGATTGATTTATGTGTACAGGAAGATGTGCGTGGTAACGGGATTGGTGAAGCGTTATTGAACGAGGTTATTAGTATAGGAGAGACGAAACAGGTCGATTTTCTCTTATTGTTTGCGGATCGACCCGATCTTTATTTACGAGCCGGATTCAGCCATGTTGACAACGCTTGTTCGTGGCTCCAAATAGACGATGAGCGGCAGATGATACGCGGGATTGGGGAAGAATCGTTTGATGAATTGATGATTCGCCCCGTAGGTACGAAGGCGTGGACGGATGGTCGATTGGATCTGTTGGGTTATTTGTACTGAGTGCTCGCAGCCATCATAGGATGGTGAAGGGTTAGAGATTTTCTCATGAAATGGAGCGAAGATGATGCGAACCGTGACAAAAGTGATCCTAGGTATAGTAGGAGTAGCCGTCCTTTTGATTGGTTGGTGGCTCATTTCTCCGCTGTTCTTGGAAGAGACGGTTGATGAAGGACTTCCACCGACTTCACTTGATACAACTGTAGAAGAAGGAGAAGCTGAGGAGGCGACGGAACCTCCGGCTTCTGAGGATGATGGAGCCGCTACGGAGTTTACCGACTTGGCAGGGGTGTTCATGGATGGTGAAAAAAATTATGAGACGTCAGGCAACATTCAAACGATTCGTGCAGAAGATGGCGTGTACCTGCATTTCGAAGATTTCCAAACGACAAATGGTCCCGACTTGTTCGTCTATTTGATTCAGCCGGGGATGGAGACGACAGAAGGAATCAGCCTCGGTTCGTTAAAAGGAAATACTGGGAACCAAAACTATTTGGTTCCTGAAGACGTCGAGCTCACGCAATATTCAACAGTCGTGATCTGGTGCCGGGCGTTCGATGCAACTTTTGGTACGGGAGAGTTGAATCCCCAATAATGATCATGCATTCAAAATTTAGATCGTCGTTTAATTATATTTGAAAATAAACAACCTTAGAGAGGCCGGTGAGCGGTTTCTCTAAGGTTGTCTGTTTTTTGAATTATGATTCATGATGGTCTGTAGAGAATGGCTTTTCTTCATAACTAGAAACGTTATACGAACCAATTGTGCGATATTTTTCAGAAGAAGCGTCACTATCTGACAAGCTAGTAGAGACGTCGATAGATAAAGCATCATTTATGATTTTGTGTAAATAGGTCGGATCTGGCGCATCATTGATAGCGGCCATGACGAGTGCATTTCTAAGGTAACCGGCGTTATTAGAAAGCAGTTCTGCATTAAAAGGCAAATTATGATGTTGAGCGAAAAGTTTCATGAAAACAGAAACGGTACGGGTATTTCCTTCACGAAAAGGATGAACCCGCCACAAATCTGTCATTAGCTTAGCGAAATAGACGGGCAGTCGTATATTTTTATGGGTCCATGTGATTTCTTGTTTCCAATCAAAGATAGATGCTAAGTTCGTTTGAATCTGCAAAGAATCACTGTAAACCACAGATAAGCCACCCAAAATTCGCTCATTTTTATAGATATTGATTGAGCGAAATTCGCCGGCCCATTCATATAGTTCGTTGAATAGATGTCGATGGATTTGTTGCAGAGAATGATAACTATCGAAATCCACTTCCGAAATGAGTGACTCGATCTCTAATATGTTTGCAATGATGAGTTGTGCTTCAACATTAATCAGTTGTTGTTCGTCAGTTATCCCAAGTTTATTAATGAGTACATTTGTATGTGGGTAAACATAAGGATCCATTAGGATTGATGTGCTTTCGTATACTGCTCCATAATGGCTTGCTTAAATTGGGCTGAAGTGATCTCACCGTTTTCATATCGATTCAGCAATTTCTGTGTGAAGGGACTTGGTTTTCCCCCGTCGATTGCAGCCATACCAACTGCAAATTTTACTTGCCTTTGACGTTCGATATATGAGTTCTTATCCACTTTTATCACCCTTTTCACTTTGATCAACTTATTTACAATTATATCATACACGTAAAAAAATTTTTTGAAGAGCAACTTATTTTGAGCTGCTCTCAGAGCTATCTAAATTTACGTAGCAAAAGACGGGCCTCGTAGCCCGTCTTTTGCTTACAACGCTTTACCGATCGCGGTTTCCCGTTCAGGAACTGCATCTTCACGCAACGCGTTGATTTCTTTGTATTCGTTCGTATCTTTCCACAACTCGTCTTTCAACGGGTTGAGTTTGTATTTGACGATGCGCGTCACTTGCCAGACGGCGAGGACGACGTTCAGCGCAAGGCTGAACAGCGCGATCGTCCAGTTCGCTGCCGGATTATACGACACGCTCACGTTGAACGTGCTGCCGACGGCGAAGAAGTAAGGGAACGTCATGACCCACATCATCCAAAACGTGAGTGTCTGGGCACGGTTTTGCATCCACGTCCCTTTCGCCCAGAGCAGGACAGGAACCGTCGCGGCGATGTTCAAGGCGAACCCTGAATAGAACGCGTTACCCGGTGCACATGAATAGACGTAGGCGATATTCCAGATGCCGTAAGCAACAATCCAAAGCTTCGTCTGGTCTGGCCAGAGCATGTCTTTTTTCTTGCCGGATGTCGCGAAGATGCCGACCCAGCCGCAGATGAGTAGCAAGTTCAGGATCCCGGCAACGGCGTTCACGTAGTTCCAACCACCCGAGATGTAATTCATCCCGTCGACCATGCCTTCAAATCCCAGAATGCCGACTTGGAATTCTCGAACGACGGCCTCGGCGATATTGAGGGCCAAGATACCCGGCACGAGTATCAAGTACCATGGATGTTTTTTGTGATAATCGGTGAAGCGGATGACCATGTAAATCAAGCTTCCGGCGAGAGCGGAATACACTTTCACCCAGTGAAACCATGATGTGATTTCAGGGTCGGCGGTGAAGAACCAAATCGGGGTCAACACGATCGGAACCGCCATGAACATGAGAATGCTGGCTTTTTTGCTGGACCGGACGATTTCATTTAATCCGATCAACAAGCCGAATACGACGAACCACATGGCGACATTGTACCAAGGAATGGATTCAAAGAAGAACATAAATAACGCCCCTTTCATTTCTAAAGTATTGGTGACGAAACAACAATGAAAAATATGATGTCAATAAACATACCGAACGTTCGTTATGTTTATGTGAAAAGTGTAACAAACTATTGGAAGCGTTGTCAATGATGTTCGGGACGTCACAGGGACATGTCATAGAACCGTCAAATCATTATGATATAATTAGCCATTATTAAGTGAGGAGCGTCGAAGCACATGATGAACGAAGGGAAACAAAAGATATTAGAGGCGGCGCGAGCGACGATCATCGAGAACGGGATCCAAGGCACGACGCTTCGTGGCATCGCGAAGAAGGCGGGGCTTAGCACGGGCGCCATCTATCACTATTACAGTTCCAAAGAGGCCATTCTTTATGATGTGATGGACGAGGGCTTGGGCGAGATTCGCCGAATCGCGACCGTATCGATCGAAGACAAGAAAGAAGCCCATGCCATTATTCAAGAGATTTTCGACGGGATGCAAGACCGCTTGAAAAAAGATGCGGAGAGTCGACTACAGTTTTACTTGGCCCATGAGGCGATGCTCGGGAACAAGGAACTGCAACAAAAGTTCAAAGAGAAGTATGAGGAGTGGATCGACCGGGTGGAAGCCATCTTCGTACGAGCGTACGGTGTCGAGCGAGGTCCTTCGACACGAGCGGTCGCCGCGTGGACGATGGCAGCGATCGATGGGATGGTGCTCCAAACGTTGCTGCAGACAAATGTTGTCGAGCCGGAACATATGAATCGTGTATTGGAGTACTTGTTGCAAGACGGGTTCACGCACTTCTTCAAGATTATTGGGAATGAGGAGCGTTAAAAATTTCGAAAGTATTGTCAGTTGATACATTCCCCCATCCATAATAGAATGGATAAAGTGATTTTGTTGGATTGATTACGAAAGGGAATGATTTTATATGAACGAAAACTTCTGGCGCGACCTTCCGCGTCCATTCTTTGTACTTGCCCCGATGGAAGACGTGACTGACGTCGTCTTCCGTCACGTCGTCGCCCATGCCGGACGTCCAGACGTGTTTTTCACCGAGTTCGCCAACTCGGACAGCTACTGCCATCCGGAAGGGAAAGGCAGCCTGCGTGGACGCTTGACGTTCACGGAGGACGAACAGCCGATGGTCGCCCATATTTGGGGTGACAACCCGGACTACTTCCGCGAGATGAGCATCGGCATGGCCGAGATGGGTTACAAAGGTATCGACATCAATATGGGTTGCCCGGTCCCGAACGTCGCCAAACGCGGGAAAGGGAGCGGCCTCATCCTCCGTCCTGACGTCGCGGCCGAACTCATTCAAGCGGCGAAAGCTGGCGGCATCCCGGTCAGCGTCAAGACACGACTCGGCTTCGCAAAACTCGACGAGTGGCGCGATTGGTTGACGCATCTCTTGAAGCAAGACATCGCCAATCTGTCGATTCACTTACGCACACGCAACGAGATGAGTAAAGTCGACGCACACTGGGAGATGATCCCGGATATCGTGAAACTACGTGATGAGATCGCACCGGATACGCTCATCACAATCAACGGCGATATTCTCGATCGTCAAATGGGATTAGAACTCGTCGAGAAATACGGCGTCGACGGCGTCATGATTGGTCGCGGGATTTTCAAGAACCCGTTCGCGTTCGAGAAAGAGCCGCGTGAGCACTCGATGGAAGAGCACCTCGATCTTCTTCGTCTCCAGCTCGACCTGCAAGACAAATTCCAAGAAGACGTGCCGCGTTCGATCTCGAACTTGCACCGGTTCTTCAAGATTTACGTGAAAGGGTTCCCCGGGGCGAGCGACCTCCGTGTGAAACTGATGGATACGAAATCGACAGATGAAGTGCGGGCCCTGCTCGCCGAATTTGAAGGAAATAAACGAATAGAACAGCTGATTGAAAGCTAATTTTGGAGCGCATAGTCGCTCCTTTTCTATATTTATTAACAGGAGGACGAACAGATGATTCCAACTCGACAGACTGAGCGGCTGGTATTGAGGTCACTCACTCAAGAGGATTTAACAACATACGCCGCCATACTCGGTCAACGGGAGGTGAGCCGTTATTTAGGGGACGGGAAACAGAAGACTCGAGAAGATGCCGCGCACTTGCTGGCTCGTTTCCAGGAGCAGTGGATGGAATATGGCTACGGGGTCTGGGGTGTGGTTGAACGGTCGACGAACCAACTGATCGGTCATTGCGGTTTCTCACGGTTACCGACTGGCGATGTCGAGTTATTGTATGCTTTCGATCCGACCACATGGGGGAAAGGGTACGCGGTCGAGTCAGCTCAAGAGGCACTCGAGTTTCTCGATTTGCTGGCGGGAATAGGACCAATCATCGCGCTCAGCTATCCTGAAAACGAGCGTTCGCAACGGGTCTTGGTACGTCTCGGTTTTACGTATATGAAAGAAGATGATTATGCAGGCGTCAATTTGTTGGTGTATCAGCGCCACACGACAGGATGAGCAACCTATGGGAACATAGGTTTTTTTTGTAGACAATTATTGAAGATGAGCGTACACTCATTATATCGGGAGACGATATAACGGTAGACGAAGTAAAGGAGATAAACTATGACACAATCAGCAGGAACCGTCGCGTTGACGGAAGCGGTGTATTACATTTTATTGTCGCTACAAGTTCCGCGTCACGGGTATGGAATCATGCAATTCGTACAAGAATTGAGCGATGACCGTGTCCAGTTGGCGGCGGGAACATTATACGGCGCGTTAAGCAACTTAGTTGAAAAAGGATGGATTGAAGCAGTGGAGAAAGCGAGCGGACGAAAGAAAGAGTATGTCGTCACACCTCTAGGACAAGCAGTGCTTGAGGCCGAACTCGTCCGGCTCGAAGAACTCGTCACGAATGGAAAACAGTGGATTGGGGGAAACAAATCATGAAAACCAAAACGGTATATCGCTTTTACGCGGATTACGAAAAGGAAGAGGCTTGGTTGAACGATATGGCGGGTACAGGGTGGTTTCTTGAACGTTTTAGACTTGGGCGTTACACGTTTGTGCAAGGGGAGCCGAACAAATATACTTATCGAATCGAATTGATTGAAGAGGCACCAAGTCATCCGAAATCGGTCGCTTACTTTGAATTTTTGGAGGAAATGGGCATTGAGGTCGTCGCGACGACATTTCGTTGGGTCTTTCTCCGAAAACTAACAACTGACGGACCGTTTCGACTCTACTCAGACATTGACTCGAAGATTCGCCATGAACGACGGATTTTTCATCTGTATAGTTTTGTGTTGTATCTCAATTTATTTGTAGCATTCCTCAACCTGTCGAACGGTATCGAATCTTTCCTCTGGGTTCCTAATTTGTTAGTCAGTATACTATTTATCACATTCGTGCTGAAACAATATCGGAAACTTTCAAAGTTGAGGGAGGCGCGTCAACTGGTCGAACGGGATCAGTGATGGAGGAGAATCTGTTGGAACGTCTTCAAGGCGGGGACTTGCGTTCCATCGGACGGGTCGATGAGGTCGTCCAATTCGTTGGCGACGATTCAGAACGATTCGCGGAACTGATGGTCGGGTTGACCGATGACCGTCCTGTCGTCCGAATGCGAAGCGCGGATGCGGTCGAGAAGATCACGCGACGCTATCCTGAACTGTTGAAGGCGCATCAGGCGCCGCTCCTCGAACTTTTGCCAGCGTTCACCCAACAAGAAGTCCGTTGGCACGTCGCCCAACTGATGCCGCGGTTGCCGCTCAGCGATGACGAAGCGGGGCAGGTCGTCCGTGTTCTAAAAGCATGGATTGCTTCCGAGACGAGTAAAATCGTCATCGTCAATTCGCTCCAAGCGCTATTCGACTTGAGCGTCCGCTATTCGCGCTTCCATGATGAACTGATTGATTTGCTCCATAAACAACTCGAGACAGGAAGTCCGGCTGTCCGCAGCCGTTGTAACACATTGTTGGCTAAATGGCGAGAGAGTGAGTGAAAAATGAAACATTTTATTGGGTTAATTCGTATGTAGTGAGCGGAAGGAAGGTGGTGGTGGAAATGAACGAATGGCGCGAATCAGCGGTCGGGCTTGGTCTTATTTTCGGAACGGCTGCCGGGATGATCATCTCTCTACTATTCGATTTTACGGTTGCATACGGGATTGTCATCGGCTCGATAATCGGCTATTTGATTGGACTCATCATTTCCATTCGCGCGATGAAACAATGACTATGATGATATAAGAGTGGGAGGCAAATAACATGAGTGAATTTCAATTTATGACGAGCGATAGACCGCTAAAAGAAGTCGAAAATCCATATATCGAATTCTTATCCATCAACGAGGCCATCAAAAAAGGTGTCGTGTTGCCTGAAATGCTCACAGACGACGAAGACCTCGATCGCGACGAAAAGATTTTGATGCACGTCGAGGCAGAAGAGCAACTCGACGAGATTGAGGTCAAACGAGAACTTTATTATGCAGAGGAAAACGTCGAAGCGTACTCGAAAAAACCGCACGTCGCTGAATTGCGTTGGCGCTACACCGAAACGAGAGCCCAGCAACTCGTTGACTACATCACCGACCACCTGAAGACGGCGGATGAAGTCGAGATTTGGAAAGTGTGGGTCGATGAACAGACCGAACCGAGCGTTCGTTCGATCACGCTCGACGAGTTGACGATTGATGAGTTGCGGTTTTTAGGGGATGTCGGGTTTGAGCGGCCAGAGTGTCTCCATGTCGTAAAATCGTGACATTTTCGTAAAATGCTTGTAGATTTTCCGGACGTGGTATCATGTTCGGTTTTTTGTCTCCTCTTGAAAAAAACTGCTACATAACAAGAGAATAGTTGAAGCGGGAGTGGGGACACGATTATTCGGTTGCTCACTCTTTTCATTTCTTGTACGAACTGACCGACGTCAAGTGGGCGGCTAGTGTGATGCCATCGTGAAGGAGGTTTCGAAGTCGCTGGCGAATTGTAGCAACATCACGTATTGGAAGGGACTGGATGCTGTTCAGTGAAAGCTTTATAGAGGAGGGTGGCACAGTGATCTCATTTCGACCGTATTCACATGAGCCTTATGTGTCGGAGGATGCTGTAAAAGTAAGAGACTTTCTCATCAGAATCAACTTAACGGAGCTGCAGGCACCACGTCTTTTATGGGGGGCGTGGGACTGGGCGGTGAACCATGCGCTTCGTGATCAAGAACATGTGCATCGGATTGGCATGTGGGAAGATGAGGGGCGCCTTGTCGCCCTGGCGACGTATGAGCTCAATTTAGGGGAAGCGATTTTGGTCGTGGAGGAAGGGTACGACGCATTGAAGCCTGAACTCGTTGCCTATGCGGTCGAGCGGTTGCATAGGCATGGTGATTTGCGACTATTGTTACCGGATGAGGATGAGTGTCTGCAACTTGCCGCCTTAGAGACCGGATTTCGACCGACGAGACAAATCGAGCGGTTCGCGAAAATCCATGTTTCTCGGATAAATCAGGAGTCGTTGCCGCACGGGTTCTCCTACGTGTCTCTCGCGGATGAATGGGATTGGCGACAATACAACCAAGTGATGTGGCGTGGCTTTGACCACGACGGGAATGCGCCGGATGATGCCGCGACCATCGCCGGACGGAAAAAAATGTTGTCGAGTCCAGTGATTCTCCCTGAACTGATCGTTGCCATTGCCTCACCTGAGGGGAAGTACGTTGCACATTGTGGTGTCTGGTATCGCCCGGGTGATCGCTATAGTTACGTCGAACCGGTCGTGACGGACCCGACGTACCGGGGGAAAGGCTTCGGAAAGTCGGTCGTCTATGAGGCGATCATACGGAGCGGGAAACTAGGGGCGGAACAGGCGATTGTCGCTTCAGACCAGATGTTTTATTACAGCATCGGCTTCGTTCCGTTTCGGACGATGACGCAATGGCAATTGCACAATTAAGCGACTTAGGATAGAGAGAAAGGGGAGAATGAAACATGGAACGCACCATCACAGTCAAAGGAACGGGAAAAGTATCGGCCAAGCCAGACTTGATTGTCGTGAAAATGGAGTTGACCTCGAAGGCCGTGCGTTACGAGGAGACGATGAACGAGGCGGCGACGGCCGTGGCGCGTCTGCAAAAGGCGCTTGGACAGGCCGGCTTCGATAAGACCGCTCTAAAGACGACGGACTTCTCGATCGATACAGACTATGAAAGTTACCGTGACGAGGACGGAAATTATAAATCTCGTTTCCGTGGCTATGTGTGTGAGCAACGAACAAAACTTGAGTTTGACCTCGACACGAAACGCTTGTCTGACGTCATCCAAAGCGTCACGAATTCAATGGCAGATCTAAAACTGTCCATCAAGTTCACGATCAAAGATTCAGATGTGGTTAGCGATGCACTCCTCGCCAGCGCGGCGGAGAGTGCGTTGCATCGGGCTGAACTGTTGACGAAAGCGGCCGGTGCGAAGCTTGGGGAATTGAAACGGATTGACTATACGTGGGCCGAGCTCCATCTTTACTCGCCAACTAATTTGGTATTCCATGAAGAGGTGTTCCATTCACAGGCGTCGATGCCAGAGCTTCAGCCGGACGATATCGATTTGAGCGATACGGCGACGTTCGTCTGGGCAATCGAATGAAACGAGTCGTTTGGATGTTGGTGTTGCTGCTTTCTGTCTCACTGTCGGTCCACGCCTTGTCCTGGGCGTACGCGTTCGTCGTCTTGGACGGACGGGTGTATGAAGTGACGGACATTATGGTCTTGGAGGCTGATCTTGGTGACGTCGTCGGTGAGGTCGAGACGTTGGCTGACGATATGACCGGCGACTATTATGGGGACGCCTCGAACATGTATCCGATCGGAACAGAATATCGTCAAGTGGAAGGGGAGTCGGTCGAAGACGTGCTCGCGGTCGAGGACGGTACTGAGTGGAAGCGGGCCGAATTCGTCCATGAAGCACCGTTTGACAGCCGAAATCATCTAGACGTAATCGCCTATGCCGCCATCGGCTTGGGAATCGCCGTATTTTTGGGCACTAGGCTGAGGAAACGGGGATGAACTTATATAATTTTGAAGAACAGATTTCGAATCGGATTATAGAGAAAAGAATGGATACATGATGAGCGGTCCATCATTAAGGGAATAGTCCCATGTAGACATAAGAAAGTTTTCGCTTAATGGAGGGATACGTCATGAAAATCCTCATCACTTTTGACTCGATGTACGGATGCACAGAAAAAGTCGCCCACGCCATCAAAGACGGATTCGGCGAGCTTCATCAAGTCGAGGCGGTTCACATCAGTCATATCGGCTACGGGGATCTCGCCAACCTCGATTTACTCGTCGTCGGATCACCGACACACGGCGGACGCGAGACCGAGGACGTGAAGACGTTTCTCGACGGACTGTCGGATCATGCGCTCCGCGGAGTGCGGGCCGCAGCGTTCGATACGAGCATGGCCGAAGAAGACCAAGGCTTTTTCGTCGGAAAGATCGTCAAGTGGTTCGGCCACGCCGCGACCCGGATTGAACGGGCGCTTACGGAAAAAGGAGCAGAGCCGGTGCTTCAAGAATCATTCCTCGTCCTCGACAAAGAAGGACCGCTCAAAGAGGGAGAGCTCGAGCGGGCCCGTGACTGGGCGAGCCATCTGTTCGATAAGTGAACGAAGACGCGTTCCTGATGGGATGCGTTTTTTGTTGTGTCGTATGACCGAACAGTACGAGAAACGGGTAAATACAAGTGTAGCTCTTTTTCTAAAGAATGGAGGGAGAAGGATGAAAAAATGGGAACGAGATGTGCTTGTCGGGTGGATTGTCGTCTTGCTTGTGTTGATCGCCCATTACGCGATCACCGTGTCGCTCGGCAACACTTATTTTGCCGAATCGACGTTGAATCGGATGCTCTGGTTCAGTAGCTTCCCGGCTTTTTTGATCGCGTTTATCGCAGCACTCTTCCAAAAAACGAACACGATCACCCTTGCCGTCCGGCGCGCCGTCATTTGGACAGCCGAGCTCGTCGTCGGGTTTTCACTTGTCGCCTTGTTCTTCCGCGCGTTCGAACCGTTGTTCGCAAGCCCTGGTGCGTATTGGCTATTCGGTGCCGTCTTGCTCGCCCCGCTCGTCTACTTGTTTGCGTTCCGCCGCCAAGACCGCGGCACGAAAGCCGGAGCCCATTAATCGAAACGCCTTCCTCGGGAGGCGTTTTTAGCTTGCCTCGAAATGGGAAAGGGGTACAGAAGACATGAATGGAGGGAATCATATGAGTACTTATTTTTCATCATCTTACGACGAGTCGCGCGAGAGGTTTCTCGATTTGCTCGACACCGTCAAACAATACTACCCGAGCGCGCGGACGATGTCGCATTCGATCGGGGAAGATACGATCGACGTGATCATCGGCGAACCGGCCGGGTCACGTGAGGCGATGCTGCTCATGACGATCGGCGAGCATGGGATCGAAGGCTACGCCGGTGCGGCCGTGACGCAGCAATTCATCGAGACACAGCTCGGCAACGTCCGCCATGACGTGACAGGCGTCTGCTTCATCCATGCGGTCAACCCATGGGGGATGAAACATTTCCGGCGCGTCAACGAACATAACGTCGATTTGAACCGAAACTACGTCGTCGACCGGGAGTCGCTGCCGCGAAACGTCAATAAAGAGTATGAGGTGATGCGCCACTTGTTCGTCCCGGACGGTGTCATCGACGACTATCACGAGGCGCGCGAACACATTTATTCGTTCCTCGGCTCTGGCATCAAGCTCGACGGGTTCGACGCGATGACCGAGGCGAAAGGGATGGGCCAGTACCAATTCCCGAAAGGCGTCTATTATGGCGGAGACGCCGACGAACCGTCCGCTGTCTTCATGAAAGAGATCCAGCACGATCTTCTCGACCGTTACGACCGGGTCGTTCATATGGACTGGCACACCGCGCTCGGGCCGACGAACGAAGTGACGATGCTCGTCAGCGAGCGGGACGGACGCAGCGCCGAGCAGTTAAAACAGACATACGGGTTGAAGAACATCAAGACGTACAATCCGGATGACGTGCTCGGCGACTCGACGAACCATTTCTATTACGTCCGCGACACGCAGCATCCGGACAAGCAGCTCGTCTCGGCCTTGTTCGAATTCGGGACGTTCGGCACGTCGACGAAAGCGCTGATCCGTGAATTTTTGACGATCATTTTAGAGAATCGTCTCTATTTCGAAGGCACGAAAGACCCGGAGGCACGGAACGGCATCAAAAAAGAATTCATGGCCATGTTCTACCCGGAAGACGAGACGTGGAAGACGTCCGTGTTACGAGAAGGCGCGCAAGCGGTCGAGCATATCTTGAAGGCCGAATCGCTCTGGCGCGACGGTTGACAGGTTTTCAGTTCGTTCAAACGGGAACAGATGGGTTGTGGGCAAACGTACGGCGCACAACGCTCAACAATACGATTGGGGGTTTTGAATGATGGGGAATTACATTACAGCACATGACGGGACGTCTATTTTTGTCGAGGACGTCGGAACGGGCGACGCGGTCGTCTTCTTGCACGGCTGGCCGGCGAACAACAACATGTTCGAGTATCAGAAGAACGCGCTGTTGGATGCGGGCTACCGCTACGTCGGTATCGATTACCGGGGTTACGGGAAGTCGGACGCACCGGCTACGGGCTATGACTACGAGACGATGGCGTCTGACGTGAACATGGTCGTCAACGGCCTCGGTGTCAAAGACTTCACACTCGTCGGCTTCTCGATGGGTGGGGCGATCGCGATCCGCTATGCGGTCGATTATCCGGACGGTGGTTTGAAAAAACTCATCCTCGCCGGCGCGGCGGCACCGGTATTCACGCAACGCCCGGACTATCCGTACGGCATGACAAAAGAAGAAGTCGACGCCTTGATCGAAGATACGAAACGCGACCGTGCCTCGATGTTGACCGGGTTCGGCGAGATCTTCTTTGAGAAGAAGCATCCAGAACCGCTTCAAAACTGGTTCCACAGCTTGTCACTCATCGCCTCGAGCCACGGGACGATCGCCTCGGCGAAAGCGCTCCGCGACGAGGACCTTCGTGAAGACTTGCCGAAAGTCGGCGTCGAGACGCTGATCATCCATGGCGTCCACGACAAAGTCTGTCCGTTCGAGTTTGCCCTAGAGATGGAAAAAGGCATCCCGAACGCGCGCATCGAGCGTTTCGAGGAGAGCGGTCACGGTACCGTGCTCGACGAGATGGAGAAGTTCAATCAAACGATGTTACATTTTATCTGATTAGACGAGACGCCTTGATCGAAAGGCGTCTTTTTTTATGGACTCGGACGGGTAGAATCGATGCGTACAGGGTATAAATAATTGGAGTTACTTTCCAGTTTTCTGTTGATGACGTGTCACGCCGGTCCTGTTCTTGTAAAGGACTTTTTTCTGTGACAGCAACTAATGAAGGGAGGGTGAAACAATTGTGGGGTGCGGTCAATTATTGCGGTCAACCCTACGATTCATGGTACAATAGCGTGGTGGATTAACAGATTGAGGAGAGATTATATATGAACATCGCTTTCTTTTTATATCCGAAAGAAGACGTCAAATATTTAGACCCGGAGTCGACGGTGCGGCAAGCGCTCGAGAAGATGAAGCATCATCGCTTCACCTCGGTGCCGCTCGTATCCGAGAACGGCTTTTACGCCGGAACGATGACGGAAGGAGACTTACTGTGGGCACTCGCTGAACAACTTCGCGGGGAAGAAGATTACGAGAAAGTGCTCCGGACTCGCCTGAAAGACATCAAACAACGCATACGCTATAAACCGGTATCGATCACGGCGCAAATCGAGGAGCTCGTCGATGCGATCACCGATCAAAACTTCGTGCCGGTCGTCGATGACGGCAAGTATTTCATCGGCATCATCCGACGCCGTGACATTATCGAGTACTACTCGACGAAGTTGAAACAGCTCGAGAGCGAAGTACGCTAACTCAGTGGCTCGGCCCTTATTAAAGGGTCGGGTCATTTTTTGTGTCGATTATATCCCGTGTAAGTCGGGTACAGTGTCAGAGACAAGGAGGCGATCACATGGACATGTCCACATATCGGTTTAAAGATGACGGCTCGATCCCGAACAACCCGTATTTCCCGGTGCTGTTATACCGACGCGTGTTCGATGAGGCGGACGGCATCCAGGCGACGTTCGAGCATAACGGTTGGGGCAACAGTTGGGTGAACGGCGTGTTCGACTATCACCACTATCACAGCAACACGCACGAGGTGCTCGGGGTGAGGTCAGGCCGTGCGACCGTTCAACTCGGTGGCGCGACCGGCGATCTCGTCTCGTTGAATGCGGGTGACGTGTTGATCCTGCCAGCAGGGACGGGACACCGTCGACTCGAGGCGAGCGATGACTTCGAAATCGTTGGGGCGTATCCGGAAGGACGCGACTATGACACGTTGACGGGTAAGCCGGAAGAACGCCCGGACAACGTCCATCGAATCGAACGCGTCGACAAACCGGCGACCGATCCCGTCTTCGGGACGACAGGGCCGTTGCACGATCAATGGATCAAGGAGGAAACAACATGAACCGAATTCCACACACACTGATTTTGGCGGCATTGAAACAACACGTGGTCAAATTGCCGGACGGGCGCGAGATGCGTGCCCTCGGTCAAGGCACGTGGCGCATGGGCGATGACGCATCGAAACATGACGCGGAGATCGAGGCGTTACAGACAGGTCTCGACTGCGGATTACACGTCATCGACACGGCCGAGATGTACGGGGAAGGCAAGTCGGAGACACTCGTCGGGGAAGCGATCCAAGACCGTCGCGAGGACGTCTTTCTCGTCTCGAAAGTGTATCCACATAACGCCGGGGGCGACAAGCTCGTGCAGGCGTGCGACGCGACGCTCGAGCGGCTCGGCACCGACTATCTCGACCTTTACTTGTTGCATTGGCGCGGCAACATCCCGCTCAAGGAGACGGTCGACGGGCTCGAACAGCTGAAAGCAGACGGGAAGATCCGGGCGTGGGGCGTCTCAAACTTTGACGTCGACGACATGAAGGAACTGCTCGCCTTGCCGAACGGGAAGCATTGCGCGGTCAACCAAGTGCTGTATCACCTCGGCAGCCGCGGCATCGAGCACGACTTGTTGCCGTTCCTAGAAGAGCAGCGCATCCCGGTGATGGCCTATTCGCCGCTCGCCGAAGGCAGCGACGTGAAAGAGAAGATCTTTAACGATGAGACGGTGAAACAAATCGCCGAGGCGTATCATGCGTCGGTGGCCCAAATCCTGCTCGCGTGGACGGTCCGGAGCGGCAACGTCATCGCCATCCCGAAAGCAGGGCAGAAAGCGCACGTCGAAGAGAACGGGGCGGCGCTGCTCCTCAATCTGACTGAAGAAGATTTCAAAGCGCTCGACGAGGCGTTCCCGCCGCCGAGCGGGAAAGAACCGTTAGATGTGATTTGAGGACAAAAAGGGTGAGCCCATGCGGACTCACCCTTTTTCTATCTTCAGTTCGCTAACGGGTGCTTCAATAGATAGTCTTCAATCTGTCCGATCGTGTCTTTTAACACACCGTCTTCAAACGGCGACTTCAGTCCGGCCAGTTCAACGAGCTCGAGGAACGAGCGGCTGCCGCCGGCCTGACAGAGTGTGAGGTAATCGCTCCACGCCGACTCACGGTCCTCATGCATGCGCACCCAGAACTGGAAGGCACAAACTTGGGCGAGCGTGTAGTCGATATAATAGAACGGGCTCTGGAAGATGTGGCCTTGTTGATGCCACCATGCCCCCGACTCGAGGTAGTCGTTCGTCTCGTAGTCGCGGTGCGGCAAGTATACCTTCTCAAGGTCACGCCACGCCTGACGACGTTCTTCTGCCGTCATGTCCGGCTTCCGGTAGACGATGTGCTGGAACTCGTCGACGAGGACGCCGTACGGGAGGAACGTGACGCTTCCGGCCAAGTGGTTGAACTTGTACTTGTCGACCTGGTCGCCGAAGAACAGCTCCATCCACGGCCAGCAGAAGAACTCCATCGACATCGAGTGGATCTCACACGCCTCGTACGTCGGGAACGCGTATTCCGGTGTCGTCAAATGGCGGCTCTCATATACTTGGAAGGCGTGACCGACCTCGTGCGTGAGCACGTCGATGTCGCCGGCCGTGCCGTTGAAGTTCGAGAAGATGAACGGGAGACCTTCAGACGGTAAGTACGTGCAGTAACCGCCGCCGGCTTTGCCGGGCTTCGCCGTAAGATCGAGGGCGCCGCGCTCTTGCATGTACTGGAAGAACTCGTCCGTCTCGCCCGAGAGCTCACGGTACATCTTGTTGCCGCCCTCGATGATGAACGACTCGTCGCCTTGCGGTGTCGCGTTGCCGTCCGGGAAGACGAACGATTCGTCATAGTAGCGGAGCGTATCGACAGCGATGCGTTTCGCCTGCTTGTCTTTTAACGTCGTCGCGAGCGGGACGATGACGTCACGCACTTGTTTACGGAAGTTGTCGACCATCGACTCATCATAGCCGACGCGTTGCATCCGGGCGTAGCCGAGTTCGACGAACGACGGGAAGTCGAGCGCGTGCGCGATCTCGGTCCGGACGCGGACGAGTTCGCCATAGATGCGGTCGAGCTCGTCACCGTTGTCGGCGAGGTATGTATAACGCGCCTCGGACGCCGCTTTTCGTACCGACCGGTCGGGTGACTGTAAGTATGGGCCGAACTGTGATAAGTTGAGCGTCTTGCCATCGAACTCGATCTGTGCGGCCGACATCACTTTTTGATAGCTCGTCGCGAGTCGGTTCTCTTCTTGCAGTTTCGGGATGAGCGATTCGTCGAACGTTTTGAGTGCCCGTTCCGCGAGTTCGAACAATTGGCTGCCCCATTCCGCTTCGAGCTGGCTGCGGAGGTCGTGCTCCGTCAAGACGCGATAGTACGCCTGGACTTCTTTCTCGTAGACCGGCAACGCGTCGTCAAAGAACGTCTGCTCGGCTTCGTAGAACGCATCGCGCGTATCGATCGAGTGGCGGATCGCGACGAGCTGACTTTGCGTCTCGAACGCGTTCCGTTCCTGGTTGATTTGGCGAATCAATTCGTTCGCCTCTTCGAGTGTGCTCGCTTGCTGCAATTCGACTGAATAGTCCGACAATCGGCTGTTTAAAGCGTCCACGTCGGGCCGTTCGTATGACAATTTTGTGAAAGTCGTCATTGTAAGCGCCTCCATCATGTGAAATTTTTATAAAGTGTAAAAAGGGCTTGCAAAAGCGATTGCACACTCGTATTCTTACGATGTGTAAACGAATTCGCACTACCTTAATACAACTATACCGTGAATAGGGTAGGGATTGAAGTAATAGCTTTTCGGGTATAAAAGCTAAGACTTTGATTAACAGAACATGTTGGAGGGATTAAGCTATGGGATTCTTTAAAAAACTTTTTGGTGGTAAAGACGAGCAACTGAACGCGGTGTCACCACTTACAGGGAAAGTCATCGATATTACGAACGTGCCTGACCAAGTGTTCTCACAAAAAATGATGGGTGATGGCATCGCCATCGAACCGACAGACGGAAAAGTCGTGTCACCGGTCAACGGGACAATCGCGACGGTCTTCCCGACGAAACACGCGATCGGCATCAACGCGGACAACGGTGCGGAGTACTTGATCCACATCGGTCTCGACACGGTCAACCTTAAAGGTGAAGGCTTCGAGACGCACGTCACTGAAGGCCAAGCCGTCAAAGCAGGCGACCCGCTCGTCACGTTCGACCTTGACTTCATCAAAGCGAACGCACCGTCGACGATCACACCGATCATCATCACGAACCATGACAGCTTCGCTGTGAACAAACTTGTTGCTGAAGGCGACAACGTCACAGCCGGTTCATCTGAAGTCGTCGAGTTGACGAAAAAATAATTAATTCGACCACTTGCTCGGAAGCATGCGCTTCCGAGTATTTTTTTGTGGATTCGGGAACTATAATGGAAAAGAGGGGGTAGAATTCAATGGATGGTAAAAATGCACCGTACCGGGGTTATGGGGACCGGATCCGAATCTTGCGTGAGCGGACGGGTATCTCGATCGAGGCACTCGCCGAACAGATCGGTGTCGCTCCGTACTTTATTCGCCGGACCGAGCTCAGTGAAGTGTACCCGACGATGCCTTACATAGAGGCGCTCGCCGAGGCGCTGAAGATTGACGCGAACTACTTGGCACGGCACATTTGGACAGGGGAATCCTTGAAGGTGCTCATGAAAGGCAAAGCCCCTGAACTCGAACAGATGAAGCTCGCCTATGAAGAAGCGATGCACGGGAAGTCGACGGAAGATATGCAGCATCAGCTCGAGACGCGCATGCGCATCTTCGACTTGATGCACGAAGAGGAACTGCGCCGCATCTTTGAAGAGGACGAGGAACCGACGTCGCACCACGCGTTAGAAGCGTTGGTCGATGCCGTGCTCGACCTCGGACGGACGCATGAGGCGACACATCGCATCGTCCCGTTCGCCCGCTACGTCGATCAGCTCGTCCCGGAGCAGTTCGTCGATAACTCGTTCCAATATACGGAGTTTGGCATCGTCGATAAGTCGTATAAGTTACAGTGAGCACAAAAAAGCAGCCGTTCTGAGCAGAACGGCTGCTTTTGATTTAACGCATTGGTCTTGCTTCATAACGCACTTTCGGTTTCGTCCCGGCAAGCAGGAAGCCGAGCACGATGTTGAGAATCGTGAGCACCCAGCCGATGTAACCGAACGTATAGGCGAGGCTCGCGAGCATCGTCTGCCAGTCGAGTAAGGATGCGGCATCACCACGAACGGTGAAGCGGATGATCGTGAATCCGACGAGTGTCGTCAGTGTGATCAAAATCCCGATCCACGCGCCGCCGAACCTTGACGTCTCAGAACGTCGACTGACCGGATACCAAAACGCGAGCGTTCCGAGGAACGTGCTGCCCGCGTATGCGAGCAAGATTTGCCACAACGCGTCGGCCTCTAAGAAGACGGTATAACAGATGAACGTCGTGAGCGTCGTCATGAATGTAAAGATCAAGGCTGCGAGTAATCGTGATCGCATAGTTCGTTTCCTCCTCATTTTGCACATTCTTTAGAGTATACGAAAACGAAAATGCTGTAAACGTTATTGACGATTTTGTAATATTTGACGCCATTGTTTAATCGCGTTGTTCCCGTAGAACAGGACGCCGCCGCGATAGAACTTCGAACCGATCCAGAGAATGACACCGATCGAGCCGAGCATGATGCCGATCGACAAGGCGACTTCCCAGACCGGTACGTCGACGAGCATGACGCGGAGGAACATGAGCATCGGCGTGAAGAACGGAACGAACGACAAAATCGTGACGATCTGCGCTTCCGGATTGTTCAACCCGAACATCGCGGCGAGGAAACCGGCGACGAGGAGCATGATGACCGGCATCGTCATCTGCTGCGACTCCTCGACGCGGCTGACGAGCGAGCCGAGGACGGCGAACATGGCCGCATAGAGCAGATAGCCGAGCGTGAAGAACGTCAATAAGTAGATGACGGCCCGGGCGTTGCCGGCGTTGTCGATGACCGATTGGGCCATCTCATTGCTGCGGGCGCTGAAGTAACCGAACCCGAGGAAGATGCCGATCTGTAACAGGGCGAGCGTACCGATCGCTGAGATCTTGGCGAGCATGTGCGTCACCGGATGCGTCGTCGAGATGATTAGTTCCATGACGCGCGACGACTTCTCGGTCGTCACTTCGGTCGAGATCATCGAACCGTACGTGATGATTGATACGTAAAGCAGCATGAGCATGATGTAGACGAACGCGAATGATGAGAACAGCTCCTCTGAGTTCTCGCCGCCACGGCCGAGGTAAGACTCCTCGATCGGGACCGGCTCGTTCAAAGCGGCGAGGACGGTCGGGTCGATGTTCGACGTCTCGATCAGCTCGGCGTTGCGGACTTCGCGCAGCGCCGTCTGCAGGAGTGTCGTGAAATCGGGCTCTGGACGGTCGGACAAGACGCGGGCCGAAGCGCCGTCGATGAAGGCGACGATCTCGTAATCCCCATTTTCGAGTCCCGCGCGCGCCTCGGTCTCGGTGATGTCGGCCGATTCGACCCCTTCGTAACCGAGCGACTGCATGATTTCAGTCAGTTCGGCGTTTTGCGTGACGAGGAGCGCCTGGCCTTGATCGGTGTCCTCGAAGTTCGCGAGCAGGCGGTCGATGTTCGTGAAGCCGAGGATGAACACGATCGTCAAGATCGTCGAGATGAGGAACGCCTTCGACCGCAGTTTCGAGCGTAGCGTGAACGCGTACAATGGTTTGAAGTTATGAAACATGGCTGCCTACCTCCTTGATGAAAATGTCGTTGAGCGAGACGGGTTGGCGCATGAACGTCTTGACGGAAGCACCTGCTTGCACGAGGGCGCCGAGCACCGCGTCGCTGCCTTCGAACGAGTCGAGCCGGACGAGGTGACCGTCGCGATGAGGTTCGACCGCTTTGACGATCGGGAGTGCCGTGAGGACATCGACGCGATCGGTCTCGATGAAGAGCACCGGCTCGGCGTAACGCGACTTGATTGTCGGGACGTCGCCGCTGACGACGGCGCGGCCACCTTTCAAGATGCCGATATGTTGGCACAGCTCTTCGACGTGCTCCATCCGGTGACTCGAGAAGACGATCGTCGTCCCTTCGTCGCGCAGGGCGAGCACTTCACGCTTCAAAATCTCGACGTTGACAGGATCGAGACCGCTGAACGGCTCATCCAAAATGAGCAGTTCCGGGTTGTGGAGCAGCGCCGCAATCAACTGAATCTTTTGCTGATTTCCTTTTGACAGCTGTTCAACACGCATCGTTTCGTACTGCGGGATCTCGAGCCGTTCGAGCCACGACTTGACGGCACGTTTCGCCTCAGCCGACTTCATGCCTTTCAGGCTGGCGAGAAAGACGAGCTGGTCGCGGACGGGCGACTTCGGATACAGGCCGCGCTCTTCCGGCAAATAGCCGACGATGCGGTGGTCGACGTTGCGTCCGTCCCAGAGAATCGTGCCGTCGGTCGGCTTTAAAATGTCTAAGATCATCCGGAACGTCGTCGTCTTGCCGGCACCGTTCGCCCCGAGCAGGCCGTACATCTCGCCACTGGGGACGTGAAAGCTCAAGTCGTCGACGGCCGTGAACTCCCCGAACTGCTTCGAGACACGGTCAATTTGTAAAGTCATATGTAAGTCCTCCTTATTAGGTGTCTACTCTTAGCGTACGGCATTGTGAGCAAAAAGTTTCACTTTTCATCAGAAATGATTTATCTTGAAATCAAGATAATAAAAAAGGGGGATACGTCATGACGACGCACTCAGCAGGTATCCATCACATCTCGGCGATGGTGAAAGACCCGCAACGCACATTAGATTTTTACGGCAACGTCCTCGGTATCCGCTTCATCAAGCAGACGGTCAACTTCGATGACCCGGGTACGTACCATTTATACTTTGGCGATGAAACCGGGACGCCGGGGACGGTCATCACGTTCTTCCCGATCCCGGGTATCGGGAAAGGCAGCGTCGGCAGCGGGCAGGTCGGTGTCACCGCGTATCTCGTACCAGTTGGCAGTCTCTTGTTTTGGGAAGCGCGTCTCCGCGAACACGGTGTCGCGACGGTCGCGACCGAACGGTTCGGCGAGCCGTCGTTGTTGTTCGAAGACCCGGACGGACTCGTCGTCGAGCTCGTCGCGCGGGCGAGCGCGAAACAGACGGACTGGCTCGTTCCAGGTATCACGAAACAAGAAGCGATCACCGGGTTCGCCGGGGCGACGCTTTTGTCGAAAGACCCGGAGGCGACGGTGCGGCTATTGACCGAACTGTTTGGCTTCACGAAGACGGGGGAAGATTCGGAATGGGTCCGACTTGAGGGCGAGGCCGATTACGGCAACGTCATCGATGTCAAAAAAGCCGTCCTCCCGAACGGCGTGCCCGGTGCGGGGACGGTCCACCATATCGCCTGGCGTATCGCGGACGGTGACGAGTATACGACGTGGCAAGACGCAATCTTTGACCGCGGCCTCCGTCCGACCGAGGTGAGAGAGCGGCACTACTTCCGCTCGGTCTACTTCCATGACGAAGGACGCATCTTGCACGAGCTCGCGACCGACGCACCCGGGTTCCTCGTTGATGAAACGATCGACGAACTCGGTAGCGCGCTGAAGCTGCCGGACTGGCTCGAAGTCGACCGCGACAAGATCACACGAACGCTACCAACCATCACAATCCCGAGAGGAGACAGAATATGATTCATCAATTCATTAAAGGCACGACCGAGACGACGCTCGTCTTGTTGCACGGTACAGGCGGGACGGAGCAGGACTTGATCCCGCTCGCCCGTGAACTCTCAACTGAAGTGAACATTCTCACGCTCCGGGGCGACGTCCTCGAGAACGGCATGTCCCGTTTCTTCCGCCGTCATGCGGAAGGCGTGTTAGACCTTGAAGATTTGAAGAAACAGACGGAACGCTTCCTCACGTTTCTTGACGAGGCGGCAGCTAAATACGGTGTTGCCCGCGACAAGATGATCCCGCTCGGCTACTCGAACGGTGCCAACTTGATCGGATCGGCCTTATACCGGGACAACGCGTTCAAGGCGTCGCTCTTGTTCCATCCGATGGTACCGGACCGCTCGCTCACGCTCCCTGACTTGACGGGTGCGACCGTGTTCATCTCGGCGGGCGAGCGTGACCCGATTTGTCCGAAACAAGAAACAGAAGAGCTGACGTCGACGCTACGGGAAGCCGGAGCGGACGTCGAGCTCTTCTATCACGGAGGCGGGCACGAGCTGCGAATGGAGGAAGTCGAAGCAGCTCGAGCATGGGTTGTGCCGTTAATCGATTGAAACGGTCAGGCCATTTTCTTCGGTTTGGACGATCTCGAGTAGACGACGAGGACGCCACGATCAATCAAATAGGCAGCGAACATGCGTTTCGCTTCTTCAGCACGAACGGTTCGGTCGATTTGGATGTACAATCGGCCGAGCTTTTTTTGTGAGGTGCGGGTCAACAACCAGATCGAGTCGAGCGTGTATTGCCAGCTCCGGAGTGTGTCCGCCCCGACATACATGTACCGGTTCGACGTGCGCTCGAGCAGGTAGTTGAGCCACCAGACGTCACGGGCGAGCTTCATGACGACACCGGCCACGAACGAGATGCCAATCAGGAACAAGACTGAAGCGACCGGATGTAAGGCGCTGAACCGTTCACGGAGCGGTTCGAAAGCGATGATGAATAAACCGATCGAGAGCGCGCCGATACTCCACCAAAATCCAAAGTTAGAGAACGAACGTTTCGGGTCATGGACCACGTGATGACGGTTACGGATGACAGAAGCCATTCTCCACACCTCCTTTATTAGAATATTCTGATTATTTAGTAAAACCACTATACTATACTCTACCCACTCTCGTCCATTTGAATACGCGCAAAACCTGCTCGCGCATGAAGATTTGTTAACGATTCGGCTTGCAAGCGGCAGATACAGGGAATGATGACAATGACGTCATCATTTTTTTGTTGAATCGTAATTTCACCGGGTCAAAAAATCGGCTATGATGGGAAAGGAAAAAAATGAAGCGGGTGGTCAGATGAAGAAGTTAAAAGTCGGTGAACTGCGTGCTGAGTTGAAGCGCTTCACTCAAGAAGAGTTGATTGAGCTCGTCGTCGGCTTGTATAAACAGCACAACGATGTGAAGACGACGTTGAACCGATACTTCAACGAAGGGTTCGAACAAGAAGAGGTCCATCGACTCGTTGGTGCCATGGACGGCTGAAATCCGGGTTGTCGCTCAGAAGCGATACGCCAACAACAAAGAGGAAAAGCAACAGGAGAACTAGAGGGGACGCTATGCGAAATCATTGGTACGACAATATTAAAGGCGTGCTCGTCTTGCTCGTCGTCTTCGGTCACTTGCTGACCGATGTGCGCGGTGCCTACGACGACTTACTGCCGAAGTGGGTTTATTTGTTCTTATATACGTTTCATATGCCGTTATTCATTATGCTGAGCGGTTACTTCTTTCGGGAGAACCGTTATTTGCGTGTCATCCAGCTGTTCGTCGTCTACGTGATCTGGCAAGTCATTCTCGGCTCATGGTTCGCCTTCACGGAAGGGGTCCCGCTCTTGTCGCTCGAGAACCCGGGACTGAACGTGCTCAAGCCGTACTGGGCGCTCTGGTATTTGATGGCCATCGTCATCTGGTACGTCATCACGCCGTACGTGACCCAGTTGAAAGGGTATGTGCTCTATGCGCTGTTGTTCGCCCTGTTGTTCGGCTTCCAAGAAGAATCGACCGGATTCTTCGCGCTCCGGAAAGTCATCATGTTCTATCCGTTCTTCTTGATCGGCAACTGGATGAGTGAGCGCAACACGATGAACTTCTTCGAGTTGCCGAAGCGGGCCGAGCAACGGAACCGTTACCGGGTCGGTGGGGCGGTCGTCTTCATCGCACTCACGCTCGGACTGCTCGCCTCGATGAGCTTCCAAAAAGAAGGCACGTTCTATCACGTCGGCAACTTGTTCAAATTCCGGTTCGCCTACGAGACGGCGGTGCCGGAGGCGATTTGGAGCGGTCCGTTCGCTTTCTTGATCGTCTATACGGTGTCGACGCTCATGGCCGTCAGCTTCGCGCTCATCGTGCCGGGGCGTGAGTTGCCCGTGTTCACGCGGGCAGGGAAGTATAGTCTATACGTCTACTTGGTCCATGTGTTTTTAATCGTCGCCTGGAAGGCGTTCGTGCCGGTCGGATTCATGCCGACGTCATGGCAACAGTTGCTCGTCTTGTTCGGTGTCGCCTGCCTCATCGTCCTGCTCATCATCAGCCCGCCGGCCGTCCGGATGTTGAGGCCGCTCGTCGAGATTGACGTCCGCCGCGCGCAGGACGTGAAAGACCCAAAATCGTAAACCCTTTTCTAAACGGCGGTTTTCCGCTACACTTTAGATGGGAACCGAAACTAGAGCTAAGGAAGTGACAGCATGCCATATGAAAATGGAATGAACAGTACAGAAGGAGACGTCAACGTCTCACGCCACGTCGTCGAGATGATCGCCGCGGTCGTCGTCAAAGAAACGAAACACGTGTCGTTCACACAAGAAGACACGAAACTCTCAGAGCGTGCGCTCATGAAGCACGTCAAAGTCGATGAGTCGTCGGAAGGCGTCATCATCAACTTGTCGCTCTACATCGCTTACGGTCAATCGATCGTCAAGACGGTGACGGCCGTCCAAGAGCGCATCACCCAAGACATGGACACGATGCTCGCGATGACACCGCTAGCGGTGAACGTGAAAGTCGTCGGCATTCAATTGTAAAATGGTAGGAGGAGCGAAGCGCTCTTCCTATTTTTTATTTTTTCTGCGAAAGCGGTTGCATAGATGAGGCGTTATCCGATATAATAGAAATCGAACAAGTGCAACCGTTTGCATCATTGACCAATCGTGCAACGGGTACTTGTCAAGTTCCCTAAATGTAGTCTGAGGACACAAACATTTGAAGGAAAGGCGGAAAGCATGTATGTCGACGATTGAAGCAGTCATTTTTGATTTGGACGGTGTCATCACTGACACCGCGGAGTACCATTACCTCGCTTGGAAACAACTCGGAGAAGAGCTCGACATTCCATTTGACCGCGAGTTCAATGAGACGCTCAAAGGGGTGAGCCGGACTGACTCGCTCGAACGCATCCTTGCGCTCGGCGGAAGACAGGACGATTTCACACCGGATGAAAAGGCGGAACTCGCCCAGAAGAAGAACGAGCACTACGTTGAACTCATTCAGCACATCTCTTCGGCCGATTTGCTTCCTGGCATCGTTTCATTTCTCGATGAAATTAAAGAGGCCGGTCTCAAAATCGGAATGGCATCTGCTTCAAAGAACGCATTCGCGGTCGTTGACGCACTTGGTGTCCGCCATTACTTCGATCACATTGTCGATGCAGCAACTGTCGCCGACTCAAAACCACATCCCGAAGTGTTTTTGAAGGCTGCCTCTGCCCTTGGCGTGAAACCCGAACATGCCATCGGCGTTGAAGACGCAGCCGCAGGCGTGACTGCAATCAAAGCGGCAAACATGTTTGCTGTCGCCGTCGGGGAAGAGTCGATGCTTGGTCATGCAGACCTCATCGTCGCTTCGACCGATGAACTCTCGCTCCGACGCATCCTCGAACGCGTCGGCGCGTAACAGACTACGTTCATCTTCCGTGAGATGACGACTGCCCCGAACAGTCGTCATCTTTTTTTTGGTCCAAAAGTCCTAAAAAGTCCAAAACGCCCAAAAACAGATGACAAACACATTACACCTCCGTTACACTTTTAGAAGATAACAAGTAATAATTAGAAAATCTTGATTTAAAATAGGTAATCGAGAAGTTCAATTGGATGTAGAAGGGGAATTGTGTATGGAATCTACGAACATCAACGAACATATCTATCGCGAACTGATGGAGATCGAGGAGTCGTATCGTCAATTACAGCGCCGGGCCGAATACTTAATTTCTGAACTGAGCCGGGACAAACGGGAAGAAGAGCTGTCGACAGATCCATCAAAGCGGTTGCGTCCGCGTCGCGTCAATCAACGTTATCCGCTCGAGGTTTACGTCCATCAGGTCACAGACCTTTTGAAAGAACGGCAGACGATGAGTGTGCGTGACATCCAGATGGAGCTCGAGCTTCGCTACCGTCACCATATTAGCAACATCTACCAATTAATGGTCAAGATCGAATCGGTCAATCCGGAAATCAAGAAAGTCGGGCGCGGACTATATACATATGCATCAGCTGAAGAAGTCACGACTGAACCAGCACACGCTTGACCGACGAGAACGTTCGTCGGTTTTTTGCTGTAACATTTCTGA
Organism: Exiguobacterium sp. SH4S7; assembly: GCF_004336795.1. NCBI lineage: Bacteria > Bacillati > Bacillota > Bacilli > Caryophanales > Exiguobacterium > Exiguobacterium sp. SH4S7. Next base: position 211,296 of record NZ_SJUT01000001.1, read on the forward strand.
TACGATTTTGGTGACGGGAAATATGCTATAATTCGCCAGAGTCTATTTTTTTGAGAGAGGAACGTTGGCCATGTTATGGATTGCCATGTTGGTCAGTTTTGTGATGGCCATCTTGATCACGCCGCTCGTTCGCCGGTTCGCTTTTCTGATCGGAGCGGTCGATCACCCGAACGCCCGAAAAGTACATTTACGGACGATGCCGCGAATCGGCGGCCTCGCCATCTTCATCGCCTTCCTGATCGGCTACGCCTTGTTGTTGCCGACGAGTCGTTATAACGAGGCCATCTTGATCGGAGCGGTCATCATCATCTTGACCGGCCTGATCGACGACCGGTTCCAGTTGAACGCCCGCATCAAGTTGATGGGGCAGATGATCGCGACGGTCGTCGTCTTGAACGCCGGGATGCGGATCGAACTCATCAACTTGCCGTTCGACCAACAGCTCTATCTCGGCGCTTGGAGCATCCCGGTGACGGTGCTTTGGTTGATCGGGATCACGAACGCGATCAACTTGATCGACGGCCTCGACGGTCTCGCCGCCGGGGTCTCGAGCATCGCGCTCGGGACGATCGCGCTCCTAGCCATCATTCAAGGGAACGTCTATTTGACGATGATGGCGCTCTTGCTGCTCGCGAGCACGCTCGGGTTCCTCGTCCACAACTTCTACCCGGCGAAGATATTCATGGGGGACACGGGTGCGCTCTTCCTCGGCTACATGCTCGCCGTTTTCTCGCTGATCGGCTTCAAGAACGTGACACTGTTCTCGCTCGTCGTGCCGGTCCTCTTGCTCGGACTGCCGATTTCGGACACGATCTTTGCGATCGTCCGCCGGCTCGTCCAAGGGCGCCCGCCGATGTCGCCTGACAAGTCACACATGCACCACCAGTTGATCGATATGGGGTTCACGACGCGCCAAGCGGTGCTTCTTATGTACGGGATGACGTTCTTCTTCGGGATCGCCTCGATTCTGTTCGCGAAGACGACGATGGTCGGTGCCGTCATCACGTTCGTCATCGTCTTGATCGTCATTGAACTGATCGTCGAGTCGACGGAGTTGATCCACCCGAACTACAAACCGATCATCCAGACGTCACGCCGCCTGCTCGGCCGGGCGAAGACGTGACTTGGATATACACATAGAAACGACCAAGGACGCCATGTCCTTGGTCGTTTTTTTAGGTCAGTACGTCGTCGTCTCGCTAAAACCGTCGCCTGGGTCAGGTTCACTGTCTTCGGCCGTGACCGGAAGACCGAGCTCTGTTTTCAACAGTGCCCGCTTATCGTTCAAATCCGCCTGGTCCAACTCATAATAGTAGACGCCGCCGATCGTCAAGTCGCCGCCTTCTAGCGTCTCTTGGTTGAACGAGCGGAGCGATTTCGTATACGGCTGGAGCTGGGACGCCTCGGAGAGCGACATGTTCGTTCGGATATTATTGCCGACCGCAGTCATGATCCGGTTGAGCTTCGTGAACGAATTGATCGTCGTCGCCTCGTTGATGATGGCCTCGAGCACTTGTTGTTGGCGCTTGGCCCGGCCGATGTCGCCTTCAGGGTCGTCTTTCCGCATGCGGGCATAGGCGAGTGCTTCCTTGCCGTCTAGCATCTGGACGCCCGGTTCGAGCTCGACGTTGCCGGTGGCGCGTCCTGAGATCGGGATCAACACGTCGACTTCGACGCCGCCGACCGCGTCGACGAGGTCTTCGATGCCGTCAAAGTTGATCGTCGCGTAATAATCGATCGGGATGTCAAACAGCGTCTCGACCGTGTCGATCGTCGTGTCGATGCCGCCGTACGCATACGCATGGTTGATCTTGTCCTTGAACTCGCCGTCCTCCGTGACGATATCGACGTACGCGTCGCGGGGGATACTGACGAGCGTCACTTGGCGAGATTCCTTGTTGAACGTCGCCACCATCAGTGAGTCGGTCCGTCCCTCTTCGAGCGAGGCGCCGCCATCGACGCCGGCGAGCAGGACGGAGAAGTGATTTTTCGTCAAATCGATCGTGTCGTCGCGACGTTCCGATTTGTCGCCACGCGTCAGTTCGCTGTTCGTGGTCTCTGCCGTCTCGTTCGCCTTGAAAACGAAGTAGCCGAAGGTCGAACCGCCGATCAGCAGGACGAGGCCAAGCACGAGCAGACCGATTTTCCACACGGAGCGTTTCTTGCGGGAGTCTTGTTCCATGTCGTCTCCTCATTTCAGTCATTTCTTTTAGTATACGGGACCTAGCGCACAAAATCACGTTCGATGATACGGACGTCCTGGGTCTCGAGTCGGCCTTGACCGTTCGTCAAATCGACGAGCCAGGCGAGCGCTTCCTCGGTCGCTTCGACCGGTACCGAGATGTGGAACGTGACGGTGTCGGCATAGACAATCTCGTCAAGCAAATAAGCGGACTGGCGGAGCTCGTTCTCGACTTTCCCGATCCATCCGTAGTCGACCGTGAGCGTGAGACGTTGCATCGGCAACCGTTCGACGATCCCGACCGCATCGAGCCCTTCGCTCACCGTCCCGCCGTAGGCGCGGATGAGTCCGCCGCCGCCGAGCTTGATGCCGCCGAAGTAGCGGGTGACGACGACGACCGTGTCTTTCAAATTGCGTTTACGGAGCACTTCGAGCATCGGCAGGCCGGCCGTCCCGCTCGGCTCGCCGTCATCGTTCGCTTTTTGGAATTCGTTCCGGGCTCCGATGATGTAGGCTGAACAATTATGATTGGCGCTCCAATGCGCTTTTTTGATCGTTTGGATGAACGTCTGGGCTTCCGCTTCGGTCGTGACGCGTTTAAAGTGAGCGATAAATTTTGATTTTTGTATGACGACCTCGTATTCTCCGTCTTGTTTTATAGTATAATTTTGTTCAGTAGACATTTCTGAAAATTCTCCTTTCTATTTTCATGTATTTTTTTTGAAATCGAGTAGGCGTCTGTAGATTAAGTGGCGAATTGTGAAGATAGCCTCTGATTCTTACTGGAAACGAACGCTTATGCAGTCGATAATAGAAACAAATGAGGACTTACTACCGAACTATTAGGGGATGGCATCGTGAATCATATTACCGATCGTACAGCATTAGAGCATATCATAACAAATATGATTGATACGGTGACGGAGAGTAAAGAGGAGATCGTCCGTATAACTGAAAATTCAGCTAATGAGTATTCGTCGATCCAAACGGAGCTAAAAGAGTTGACGCAAAAGATCGAGTTTCACATTAAAGAGTCCGAGCGCCTCGATCTATTAGTGAAAGCGGCGAAGAATAAACTCGTTCAAGTGAGTAAGAAGTTCCATATACATAGTGAGCAAGAGATCCGCGAGGCGTATGAACTCGCCAACCAGATGCAGCTCGAGCGGTTCCTCATCCAAAAAGAGGAGATGGTGAGCCAGCAGCGCCGAAACGACCTCGAGCGGCGGTTGCTCGTCCTTCAGGATACGATGGAGCGGGCGGACCGGTTAGTCAGCCGCGTCTCGGTCGTCCTCAACTTTTTACGCGACGACCTGCAGCAAGAGTATTCGGACATGATGAAGAAGCAAGAGATGGCAATCAGCGTCTTCGAGGCGGCTGAGCGTGAGCGGCGCCACCTGGCCCGGGAAATGCATGACGGCCCCGCGCAATCGCTTGCCCATATTTTGATTCGGGCCGACTTGATCGAGAAGACGTTCGACCGAAGAGGCAAGGACGAGGCGTTCGCCGAACTGCACGAGCTGAAACGGCTGATTCGCGGGGCGCTCGTCGACGTACGACGCTTGATTTACGACCTGCGGCCGATGTCGCTTGACGACCTTGGCTTCTTGCCGACGCTCGAGCGTTATTTACATCAGACGGAAGAGTACACGGCGATCAAGACGCGGCTCAACTACCGCGGCAACCGGACACGTCTCTCGGAAAAACTCGAGATCAACGTCTTCCGGCTCGTCCAAGAGGCGGTCCAAAATGCGATCAAGCATTCGAAGACGACGGAAATCATCGTCAACGTCGAGCAAGCGCTAGACGTGATTCACATTCACGTGCGCGATCACGGGGTCGGCTTCGTGCCGAGTATGATCGGGCAAGAGTCGTTCGGTATCGTTGGTATGCGCGAACGGATCGAGCTTGTGAACGGCAGTATCAACATTGATTCGGAAATCGGCAAAGGGACGGTCGTCCGCATGTCGATCCCGATTTTGTAATACAGATAAAGGGGAGTGTACGATGGAAATGACAAATACAATCCGCATCGCAATCGTCGATGACCATGAGCTGTTTCGAGAGGGCTTGAAGCGGATCTTTGATTTAGAAGACGAGTTCACCGTCATCGCTGAAGGGCGGACGGGTGCTGATGCGATTCGCATCGCCAAAGAGGAGAAACCGGAGATCATGATCCTCGACATCAACATGCCCGACTTGAACGGGATCGAGGCGACGAAACAGTTGACCGCGGCATCGTCGGACACGCGCGTCCTCATCCTGTCGATCCATGATGACGAATCTTACATAACACATGCGCTTGAAGCGGGAGCATCAGGTTTCTTGTTGAAAGAAGTTGCTTCAAGCGAACTCATCTCGGCCGTTCGTTCGGTCGCGAAAGACGGGGCGTACTTGCATCCGAAAGTGACGACGAACGTGTTGAAGGATTACCGGCGCCTGCTCCAGTTCAAAGGAGAACAAGCCGAACGGAACGTCGTGAACCGGACGGACGATCCCGTCTATCGGTTGCTGTCGCGCCGTGAGGTCGAGGTGCTCCACTTGCTCGCCGATGGCCGCTCGAACCGCGATATTAGCGACATGCTGTTCATCAGTGAGAAGACGGTCAAGAACCACGTCTCGTCGGTTCTGCGCAAAATGGAAGTAAACGACCGGACGCAAGCCGTCGTCGATGCGATCCGCCGCGGGTGGGTCGAGATTTGACCTAGACCGATGCAATACATCGCTTTTGTGCTACAATATGGAATGGAATCTTAATTCAATTGGAAAAACGAAACGATGTAAAGTGAGGATATAGTATGGGAAACATAGCGATTTTGACCGACAGTACCGCCTATTTGCCGGCCGAATTTTGTGAGCGACACGACGTCCACGTCGCACCGCTAAGCGTGATTTTTGGCAGAGAATCGTTCCGTGAGGCCGTCGATATCACGACGGAGGCGTTCTATGAACGGATCGAGGCGGGGAATTTGCCGACGACATCGCAACCGATCATCGGGGAGACGGTCGAACTGATCGACAGCCTTCCGGCTGAAGTGACCGACGTCATCGCTATCACGCTCTCGAGCGGGATCAGCGGGACGTATCAATCGATGATCGCCTTGAACAACATGGTCGATGTCAACGTGCACGCGTTCGACTCTGAAATCTCGTGCATGCCTCAGGCATTTCTCGTCGAAGAGGCCGTCCATATGCGTGACAATGGTGCCTCGGCCGAGGAGATCATGCAGCATCTCGAGAAGACGCGTGAACGGATCCGTGCCTATTTCGTCGTCGATGACCTCGACCACCTCCAACGGGGCGGACGGCTCAGCGCGGCGCAAGCGCTCGTCGGCTCGTTCCTGCAGATCAAGCCGGTCCTTCATTTTCAGGATAGACAGATCGTCCCGTTCGAGAAGATCCGGACGTACAAGAAGGCGGTCCGTCGCATCGAAGAGATGATGGACCAATCGATCGTCGGTGACGGCGCGGGATATTGCATCGGCATTATCCACGCCAACTGCCCGGAACGTCAGGCCGAAGAGATCGCCTCGATGAAACAGAAGTTTCCGCAAGCGCAAGTCACGGGCGGTCATTTCGGACCAGTCATCGGGACACACCTTGGACCTGGCGCGATCGGCATCACGTGGTATCACCGCGAACGATAAACAGAAGACGGCCGCATGGTCGTCTTTTTCGATGAAGAAAGGAGTGGGCTTGTGGCCAAGTATCGTCAAATCTATGAACGGCTCGCCGAGCGGATGAAAACGGGTGAATACGAGGCGGAGTCGAAACTGCCGTCGGAGACAGAACTCATGCATGAATACGAGGCGAGCCGGGGCACGGTCCGGAAAGCGCTCGACTTGCTCCAAGAGCACGGCTATGTCCGCAAACATCATGGCAAAGGCGTGTTCGTGCTGCGCCGCGACCAGATCGAGTTCCAGTTCAACGGCATCGTCAGCTTCTCGGAAATATACGCCAGTATGCTCGGCCGTTCGATCGAGACGAGCGTCGCCTCGTTCGAGGAGATCGAGGCACCGAGTTGGCTCGCCGAGCGGATGGGTCTTGAGCCCGCCACGCTCGTCTACCGGATCGAACGGGTCCGCAACTTCGACGGGGAGAACGTCATTTTAGACGTGAACTATTTCGTCAAAGACCTCGTCCCCGGTCTGACGAAACAGATTGCCGAGCACTCGATCTATCAATACGTCGAGCGCGAGCTCGGGCAACAGATCAGCTACGCGAAGCGGAAAATCGCGGCCGAGGACGTGACCGAGCTTGACCGGTCACGCCTCGATCTTCACGATTACGAATACGTCATCGTCATCACGAACGACACGTTTTTGTATGAGGGAAGACAGTTCGAATATACCGAGTCCCGTCACCGGCTCGACAAGTTTCAGTTCAGCGATGTGGCGCGTCGATAAGGCTTCTTCTTTAAGAAGGGGTCTTTTTTGTCGTTTTGAATCGGGAGGAGAGGGAACAAAATTAGTGAACGCTTGTCACACATTCGTCACGATAAACTTATATAGATAAGTTGTTGACATAACTCATCTATATAAGTTAAACTTTGTTTGTAATCATATGTAACCGTTCTCAAAAAACGCTTTCACACAAAGGAGGCCTATCTTATGAAGGCAGATTATCGTCAAATCGCCGCGGATATCCTAGAAGCCATCGGGGGCAAGGATAACGTCGATAAAGCGGCGCACTGTGTCACGCGACTCCGTCTCTCACTGAAAGACCAGTCGCTCGTCAATGAGGCAAAAGTAAAAGAAGCCGATCTCGTCAAAGGGGCGTTCGAGAACTCGGGCGTGTACCAAGTCGTCATCGGTGCCGGGGACGTCGAGCGCGTCTACGCCGAGTTCATCAAACTCGCCGGGCTCGAGGCGGCAACGGTCGCTGAAGTCAAATCGTCAGGCGGCAAGAAGATGAACCCGCTCCAAAAACTCGTCAAAGTGTTCTCGGACGTGTTCATGCCGATCATCCCGGCCATCATCGTCGCCGGTCTCTTGATGGGGATTAACAACTTGCTCGCGTCGGAAGGACTGTTCGTCGACGACGCGACGCTCATCGAGGCGTATCCGAACTTGCAAGGCTTATGGGATCTCATCAACATGATGGCGAACACGGCGTTCGTCTTCCTGCCAGCCCTCGTCGGTTGGTCGGCAACGAAGCGTTTTGGTGGCAGCGAAGTGCTCGGTATCGTCATGGGTCTACTGCTCGTCCACCCGGACTTGTTGAACGCATGGGGTTACGGGCAAGCGGCGCTTGAAGGCGATATCCCGACGTTCGACATCCTCGGGCTGTTCGAAATCGAGAAAGTCGGCTATCAAGGTCAAATCTTGCCGATTTTGGCCGCGGCCTTCATTTTGAGCCATATTGAAATGTTCTTGAAAAAACATGTTCCAAATGCGATCCAACTGCTCGTCGTGCCGATCACGACAATCGTCGTCACAGGTTTCCTCGCCCTTGCGATCGTCGGACCGGTCACACGCGGAATCGGGAACGTCATCGCGACGAGTCTCGTCAACGTGTTCGAAGCGGTACCGGTCGTCGGTGCGCTCTTGTTCGGTTTGTTCTATGCACCGCTTGTCGTCACGGGGATGCACCACTTGTTCATCGCGATCGACCTGCAACTCATCGCAGAGACGGGCGGCACGTTCATCTGGCCGATGCTCGCTCTGTCGAACATCGCCCAAGGTTCGGCGGCGTTCGCTATGTTCTTCGTCTACAAGCATAACGCCAAACAAAAGAGTATGGCGTCGACGTCAGCAATCTCGGCTTACTTTGGGATCACCGAGCCAGCCATGTTCGGGGTGAACTTGCCGAACAAATTCCCGTTCTACTCAGCGATGATCGGGTCGGCGATTGCCGCCGTCTTCATCACGCTGAACGACGTCCAGGCCATCGGCATCGGCGTCGGGGGACTCCCTGGCTTCCTGTCGATCTTCACAGATAAAATCTTGCTCTTCATGGTCGGGATGGTCATTGCGATCGTCGTCCCGTTCGTGCTCACGTTCGCCTTGTCAAAACGCTACATGAAAAAAGGCGAGCTGAAAGTAGACAAAGTCGCATAATATGGGGATTCATCAAGGGGAGGGACGGAGGTTCTTCCCCTTTTCCTATCAAAATGAAAACTCTTACAAAAGGAGCTGTCGTTCATGACACAAACAAACTGGCGCAAATCAGTCGTCTATCAAATCTATCCAAAAAGCTTTTACAGCCCGGAAGGTAACGCTACCGGCTCGATTAAAGGAGTGACGTCGAAACTCGATTATCTGGCCGATCTCGGCATCGAATATATTTGGATGACACCGGTGTACAAGTCGCCGCAAAACGATAACGGGTACGACGTGAGCGACTATTACGCGATCGACCCATCGTACGGGACGATGGAAGACCTTGACGAGCTCGTCCGCGAGGCCGAGTCGCGCGGGATCGGACTGATGATGGATATCGTCGTCAACCACTCGTCGACCGAGCATGAGTGGTTCCAAAAATCGCTCGCCGGTGACGAACGGTACCGGGACTATTACATTTGGCGCGACGAACCGACGAACTGGGAGTCGAAGTTCGGGGGCAACGCCTGGAAGTATGACGACAAGAGCGGCCAGTACTTCCTCCACTTGTTCGACGAGACGCAAGCCGACTTGAACTGGGAGAACGAACAGATGCGTGAGGACGTCTACGAGATGATGCGTTTCTGGCGCGAGAAAGGCATCAAAGGGTTCCGCCTCGACGTCATCAACTTGATCTCGAAGCAACAGGACTTCCCGGAGGACGAATCGGACGGCCGCAAGTTCTATACGGACGGGCCGCGCATCCATGAGTTCTTGAAAGAGATGAACCGCGAAGTGTTCGAGGGGCATGACGTCATCACGGTCGGCGAAATGTCGTCGACGACGCTCGACCATTGCGTCCGCTACTCGAGCCCGGACGAGCGTGAACTCAGCATGACGTTCAGTTTCCACCACTTGAAAGTCGATTACCCGAACGGCGAGAAGTTCGTCGCCGCACCGTTCGATTTCGTGCAGCTGAAAGACATCATGTCGACGTGGCAGGAAGGGATGCACGGCAAGGGCTGGAACGCCATCTTCTGGTGCAACCATGACCAGCCGCGCGTCGTCAGCCGCTTCGGCAACGACACCGACCACCGCGTCGAGAGCGCCAAGATGCTCGCGACCGCGCTCCACGGACTACAAGGGACACCGTACATCTATCAAGGCGAAGAGATTGGCATGACGAACCCAGGGTTTGACTCGCTCGACGAGTACCGCGACATCGAGACGCTCAACATCTACAAGCTGAAGCGCGACGAGGGCGTGTCGCACGAGGACATGATGGCCGCCATCAAACAGAAGTCACGCGACAACTCACGGACACCGATGCAGTGGGACGCGACGCCGCACGCCGGCTTCACGAGCGGCACACCGTGGATCAACGTGGCGCCGAACTATACGGAGGTCAACGTCGAGACGGCGCTCGACGACCCGGATTCAGTGTTCTACCACTACAAGAACTTGCTCTCGCTCCGCAAAGAGCTCGACGTGTTGACGGACGGGGACTATACGCTGTTGACGAAACAGGACTTAGGCGTCTGGGCATACACACGGAAGACGGACGACGAAGAAGTACTCGTCGTCGCCAACTTCTATGGGCCCGAGACGACGTATGAGATCCCGGAACGGTTCACATGCGCCGACGTCGTCAGCCACAACTATGACGTGCCGCAACTCGACGGAACGACGTTGTCGCTCCGGGCGTACGAGGCGATCATGTTCTATAAACGTAACGCATAAAGCGTAATCAGAAAAACTCGCCAGACGAATTCGTCTGGCGAGTTTTTCTGATTACATGGTAAGGCATCACGTCGGTCCAATGAAAGGGAAACGTCCGACGAGACGCTCGCAGCATCTCCGAAATTGTCGTCCACGACTTCCCCCGCTCGAGTGACGCGCACCCACAATTCAGTGTCGACATGGGACGGGGACGCGTACAACACGTAATATTTCGCATCGTACAGAGATAAGTATGTCACACCAATCACGTTAAGTTCCAGCTCGGGATACGTCATATCGACATAGGTTTCGGCTGCTCGGACGGCTCGTTGTTCGGCCGCGTCGCTACCGTTCAACACATACCAAATCCACCAACCGAGGCAAAACACAGCAATCATTCCTAAGCCGGTTAGTACGTTATGGATAGGTCGTTTAAACACGAAATCCTCCTCATTTCCAATTAATGGTCTACTCGTAGTATAGTCGGTAACTTTATTTTTCACCTCCGTCTGTCGCATGATATGACTTGATGTATTAGCATTAACCGTTCCTGTTCCATCAACGAGCATGACATGTGGACTTAACGGTTATATGCTAATGTCAGTGAAAAAGGACTGATTTTATTGGGACACCTCGTCGTTAGTCCGAACGGGAAACCGGCCATCCGCTTCGGCGTCTGTCAGCGCTGTCTGAGCACCGATATCCGCGCGTTCACCTGTCATCACGGCGCATGTCAGTATTGCCGCAATTGCTTGCACCTCGGGCGGGTATGCCGCTGTGACTTTTTAGCAGAGATCGACGTCACGACGCCGGTCGAACCGACTGAACTCGTTATGCCGTTCGAGCTGGCAGACGCGCAACAACGTGTCAGCGAGCAATTACTCACGTGGTGGGAGAAACGACAGACCGGTCTCGTCCACGCCGTCTGCGGTGCCGGCAAGACCGAGATGGCGTTCCCGGTCATTGCCCGCATCGTCAACGAAGGGAAGCGCGTTCTCGTCGTCTCGCCACGACGTGACGTCGCCATCGAGTGGGCCGACCGGCTCGAGGCAAGCTTCACCGTCCCAATCACAAGGCGCTACGGAGGCGGGGACAAGGAATCGATTGGGATGATCACCGTCGCGACGGCCCCGCTTCTTGTGAATTTGCGCGACGTGTTCGATTATGTTCTCGTCGACGAGTCAGACGCGTTCCCGTTCGCTTTCGACTTATCGCTCTGGTGGACACTCTATCGTGCCGGTAAAGGTGTCTTCTTGTTCGTCACGGCGACACCGACGCTGTGGCAACGTCAGTTTCCAACCACCCACTTGTCGCGCCGCTACCACGGCCACGATTTGCCGATGCCGCGGCTCGTCAAACAGGCCGAGTCAGCCATTCTCGACTTTTGCCGGAGCCATGTGGCGCCGCGCCTATTGTTCGTCCCGACGAAACCGGACCTTGTCCGTTATGGAAAGCTACTTGAGGCGGCCGGGCTCGACTACCGGGCCGTCTCGGCCGACACCGATGCGCGGACGGATACGCTTGTCTGGCTAGAAGAAACGAACGGCATCGTGCTCGCGACGTCGATTTGGGAGCGCGGCATGACCGTCCGCGGCGTCCAGGTCGCCATTCTCGATAGTGACCATCGTCTGTTCTCGACGCGCGCCCTCATCCAGATGGCGGGCCGGGCCGGACGTAAGCCTGACGCGCCGACCGGGGACGTCGTCTTGTTCTATACCGAGCGGACGTTCCGGCAAGACCAGACCATCCGCGCGATCGAGGAGGCGAACCGGCGATGAACTGCCTCGTCTGCCGCCAACCGATGACGGTGCCGTGGAGTCCGTCGACACTTTTAAAACGTGACTGGGTCTGTCCGGACTGTGAAGCGATGTTGACCCCGCTCGAGCCGGGCTGTCCCCGCTGCGGTCATCCGAGCCCAGACGGGAAGACGTGCCCGGACTGCGTCCGCTGGCTCGCGCTCGGTCTCGATTTGACGGTCCGTTGCCTCTACGCCTACGACGAGGCCGGTGCGACGTGGCTCCATCGCTTCAAGTTCGGCGGGGATGTCGCGCTCGTCGATCATGTTCGGGACACGTTACGAAACGCGCGTGAACCGGGCGTGATTTACGTGCCCATCCCGCTCGGGGAGGAGCGGCTTTTGACGCGTCGCTTCAACCAGGCGGACGTGCTCGCCCGATCAATCGGACCGACGCAGCAACTCCTTCAAAAAGAAGAGGTTTCAAGTCAGCGTGAATTTGGGAAAGGAGAAAGGCGGCACCGTCCAAACCCGTTTGCTGTACAAGCTGCGACTACATATGGGAAAATCGTGCTCGTCGACGACGTCTATACGACCGGTACGACGCTCCACCAAGCAGCGTACACACTGAAGAAAGCCGGCTATGCAGAAGTTTCTGCGGTTTGCCTGTTCCGGGCGCTAAACAAATCAAAAATGCGTCCGATATAAAGGGCAGAGGTGAATGACATTGGAAGCAGCAACTTGTCAGATGTGTGGGCGTTTGTTTATGAAACAAAGCCGCTCACCGTACTGTCCGTCATGTAGTGAAGTCGATTTCCAAAACTTCTTGAAAGTTCGGGACTTCATTCGGGAACCAACCAACAAACAGACAACGATCGGGGCCTTAGTCGAAGCGACAGGTGTCTCCGAACTTGATATCACGCGATATATCCATGAAGGACGCTTGATCATCAAGGACAACCCAGCAATGAGCATCGCTTGTGTGCGCTGCGGCAAGGCGACGAACGCAGGAAAAGTTTGTTCGACTTGTCAGGCAGAGATGCAGCAAGAACTACAAGGTTTACAAGCAAGTGTAACCAAGACGAGCGCTCGCGCTTATCGTTTGGACTAACAACTTAGAAGAGGGGGGACACGCATGCGCATCGATTCTGCAAAGTGGGTACATTTACCGAACACTTACGAGAAGAAAACGCTAGCCGAGACGAAGCCCGAGCTAACACGCCAAACGGACCGAATATCGATATCGGCTGAAGCCCGCGCCCGGTTTGAAGAACCGGTGAAAAATCCGGACCGTCTTGAGAAGATCAGCGCCTTGAAGGCGGAGATCAACGCAGGGACGTATACACGGGACGCGCGCGACATCGCCAAACGCTTTCTACAAGGATGAATGGAAGCGAGGTCCGCTTGAGGCCTTCGCACTTATAACACGGCACGGAAGCTGACTAGACAAGGGAACCCCTTTTTAGTCGGCTCTTTTTTTGGAAAAAGGAGACTATTATGCTCACATTACATACACGTTTACTCGAACTCGCTTACGCAAAAGAACAACTGCTCATCAAAGGCGATATGCCCGCTTTCAGCGCGCTCGTCAAAGAAGAAGCGACGATTGTCCGACAAATCGGACAAAAAGAGACGGAACGACTTCAAGGTTTGCTCGTTTTGGACGATGAAGAGAAGGAAGCGCTACGACCGGTGCTGTTCGAACTGAAGCGACAGAATGAACTGAACGCGACGTTGCTCGAACAGTCGCTCCGGTATATCAATTGGCATTTGGACATGCTCATGCCAGAAGCAGACGATTTCACATACGGGCAACAGGCGTTCGAGACACGCTCGTTCAGCCGTGACGTATAAGGAGGAACATTTATGGGTTCAACATTTATGGGATTAGAGACGGCGCGACGCAGTTTGACGACGCACCAGTGGGCGCTGCAGGCGACGGGGAACAACGTCGCCAACGCCTCGAACCCGGGCTACTCGCGTCAACGACTGTCAATTGGCATGACCGAACAGCTGAGTGTCAACTTCGGCGGAACGAAGGCCGGACAGTTCGGGACGGGCGTACGCGGGGAGACGCTCGCCCGCATCCGCGACTTGATGATCGACCAACAATACCGTGACGAGACGGTCAAAAACTCGTTTTACGCGACGAAAGAAGCGGCGTTCGGCCGGATGGAAGATATCATCAACGAACCTTCTGAGAACGGTCTCGCCAAATCGCTCGACTTGTTCTGGGGATCGCTCCAAGACTTGTCGGTCAACCCGGATGACACCGGCGCCCGCAGCGTCGTTCGTCAACGGGCGATGACGCTCGCCGAGACGTTCAACTATATGTCGTCCTCGCTCACGAAAGTCCAAGACGATTTGAAGTCAGAAGCCGACGTCGTCATCAAGAAAGTGAACGACCTGTTGACGAAGATCAGCGACGTCAACCGTCAAATCGGGGACGCGGAACCGCTCGGCGCGCTCCCAAACGAACTGTATGACGCACGTGACCGCTACATGGACGAGCTCGCGCAATACGTCGAGTTCGAGCGCAAACCGGTCGACTACTTGAACGGCGAGACGCGCGGTAACTCGCAGCGGATGGCCGAGGGGCGGATCGATATTGTCGTCAACCTCGGAACGAAAGCCGCACCGAACAACGTGACACTCGTTGACGCCATCGGAGGAGGGATCGGGAAATTTGACGGCCTCGAATTGACGGATGCGGCAGGCGCAGTCACGCCGCTCACCCACGCCGAGATTCCGAACGGGAAGTTGAAAGCACTCGTCGAAATGTATGGCGAGGGTGCGAACGAAGGGATTGACGGGGCCTTCACCGTCATGCTGAAAGATTTGGATGAGATGGCCAATCAATTCGCGACTGCCTTCAACACCGCGCATAGTGGCAATATCGATGCAACAGGCGTCGCCGGCACGGATCAATTTTTCGTAAACGTGACGAGTGCGGCGGATATAACCGTCGGCGATGACATTATGAAGAACCTCGATTTGATCGCCGCTTCAAAAGACGGCAACATCGGTGACGGCAGTGGGGCGTTGGCGCTTGCCGACTTGAAAAACCAAGCGTTGGCGTTTACGGGCGGCTCGGTCACGACCAATTCGTCGATCGGGAAGTATTATCAAAACGTCATCGGCAACATGGCCGTCTCGGCGAGCCAGAGCGGAAGTCTCGCCAAGAGCACGTTCGCGCTCATGGCGAGTTCGGACCAGCGCCGCCAATCGGTGAGCGCGGTCTCGCTCGACGAAGAGATGACGATGATGATCCAGTACCAGCACGCCTATAACGCGGCGGCACGGAACATCACGGCGGTCGACGAGATGCTCGACAAAATCATTAACGGCATGGGTGTCGTAGGGAGGTAATGAGTAATGCGTGTCACACAGACGATGCTCACACAGACGAACTTGAAACATTTATCGAGCAGCTATAACACGCTCGCCCGCGTCCAAGAACAACTGATCAGCGGGAAACGGATCCAAAAAGCGTCCGAGGACCCGGTCGTCGCGATGCAAGGCATCCGTTACCGGACCGAAGTGCGCGAAGTCGACCAGTTCCGTCGTAACGTCAGCGAAGCGACGAGCTGGATGGACTTGACCGACTCGACGTTGAACGAAGTGACGGAAGCCGTCAAACGGATCCGTGAACTGACGACGCAAGCGGCGAACGACACGTACGAGTCGTCACAACGCGAGATCATCAAGAGTGAGATCGACCAACTCGTCGAACATATCGGTTCGCTCGCGAACTCGAAAGCCGGCGAGAAGTATATTTATAACGGGACAAAGACGGATCAGCCGCTTATCGATATGGACAAGTTAAAGGGCTATTTAAAGAACGATCCTTTAAATCCGGTCACGATTGCTGAAATTTATACAGCAAACGAAATACCCGGTGATCCTGACCCGAGCGGCAAAATCGAGTTCGAAGTCTCGAAAGGGATCAAGATGCAAGTGAATATGCAACCGGAGACAGTCTTTGGACAAAAGCTGTTTGAGGGACTTCAAAAATTAAGTGGCTTGCTTGGGGCAGCGACGACAGGCGGGGCCGATCTATCAGCCGAACTGGCGACGCTCGACACGCTCGGTCAAAGCTTGATCACGGAGCGGGCCGAACTCGGTGCTCGCGCCAACCGGCTCGAACTCGTCGATAATCGTCTGCAAGACCACGAGATTATCGCCAAGACGATCATGTCGAACAATGAAGATATCGATATCGAGAAAGTCATCATGGAGCTCAAGTCACATGAGACGGTACACCGGGCCGCACTCTCAGCCGGGGCCCGCATCATCCAGCCGACGCTCCTCGACTTCCTCCGGTAAGCGCGGATGAACCTGGCGAGACTTGAGATGCGGCAGACGCAGGCCGCGATCCAGATGACGTCGAACCGCCCCGTGCTCGAGATGAGACAAGGGCGGGCCGATGTGTCGATGACGCAAGGCAAGGTCGAGATGACGCAACAGACGAGACAAGGCACGCTCGAAGTCGACTCTTCGGTCGCACGCAGTGAGAGCAACTTGAAAAGCGCGCTCGAACTCGGCCGCTACTTCGGCCAGCTCGGCGAACAAGGTGTGCGCGAGGCGACGAGCCAGACGGCCCGGGAAGGCGATCAACTGATGCGGATCGAGAACGGTAACCCGATCCCGAGCATCGCTGCGAGCAAAGTGAACGACCCGTACCCAATCGTCGACATGGGCTATATGCCGAAGTCGATCGACCGCGTCAAGTTGACGTATACGCCGGCGGATGTCAAAATCGAATGGAACCTGACGCCGGCACAAATAGATGTATCGCTTACCCCGGCCGAGATTTCGTTCACACCATGGACGACGGACATCTCGCTTCGCCAAGAGGCGTCGCTCGAGATGTGGCCAATCGGTGGCATGTATGATGAGACGCGTTGAAAGTGAGGACAAACCATGTTCATTGAGACAGATTATTTTGGCAAGATTGAAGTGAATGATGAAGAGACGATTTCGTTCGTCAGCGAGGTGCCCGGTTTTCCGGACTCGAAGACGTTCGTTCTCATCCCGTACGGGGACGACCTCCCGTTCTGGTCGTTGCAGTCGATCGAAGATTCGGCTTGTGCGTTCGTCGTGACGAACCCGTTTTGGCATAAGGCGGATTATGCGTTCGAACTGACGGACGGTGCCAAGGAGCAGCTCGCGATCGGTGAGGCCGAGCACGTCTCGGTATACGCCATCGTCACGCTTCGCGAACCGTTCGACGCCTCGACGCTCAACTTGAAGGCACCGATCGTCATCGAGACGAAAGAGCGCCGTGGCAAGCAAGTCATCTTAGACGATGCCTACTCGGCCCGCTACCCGCTCGGCGGCCAGAAAGCAGAGGTGCGCTGATGCTCGTATTGAAACGAAAACAAGGTGAGGCGATCCATATCGGCGACGATGTGACGCTCACCGTGCTCGCCATCGAAGGCGACCAAGTCAAGCTCGGCATCGACGCCCCGCGTCACATCGACATCCATCGCCACGAGGTGTATGTCCAGATGCAAACCGAGAATGAATCGGCCCGCGATAGTGCCAATTTGATGAAACAAATGCTTAAAAACAAGTCGGAAGCATGAGCTTTCGACTTTTTGGCTGGCTGAATTTTTAGATAGGCTGACACGTGTCACACGGGTACGATAGGATAGATAGGAAGAATTGGGAAAGGATTGGGTCGATTGGGTCAGGTTGTAAACATTTTTTTCATTAATATCAGCATCATCTATTTGCTCATTTCGTTGACGTTTTATGTGATGCGTGACGTTTTGCCGATTCAAGTGTCATCACCCATCTCGATCCGCATCGGGTTCGGGCTGTCGAACGGACTGATCGCTGTGTTGCTGACGATCAACTCAATCGTCGTCGACGGGGCCAAAATCGACCTGCGGATCATCCCGTTCGCACTCGCGGCGGCATTCGCCGGTCCGGTCGGGGTGACCGTCGCCATCCTCACATCTGTCGCGGCCAGGTTGATGACAGAGGGATTCAGTGCGGTCATCATGAACGCCTTCGTCATGATCGGCATTTTTTGGGTGATTGCCGTCGGGCTCGGTCGTCAATCTGTGCGCCGAGGTCATTCGTTCGCGGTGTACATCGCGATCGGCATGGCGCTCGTCCTCGTCCGCGTCGTCGGCAACGTCTCGCTCGATACGTTTATTGACGTGTTCATCCCGTATTTCCTGATGACATCGCTCGGGGCTTGGATGTGCTACTGGGGTGCCAAGAAGTTGGAGACCCATCTTTGGATGTTCCGTCTGCATACCCATCGGGCGACGGTCGACGAGTTGACGGGACTGCCGAACCGCTACATGACGCTCGAACGGTTGAGCGAGGTGGAACTGTCTGGTCGGCCATGGGCACTCTTCGTCATCGATGTCGACCATTTCAAGCAATTGAACGATACATATGGCCATCGTGCCGGCGACGAGGCGTTGCGTCAAATCGGTGAGACGTTACGCCTGAACTGCCCGGACGGGGGATTTGTCGGTCGGTACGGCGGCGAAGAATTTTTGATGGTCGTCGAAGGTGCAGGGGAGGCCGTCGTGGCGCTTGCCGACGCGGTCGTCGATGTCGTCCGTGAGACACCGTTCACGTTTGAGGGGGAAACGATCCCGATGACGATCTCGATCGGGGCGTCGGTCGCCGACGCCGAACCGAGCATGCTTGTGTTCGAGCGGGCCGATGCGGCGCTCTATGCGGCGAAGATGAGCGGACGCGATCAGGCACGTTTAGGATAACGCAAAAGGTCGGCCCTGGGGCCGACCTTTTTAGTGGATATTTTTCTTTTTGAACTGTCCGCCCCGGACGTCGTGGATGTTACCGATGGCGAGGAACGCCTTCTCGTCATAGTCGTCGAGGATGTCTTTCAATTTCGTCTCCTCTAGACGGCTGATGACGGTGAAGACGACTTTTTTGCCGTCACCCGTGTACGCCCCTTCGCCGTGAAGGTACGTCACACCGCGGCCGAGTCGGTCCATGATGGCTTGACCGACGTCGTCCGGCGACGTCGTGATGATCCACGCCGCTTTCGATTGGTCGATCCCTTCTAATACGATATCGATCGTCTTGAAGGCGACGAAATAGGTGATAAGCGAGTACATGGCCCGGTCCCAGCTGAAGACGAAGCCGGCCGTGCCGAGGATGAAGATGTTGAAGAACATGACGATCTCGCCGACCGAGAACGGGAGCCGGTCCGTGAACGACACGGCCAAAATCTCGGTCCCGTCGAGCGAACCGCCGGCCCGGATGACGAGCCCGATTCCGGCGCCGAGCAAGAAGCCGCCGAACACGGTCGAAAGAAGCAGATCGTCCGTGAACGGTTCGATCGAGTGCAATAGGATTGTGAAGCCCGACATGAGTAAGATGGCGACGAGGGTGACGACGGCGAACGTCTTCCCGATCTGGCGGTAGCCGAAGTAAATGAACGGCAAATTGAACAGGACGAGCCAGATGGCGATTTTTGTTTCTGTCAGATAAGAGACGATGATCGAGACGCCGACGATGCCGCCGTCGATGATCTGGTTCGGGACGAGGAACGCCTCGAGTCCGATGGCGAAAATGAAGGCGCCGATCAAGAGGAGCAGCGCTTTCGCGAAGAGCTCGGTCGGTTTGATTGGATTATGTTCCCGCTTTAAGCGGAGCACTTCCTCCGGGGTCGGGGAAGGCATCGGTGGACGCTGCATCGCGTATCGCCCCTTTCCTTTTTGTTTTAGTATAGCAAACCTCACAACGGATTTTACGGTCGAGGCAGGAAATCTGACACAAATTATGGAACAAGTCGAGAATCAGGAAGGAGAGATCTCATGCGTCCATATGGATTGTTCGGCAAGTTGACCGCTATTCCGGGTGAGCACGACACGTTGCTCGCGATCTTGCTCGAGGCGGCCGAGGCGATGAAACAGGAGTCGACGTGCGCTATGTACCGGGTGAACGTCTCACTCGATGACGATTCGATTCTCGTCTACGAAGTGTGGGAAAGTGTAGACGCCCATCAACAGTCGCTCTCGCTTGAGACGACGAAAACGCTGATCGAGCGGGCGCGACCGGTCTTGGCCAAAGTCGAGCGCTTGGCCGTGTTCGAGCCTAGAGGCGGGCATTGAAAAACATCCACGTCCGCGGACGTGGATGTTTTATCAAGATTTCGTCAAACTGCCTTTGACCTGCTCATAAAACTCGTCCATCATGCCGGTACGGCTGCCGAGCTGACAGATGAGTTCGAGCGTTTCTTTATAGAACTTTTTGACGAGTCCTTTGTTTTTGACTTCCATCGACGCGAGCGTCTTGTCGAGGTTTTGGAGAATCTCCTCGATCTGGTTGTCCGAGTCCGGTTTGACGACCGTCATGTTATCCGGGATCTTGACGACTTTTTCTTGTTCCTGGTGACGGAACGAAGCGCCGAAGCCAAGGTTCTCGATGAACAAGTGCGGCATCGCCTTCTGACCGAAGAATTGTTGGTGCCACTCGCTCGCTTTCATCGTGTCCATATCTTGCTTGAACGTGGACGCCGTCGAGACGTATTTTTTAAACAGATCCGTCATGAATTTTTCGATGACCGGGATTTGCAGGGCGAAGACGTTTTTCAAGAGCGCGTCGAGCTGTGCGCGCGACAATTGGGATTCGTTTGACATGTCAGTTCCTCTTTTCTGTAATACGATATCTTTATCGTATGGGATTGGCGGACGGGCGTCAACGCATCCTAAAAAGTTTTTTCAGAATATTTAATGATTTGGTGATGTTTTGTGCGATAATCGTCTCATGGCAGTCATCAAAGAGGAGTGAGTTCAACATGAATAAAACAGTAAAATGGGCCGTCGCGCTTGGCGTGACCGGTGCCCTCGTCGCAACGGTCGGTGTCGTCTCGTCACGCGGACGGACCGATGATACGTCACAGACGATCCGTGACCGCGACCTCGGCTACGAGATCATTCTCCCATCGAAGATCGCCGAGGCGATCGAGCGCGGTGACGTCTATATCGAGAAAGCACAAGACGTCGTCGATGTCGGCGATAAAAATAGCTACGGCACGTTCGACCTCTACTATAACGTCGAGGAGGGGGACGACCAACTGTTGTTCCACCTTGACTTGATCGACCGTGAACTCTCGGAAGAGGCGTTCGCGACCGAAATCGGTTACGGCAACTATCTCGGCGCGAGCGACAAGACGTTCTTCTGGGTCGAACCGACCGAGGCCGTCCCAGGCGCTGAGGCGCATACGGATGAGATTGCAGAGCTGCTCGAGACGCTCCCAGAGCTCGAGTTTAAATTGATCGATTGATCTGGACGCCTGTCATGAGACGGGCGTTTTTTTGTTTGCTGAATAAGATAATCTATTATATAGTTAGGTTAACTAACTATATAAGGGGGCGCAACAGATGTCTGTAATTCAACATTTCAACACACTGTATGACAGCTACTTAAGACGTTTACAGAAGGAAATTGAAGTCCATGAGTATGACGACATCACGGTCGCGAATTATCCATACATCTTGGCGATTTATGAGGAAACATCAATCACCGTCTCATCGCTTGCCGAACGGATGGGCGTCAAGAAAGCGTCCGTGTCTCAAATGCTCGACCGCCTCGTCAAAACGGGATATGTCGAACGGGTACGTCAGGAGACAGATAAACGAAGTATTCAAGTGAGACTGACACCGCGTGGGCGTGAGTTCGTCGACACGGAAACGGGCGTCTATATACGCTTTATCGATCACATCTCACAAGCGCTCTCGCCAGAAGAATGGCAAACGTTCGAGCGGTTGCTCGGACAGTTAGCCGAGGCGGCAGACGATGAATCTTGAATTCGTTCTCGCCGCGCTAGGTCTCGCCTTGCTCGACAGTCTGAACCCGGCGACGATTGCCACGATGATGGTGCTGCTGCCGCTTGTTCGAAAAAAGTGGCATGCGAGTCTATTTATTGTCGGGACGTTTGTCGTATACACGGTTGCGGGAATCGCCATATATACAGGGCTCGATCGCTTGCTGCGAGATGTCTTGTCTTCGTGGCTCGAGCGATTCACGACTCAAGTGGGGATATCGTTACTCGTCATCGGACTGGGCTGTCTCGTGTATGGCGCCGTCACGACGCTGCGTTTATTCAGGCGAATCCGAGCAAACGAGCCGTTGCCAGACGTCGTGGGGACGCTTGTCCGCACCGTGAACCCGTATTCGATTATCGTACTTTCGGTCTCGTCAACGTTTCTTGACTTGCCGACGGCTTTACCGTTGTTCGGCTTCGTCGCAATCCTATCTGGGGCAGGGCTTGAAATCATTGTCAGTCTGATCGCGTTCGTATGCTATGGGGTGGTGTATATCGCACCGATGGCCATGGTCTATGGTCTGTACATCTATTTTCATGGAGATGCGCGCTACGTCCGTTTCGAACGTTCGTTTCGCCACTTGTTGAACGTTTCAAGCGTTTATCTGATTCCGGTGTTCTTGTTTCTTTTAGGCGGTTGGCTCGTCTTCAATGGGATTGCACGGCTCGGGGTGGACATGTAAATCGCTTCCGTGCAAAATGGAAAAGAGGTGATTGGATGAATTGGACAGTAGAAGAAGCAAGACAGGCAGAACATGTAACAGTGCTCGAAGGAGCGGTCAACGCGCATGACGCGATCGACGTGAAGATCGGTCACGTCGCGGTCGGACAGAACGACTACGCCGTCTATGACGGTGAACAGTTGATCGGTTATTTGATGTTGTTCCCGTATCTCCCGAACGAGTATGAAGTCAACGCGCTCGTCCATCCGGACTACCGCAAGCAAGGCGTCTTCACGGCGCTCCTCGCGGCAGCGAAACGCGACGCCAAAGAGAACGGTTGCGAGGCGTTCACGTTCGTCATCGACCGCAAGTCGAAGTCGGGCAAGGCGGTCGTCGACCACATTCAAGCGGCGTACCAGTTCTCGGAGTACAATTTGGTGTTGAAGAAGGCCGAGCTGTTCTTGAAACCGAACGAAGTGTCGCTCCGTGAGGCAACCGACGCCGACCGTCCCGTCATCATCGAGACGCTTAGTGAGGCGTTCGGTGACCCGGTCGATGTGACGGAGAACATCTACAGCCAAATCGACACGCCGGACCGGGTGACGTACATCGGTGAAGTTGAAGGCCGTCCCGTCGGTGTCATCCGCGCGCTATTGTCGGGAGACGATGCCGCGAGCATCCACGCGTTCGGTGTGCGGGCGAGCGATCAGGGTCAGGGCTACGGCACGAAGATGTTGAAGCAGATGGTCCAACAACTGTTCCGTATGGGCCGCACGAAGCTCGAACTCGACGTCGAGACCGAGAACAAGGCCGCGCTCGAGATCTACAAGCGGGCCGGATTCGCTGAGAACGGCGGCTATGAGTTTTACTTACTAGAACTGTGAGGTGGAGACGATGGTTCGCAATTTGAAATGGTTAGGTGCCGCGTTTGAGGCATTGCTCGGCATCCCGGTGCTCGGTGGGCTGTTCATCATCAGTATGGGGTATTCACCGCTCGGATTCATGCTCGTATTTCACATCGTCGTGTTGATCCTGTCGGTATCGCGGCTGAATAAACTTTCGTTCGGCCCGATTGTCGGGATCACGGCGTCGGTGCTCGGCTTCATCCCGTTCGTTGGTATGATGTTGCACTGGGTGGCGGCGATCGCTCTTGCGATCGATGCGCTCACGACGACTCGTGAACGGACACGTGTGAAAAAAGACAATGAACCGTTTTGACGAAGACGCTCTCCAAGGGTGATTGTTCTGACACAAGTCGGAACAATCACCCTTTTTCCTTGACAGGGATGGCGTACAGCATCGGCCCTAAGAAATCGGAACTTGAAGTTTTCAGTGGCCTTGCTCACAGCTTGGTCTTTTCTTATTGACCGTATATCTGAAATAGAGATGGAGCATTTGTAAAATATAGGTATAATTAAATTATTCAAGTACATAAATGGAAATAGGGGTCGATGACGTGTTTAAAAACTTAATGAACAATCTAGCGGTGACCATTCCGATCGAGGCGTCTATGCTTCAATCATTTCTCCAACCTAAAATCTCTGAGCTATCGAATGTCACAGTTGAAGTCACGAATGGACAATTGATATTAAGCGGGACTAAAAAAGTGGGAATCGCATTTTTCTCAAAAGAGGTGCGTGTGAAACTGACAGTTGTACCAAAAGAAATCCATGGACGAAAAATCGTTTTTAACGTCGTCAAAGTTGAACCTTCTGATAACGAGCTATTAAATGACAAGTTTTTGAATCACCCGCCTTATATCGCCTATGACGCACGTACGCTTACGCTCGATTTGAGTACAATGGGGCTGCTACAAAAAGTGAAAGTCGGAAACATCAAATCACTCGTGTTAGAAGAAGGACGTGTCTTACTGATCATCGGCGCCTAAACAAATGACCAAGCGAGCAGCAAGGCTACTGAAAAATCCCGATGCTGTCCGAACGATCATCCTTTTTCCTTGCCCTTCTCCGATGAGGGCGTTTTTTCATTGACCAAAACTTCAAGTGAAAACGCTATACAAAAGCTTCCAAGTGGACGATATAGTAGGTGATGAATTACACAGAGGAGGAACTCATAGTGAAAGTATTTAAAAACTTTACGACTCAACTGCTCGCCTGGATCTTGGTCACGTCGTTCATTACAGGCGGGGCGGTCGGGTTCATCACGCTTCAATTAACTGAGCTCGAACTAGCTAAAGGTCAGGTCATGCTCGTCGGGACGGCCGTGGCTCTGCTCATTTCAGTACTAGGTGGGGGCGTCATTTACTTGATCGCCCGTCGCCCGCTTAAAGCGATCGAGTTAGCGTCAGACAAAGCGGTCGAGGTCGGCAACGGCGACTTGACGGTCGTGTTCGCAAGTGAATCAACGACGGACCGCTCAGAGATAGGTCGTCTGCTTCTGTCGATGGACAACATGGTCGAACACTTGCGGGAACAAGGGACGAACATGCGCTATACGGCGGACCAATTGACGGGTTCCGCGCAAGAGATCGCGGCAGCGGTCCAAGAAGGCAACACGGCCGGCGAAAGCATCCGCTCGGCGATGAACGCCTTGAACAAGATGCTTGAAGACAATGTCAACGCGACATACAGCTCGATGGACCTGCTCGGTGCCGTCGCCCGGACGATGGAGAACATCCGTAAAGAGATGGGCTCGGCGCTCGAATCGGCGAGTGAGATGCAACAAGAAGCCGAGAGCGGGAAAGGTTTGGCCTCGTCGTCGGTCGACGCGATGCATGCAATCGCTGGGAAAGTCGAACAGTCATCAACACTCAATAGTCAATTGACGGAGAAGACAGGTGAGATCTCACGCATCACAGACGTCATCAGCGACATCTCGGCGCAGACGAACTTGCTCGCACTTAACGCGTCAATCGAGGCAGCACGTGCCGGTGAGCACGGACGCGGTTTCGCGGTCGTCGCAGCGGAAGTCAAAAAGCTCGCCGAACAGACGGCGAACTCGACGCAAGAAATCACAGATTTGATTGTCGACGTCAAACGTTTGGTTGGCGACACGTCGTCATCGATGGCGAACGTGAAAGCGGAAGTTGAGACGGGTGTCGGGCTCGTCGAGAAGGCGGGCGGCGCGTTCGCGACGATCCACAGTTCGGCGAACGAAGTGTACAGCCACGTCCATTCGGTCGATGCGTTGCTTGATGAGTCACGTGGACAGATCGATTCGGTCGTCACAAACTCGGCCGGTATCGTCGGGATGGTCGAAGAGGCGTCACGCTACGCGACGGAAGTCACGTCGGCTGCGAGCCAGCAGGCGGCGAGCCTCGGCGAAGTGAACGGTGCGATGACGGAGCTCGTCCGTGTTGCCGAGAGTTTGCAGAATGAGACGGAACAAGTGAAAGTGGAAGCGTGAGGAGGAGCGGCCCAGTGATGGGTCGTTTTTTCATTTCCATTAAAAACAAAAAAAGTAAATTTAATACTCAATTTTGAATTATAATGATGTTATGAAATTATAGGAGGATTATTATATGGCGAATCAACTAACAGTTAGTAAAGTCAATGAAGTATTGGATTGGGGTTATGAGAAAGCGCTAACTGGATTACCTGGTATGGATACAGCATATGAATTGGCTGAAGAATACACTAACAAGTATGGAGTGGACCAAGGGATTGATAAATTAATTACAACACAGCTAGCCAAATGTGGTACGAGTGGGTTTCTTACAGGGCTAGGTGGCCTGATTACATTGCCAGTGGCGGTCCCTGCTAATATCAGTTCAGTGCTGTTCATTCAAATGCGGATGATTGCTTCAATTGCAATCATGCGAGGGTACGATGTAAAAGACGATCAAGTGCGTACTTTTGTTTATGCTTCATTAACGGGAAAGGCCGCCAGTGATATTTTGAAACAAGCTGGTGTTCAAGTTGGACAGAAGTTAGCAGTCAATATGATTAAAAAATTGCCTTTTGAAGTGATCAAAAAAATTAATAAAGCTGTCGGTTTTAGATTGATGACGAAGTTTGGACAAAAAGGCGTCATTAATATGGGGAAAATGGTGCCGCTCGTAGGAGGGGTGATCGGCGGAACGTATGACGCAACAACTACAAAAGTGATTGCCAACGCGGCCAAAGACATTTTTGTAGAGATGACGCCCCAACTCACGTGAAAAGTATTTATCATGTCCCTCTCGGCAACAGCTGAGAGGGTTTTTAGTTCGCGTTCTATAAAAGAGCAAAATCTACTTTGTTTAATTAAACTAGCATGTATTTAAAGAAAGGATGAGTACAGAAAAATATGAATGATTTAGGAGAACAATTAAAACGATGGACGGAAAATACAACGAACCACATAGAGAAATGGATGCGCGGGATGGACTCCATGTTAGGTCAGGCACTTGCAGACTGGGTGGCGCAAGAAAAGCGAGTCATTGCTTTTCAAAAACAAACCCGTGAAGTGGAAGACAAGCTGAGGAAGCATGATCTCGTCATTCAAGAACTTATAACTCGTTTGTATCAACATGACGATACTCAGCGTCTGGATCAACAGGCTCGTTTTCAACAGACATTGCGAGAAAAAGTGAATCGGATTGAAGCGTTACATCACGAACTTCAAGAGAAAGAAGAAGTTGTTATGAAAAGTCGTCTTGCCGTTCAACAATTGTTGTTCAAAGTGGATGAGTTAAAATCGAGAGAAGCAAAACTTCAAGAAGATGTGGAAAAACAAAAAACAAAATTACAACAATTTCATGTCGAAAAACACCGACTAGAAGACCAAATTAAAGAAATGACGTCAAAATTGTCAGACGATAATCTTCAAGTTAATGCGAAAGTACTTTTTAAGGCACAGATTCAAGAAGCGGAGAAGCGAATTGAAGAGATTGAAGCACGAGAGCGGTCGGTTTATGAACAGAATAAACAATATGAAGAAGAACTCCAAAAGGTACGACACCAAAAATTAGAACTTGATCAAAAAGTTGCTCAAATGGAAGTGGTCCGTGATGCCTTACTAACAGAGAAACAGCAATTACTTCATAACGTCGCTTCTCACGAAAAACAAATTCAACTTGCCATTCAAGAGAGTGAAAGGCTCCAAAAGCAACTCCAAGCGAGTCGAGAAGAGCAAGAAGAGGCATATTCGTTATGGAGTGAAGAATTAGAAAAGCGAACAGTAGTCGAGCGTGAAAAAGAGAAAATCAATCGTCAATACGATGAAGTAATAGAACAATGGAGTTCGGATAAGAAAAAATACTTGCAAAAAGAAATGCGCCTTAAGAAGCAAATCGGCCGTCGAGTCGGTGGGAGTATCCCGAACATATTTGTAGAAAAGGAATTCGAAAAAGACTATTTGGAATTGTCAGAGCAGGAGCAGACTGGCGTCGATGCTGCCCTCTACGAACTTTCGCTTGGATGGCATACGGGGAATGTGACATTTAGACCGAATAGCGTTAAAGGGAAATCGACAACCTATCAGGAATATGGATGGGGGTCCTCTCATCGCATACCGGGACGTTTGTATGTCAAGAGAGAACAGACGGGATATCGTGTGTATCGAATAAGCCGTACAAAAGGTGGAAATCATCGATTAAGTCAATCGCGGGTGATTGAATGGATAAAAAATCAATAAAAATTACCAAGAAGGTTAAACAATTGAAACGACACTCCGATATAGAGTATGGAAACGCAAAAACGTTACCAACTAATACAAGGTGAGGGGCCGGCCTAAACCTTGTATGCTCGGACAAATGGATTTGGAAGAGCAGAAAAACTCAAACCTATGGAGGGAAATTACAATGATTATTAACCACAACCTTAACGCTATGAACGCACACCGCAACATGTCAGCAAACACTTCAAACGCTGGGAAAGCAATGGAGAAGTTGTCTTCAGGTCTTCGCATTAACCGTGCTGGAGATGACGCAGCTGGTCTTGCGATTTCTGAAAAAATGCGCGGTCAAATCCGTGGGATGGATCAAGCTTCACGTAACGCGCAAGACGGCATTTCATTGATTCAAACAGCTGAAGGTGCTTTGAACGAAACGCATGCAATGCTTCAACGTATGGGCGAACTCTACACTCAAGCGGCGAACGAAACGTTGACAACAGAAGATAACGCTAAAATCCAAGCTGAAGTTACTGAACTCGTTTCTCAAATCGGCGACATCGCTACACAAACAAAATTCAACACTAAGAGCATCTTAGACAACACTGATGCTGTAGTACTTCAAGTTGGTGCCAACACAGACGAAACCATCACATTGACTTTGACTGACAACACTGCTGTCGGTCTTGGAATCGATGGACTTGCTGCTTTAGATGGTACAAACACTGTAGCAAAAGGTAACCTTGACCTCGTACAAGATGCAATCAACACAGTTTCAGAAAACCGTTCAAACCTTGGGGCAGTTCAAAACCGTCTCGAGCACACAATCAAGAACTTGAACAACGGTTCTGAAAACTTGCAAGCTGCCGAATCACGCATCCGTGACGTTGACATGGCGAAAGAGATGATGAACTTCACGAAGAACAACATCCTCAACCAAGCTTCGCAAGCAATGTTAGCTCAAGCCAACTCTGCACCGCAGGCAGTACTTCAACTCCTTCGGTAAGAATTGACGGGCGTCTTATCTGGTAACGGATAAGAGTACCACTGGGTGAATTGCTGGAACTCCTTAGAGCCCTCCTTACGACAACGTGACTGGAAACGGTGAGCGTGAACGTTTTGAAAAAAGGAAGGGATTGGACAATCAGCAGCCAAGCATCTGTCAGGAAACTGTGATGAAGGTTCAACGACTAGGATGTACGACCTACCGACTCTATGTCTATGGTTATGAGATCCGTACCTCGTAAACGGCGAGGGAAGTGCCCAGCCCCTATTTTACAATAATGTATGATTTTATATCAAAATTGTAAAAGGGTGAAGATATAGTCTGGTCCATATTGAAAAATATGGGGAATCGCAAGCAAACCAGCAGCCGCAAGCTGTGCTTCAATTGCTCCGTTAATATAGCAATTGACTATTTAAAAGTTATACTAAAAACCGTGAGGCTTATGCCTCACGGTTTTTCACGTCTTGCCATTTATAAACGACTGACCAGTATGTCCTGTTTAATCGATAGGCAATCGCTCGGTCGGTGAATCCTTGGCGTTTCCATTCAATCAATGAAGTGATTTCAGTATCTGAGTAGGGGCGGGCGGGAACAGAGACTCTCACAACGTAGTCAGGATGTGTTGATTTGTAGTGCTCAATTTCGGAGGCTAGACGTGTTTTCCAATCTAGCTTATATGCGAAGGCTGGCAATTCAAAAAGATAAGGATGCAAGAGATCGAGTATTTGAAACGTATCTGTCACTTTAGTCGTTTTAAGATAATAGCCCCTCCCACTCGGTGTACCCGATGTTCTGACGTTAACATTGAAGCGTTCAAATAAAAATATGGCCAACTGTTCTAACTGTTCTTTGGAGAACGCCTGTAAGTACAAAGCGATATGCGGCGTAAATTGAATTTCTTTTTTTCGATGATTAAATCGTTTGCTAAGAAGAAGTGAACCATCGTCGAGGTAAAGAGTTAGTAGAAACGAAGGATGACGGACACTGTTAAGTAACTCGAAAGGTATGTGCTTTTTATTGTTCGGATAGAAGAGAGGGAACAACTTCGTCATAAGTGGAATCGAACGGGACACTAAGTTGTTACCTCGTAAATATAGTAAGTCAGGTAACTTTTGCTGCTTCCATTCCCGATAACTTAGTTGTCCCATGCCAAAATGTTCTCTGTAACTGTTGTTGATTCGGCGGTCGTAAGGGTAACACTTCGTAATTTCTCCATCTCCTAGGATACTTGCGAGTAAAATGGCGACTTGTTCTTCAGTTAATCCTTCCCAGTCCATGACGGGTCATCCCTCCTTGTAAGTATCATCAATAAACATATTCCCGATTATTTGTATAGACCCGAAACAATAAATTGTCGCGTCCCACATTGTGATTCCACATATAACCTATTTAGCGATTGTAATTAAAACTGGAACTAGTTAATTTTAATACCTCCACTAGGAGAAACAAGCGAGATTTACATAAATAGCTACAAAGTAGTGCAGAACGTGTCGATATAGTAAACGAGAACAATTAGTAGATGAGGAGCATAACACTATGAATCCGACCATATCTGAAGTCCGGCTTCACTTACCTTCTTCTGTCTTGCCATATGAACAAACGAGAAACGTGTTCGTTGAAGCGAATCATGAGCGCCTCGAAGACGAAGGGATCGTCATTCTTCCAACACCTCAGCACGTAACCAAGTTGGAGGTCGCCGTAGAGAAAGCGAATTTAGTTCTTGAGCAACAGCGGACAGGACTCAAATTTATGAAACATGAAAAACTGAACGACTTCTATATTCAAATCGTAGATACGAATAACGAAGTGATCCGCGAAATACCAAGTAAAAAATCGTTAGACTTTTTTGCGGCATTCATGGAATTTAACCAGTTATTTGACGAGCGTGTATAAAGGAGGAGACGTATGACAACACCTATTCGATTTGGTGGGTTGGCCAGTGGTATTGACACTGACTCAATCATCAAGCAATTAATGTCGGCAGAGCGGATACCAGTTGACCGTTTAGACCAGAAAAAACAGCTGACGACTTGGAAAGTTGATGCTTACCGAGAAGTGAACCGCTCTTTATTAAATCTCCGAAACTCGGCTGTTGACCTAACGTTAAGTAAAAATTTCTATGCTCGTGCAGCTACTTCTTCAGATAGTACTCGAATTAATGTGACCGCAAGTCCTGCCAGTGGAAGTAGCTCGCTTCAAGTTGATTCAGTGCAGTCACTAGCTAAAGCGGCTTCAACGTTTAGTTCAACAGCTACTGATGTTGTAGATAAAAACAATGTGAAAGTAACGCGCGCGACGAAACTGACAGATTTAAGTGGGCTGACCGATCCAACTGCTTTATCGTTTAAGTCTAGTGCCAGTGGAGACTTTGTGTCACTTGGGCTATCTGCAGACGCTACGGTCGAGGACTTACTTACAAAATTAAATGCTAAAGATAGCGGGGCGTCGGTCTTTTTTGATGATGCAACAGGAAAAATGTCAATCACTTCACGACAAACGGGAAGTGATGCGACGATTCAGTTCAATGATGTTGCGCTGGTTGACGCGTTCGATTTAACGAACGGAGTGACTGGAACAAATGCTGAACTGACGGTGAATGGACTCGCTATCTCGAGACCGAGCAATACCGTTACAATCGATAATGTGACTTTTACATTAAATCAGACTTTTGATGCGACATCTTCTCCTGTCACCCTTAGTACGAAACCTGATACACAAGCCGTATTTGATAACATTAAAGCGTTCGTGACTAAGTACAACGAGACAATGGAATTAATGAATAAAAAATACGGGGAACAACAGTACAGAGACTTTCCCCCACTCACAAAAGCGCAACGCGAAGAATTAAGCGAAGATGAAATAAAGAAATGGGAAGAGAAAGCGATGAGCGGCTTATTAAGAAGCGATGGGATGCTTCAAACAGCTACTACCCGCTTACGTTCTTCATGGTCTTCAACCGACGTTACTACCTCTGGTCCGAACCAGCTTTATCAGATCGGACTTTCGACAGGTCGTGATTTCCGTGCGGGTGGAAAAATTGAAATCGACGAAACGAAATTAAAAGCCGCAATCGATACAGATCCGGAAGCAGTGTATAAATTGTTTACAGATACATCAAGCGGGCTGCTCGGCAAAGTTCGAGATGCGACGCGTGATGTGCGGAGCAATATCACCAGGATGGCTGGTTCTGACGGCGGAGCCGCTAATACGTATAGCTTAGGTCGAGAAATCAATTCAATCGATTCGCGGATTGCCCGAATGGACAGACAGTTGATTGATAAAGAAAATTCTTATTATCGTCGCTTCACGGCGATGGAGACGGCAATGAACCAAGCGAACGCACAAGCCGGATCCTTGCAACAGTTTCTAGGCGGAGGCATGTAAGAGGAGGAATTTAAATGGTAGCCAATCCATATGCAGCATATCAAAACAGTGCGGTCACGACCGCAAATTCACAGGAACTCACGCTCATGCTGTATGACGGGGCGCTCAAGTTCACGCGTCTCGCTAAACTCGCGCTCGAGCAAGGCAATCCTGACTTGAAGAACACGAACATCCAAAAGACGCAAGCGATCTTCCAAGAGTTGCGTCTGACGCTCAATAAAGACATCGCCATCTCGGCGAACTTGGACTCGCTCTACGAATACTTGTGGCGCCGTCTCGTCGACGCGAACGTCAAGAACGACACGACGATCCTCGACGAAGTGCTCGACTTCACGACCGAACTCCGCGATACGTGGAAGGAAGCGATGAAACTCGCGAAACAAGGATGAGACCGATCGATGAAATCATTCTCAAAACGCAACGGCTGAAAGATCTGCTCGCGCAAGTACCGGAAGAGCCGACGTACGACACGTGGATGGACCAGATCCATGAACTGCTCGACGACCGCGAACAACTGCTGTCGGTGCATGGGCCCGACTTAGAAGCTTCAGATCAGACGGTCATCCGTCAGCTCGTCGACGACAGTCAAAAGATCGCCCGGCTAATCGAGGCCGAGCATCAACGGCTCGGGATGACGCTCGGGACGACACGGCAAGAGCGGAAGACGGTCAAGTCGTACGTCGACCCGTACGAGGACGTCGACTCGAACTTTTCTGGACTATTTGACCAACAGACATAAACGAGCTTGGGGATGCCCCAGGCTCGTTTTGTGTTCAGTCTGTTTTGATAGGTTTTCGATTTCTTAAAAATTTTGAGATAAAAAATGTCGTGGCAAATAAGAGGAGCCCTGTCAAATTGAACTGTATGTAGACGTGAAGTAAATCTTGAAGTGAGTTCAATGGATAGAAGCCGCTCAACAAGACAGTCGGTAACACGGTGACATGCATCGCGCCATAATGGGAAAGAATCTGTTTCAAGAAGCTCCAATCGTGGATTTGGTAAATGACACTCGTCAGTCCGAGGAAAAAGGCGATGACTCCATAAAACAGAAAACTGCGAGCCGCGCTGTCGTCACCGTTCAAGTTCTGCCATAGGGCAAGGGTGAGAAAGCCCGCAAGCAGTCCACTTCCTCGAATCAATCCTGTTTTGAATAACATACGTCTAGTCCCTTCGTTTCATTGTTTCTCCTTATACGGAAAAAGTCGCATAAACGTTTCAACGAATGACAAGGATGCGTTCATGTCTGTTTTATTGTAATATCGGGTAAATACCACTATACCCGTTGCTTCTGTTCTGGAAAGAGGAGGGAAACGAGATGAGTGAGAAAAAGGTAAAGCCTAAGTCATCGAAAAATCGTCGTTACTTCGTCTACGGTCCAGAAGGGGCGTACGATGAATACGTGGAACGGGACCCGAAACTCGAGGCGTACGTCGAGGACGATGCGCCGATCGAGGAGAATCCTGACCCGTATGAAGAGGAAGACTTAAAAGCTCGAGGATAAATGTCAAGACCGAACAAGGCTCAATTGCGAGCCTTGTTTTTTATTGTGATGGGGTATGGACCTGTTACTTTTTATTGCCAAGGTCAGGCGAATGAATCCGTTATGCTCGTTGTATCAACCACCACTCGTCAACTTAAAAGGAGAGATTTTGAATGAACATGAAACGATACGGATTTTTATTTGCCTTACCACTTGCACTTCTCGTCGGCTGCGGGGAGGCGGACGAACTGAAAACGACCACAACCGAGACAGAAGAAGTCGTGGTAGCGGAAGAACCTGAAGAAGCGGAAACACAAACAGAAGAGGCAGAGGTCCAAGAAACAGGGCTCGGTACCAATCAAATTCACTTAAAAAACAAAGCGCTCGACATTACTGAAGTGATGGGCTCTGTCCAATTCCAAGTCGACAAAGTTCAGACGTCTCGTCTGAAAGTTGCGGAGGAGTATCGAGACGCATTTGATGGGAAAAAAGAGACGTCGGGGGCGATTTTCTTGGGAAAGTGAAGAAGGAAGGGAACGTCTTCTTCTTTGCCGAGGCGATGCCGGAAGAGTTGGCGGAACTAAGATTGATTGTCGGGGGACCGTCGGATGAGAATTATGACAATCTCGCCGAGCAGTCGTACGAATACAAGATCGATGTCACCAAATAAAGAGAAGGCGCATCGCGACGATGCGCCTTCTCTTTATTTACGTTGATGCGGGAGCGGGATCGTCAACACGTTCCAGGTCTCTCCGGCGAATACCTTCGCCAAGTAGACAATCTGGCCGACGTGATAGCTGTAGTGCGACACTTGCTTCTCGATCGCCCAGATGACGCTCTTCTCTTCACCACGGATGAAGACGGTCTTGCCGATGTCTTCCGGTGTCAGACTCGCCAAGACGTCGTCGAGCAGTTGCCAACGCTCGTCCCACGTCGCCATCAGCTCGGTGCGGGACAATTGTTGGTCCTCGAACTCGGCGTCTCGGTTCCGGTCCGGCTTCTCGCCGTCGGTCGTCAAGAAGTCGGTCCAACGTGATAACATGTTGTTCGAGATGTGTTGCACGATGACGGCGAGCGAGAGCGTGTCCGGTGCGAGCACGCGATGCAAGTCGTCATCACTTACTTGATTGAGCGCGCTTTCTGCAAGCTGTTTCTGTTCTTGAAAGATGCTGCGTACTTCGGTTAGATAACGTTGTTCAAACATGTGACGTCCTCCTTTTCATTCATATAAACAATACCCCGAAAAATCTTCGGTAAAAACAATAGTAAAATAACGAAATGCGATTTATAATGGAGTAGAACCGTGCAAGACGCCACCGCGTGATCGGTTCTTGGGTGCCCTGTTTAGGTTTTGTCGCGAGTCAGATCGCGCATATCTCCTTTCGGTTTGGGGGTTCATCCGTTAAGAGGGTCGATCGCGTTTGTCCGTGAGTGGATGAGCGCGGTTTTTTTGTATGCTAAAAGGGAAAGCCGCGGCTTTCCCTTTTAGGCGTGCTCGGCCCGAAAGTCTTCCCAATGATCCTTCGCTTGCGTCCGGATCCGTTCGGAGACTTCCTTGCTGCCGAGTAAAATCCCGTACCAGCGCCGGGCGTCCTCATACAATCCGAGGGCGGCCGACAAGTCGGCGATCCGCAACATGAGCTGGTCGTACGGCAGGCCGGTCCGGACTTGATCGGTATACACTTCCTGTACCTCGTTATACTTGTCGAGCGTCCGTTGCATCCATTCCTTCTCGGCCGCCCCGTTCCCGATCAAGCGATTCATCCAGACGAGCCGCATCCCGAGCATGGCAATGACCGACGGCTTCTGTCCGCTCAGCTGTGCTGTCATGACGGCGAACTTGTACAGTTGGATGACGTGTTCAGGCGTGCGGTCGCCTTCAAGCGTCTCCGGGTTGACCCGGGACAAATAGTTTGTTTCGAGCGCCTCACGGTTGTTTTTGCGGACTTTATCGAATGAGTCATGGAAGACGAGGTGGCAGTGGATACAGACGACCGGCTCATACAAGTACGGGTTCTCGCCGTCGTACGTCGTGTAGCCGTCCTTTGCGACTTCTTGCGGCCGGATGTGGCGCGATAAAATACGCGGTGTCGCACTTTCTTTCAAACAGTACGGACATTTCACTTTTTTCGAAAACAAATGTTCAGCCATAAGTCACCTCATACGTACACGTTGACGAGCAGTCCGCGGATCTCACCGACTTGGTCGAGGAGCGACAAGCGTGACGCTTCCCCCGAGATGACCTGGTCCGTCAGTGCGAGCAGTTTCTGGTCGACCTGCTCGACGATCTTATAGATTTTGGCTCGGCCCCGGCGGTTGAACCCGCGCTTGTCTTCGAGGCTGAGCGCCGCGTCAACGGCGTCTTTCATAAAGTCTTTGATCAATCGTTTATATTCGGTGAGCGACTCGACCGTCTGGCTCTCGGCGAGGAGCTCTCCTTGATCGTGAATGGCCGCGATTTGGCGCTGGAAGCGCTCGTACTCGCGGTCTTCGCGTTTTTGTCCAATCATGTTTTGGAACGAGACGCCGGGTTCCGCGTCAGGCCGCTTGGCTTTGCCCGCGCCGTGAAGCGACTGGGTCTCCATAATTCGACGAATGTCCATCAGGCCTCGTCCTTTCTGTAAGTTAATTCAATAATTGTAACACGCCTTGCGGCAACGCGTTCGACTGGGCGATCATCGCCATACCGGACTGGTTCAAGATGTTGAGGCGGGCGAAGTCCATCATTTCACGGGCCATGTCGGCGTCGCGGATGCGTGACTCGGACGCGGTCAAGTTCTCTGAACTAATCGTGACGACACCGATGTTAGCTTCCAACCGGTTTTGGATGGCCCCGAGTTTCGAGCGTTCGAGGGAGACGTCGTTGATCGCTTTATCGAACTTGGCGATGGCATCGTTTGCGCCGCCTGGTGTCGTGACGTCGAGTCCGTCGATCCCGAGGGCGGTCGCACGCATGTCGGCGACGTTCAAGACGACGCCTTCACCGCTGCTGGCACCGAGCTGGAAGAAGATTGACGATTTGAGCGCGGTATATTCACCGTTCATAATCTTCTTCGAGTTGAAATCGGTCGTCTCGGCGATACGCGTCACTTCTTCCGTCAGTGCGTTGATCTCTTCTTGGACCGCTTTCGTATCGTCCGGGCTCAGCGTCCCGTTCGCCGCTTGGACCGACAGCTCGCGCATGCGTTGCAGGAGCGAGTGCGTCTCGTTCATGCCGCCCTCGAGCGTCTGGGTGAGCGAGATGCCGTCGAGCGTGTTGCGCTCGGCCATCGACAACGAGTCGAGGCGCATCCGCATCTTCTCGGAGATGGCGAGGCCGGCCGCGTCGTCCGACGCCTTGTTGATACGGACGCCGCTCGAGAGCCGGTCCATCGTCTTCTTCATCGTCGTCTGGTTGAGCGACAGCGACGTATAGGCTTTCAAGGCTTGAATGTTATTGGTAATTTTCATAACGGTTTCCTCCTACGTGTGCGGGTTGAAGCCGGGCTTTCGCGATGGCCTGGTCCCACGTCATCTCTAAGTCGGTCGCGAGCGAATGGAGCTCTTGGATTTTACCTAAGTCTTGTTCGATCAGCGCCTCGAGGCTGCCTTTCGCCATATACAAATACAATTCCTCGAGCTGGGCCGAGATGATGCCGCCGCCGTCATGAAGTCCTTGGTACAGTTTAGCGAGCAGTTCGCGCGCTTGGCGCAGATGACGGTTGCGCTCGGCGATCGTCGCCGTCAGCGCTGTCTCGTAATGGTAGGTGAGCGCGTGGAGCATCGCTTGCGTCAACTCCTCCGGGCTCATTTCATATAATCGGTTCGAATTCATGATTGTTCTCCTTTGATCGAGTCAAGTTCTTCTATTAAAAGCAGCACTTCGGCCATGACGTCATATAGTTCCGGCGGGATGGCATCCCCGAGGTCAAGGTCGAGCAGGTGGCCGAGGAGCGAATGGTCGTGCTCGATGGCCACACCGCGCGAGCGTGCCTCTTCCAAAATCTTGTCGGCGACGGCACCTGTGCCGCGGGCAACGATGATCGGGGCCCGG
The DNA here is from genome assembly GCF_004336795.1 of Exiguobacterium sp. SH4S7. Classification (NCBI taxonomy): domain Bacteria; kingdom Bacillati; phylum Bacillota; class Bacilli; order Caryophanales; genus Exiguobacterium; species Exiguobacterium sp. SH4S7. The sequence goes on from NZ_SJUT01000001.1 coordinate 248,911, forward strand.
TCGGTCGTCTCGTCATAACGGACGACGGCAGCCGTCTTACGTTTCGTCAAATCCATGCGTTGATACATAAGGGCCTCCTAGATTCTAAAGTCATAGCCGGTCGTCTGTGTGCGCTCTGGTTCGACTTCGACTTTCTCGGCTTTCGTCAACGGGCGGAACTGGGTCGTCACGCTCCGGTAGCCGATCGCTTCGAGCGTCGTCTCGATCTTGCCGAGTAGCGGTCGCGCGATCCGTTCGACCGTCGGGTCATCATGTTCGAGCGTGAGCCGGAGGTTGCGGTCGAGCGCTTCGACTTTCACGCCGATCTCGCCTAAGCGAGGTGTCTCGAGCCGGATGTAGAGGACACTGTTCTCCCAATCGACTACGTCGCCGGCTTCCCGGTTTTGGATGTGGACGTGGATGCCGGTGTCGATCTCCTGGACCTTCGCCGGCAGGGCGAGCAGGAGCTGATGGAGCTGCCCGCCGTCGAGCCGGTTGATCGTCTGTTGGACTTGGAAGAACGAGGCGAGGCGCGCCGCTTCCGGGGACGCCGCCTCCGATCGAACCGACAAGGCCGACGCCTGAACGGCTTGTGACGTTTGCGCTTGCGCCTGTTGCGACGCGGTCTGGACGCGCTGCGCCGTCTCTTGGACGTGGCGGCCTGACAGGTTGGCGTCAAGGCGGAGCGGTGTCACGTGGGCCTCACCGGCACGAGTGGCGCCATGCGGGATGTATTCGACGCGGACCTGGTTCGGCACGTAGCGGAACTCGTTCAACGCTGTGCGCACGTCTTTGATGAGGGCGGCACTCTCGGCAGGTTTCGTCGACAACAGTGACAAGGCGACGTCGAGCTTCGCCGTCATCGCGACGAGCGCTTTCTCTTGCCTAGCGTCGGTATGTAACAGCGCGTCCGTCTTTTGGATGAGCTGCGTCAGACGCGTCCCGACCGTCTCGAGGGCAGGGCGGGCCAAATGCGGTTTGGTCTCGACGAGCGCCGCGACTTGTCCGAGCTGTTTCGTCACGGTCGCTTGTTCGGAGCGGAACGTGTTCGTCACGGTAGCGAGATGCGTCGTCACTTCCTTGACCACGACTTGACGTCCGCCTACGGGCGGCAAGGCTTCCCGTGGTTCGGGACGGGTGGGTGGAGAGGCCGGGATGTCTTTGATGATTCGATCGACCGTCTCCGGTGTCGGTGTGATGCGTTCTGTTGCCGGGCGCGACAAGTTGACGAGTTCGACGTAGCGCTCTTTTTGCGGGTACGGCGCGTCCGGTGTCGGCACCTTAAGTTGACGTTTCGCTTCATCTAATGAAGCGACCGCGATGTCACGGGCCACGTCCGGTTTGACGACGGGTGCGTCCATCGTGCGCAAGAACAAGACGGCGTCGCGCATGTCGCCTTTGAAGACGGTCTCGAGCAAGCGGACCGTGTCCTCGTTCATAGGCAGGCGTCCCGATTGGATCAAGCGGCTGACGGCGCTCCGCACCTCGGGCGGGAGCGATGCGAGCAGCGCTTGGATTTTCGTATCGACTTTCGTCTCGGGTTTCGTCCCTGGCGCAGGTGCGTCCGCCGTCTCCGTTTCCGGTTTGACGACGACGGTCCCGAGCAACACCCCGTCCTCTTCGACGAGCGTCAGTTGGAACGGGTTCGTCTTCGGTAGCCCGTCCTTGAACGTGACCTCGACTTGTTCGCCGCCGACCTTGACGATGGCCGTGTCAGGACCGGTCTGTTTGACGATTTCAGCTTTATAGACGCGGTTCATCTGGACACCCGCGTTCGCGGCTACGGTTGTAGCGAGTTGCGCTTGGATTTGCATTGTTGTCACCTCGACCAATATATCGACCTCTTTTTCAAAAAGTGAAGCAAAAAGACCATAAAAAAACCTCCCGTCAAACGACGGAAGGCAGGTCAAGATTCGAGCGCAGGGCTCATGTTCAGTTGTTGGAACCGGGCGACCAATTCACCGGTCGCTTTGATCTGGTTTTTTAAGACGTACGCGGTCGCGTTCGTCTGGATGCGGTGACCGTCTTTCGTGACGATCACGCCGTTCGGGGCACCCTCGACAGTCACGATGTCCCGAATGTGGGACCAGGCGTACCATTCGCAATCTTCACGTTTCGGCGATTTCGTCGGGAAGAAGACGAGTCCCGTCGTCGGTTCGATGACGACCGGCACTTTGCCTTTGACCCCGGCGACGCGTTTGGCGACGAAGATCCGTTCCTCGATCGAGCTGTTGTACTGGCGGCAAGAGAGCTGCAGCAACTGGTACGGCCGGAGCGGGGTCGAGATTTCGCTGCCGTCCTCGAGAATGATTCGCGATTGCTTCATCATGTCAAAGCAAGGCAGGATCGCCACGGTTCGCTTCGTGATGCGATATTTTTCCTCGGAATAGTAGGGGCGCATACGCTGCACCATCCTCCTCGTATTAGATTTTCAGGATCGGCCGATATTCAAAAAAGCACAAACCTAAATCATCCCTTCCATGATATATCACAAAAAATGTAAATTCAATAAGCCAATATGAAAAGTAGGGAAATATAATTCCAATGTAAGCCAAAAGACGATTCATTTACAAAAAAGCAGAAAATGTTTGTGTCGAGGACGATAAGGTGGTAATATAGCTATTAGAGGGAAAGCCTCTGTATTCTTCAATGGTGAAAGGAATGGATTTGCACATGGTAGGTAAAGTAAAATGGTTTAACTCAGAAAAAGGTTTTGGTTTCATCGAGGTAGAAGGCGGCAAGGACGTTTTCGTACACTTCTCAGCAATCCAAACTGACGGCTACAAAGCTCTTGACGAAGGTCAAGAAGTTGAGTTTGAAATCGTAGATGGCGAACGCGGCCCACAAGCGGCTAACGTTGTAAAATTATAATTTCAAACCGTGAACCGGCTTCCTCGTGAAGTCGGTTTTTTGTTTTGTCTACATAGTATTTTTCTCTTAAGAAAACGAGTTTAAAAACGGTGATAACGGGTAACTTCTTTCTATACAACCGATTCGATTGCAGGCGTGAGCATCGGAACAAAATTGTCATTATTTTCTGATGATAACGTTTTCAAATAAACTGAATTCGGGGTATACTATATATGAGCCACCCGCTTCCGCTTTCTTTTTAAGATCTTTTTAAGCGATGAGGCAGGAGATTCGGTCCAAAATGACGAATCATTGGTTCAAGCGGTTATTTTAAGGAGGAGTTAAGATGATTTATAACATTCGCGGCGAAAACATTGAAGTCACACCAGCCATCAAAGACTATGTCGAGAAAAAGCTGGAGAAGTTGACTCGGTATTTCACAACTCCTACGGATGCACAGACGGCTTACGTCAACTTGAAAGTGTACAACGAAAAGCAAAAAGTAGAAGTGACGATCCCGATGACGAACTTATTGCTTCGCGCTGAGGAAACCAACCTCGATATGTACGCGGCAATCGACCTCGTCGTCGACAAATTGGAACGTCAAATCCGTAAACACAAAACAAAGCTCAACCGTAAAGGACGCGCCAAAGAAGGCGGGATCGGCGAGTATTTCAAATCACTCGAAGGTTCTGAAGACATTCCTGCTTACGACGAGGACGAGGCAGAACTCGAACTCGTGCGGACGAAGCGGTTCACGCTCAAGCCGATGGACACGGAAGAAGCGATCCTTCAAATGGACATGCTCGGTCACAGTTTCTTCGTCTTCTCAGACGCGGAGACCGGGAACACGAACGTCGTCTATCGTCGGAAAGACGGTAAATACGGCTTGATCGAACCTGAATAATCTAACTTTGAATTCACACGGCCCTCCGACTTGGAGGGCCGTTTCGTTTTGCCTTTCCTTGAAAGCGTGGGTCACTTCGGTTAAACTGTACATTAGGGAAAAAACATGCATTTTTGACTGAGTGCAGAGGAGATAAAACGTATGGCGAACTTTTTGAAAGATTTATTTGCTCCACAGAAACGAGTATTGAAAAAAGCAGAAAAAGCGGCCGACTTAGTCGAGTCATTCGCTGAGCCGGTCAAGGCGTTGTCTGACGAAGCACTTCAGGCGAAGTCTGTCGAATTCCGTGAGCGTCTGGATAAAGGGGAAACGCTTGACGATATCCTTCCGGAAGCGTTCGCGGTCTGTCGCGAGGCGTCAGAACGCGTGCTCGGCATGCGTCACTACCGCGTCCAGCTCATCGGGGGCTACGTGCTCCATAACGGCGACATCGCCGAGATGAAGACCGGTGAAGGGAAGACGCTCGTCGCGACGCTCCCGGTTTACTTGAACGCCCTGACTGGCCGTGGCGTACACGTCGTGACGGTCAACGAATATTTGGCGAAACGTGACAAAGAACTCATGGAACCGCTCTACTTCGCGCTCGGCCTCTCGGTCGGACTGAACGTCTCGAACATGGACCGCGTCGAGAAGCAGGCGGCGTACAACTGTGACATCACGTACTCGACGAACAATGAACTCGGGTTCGATTATTTGCGTGACAACATGGTCCTTTATAAGGAAGACCGTGTTCAGCGTGAGCTCTACTACACGATCGTCGATGAAGTCGACTCGATCCTCGTCGATGAGGCGCGGACCCCGCTCATCATCTCAGGGTCGGCCCAAAAATCGACCGAGTTGTACACACGTGCCGATGCGTTCGTCCGGACGCTCAAGCTCGAAGACGACTACACGGTCGACGTGAAGACGAAATCAGTGTTACTCACGGACAAAGGGGTCGACCTCGCCGAGAAGTTCTTCGGCATCGACAACTTGTTCGCAATCGAGCACGTTTCGGTCAACCACCACGTCGGGCTCGCATTGCGTGCGAACGCCGTCATGCATCATGACGTCGACTATATGATCCGCGACGGCCAAGTCATGATCATCGACCAGTTCACAGGTCGGGTCATGGACGGACGCCGCTACTCGGAAGGCTTGCACCAGGCGATCGAGGCGAAAGAAGGCGTCGAGATTCAGCGGGAATCGATGACGCTCGCGACGATCACGTACCAAAACTACTTCCGGATGTATGAGAAGCTGGCCGGGATGACCGGTACGGCGAAGACGGAGGAAGAAGAGTTCCGTAACATCTACAACATGCAAGTCGTCACGATCCCGACGAACAAGCCGATCGTCCGTGAAGACGGTTCTGACCTCATCTTCAAGTCGATGGAAGGCAAGTTCAAAGCCGTCGTCGAAGAGATCGCTTCGGCGCACGCGACCGGACAACCGGTCCTCGTCGGTACGGTCGCGGTTGAGACGTCTGAGTATTTGAGCAAGCTACTCACGAAGAAGAAGATCAAACACGAAGTCTTGAACGCGAAAAACCACGCCCGTGAAGCCGAAATCGTCGAGAACGCCGGACAAAAAGGTTCGGTCACGATCGCGACGAACATGGCTGGACGCGGAACCGACATCAAGCTCGGCGAAGGTGTCATCGGGCTCGGCGGTCTTTACATCGTCGGTACCGAGCGCCACGAGTCGCGCCGGATCGACAACCAGCTCCGCGGTCGGGCCGGTCGTCAAGGCGACCCGGGTAAATCGCAGTTCTACTTGTCACTCGAAGATGAGCTCATGCGCCGCTTCGGGACCGACAGCCTCCAGAGCATGATGGAGCGCCTCGGCATGGACGACACGCAACCGATCGAGAGCCGCATGGTCTCGAAAGCGGTCGAGTCGGCTCAAAAACGTGTCGAAGGCAATAACTATGATGCCCGTAAACAGCTGCTCGGTTACGACAACGTCATGGCCGACCAACGGAAAGTCATGTATAAAGACCGGGCCAGCATCCTCGAGAACGAATCGGTCACCGATATCGTTCGCTCGATGATCCGTGAGACGGTCGAGATGGGCGTGGCGCAATACACGCCGCTCGAACTCGTGCCGGAAGAATGGAACATCGACGAGCTGGCGCACTGGGCCAACCAGACGCTCGCCCTCGAAAATGCGGTCGCCGGGAAAGACTTCTACGGCAAAGAGCGCGAGGAGATCACTGAGCTGTTGCTTGAGCGGACAAACGCCCAATATGAGGCGAAACGTCAACTCGCACCGCCGGAACGGTTCAACGAGTTCGAGAAGATCATCGTGCTCCGTGCCGTCGATTCGCACTGGATGGCGCACATCGACCATATGGACCAGCTTCGTCAAGGGATCCACTTGCGTGCTTACGGACAGAACGACCCGCTCCGTGAGTATCAGGCGGAAGGCGTCAGCATGTTCGACGCGATGAACGCGGCCATCTCGGAAGAAGTGACCGGCTTCGTGCTCCGTGCCGAGGTCGGCGACAACCTCCGACGCGAGAAAGTCGTCGAGGAGGAAGTGGCGGTGTCTGGCAAGGACGACGCACCGGTGAAGAAAAAACCGGTCCGCCGTTCAGAAGACCAACGCCTCGGGCGCAACGACCCGTGCTGGTGTGGTTCAGGCAAGAAGTTTAAAAACTGTCACGGCAAACAACAAGCTTAATTTTTGAAGAGGCGAGCCTGCTCGCCTCTTTCCTACGGAAAGGTGAATCTCACTATGGAAATTTCAGATATTCGGAACGAACTCGAGGGCATGGCAAAACGCCTCGAAAATTACAGACAATCGCTCAACTTAACGGAGAAACAGGCCCGCATCGCCGAGCTCGAGAACGAGATGACGTACCCAGACTTCTGGGACAGCCAAGAGAAGGCACAAAAAGTCATCGACGAGTCGAACGTGCTCAAAGCGATGGTCGACAAGTATCAAGAGCTCGCGGATGGTCACGAGGACGGCGAAGTCACGCTCGAACTCATCAAGGAAGAACCGGACGTCGAGATGCAAGGTGATCTCTCAGAGATGGTCATGGCGCTCAAGGCCGACTTCGACGCGTTCGAACTCGAGATCCTCTTGAACGGACCGTATGACGCGAACAACGCCATCCTCGAGCTGCACCCGGGTGCGGGCGGTACCGAGTCGCAAGACTGGGCCTCGATGCTTCTCCGCATGTATCAGCGCTTCGCGGACAAACAAGGTTGGAAAGTCGAGACGGTCGACTACCTCGCGGGCGAGGAGGCCGGCGTCAAGTCGGTCACGCTCCGCATCGTCGGGCATAACGCCTACGGCTACTTGAAAGCAGAGAAAGGGATTCACCGCTTGGTCCGGATCTCGCCGTTCGACTCGTCAGGCCGCCGTCATACGTCGTTCGTCTCGTGCGACGTCATGCCGGAATTCGATGACGATATCGAGATCGACGTCAGAACCGAAGACCTCCGCATCGACACGTACCGCGCGTCAGGCGCCGGCGGTCAGCACATCAACACGACCGACTCGGCCGTCCGGATCACGCACGTGCCGACGGGTGTCGTCGTCTCATGTCAAGCCGAGCGTTCGCAGATCAAGAACCGTGAAGCGGCGATGAAGATGCTCAAGGCGAAACTGTACCAGCGCGAACTCGATGAGCAGCAACGCAAGCTCGACGAGATCCGCGGTGAGAAGACAGACATCGGCTGGGGCAGTCAGATCCGTTCATACGTCTTCCACCCGTATGCGATGGTCAAAGACCACCGCACGAGTTATGAAGTCGGGAACACGAGCGGCGTCATGGATGGAGACATTATGGGCTTCATCGACGCTTACCTCCGTAAGACAAATATGTGATGCATGTGGCTCAAAGACGTCCGTCTTTGGGCCACGTTGTATGTAGAGGAGAATTTCTTTAATGAAGCAAATCGTCAAAGACTATATTTACTTATTGACCGGTTCCGTGTTCGTCGCCTCGGCGTTCAGTCTGTTCCTGTTCCCGAACAACATCGCCTCGGGCGGCGTCAGCGGAATCTCGATCATCACGTACGAGCTGTTCGGCATCTCGCCGGGGGCGTTCCAGCTCGTCTCGAACGTGTTGCTCCTCCTCGTCGGCTGGATGATCCTCGGACTCGGCTTCGGCGTCAAATCGCTCGTCGGCTCGATCTTCTTACCAGGTGTGATCTTGTTTTATGAAGCGATCGGTGCGGGCGCGGCGGTCGATGATACGCTGCTCGCGGCCGTGTTCGGCGGTGTCGGTGTCGGGATCGGCCTCGGGCTCATCTTCCGCGGCCGGGCCTCGACCGGCGGGATGGACTTACTCGCCCAGATCCTACATAAGTTCACCCACATCCCGCTCTATCTCTGTATCGCCATCCTCGACGGTACCGTCGTGATCGTCGCAGCCGTCACGTTCTCGTTCACGACGGGACTGTACGCGCTGATCGCCTTGTACATCACGATCAAGATGATCGACTTCGTCCAGCTCGGCTTCACGCAGGACAAGATGGCGTATGTCATCTCGGACAAGCGTGACGTCATCACGCGTGCCGTCTTCGACGAGCTCGACCGGGGCGCGACCGAGATCCAGGCGATCGGCGCCTATTCGCGTCTCGACCGCCCGATGTTGCTCGTCGTCGTCCGTCAGAACGAGGTGAGTCGGTTGAGAGACCTGATCCGCCGCATCGACCCCGATGCGTTCCTCATCTTCAGCGAGGCGCACGAGGTGATGGGCCAAGGTTTCACCTCAGATAAACGGTATAGCAACGTCCCGTGACATGTGGAATCTTTGTGTACTTTTCGTGAGATTAGGTTAAAGGGCTTGTCAAAACGGTTATAATGGATAATGTAGGCAATTTCTACAACTTAGGAGGGGAACCCTATATGAAGAAGTGGATGATGGCCATCGGCCTCGGCGCCATGCTCACGCTCGGTGCGTGCGGCGGCGGCGATGAAGAAGAAACGACAAACGATGGGGATACGGGCTCGACGACCGCTTCGGTCGACGCGGAAGCGGTATACGCACAGAACTGTGCGGCCTGCCACGGCGCGAACTTGGAAGGCATGAGCGGTCCGGCATTGACGGACGTCGGTGCACGCCTCTCGGCTGAAGACATCGAGAACATTATTCGAAACGGACAAGGCGCGATGCCAGCGAACGTGATCGAGAAGGACGAAGAAATCACAGCGGTCGCAGCTTGGCTCGCCGAGAAGAAGTGATCATCAGGACCACGGGATAACCGTGGTTTTTTTGCATTTCCTGTTTCGGATTGATCGGATTTTGGTAAGGAACGATAAAGACAGTGAAACGGAGTGGATATGATGTGAAGACAAAACTGATTGATTGGCCGACGTTCATCGGTGCGTTCGTCCTGTTGCTGACGGTGACGTTGCCGCTCGTCTTTTTCCCGGAGACGGGGAAGGCATGGGTCGGCGCCGCCAACACGTTCATGACGACGAACTTTGGCATGTTGTATTTAGCGATGGGGCTCGGCGCGTTCGGATTTTTGATCTTCGTCGCTTTCAGTGAAAATGGGCACGTCAAGTTAGGCGCTGAAGATGAGGAACCCGAGTTCAGCACGTTCTCTTGGGCGGCGATGTTGTTCGCCGCCGGGATCGGCTCGAGTATTTTGTATTGGTCGGTCATCGAATGGGTGTACTACTATCAAGGACCGCCGTTCGGTGTCACACCGGAGTCGACCGAGGCGATCCAATGGGCGACCGCCTACGGCATGTTCCACTGGGGGCCGATCGCTTGGGCGATCTATACGCTGCCGGCGTTGCCGATCGCTTACTTCTATTATGTGCGCCGCAAATCGGTGTTGAAAGTGAGCGAGGCGGTCCGGCCCGTCATCGGCAAATGGGCGGACGGACCGGTCGGTAAAGTCATCGACATCTTGTTCATCTTCGGTCTTCTCGGCGGGGCCGGCACGACGCTCGCCCTCGGGACACCGATGATCGCTGAAGGGGTGAACGAGATCACCGGCATCCCGGTCACGCTCGGCATGCAGGCGGTCATCATGCTCATCTGTACCGTCATCTTCGCCATCAGCTCGTACGTCGGCTTGAAGCGGGGCATCAAAGTGCTGAGTGACTTGAACATTTGGCTCGCCATCATTATCCTGACGTTCGTCTTCGCCTTCGGTCCGACCCGGTTCATCTTAGAGACGACGTTCAACGGGGTCGGCACGATGCTCGACAACTTCTTCTTGATGGCGACGTGGATGGAGCCGTTCGGCAACCTCGGCGGCTTCGAAGAGACGGGTTTCCCGGAATCGTGGACGGTGTTCTACTGGGCGTGGTGGCTCGTTTACGCACCGTTCGTTGGCCTGTTCGTCGCCCGGATCTCGCGGGGGCGCACGATCCGCGGGATGGTCATCGGGACGATGGTGTACGGGACGTTCGGCTGTATCCTGTTCTTTGGGATACTTGGCAATTACGGGCTCTACCTCCACTTGACCGGTGCGTTCGACGTCATCTCGTATATGGATATGTACGGACCGCCGGCAACGATCATCGCCATTATCGGCCAGCTGCCGTTCGGTAAAGTCGTCGTCGCCGTGTTCACGCTCCTCGCGATCATCTTCCTCGCGACGACGTTCGACTCGTCTTCCTATATCTTGGCATCGGTCACGCAAAAGCATGTCGAAGAAGAGCCGCTCGTCTGGAACCGCCTGTTCTGGGCGTTCGCTCTCTGTATCATGCCGCTGACGCTCATGTTCCTCGGTGGGCTTGACACGTTGCAGACGGCGAGCATCGTCGGCGGATTCCCGCTCATCTTCATCATGGTGCTCCTCGCCTGGTCGTTCATGCGCGTCTCAAGCAAAGACATCCGGGCGTCGGAAGAGTATGAGTCACCGACGATCCACATCAAATACCGGAAACGGAAACGTTCACCGTTCGACGCGTTGAAAAAACGTCCGACCGATAAACGGAACGATTGAACATAGGCACTCGCCCCGGCGAGTGCCTATTTGAATGTGAGTTTCACCAAATGTGACCGCGACGTGAAACGGACGTTCAGTTCAACAATTTCACACCGAACTCAATCGAACTGAAACAATCCTGTAATGGTTATTTAAAATTCTGGTTGTTATAATTGTAGGCGCTCCTACTACTGAACCGGATAAACCTTGGCCCGTTCCGAAACTTGGACGGTGCCTTGACAGAATCACTAGTTATCGTGTAGAACTGAGGCTAGGCGAAAATATTCACTTACTAAACAATCACACACTCGTCATAGATGCATGAAAAATTTATAAAAAGGGTAGGGAATACGTTATGATCTCGATGCAAAAAGTTAGTAAAGTATATCCAAACGGTGTCGTCGCAGTCGACGACCTCGATTTGAAGATCGAAGACGGCGAATTTTTATACGTCGTCGGACCATCCGGCGCCGGGAAATCGACGTTCATGAAAATGATTTATCGGGAGGAGAAGCCGTCGAACGGTCAACTGTTGATCGACGGGATCGACGTCGGGAAATTAAAAAACCGCCACGTCCCGAAACTACGCCGCCAGCTCGGCGTCATCTTCCAAGATTATAAACTGCTCCCTTCATTAACAGTGTATGAGAACGTCGCGTTCGCACTTGAAGTCGTTCAGGCCGACACGAATACGATGCGTAAGCAAGTCATGGACGTATTGAACCTCGTCGGATTGAAACATAAGGCACGTAACTATCCGGACGAACTGTCAGGTGGCGAACAGCAACGTGTCTCGATCGCCCGCGCCATCGTCAACAAGCCGAAGCTCATCATCGCCGACGAGCCGACCGGTAACTTAGACCCGGATACGGCATGGGGCATCATGGAAGTATTCCAAGAGATCCATCGCCGCGGGGCGACGATCGTCATGGCGACACATAACCGTGACATCGTCGATAAGATCCGTCATCGCGTCATCGCGATCGAAAACGGCAAAGTCGTCCGCGATGAAGAGAAAGGAGCATATGGCTATGATATTTAAAAGTGGGCTACGCCATTTACGCGAAGGGTTCAAAGGGACGCTTCGCAACGGTTGGATGTCGTTTGCGGCCATCAGTGCCGTCACCATCACCTTGTTACTCGTCGGCATCTTCGCCCTCGTCATGTTCAACGTCAACGAGATCTCAGAGAACGTCGAGAACGACGTCGAGATCCAAGTGTTCGTCACACGGACGGCGGAGGAAGCGAACGTCGAGAAGCTAGGCGAGAACTTAGAACAGATCCCGGGCGTCGCCTCGGTGACGTTCAGCTCGAAAGAGGATGAACTCGAAAGCTTCCGCAATCAGCTTGGGGAAGACGCCAACGCGTACGGAACGGTCGAGAAAGACAACCCGCTCCATGACCGCTATATCGTCAAAGCGGCAGACCCGCTCAACACGGAGACGGTCGCCGACGCGGTCCAGTCACTTGAAAACGTCGATAAGGTCACGTACGGTCAGGACTATATCGATAAGATGTTCGCCTTCTTCAACGGGATCCGCATCGGTGGACTCGTGTTGATCGTCGGACTCACGCTCATGGCGATGTTCCTCATCTCGAACACAATCAAGATGACGATCTTCTCACGCCGTCGCGAAATCGAGATCATGCGTCTCGTCGGAGCGAAAAACAGCTTTATCCGCTGGCCGTTCTTCATCGAGGGGCTTCTGCTCGGTGTGCTCGGCGCGCTCATCCCGATCGCAGTCATTTATTTCGGGTATGACGTCGCATATGGTGCTTTACAACCATCGCTAGATCAACTGAATAGTGATATATTTAAATTGATCGATCCATCGGTACTCACGACGCAAGTCTCGCTCGTCTTGCTTGCGCTCGGTGCGTTCATCGGGATCTGGGGATCGACGACATCGCTCGGTCGATTCTTAAAAGTTTAATTTAAATATGAGGGGGAATTGGCGGATGAAACGTTCGCTTGCGCTTGGATTAAGTTTGACGCTACTCGCCGCGCCGGTTATGGCGACGGGGAAAGAGACGTTGAAAGAACGACAAGATCGTCTATCCAATCAATTGGAGCAGTCTAAAAAAGCGCAAGTCGAGACGGACGCCGAGCTCGAAGTCACCGAGGCACAGCGCGACGCGGTCTCAACCGAGATCCGCGCCGTCAATGAACGTCTCGAGGGCTTAAGTGAACAGATTGCCGTCCAGCAAGTCGAAGCGGACGCGGCACGCACCGAGCTCGAGGCGACCCGCCAACAACTCGCTGCCCAAGGGCAGTATCTTGAAGGCCAGAAGGCGCTCCTTAGTGAGCGTCTTCGTGTGCTTCAAATCCATGAGGACCGGTCTTATCTCCAAGTCGTATTCGAATCCCGCTCATTCGGGGATTTCGTGACGCGGCTCATGACCGCACAGACGATCGCGGAGCAAGACCGGGACCTCATACATAGCTATATGCATGAAGTCGAGCGCCTCGAGACGCTCGAGACGACACAACGGACACAGCTGTCGTTCGTCAAACAAAAAGAGCGCGAGCTCGTCGTCACGAAACAAGCGCTCGATCAAGCGGCCACAGAGAAACATGCGCTCCTCTCGGAACTGAACGAGCAGGTCGAACTGCTCGAGCTCGAACAGATGACCCGTGACGAAGAACAAGCGCTCATGAACGAACAGCGCCGCATCATCGCCAGTCAGCTCGACGCGATCGCGACGGCTGAACGGGAACAAGCGGAAGCCGAGGCCCGCGCGAAACAAGAGGCCGAGGCAAAAGCCGCCGCAGAAGCGCGAGCACGGGCCGAAGCAGCGGCACGAGCCGAAGCGAATCAAGAAACCGTGACACCACAGGCACCGCCAGCAGCGGAACCGGAAGCCGTCACGGCTCCGGTCAGTACGTTCTTGCGCCCGGTGTCGGGTTACGTGTCGAGCCGGTTCGGACCGCGGGAGAACCCGCTCACCGGGGCGCCCGAATCGCACCGCGGCATCGATATCGTCAACGCGACCGGCACACCGATCGTCTCGGCCGCCCCAGGTATCGTCATCAAGGCGGCTGAAGCGACCGGTTACGGCAACGTCGTCTTCGTCTCGCACGTCGTGAGCGGGCAAGTCTGGACGACCGTCTACGGTCATTTAGATTCGATCACGGTAGCGGCCGGCCAGTCGATCGGGGCGGGCCAGACGGTCGGTACGCTCGGCAACACGGGCTGGTCGACGGGACCGCATCTCCACTTCGAGCTCCACCGTGGGGAATGGGCACCCGGGCAACCAAATGCGGTCGACCCGGGTCCTTATATCGGCTACTGACAGACGGACGCGTCCCAAATATGTGGAACGCGTCCGTTTTTCTGAAGTTTTTGCTATACTGGATGAAAGACCGACAAAAAGAAATGAGGGACTTACCCGTGAAAAACACAACCGCAGGACTACTCGCCGGCGCGACGTTCGTGGCAGGGGCCGGTGCAGGCCTGGCGACGATGGCGTTCACCGATACGAGGTTACCGATCCAACCGAAAGCAGAAGGTTGGGACAAGGTCGAACAAGTCCGCAGCTTGATCGAGACGCACTCGCTAAAGGACATCTCGGAAGAAGACTTGTTGACCGGCGCCCTTGACGGCATGACCGCAGCGCTCGATGACCCGTACTCTGACTTCCTCGACGCGGAAGAAACGTCACAGTTCACCGACTCGATCGAGTCGAGCTTTGAAGGAATCGGCGCGACTTTGGAGAAGAAAGGAGAAGACATCTTGATCGTCGCTCCGATCAAAGGTGCACCAGCTGAAGCGGCAGGCCTTCGTCCAGGGGATATCATCACCGCGGTCGACGGCGAATCGATCGAAGGGATGGCCGTCGAAGAGGCGGTCCAGCTCATCCGTGGTGAAAAAGGAACTGTTGTCACGCTGACGATCCGTCGCGGCGGGCAAGAGGCCGACTATGAGATCACGCGGGATACGATCCCGATCGAGACGGTCTACTCGGAAGTGAAAGAGCAGGACGGCAAAAAGATCGGCTATCTCGAAGTGACCCAGTTCTCAGAGCCGACGGCCGATGAGTTTTTAGAGCAGCTCGAGACGCTCGAGAGCCAAAATATCGATAGCTTGATCATCGACGTCCGGGGCAACCCGGGTGGTCTCTTGCCGGCCGTCATCGCGATGACCGAAGGGTTCGTCCCGACGGATAAGCCGGTCGTTCAAATCGAGAACGCCGACGGGGAACGCGAGGCCCAAAACGGACGCGCCCGTGAGGCGAAGCCGTACAAGCTGTTCGTCTTGACGAACGAAGGTTCGGCCTCGGCGTCCGAGATTTTGGCCGGTGCGCTCAAGGAAGGCGCCGGTGCGACGGTTGTCGGCAACACTACGTTCGGGAAAGGCGTCGTCCAGACGGCGTTCGACTTGGAAGACGGTAGCAACTTGAAGCTGACGACGAGCAAATGGCTCACACCGGACGGCAATTGGATCAACGAGACGGGTATCGAGCCTGACGTTGAGGTCGATCAACCGGATTACTTTGGGGTCAACCGCATCCTCGCGGAAGAGGATTCGCTCAAAGTCGGGGACTACGGCGAGACGGTGTCGAACCTGCATACGGTGTTGACCGGGATCGGTTATGAGCCGGGCGGTCAGGCGGGTTACTTCGGTGACACGATGGCACAGGCGGTCTCAGACTTCCAAGCCGACAACAACTTAACGGAGGACGGGGTCGTCAATGAAGCGACGGCGTCCGCGCTCGAGTCACGGTTGCTTGAAGTCATCCAAGACGAGGCGAACGATGCCCAGTTGAACCGGGCACTTGAAGAAGCCGCAAAATAAGGATTAGGGAAAGGATTGGACAAGTGTGGACGTTCTACGAATGAGTTTTACCGCTTTGTTGACCTTGTTAGGTAGTCCGCTGCTCTGGGCGACGTTCGTCGCCCTCGCTTACATATCCATGACGCGCATTAAACGGGAGCGAAGCATGTTCCGGTCGCGCCGACGCTCGCCGAAGTCAGATTGGCGCCACTTTGTGTGGCCGAGTCTGTTGCTCGCGGTCCTCGGAACTGTCGCGACCGTCTTGCTCGAGACGACGGTCAACTTCGAGTGGGTCGTCACGTTCACCGTCCTCTACGCCCTGATCGTCTTGACGATGCATCCGCGCTTCATGAGTCCGGCGTTTCCGTTCCTGATCATGCTCGTGGTCATCGGTCTGCGTGACGTTGTCCCGTTAGCCGGGCTCACGAATTGGGTCGACCGGCTCGCCAGCGTCGAGTGGCCGGTGTATGCGCTCGTGTTCGGCATCGTCACGCTCGCCGAAGCGATCCTCCTTCGTTGGAACGGGATCAAAGAGACGTCACCGACGCTCATCTTGTCGAAGCGCGGCCAGTTCATCGGCGGACACGTCGTCAAGCGGATTTGGTTCTTTCCGCTCGTCGTCTTTTTACCGCCGTCGTTCGGGCTCGACTTCTCGGTGCCGGTCATCTTACCGATCCCGATCGGGGTCAGCCTGCTATCGACCGGGGCACTGCCGGGAACGCTACTCGGCCGGTTGAGCCTGTATCGCGGTTTGCTCGCGGTGGTCGCGCTCGGCCTGTTCGCCGGGTCATACGTCCTAGACGTCCCGTACGTCGCTTATGTGTTGATCGGTCTGTTCGTCTTGTACGAGCTTGCCTTGCAGCTCATCAAACGGGAGAACCGCGGCACAACACCGGTCTTCTTGAACGGGAACCGCGGGGCGGTCATCATCGATACGCTTCCAGATTCGCCGGGGGAGACGATGCAGCTCATACCAGGTGAGTCGATCTACAAAGTGAACGGTACGGTCATCACCGGAGGGAGCAGCTTTTATGAGGCGCTTCAACTCCATAAGCCGTACATCAAGCTCGAAGTGCTCAACTTGAACGGGGATATCCGGTTCGTGCAACGGGCGATGTATGAGGCCGACCCGCACGAGCTCGGGATCTTGTTCGTCGGGGAACCGATGAGCCCACGTTTACGCTTACGAAAATTATAAAAAGGAGCATCCGTCGCGGATGCTCCTTTTCGTATGCTTACACTTCAAGTTTTGATGGTTTGAAGCCCATCGTCGCTTCAACGGCGTGTTGCCAGCCTTTGTAGAGCGCTTCACGGTGCTCCTCGTCCATGTTCGGTTCGAACTGATGGTCGAGTTTCCATTGCTGCTTGATCTCGTTCTGGTCTTTCCAGAAACCGACGGCGAGTCCGGCGAGATAGGCGGCGCCGAGCGCCGTCGTCTCACTCACTTCCGGACGTTCGACCGGTACGTTCAAGATGTCCGCTTGGAACTGCATGAGGAAGTCGTTGTTAACCGCACCACCGTCGACGCGGAGTGTCTTCAATGCGATGCCGGAATCCTGTTCCATTGCCGTCAAGACGTCGCGTGTCTGATAGGCGAGTGACTCGAGCGTCGCCCGGACGAAGTGTTCTTTTTCCGTACCGCGGGTGATCCCGAAGATGGCGCCGCGGACGTCCGAGTCCCAATACGGGGCACCGAGTCCGACGAAGGCCGGGACGACGTAGACCCCGTCGGTCGTGTCGACACGGTTCGCATACTGTTCCGTATCTTTCGCCGACTTGAGCATACGCAGTCCGTCACGGAGCCACTGGATGGCTGATCCGGCGACAAAGATCGATCCTTCGAGCGCGTACTCGACTTTGCCGTTGTAGCCCCAGGCGATCGTCGTGAGCAATCCGTGGTCCGACTTGACGGCTTCTTCTCCCGTGTTCATGAGCATGAAACAACCCGTTCCGTATGTGTTCTTCCCTTCACCTGACTCGAAGCAAGCTTGGCCGAACAAGGCGGCCTGTTGGTCACCTGCCGCGCCGGCGATCGGGACTTCGAACCCGAAGAAGTGGTAAGGAATCGTGTTGGCGTATACTTCACTCGACGCCTTGACTTCAGGCAACATCGACTTCGGTACGGTGAGGATGTCGAGCAACTCGTCGTCCCACTTCTGCTCATAAATGTTGTACATGAGCGTCCGGGACGCGTTCGAGTAGTCGGTGACGTGTGCGTGACCGCCCGAGAGTTTCCAGATGAGCCACGTGTCGATTGTTCCGAACAAGAGGTCTCCCGCTTCTGCTTTCTCACGGGCGCCTTCGACGTTGTCGAGGATCCATTTCACTTTCGTTCCCGAGAAGTAAGCGTCGATCAATAATCCGGTCTTATCGCGGAACATTTCAGCGTGACCGGCCGCATTCAACTCGTCACAAATACCGGCAGTCTGACGCGATTGCCAGACGATGGCGTTGTAGACAGGTCTGCCGGTCGACTTCTCCCAGACGACCGCTGTCTCCCGTTGGTTCGTGATGCCGATGGCCGCGATCTCTTTCGGGTCGATGTCGGCCGAACCGAACGCCTCGGCCATGACGGCGAGGACGGAACCCCAGATCTCGTTGGCGTTATGCTCGACCCAGCCTGGTTTCGGGAAGTACTGCTTGAACTCGCGCTGAGCGGTCGTGACGATCTTACCGTCGTGGTCGAAGATGATGACCCGTGAACTGGTCGTACCTTGGTCGATTGCTAAAATATACCGTTTTTCTTTGTCCATATGAATGTGCCTCCTTAGAAGTTAGGGTGGTTATGGGACGAGGATACCATAGAGCAACGCGGCGATGACAGCGCCAATGATCGGTCCGACGACCGGAATCCATGAATAGCCCCAGTCTGACGTCCCTTTGCCTTTAATTGGGAGTATCGCGTGCGCGATCCGCGGTCCAAGGTCACGGGCCGGGTTGATCGCATAACCGGTCGTTCCACCGAGTGAGAGACCGATCGAGACGATCAAGAAACCTACGATGAGCGGGTTTAATCCATCTGCGAACGTGTTGGCCCCGAACGATAGTAATGCGAAGACGAGGACGAACGTTCCGATGATCTCCGAGATCAAGTTGAACGGAGTGTTCCGAATACCAGGAGCGGTCGAGAACGTCGCGAGCTTGGCACCCGGGTCGTCGGTCGCGTCATAGTGCGGTTTGTAGTGTACGTACACGAGTACGGCCCCGATGAACGCCCCGATGAACTGGGCAAGGATGTACAGTGGCACATCTTCCCATGGGAATGCCCCGCTCGTGGCGAGTCCGATCGTGACGGCCGGGTTGATGTGCGCGCCTCCGTAAATACCTGCGGCGTATACCCCGACCATAACGGCGAGCCCCCAACCGAACGTGATGACGATCCAGCCGCCGTTCTCGGCTTTCGAGTGGCGGAGGACGACGCCGGCGACGACACCGTTACCGAGCAAGATGAGTAGCATTGTACCGATAATTTCGCTGACAAATGCTGACATGTGATACTCCCTTCCTTCCATATTGGATTTGGCTTACCACTTTTCTATATCCCCCGTTTGAAAGCGCTTTAAAACCAAGATATTGAAAAAAACCACTTTTTAATGAGGAAAGTGGTTCGGACTGGTAAAATGTTTGGAAAAATCAAGGGTGATCCCGACGAGAAAGATGAAGAGAACCCCTAAGCTCACGAAAGACAATGGTGTCCACCATGCCGCCCCGAGGTCGAGCACAATCGAGGCGATGACAGTCAAGTAGAGCCAAGCGAGCCGTCTTGAAATCTCATGGTCCCGATAACGATTCGTGAGCGATGCACCGAGCGGGGCACCGACAAAGGCGCCCGTCACCAAGGCGAGCGGGGCAACATAATCGAGCGACAACGAAGGCAAGTAACCGATTAGTCCGCCGAGCGAGATGAACAGGACGGCGGCAAGGCTCGTCCCGACGGCGCGGTGCGTCGAAAACCCGAGCCAACTCACGAGCAACGGGACGATGATGAAACCGCCGCCGATGCCGAGGAGTGCCGACAAGAGTCCGGCGATCGCGCCGATGAAGAAACTTGCGGCGAATCCAGATTTTTTGCGTTTCGACGGCTTCGATGTTTTCTTTAGAAGCGTAACGGCAAAATAAGAGAGGATAAGCAAATAGAAAACATTCAGCAACCAGTCATACGTCCCGGAGATCGACAGCACGAGCCGGCTCGACAGCTGCGCAGTGACGGCGCCGGCCAGACCGACCGTGAGGCCGGTCGACCAAGCCACGTTGCCGAGCGACGAGTGCTTCTTCGCCCCGGCCAGGCTCGTCCCGACGACGAACAAAAGTGACGTCGCGACCGCCTCGGCCGCCGAATATCCGTTGAACAAGAGCACCGGGACGATGATGACACCGCCCCCGATACCGAAGAAACCGGACAAGGCGCCGACGACCGCGCCGAGCGGGATAAAGAGAAGTGACCACATGACGACCCACCCATTTCTGTTTAGATTCCTCCTCACTATAGCGAATCGGAGAGCGGTTTGGGAAGCGTCTCAGAAGCGAATATTTGTTCGTGTATGTGCTATAATCAAGTCAATATGCAAGGGATAGAAAGCGAGGAATATATATGGACAAGATCAAGCTTCCGTTCGAATTACATTCGGAATATAGTCCGGCCGGCGACCAGCCGGAGGCGATCCGCCAGCTCATCGAAGGCGTCAACCGTGGCGACCGTTATCAGACGCTGCTCGGTGCGACCGGCACCGGGAAGACGTTCACCGTGTCGAACGTCATCCAGGAAGTGAAGAAACCGACGCTCGTCTTAGCCCACAACAAGACGCTCGCCGGCCAGCTCTATTCCGAGTTCAAAGAGTTTTTCCCGAACAACGCCGTCGAATATTTCGTCAGTTACTATGACTACTATCAACCAGAGGCGTACGTGCCGTCGACCGACACGTTCATCGAGAAAGACGCCTCGATCAACGACGAGATCGACAAGCTCCGTCACTCGGCGACGTCGTCCTTGTTCGAGCGGGACGACGTCATCATCGTCGCATCCGTGTCATGTATATACGGCCTCGGTAACCCGGAAGAATATAACAGTCTCGTCTTGAGTCTCCGCGTCGGGAAAGAGATGGGGCGCGACCAGATGCTCCGCAAACTGATCGACATCCAATATGAACGAAACGACATCGATTTCCAGCGCGGGCGCTTCCGTGTCCGCGGCGACGTCGTCGAGATCTTCCCAGCGTCACGCGACGAGCAGTGCTTGCGCGTCGAATTCTTTGGTGACGAGATCGACCGCATCCGCGAGATGAACCCGCTCACCGGCGAGATCATCGCCGACCGTGAACACGTCTCGATCTTCCCGGCATCCCACTTCGTCACCCGCGACGAGAAGCTGCAAAAGGCGATCATCAACATCGAGGCCGAGCTCGAGCAACAGCTCGAGAAGTTCCGCGAAGAAGGCAAACTGCTCGAAGCGCAACGTCTCGAGCAGCGGACGAACTACGACCTCGAGATGATGCGCGAGATGGGCTACTGTTCAGGCATCGAGAACTACTCGCGTCATTTGAACTTGACGGAAGAAGGGGCGACGCCGTACACGCTCATCGACTACTTCCCGAAAGACTTCTTGCTCATCGCCGACGAGTCACACGTGACGCTACCGCAAGTCCGCGGGATGTTCAACGGCGACCAGGCGCGCAAACAAATGCTCGTCGACCACGGTTTCCGTCTACCATCGGCCAAGGACAACCGTCCACTCAAGTTCGAGGAGTTCGAGAAGAAGTTGAATCAGGCGATCTTCATCTCGGCGACACCGGGCCCGTACGAGCTCGAGCATACACCAAACATGATCGAGCAGATCATCCGGCCGACGGGTCTACTCGACCCGACGATCGAGATCCACCCGATCAAAGGACAGATCGACTACTTGATGGACCAGATCCGCGACCGCATCAAACAGGACGAACGCGTCCTCGTGACGACGCTCACGAAGAAGATGGCCGAAGACTTGTCGGACTATCTCCGTGAAGCGGGCATCAAGGTCAACTATATGCACTCCGAGATCAAGACGCTCGAACGGATCGAGATCATCCGTGACCTGCGGCTCGGCAAATACGACGTTCTCGTCGGGATCAACTTGCTGCGGGAAGGGCTCGATATCCCGGAAGTGAGTCTCGTCACGATCCTCGACGCCGACAAGGAAGGGTTCCTTCGTTCTGACCGGTCACTTATCCAGACGATCGGACGGGCGGCCCGTAACTCGAACGGCCACGTCATCCTGTTCGCGGACAAGATGACCGATTCGATGACGCGGGCGATCGGGGAGACCGACCGCCGTCGGACGATCCAACAAGAATACAATGAAGAGCACGGCGTCACGCCGCAGACGATCCGCAAAGAAGTGCGCGGCGTCATCCGCGCGACCGTCGCTGCCGAAGAAGAAGTGCTCGAGTCGCTCAGCTCGATGAATCAAGACGAGCGCGAGGCGGCAATCGGCAAACTAGAAGAAGAAATGAAACAAGCGGCCCGCGATCTTCAGTTCGAGCGGGCGGCCGAATTGCGTGACTTAATCTTGGAGTTGAAGGTAGGGAATTAAATGGCTGAAAAGAAAAATGCGATCGTCATCAAAGGGGCGCGCGTCAACAACTTGAAAAACATTGATATCGATATCCCCCGTGACCAGCTCGTCGTCTTGACGGGTCTGTCGGGATCAGGGAAGTCATCGCTCGCATTCGATACGATCTACGCCGAAGGGCAACGCCGTTACGTCGAGAGCCTGTCGGCATACGCCCGTCAGTTCCTTGGACAGATGGACAAGCCGGACGTCGATACGATCGAAGGGTTGAGCCCGGCCATCTCGATCGACCAGAAGACGACGAGCCGGAACCCGCGCTCGACCGTCGGGACGGTGACGGAGATCTATGACTACTTACGACTCTTGTTCGCCCGCATCGGGAAACCCGTCTGCCCACGCCACGGCATCGAGATCTCAAGCCAGACGATCTCACAGATGGTCGACCAAGTGATGGAGCTTCCGGAGAAGACGCGCCTGCAAATCTTGGCGCCGATCGTGTCGGGACGGAAAGGCACGCACGTCAAAGTGTTCGACTCGCTCAAAAAAGAAGGGTTCGTCCGTGTCCGCGTCAACGGGGAAACGATCGAACTGACCGATGACATCGAGCTCGACAAGAACAAGAAACATTCGATCGAGGTCGTCGTCGACCGGCTCGTCGTCCGCGCTGACGTCGAAGGCCGCCTCGCCGATTCACTCGAGACGGCACTCCGCCTCGCGGACGGCCGCGCCATCATCGACAAGATGGACGGGACCGAGTTGTTGTTTAGCGAACACCATGCTTGCCCGATCTGTGGCTTCTCGATCGGTGAGCTCGAGCCGCGCATGTTCTCGTTCAACTCACCGTTCGGGGCCTGCCCGACGTGTGACGGTCTCGGTACGAAACTCGACGTCGACCCGGAGCTCGTCATCCCAGACCCGTCGAAGACGCTGAAAGAAGGAGCGGTCGTCGCATGGCAGCCGACGAGCTCGCAATATTATCCGCAGCTGCTCGCCTCGATGTGTCAGCATTTCGACATCGACATGGACGTGCCGTTCGAACGGCTGTCAAAACGTGACCAAGACCTCGTCTTGCACGGGACGGAAGAAGAATCGTTCTTGTTCCGCTACGAGAACGATTTCGGCCAAGTCCGGACGAACACGATCTTTTTTGAAGGGGTGCTCCGCAACATCGAGCGCCGCTATAAAGAGACGACGTCGGATTACATCCGGGAACAGATGGAGACGTATATGGCGACGCACGCCTGCCCGACGTGTGACGGCTATCGGTTGAAAGAAGAGACGCTCGCCGTCAAGATCACCGACCGCCACATCGGGGAAGTGACGACACTTTCGGTCGAGCATGCGCTCGCCTTGTTCGAGTCGCTCATGGACGAACTGAGCGAAAAAGATATCGCCATCGCCCGGCTCATCTTGCAAGAAATCAAAGAACGGCTCAGCTTCCTGAACAACGTCGGTCTCGACTACTTGACGTTGTCGCGGGCGGCCGGGACGTTATCAGGCGGGGAAGCGCAGCGGATCCGTCTTGCCACGCAGATCGGGTCGCGGCTGACCGGCGTCTTGTACGTCTTGGACGAGCCGTCGATCGGGTTGCACCAGCGTGACAACGACCGCTTGATCGCGACGCTCAAACAGATGCGCGACATCGGCAATACGCTCATCGTCGTCGAGCATGACGAGGACACGATGATGGCGGCCGACTACTTGATCGACATCGGACCTGGCGCCGGAGAGCACGGCGGAGAAGTCATCGCCGCCGGCACACCGAAACAGATTATGAAGAACCGAAAGTCGCTCACCGGGCAATACTTGTCCGGGAAACGGTTCATCCCGCTGCCGGCCGAGCGCAAAGTGCCGGACGAGCGTTTCATCAGGATCGTCAAAGCAGCAGAGAACAACTTGAAAGAGGTCGACGTATCGATCCCGCTCGGTATGTTCATCGCCGTCACCGGTGTCTCCGGCTCCGGGAAGTCGACGCTCATCAACGAGATCCTGTACAAGTCGCTCGCGCACCATATTAACCGCGCCAAAGCGAAGCCAGGGAAGCATAAGACGATCGAAGGGCTTGACCAGATCGATAAAGTCATCGATATCGACCAGTCGCCGATCGGACGGACGCCACGGTCGAACCCGGCGACGTATACGGGTGTGTTCGATGACATTCGTGACGTGTTCGCGTCGACGAACGAGGCGAAGATGCGCGGTTACAAGAAAGGCCGCTTCAGTTTCAACGTCAAAGGCGGACGCTGTGAGGCGTGCCGCGGGGACGGGATCATCAAGATCGAGATGCACTTCCTTCCAGACGTTTACGTCCCGTGTGAGATCTGTCACGGCAAACGCTACAATCGGGAGACGCTCGAAGTGAAGTATAAAGGCAAGACGATCGCCGACGTGCTCGACATGACGATCGAGGAAGGACTCGACTTCTTTGACAAGATTCCGAAAATCAAGCGGAAGATCCAGACGATCTCTGACGTCGGCCTCGGCTACATGAAGCTCGGACAACCGGCGACCGAACTGTCGGGCGGGGAAGCGCAACGCGTCAAGCTCGCGTCTGAGCTGCACAAACGTTCGACCGGCAAGACAATCTACATCTTGGACGAGCCGACGACCGGTCTTCACGTCGACGATATCGCCCGGTTGTTAATCGTATTGCAGCGCCTCGTCGAGAACGGGGACACGGTGCTCGTCATCGAGCATAACTTAGACGTCATCAAATCGGCCGACTACTTGATCGACCTCGGACCGGAAGGCGGGGACGGCGGCGGCGCGATCGTCGCGACCGGGACGCCGGAAGAAGTCGCCGAAGTCACGGCGTCGTACACCGGCAAATATTTGAAACCGGTACTCGAACGCGATGCGGCCCGGGCCAAACCGAAAGCAGGAAAAAAGAAATAAGTATAGAAATGTTTAGAAACGGGAACATGATTGACGTGTAACCAAATCGAAGGGGGAAACGAACGTGAAACAAGAAATGCGTGAACTGATTCTCCAGCAAGTGAAAGATGGCAAACTGACGATCGAGGAAGGGATGACCCAACTCGAGCGGCTCGAGAAGTTGGAGCCGGAGCGTATCCAAGCGCTTGAAGAACATCAAGAGACGGAGAAGGTCGATGCCTACTCGGTCGAGTCGCTCACGACGAAACTGACGTCAGCGGTCGATGGACTCGTGACGAAACTTCGCGACAGCGACTTCTCGTTCAGCTCGAACTTCGGGCCGGAAGTGACGTACTCGAAATCGTTCCCGTTCACCGGGAAAGACATCCTGCTCGACTTGTTCAACGCCTCGGCGACGATCGTCTCGTCGGACCATGACGAGTGTGAACTGATCGTCACCGGTCGTCCGCTCCGACAGCAAGACGCGGACAAAGCGCTCGAACAGCTCCAGTCGGCCGTCAAACATTCGGTCATCGGCGACCGTCTCGTCATCTCACTTCGTGACAAGCTCGTCCGGGCCCACGTCGAACTGTACGTCCCGCATCATCATTTCGACCACTTGAACGTCCAAACGTTGAACGGTGAAGTCCGTGCCGACGGAATCGACGTCGAGAGCTTCCGCGTCCAGACGGCGAACGGCCGCGTCGTGCTTCACGAGGTGCACGCTTCAGAGATCCTCGTCAACACGGGCAACGGTACGGTCGAGGTCGAAGCGACCGAGTCTGAGCTCGTCCACGTCCGGACCGGTAACGGTTCTGTCATCGTGAACGGGAAGTATGACAAGGCCTCGCTCAAGACCGGCAACGGCAACATCCGCGCCGAACTCGCGACGGCGCGTCCGGCCAAGTTCGAAATCGCTTCGCTCGCCGGGAACATCCGACTCGTCTTGCCGCACGGCGTCGAGATCGAAGGTGAGCTCGAGACGAACTTCGGTGGGCTCCACTGTAACTTGGACGACCTCGAGATCGTCCGCGACCGTAAAGACGTCGCCCAGCGTCGTCTCGAGTTCTTATCAGGCCGTGGTCAGACGCCGCGCATCGAAGTCGAGGCCGGTACGCGTACTGGTACGATCGACCTTGAGCACGGTTCACTCCATACGCCGTCGACGTTCCTCGAAGAAGACAAGCACGAACCGACGGAACCGATCGATCCGGTCGACCCGGTCAATCCGGCCGACTTGAACAACCCGTTCCATCAGCAATGACGATCAACCCCGAAGGCGAGCGCCTTCGGGGTTCTCTTTGTACAGCGTGAATCATAAGAAGCCCGAAGGCGATTGCCTCCGGGCTTTGTCACGTCATAAATTCATTTCGTTCTCGAACTGTTCCCATTCCATCATCGGGGCGTCATACAACGTGAACGAGCCGATGATAAAGAGGATAAACAGAATCGGTCCAGCGATGAGTAGGAAGATCCCGAGGTTCCGCATTTTTTTCGAGCGGTTCCAGTAGAAGATGATGGCGACGATCATCGAAAGTAACGAGCCGGACAAGAAGACACCGACGATATTCAGGATGAACAACAAGAGCACCGTCTCGTTCTTCGTCGTCGCATATTCGCGCCACATGTCGATGAGCGATTTGATCAGATAGACGAGCGCCGCGATCCCTACGATGAAAATAAAGACGATGGCAATCCAAAAGAGTGCGTCCATTTTGTTTCACCTCCTTATAAACTTCTATACCCGTTCTACGCAATTGCCACAAATTAGTTTCATTCCTTTTGAATTGACAAGTTCTGCCTCACTTTTCATTAACGCTTCTCATGAGGAGCTATGATACAATAATGAGCGTGAAAGGGGCAGATACTTATGCAAAATATCGTACGCACGGCTCAACTCGTTGAGCGCTTCAAGCTTCAAGTCATTTCCGGGGAAGAAGGGCTTCACCGTCCTGTCGCCACACCGGACCTCAGTCGACCAGGACTCGTCCTCGCCGGCTACTATACGCACTATGCGAAGAATCGTCTCCAAGTGCTCGGCAAGACGGAGCTCACGTTTTACGCGAGCCTGTCTGAAGAAAGCCGCCGCGAGCGTGCCAAAATTCTTTGCACGGAGTCGACACCGGGCATTCTCATCACGCGCGGCTTCGACATCCCGATCGAGATCGAGGAAGAGGCCGAGTCAGCGAACGTTCCGCTCATGCGCACGAACGCGGTGACGACGTCGATCGAGTCACAGATCACGAACTTCCTAGAGATGGAACTCGCACCGATGACGGCGATGCACGGCGTCCTCGTCGACATTTACGGTGTCGGCGTCCTCATCAAAGGACAGAGCGGCGTCGGTAAATCCGAGACCGCGCTCGAGCTCGTCAAGCGGGGCCACCGTCTCGTCGCCGACGACTCGGTTGAGATCCGGCAGACGGGCGACCAGCTGCTCGTCGGGTCGGCACCAAAACTGATCCGCCACTTGCTCGAGATTCGCGGGATCGGCATCATCGACGTGATGACGCTGTTCGGAGCGGGCGCCGTCCGTTCGCATAAAAAGATCAGCTTGATCATCAACCTCGAGAACTGGGACGCCGGCAAAGTGTATGACCGCGTCGGGCTCGACCATAACACGATGAAGATCATCGACAGTGAAGTGCCGCTACTCACGATCCCGGTCCGTCCGGGACGTAACTTGGCCGTCATCGTCGAAGTCGCGGCGATGAACTATCGCCTGCAAAACATGGGCATCAACACGGCGGAAGAGTTCGCCGAACGACTCGCCAACGCGATCCACGATAACGAAGGGGACATGGAATGATGGTGGAGCCGACGTTTGACCGCGTAGCGTTCGAGATCGGGTCGCTCCCGATCTATTGGTACGGCATGATCATCGCCTTCGGAGCGATGCTCGGTCTCGTCCTCGCCTTGTTTGAGGCGAAGCGACTCAATTATGATTCGGAGCGGGTCGTCGACGTCATCATCTGGGCGATCCCGATCAGTATCGTCTTCGCCCGGATTTACTATGTCGTGTTCCAATGGGATTACTACAGCCAAAACCTCGGGCAGATCATCGATATCCGTCAAGGCGGGATCGCGATTCACGGGGCCATCTTCGGCGCCTTGCTCGTCGTCATCATCTACTCGATGCGTAAATCGATGTCGTTTTGGAAAGTGACCGACATCCTCGCGCCATCGCTCTTGCTCGGTCAAGCGATCGGCCGTTGGGGCAACTTCATGAACCAAGAGGCGCACGGGTCTGAGACGACGAGCCGGTTTTTGAAAGAGACGTTGTTGTTACCGGACTGGATCGTCAACCAGATGTATATCGACGGGGCGTACTACTTGCCGACGTTCTTGTTCGAGAGCGTCTGGAACATCCTCGGCGTCATCTTGCTCGTCGTTTGGCGCATGGTCGGCAATCCACCGCGCGGCTATATCTTCTTGTCGTACCTCGTCTGGTACTCGATCGGTCGCTTCTATATCGAGGGACTCCGTACGGACAGCCTCATGGCCGGTGATCTGCGGACGGCACAGCTCGTCTCGATCGCGATGATCGTGTTCGGGATCGTGATGATGGTGTTGCGCCGGAAAGCGAAGCGGTACGATGACGCTTCTGAGAAAGGACTGTTTGATTGATGGATACGATTTTATTTGATTTAGATGGTACGTTGCTCGATACGAACCCGCTCATCCTTGCGAGTTTTCGTCATACGCTCGGGTATTACTTCCCGAACGAGACGTATCAGGACGAAGATATCTTCCCGTTCATCGGACCGACGCTCGAGAAGTCGTTCAAAGCGCTCAATGAGCCGGAATGGAAAGAGATGCAGGCGTTCTATCGCAGCTTCAACATCGCCATGCACGACGCGCTCGTCGCCGAATATCCTGGCGTGATCGAAGGACTGCATCGTCTGCACACCAAAGGCTATAAGATGGGTATCGTCACATCGAAAGGCCGGCCGGTCGTCGAACACGGACTTCGCTTGTTCAACATCGACCACTTGTTTGGCGTCGTCGTCACGGCTGACGACGTCGAAAACGAGAAACCGCACGCCGAGCCGGTCGAGCAGGCGCTGCGCGCGCTCGGTTCGACACCGGAGCGGGCCGTCATGGTCGGAGACAACGATACGGACATCTTCAGCGGCAAAAACGCCGGCACGAAGACGGTCGCCGTCGGTTGGGCCTTGAAGGGCCGGGCGTTCTTAGAGACGCTCGAGCCTGACGTCATCATCGAGTCGATGGAGCACTTCGAGACGTGGCTCGACGAGGTCACGGTCAATGCGTAAGACGGAACGGTATCATCTGGACGGGCCCAACCCGCTCTGGCAGATGTATCGGACGATCCGCTTCTTGCGCGTCTTCAAAAATACGACGGTCGTCCTCGTCGGTCGTTACTTCCCGTCCGTCAAGGCGAAGCGTTGGCTGTACCGGAACTTCCTCGGGATGAAGATCGGGGAGTATAGCGCCCTCGCCCTCATGGTGACGCCTGACGTCATGTTCCCGGAGCGGATCACGATCGGACGCAACACGGTCATCGGCTTCAACACGACGATCCTTTGTCACGAGTACCTCGTCGACGAGTATCGGATCGGTGACGTCCGGATCGGTGACGACGTCTTGATCGGGGCGAACGTGACGATCTTGCCGGGCATCACGATCGGGGACAAGGCGGTCATAGGAGCCGGTGCCGTCGTACATCGCGACGTCTTGCCCGGCGAACGCGTCGTCGGCGCTAAACTACAAACCGTAGACACGAAATAGACACAATTTAGCGCGAAATCATTTCAAGCTGTTCGATTGGTCTTCGTGTGAAAAATACTTGAGCGGTATCACTTTATTTGAAGGTGATGCCGTTTTTTTGTGTCGTGTCGCGAGGTGAGCCGTCATGTATATTTTTGTCGAAAAACAATTGTCAGACCTAGTAAAATATATTCATTATAGAAGGAATATAGTCCCGATTTTTTTAAACTTTTTCGGTTGCCCTCATGGATTGAGTGCGGTATTCTTAATCCTGCAACTAAAAAAAGATACTAGAGACGATGTGGAGGATTTAGAATATGGAAGCGAACTATGAAGCACTAATGACGCTACCCGAACCAGAATCTCCGCTTGCTGCGGAGCTCCACTACTATAGAGGTCGTCGAGCGTTACGAGAAGGTCGCCTAGATGAAGCGACTTTTTTCATGGCTGAAGCAACTGCTGCGGCAGTCCATCGCGTCGATTACCACAAACAGTACGCTGAACTGTTATTCGAAGTAGGGGAGGTCTACCACGCCAACGATGTGTGGAAACGGGTATTAGAACTCGACCAAACGGCGACAGAGGCACTTTATCACCTCGCGAGCAACTGCGCCTATATCTCACAGTACGAAGAAGCGGCCACGTATGCGAGCCGCTATCTTGAACAGGAAGCGCACGGTCGTTACGCGGAATCGGTCCAATCCCTTCTCGAACTGATCGAGCTTGAACAAGAGCTCGAAGACGAAGAAGAGGACGAGTTGATCACGTGGCACACCGAGGCGCAGCAACACATCGACAAAGGTCGGCTCTTCGCCGCCAAGTCGACGCTCGAGCGCTTGATCGATCAATATCCGACGTTTTGGCCGGCGTTCAACAATTTGGCCATCGTCCACTTTTACCTCGGCAACGACGAATCGGCGTTCGAGACGCTCGAGTACGTCCTCGACCAAAATCCGGGCAACTTGCATGCGATCTTGAACACGATTCTTCTATTACATGAGGCCGGACAGTCGGAAGCGGCGCTGCAATTGTCGGTCCCGCTCACACGCGTCCGTCCGATCCAATTT
Organism: Exiguobacterium sp. SH4S7; assembly: GCF_004336795.1. Taxonomy (NCBI): domain Bacteria; kingdom Bacillati; phylum Bacillota; class Bacilli; order Caryophanales; genus Exiguobacterium; species Exiguobacterium sp. SH4S7. The sequence continues at coordinate 279,528 of NZ_SJUT01000001.1, forward strand.
GAATTGCGCTACAAGCTCGCTACGACGCTAGCTCTCGTCGGCCAGTACGACCATGCCTACGAAGAACTGCGTCTATTGAAAGAACGCGGCTTCCGTGGCGACTCACTGTTCGGGCATTGGCTCAGCGTATCCGCCTACAAGACAGGACGTTCTGAAGAAGCGGCTACCTATTTGAACAGTGACGAGTTGAAACAGTTTGAAGAAAAAAATCCGTTCGATATCCGCGACAACCTCGAGTTCCGCTCGGCGCTCGTCCAAGGTCTGCGCCAAGAGGAAGACACGGCCCGCATCGAGATCATTCGGATCATCTCCAAGCTCGCCGATGACGAAGCGTTCGAGGCGCTCGCCTTGACGAACGGATTGACCGATAACGAGACGGTGATCTCGTTCGCCGAAAAGTGTCGCGCTGAAATTTGTGGTTCTCCGTTCACGGGCGACGCCCGGATCGAACGAGGATACGCCGCCCTCGTCCTCGCCGAAACAGAAGTGACGGAAGCAGAACAGATGAGCCTCGACGGCGATTTCTATGAGCGCTTCTCGCGACTGCTGCTAGCGGGAGAAACGTTCGAAGACGTCACGGCATCGGCCGCGGCGCTCGTCTGGATGTTTTACGCGAAACGCGAATCACTCCTGCTCGAGGAATGCGCCGATACGTTCGGCGTCTCGGTCGACACGCTCACCGGGACGATCCGGACGTTCAAGCGGACACTCGAGCAAGCATAAAGATAGACGATACCTCCCTAGGTTTCTTATACTGAAGTCAATCAATTTCATGCAGAGGTGGAATCACTATGACAGAAGAAAAAATCTATGACGTCATTATCATCGGGGCCGGCCCAGCCGGAATGACGGCGGCACTTTACGCGTCGCGTGCCAATTTGTCGACACTTATGATCGAACGAGGCATCCCAGGTGGACAGATGGCGAACACGGAAGATATCGAAAACTATCCAGGTTACGACAGCATTCTCGGTCCTGACCTATCTCAAAAAATGTTTGACCACTCGAAAGCGTTCGGTGCGGAATACGCGTATGGCGATGTCCAAAGCATCTCGGACGAAACCGAATATAAAGTCGTCCACGCCCATAACCGTGACTACAAGGCACGCGCCATCATCCTTGCTTCAGGGGCGCAGTATAAAAAAATCGGCGTACCGGGCGAAGAAGAGCTCGGCGGTCGCGGTGTATCCTACTGTGCAGTCTGTGACGGTGCGTTCTTCAAAGGGAAAAACTTGTTCGTCATCGGCGGCGGCGACTCTGCTGTCGAAGAAGGCGTGTTCTTGACGCGCTTCGCGGACAAAGTGACGATCGTCCACCGTCGCGATGAGCTACGGGCGCAGAAGATCCTGCAAAAACGTGCGTTCGACAACCCGAAAGTCGACTTCATCTGGAACCATACGTTGAAAGAGATCGTAGAAGCAGACGGGAAAGTCGGCGGGGCCCGTCTCGTCAGCACGATCGACGGCACGGAGTCGGAGCATGAGATCGATGGCGTATTCATTTACATCGGGATGAACCCGATCACTGGATTCGTCAAAGACCTCGGCATTTTGAACGAGCAAGGCTACATCGTCACGAACGAAGCGATGGAGACGACGATCCCTGGGATCTTCGCCGCCGGAGACGTTCGCGACAAGACGCTCCGTCAAGTCGTCACAGCGACGAACGACGGATCGATCGCCGCTCAAAACGCGCAACATTTCATCGAGGGTCTCCTCGAGAAATTACAAGAACAAAACGCGTGACCAAGGCAGAAGGGATTGCGGGCAACCGCAATCCCTTCTCTTTTTTTCGGGCGTTCGTTATACTGAGGGTAGAAGAGAGCCGAACACACGGCTCGGTTGTCAAATTTAAGGGGGCGTCAGCGACATGGAAGACTTTAAAGGATTAGAAGAATTGATCATCATCAGCGGGATGAGTGGGGCTGGTAAATCGGTCGCAATGAATAGCTTTGAGGACCTCGGCTATTTTTGCGTCGATAACTTGCCGCCAGTACTGTTGCCGCAGCTGATCGATGTCATCAGTTCGGTCCGTCCGAAGATCGCGGTCGCGATCGACACGCGCACGCCGGACTTCATCGATAGCTTGTTCATCGTCATCGATGATCTCGAACAAAAGAACGTGCACCCGCATCTGCTCTATCTCGACACACGGGACGACGTGCTCGTCCGTCGTTATAAAGAGACGCGCCGGTCGCATCCGCTCGCCCCGGAAGACGCACCACTCGTCGGCATCAAGATGGAGCGCTCGCTGCTCGAAGGGTTCCGTGACCGGGCCCACACGCTCTACGATACGAGCGACTTGAAGCCACAAATGCTCAAAGACCGGATCTTGCTCCAGTTCAACGAGGAACGGATCCCGTTCACCGTCAACTTCATGTCGTTCGGCTTTAAGCACGGCGTGCCGCTCGACATCGACTTGTTGTTCGACGTCCGCTTCATCACGAACCCGTTCTACATCCCGGAGCTAAGGCCTCTCACCGGACAGACGGAAGAAGTTCAAAATTACGTCATGTCGCATCCTGAGGCGCGGGCGTTCTATAAAAAAGTGATCGATATGCTCGAGTTCCTGTTGCCGCAATATAAGCGGGAAGGGAAAGCGCAAGTCGTCGTCGCTTTCGGTTGCACGGGCGGGAAACACCGCTCGATCACGTTCGCTGAAAAAGTATCGGCCCATTTCGCCGAGCGCTACAACGTCAAGACCGTCCATCGCGACCTCGTCCACGCGACGAAGGAGAAGTAAGATGAGACGCGAGAGAAAAGTTGTCGCCATCGGTGGCGGGACAGGGCTATCGACGCTCGTCCGTGGTCTCAAGCATTATCCGCTCGCGATCACGGCGATTGTCACGGTCGGGGATGACGGCGGCAGCTCGGGACGGCTCCGCGACGAGTTCCACATGCTCCCACCCGGGGATATCCGTAACGTCATCTTGGCGTTGTCTGAAGTCGAGCCGCTCATGGACCGCATCTTACAGTATCGGTTCGACAGCGGTTACGGGCTCGAGGGGCATTCGCTCGGCAACTTGATGTTGACGGCGGCGACACATATTTGTGAAGGATCGTTCGTCAAGGCGATCGACGTGCTGTCGCAACTGTTGAACGCCCAAGGGAAGGTCTTGCCGGTCACGGAGACGCTCATGACGCTCGCCGCTGAATTTGAGGACGGGACGATCGTCAAAGGCGAATCAAAGATCCCGCTCGTCGGAAAAGCGATCAAGCGCATGTTCTTGCTTGAAGAAGGCATCAAGGCAGCACCGGGTGTCGTCGAGGCGATTGAACAGGCGGATGTGATCGTCCTAGGTCCGGGAAGCCTGTATACGAGCATCATTCCGAACTTGTTGATCCCGGAAGTGCGCGACGCCATCGTCCGGGCCGGCGTCCCGATCGTCTATATTTGTAACGTCATGACGCAACCGGGTGAGACGCAAGGCTACGACGCGATGCGGCATTTGAAGTCGGTCGAGGCGTACCTCGGGAAGTCGACGGTCGATACGATCGTCGTCAACAACGAACCGATTGAAGATATTTATTTAGAGCGCTACCTCGAAGACGGATCGGAAGAAGTCCGGTTCGATCGGAAGAAGCTCCGCAACTATGGCACGAACGTGCTCGCCGGGGACATCGTCGACTATAACCGGGACTATATCCGTCACGATTCGGATGCGATTGCCGGGCTCGTCATGCAACGCGTGCTGCGGATCAAGAAACCACGCTCGTACCAGGAGCTTGAACTGAAATAGCAGGAATGGAAAGGAGGGGACCGAGATGAGCTTTGCCTCAGAAGTGAAAAAAGAACTGACGCAACTCGACGTCACCGATGCCGAGGCGAAAGCGGAATTGTCCGCGCTCGTCCGCATGAACGGTGTCATCTCGCTCGCTTTAGGACGGGGGATGACGCTTGACGTCTCGACCGAGAACGCCGCGATCGCGCGCCGCATCTACTCCCTCATGAAACGTCTGTACGACCATCACTTGGATCTGTTCGTCCGGAAGAAAATGCGGTTGAAGAAGAACAACGTCTACATCGTCCGTGTCTCGCAACGTGCCGAGACGATGCTCCGTGACCTAGAGATCCTCGGGGAGAACTATGAGATGATCCGGACACTCAACTCGGATATGACGCGCAACCAGAACCTGGCCCGCGCTTACTTGCGTGGTGCGTTCCTCGCCGGAGGATCGATCAACCATCCGAAGACGTCATCGTACCATCTAGAGGTGTACAGTCTGTATGAGAACCATAACCAGGCGCTCCGTGACCTCGCCAACCGCTTCGGCTTGAACGCAAAGACGCTCGAACGGAAAAAAGGGCATATCCTCTACATCAAAGAGAGCGAGAAAATCTCCGACTTCCTTAAACTGATCGGGGCGACGCGCGGTATGCTCGATTTTGAGGACGCCCGCATCATCAAAGACATGCGCAACTCGGTCAACCGGCTCGTCAACTGTGAGACGGCGAACTTGAACAAGACGGTCGGGGCGGCGCTCCGGCAAGTCGAGAATATCAAGTATCTCGAACGGACGGTCGGGCTTGAAATTTTACCGGTCAAGCTCCGTGAGATCGCCGAGCTTCGGGTCACCCATCAAGACGTATCGCTCCAAGAACTCGGGGAGATGCTCGAGACGGGACCGATTTCGAAGTCGGGCATCAACCACCGGCTTCGCAAAATCGACCAGATTGCGGAGAAAGTTCGCAGCGGCGAAGAAATCGGGTCATCCTGACACCGGTTGCGCCAAAAGCATTCTTCCTATATAATTAGCAATTGTGTATAGGAATTTGAAATGTAAACTAAAGGAGCTTCAACATTATGTCGAATGCAAAGAAAAGACTCTCGCTCACGATTGACGCTGAGCTAGACCGGGTCATCACGGACCGGGCCAAAGAAATCGGGATTCCGAAAAGTGCGCTCGTGACATTCGCGACAAGCCTCTTCCTCAACCAGTTGCGTGCTGAAGAGATGTTGTCGGGCGATACGAACGCGATTTACCAAGTTATCCGTAAAGACTATGAACTGCTCACGAGCGTTGATAATTTAAGCAAATGAGAAAAGGGCTGACCGCGGTCAGCCTTTTTTGGTTGCATCCGTCACGGAAATTTGGAATAGTGGAGTTACTGAATTGGAATGGAGGTCGATCCTATGGGACAAGCGAGCCAACTCTTGCTCATTTTATTATTACAATTACTATTTGTACCGGTGCTCACGCTTCGGACGATCATGCTCGTCAAAGGGAAAACGGTGATTGCGGCCATGTTCGGGACGCTCGAGACGCTCATCTATATCTTCGCGCTCGGTATCGTCTTTCAAGATTTGACGACGCTCGGGATGATCGTGTATGCGGTCGGGTTCGGGCTCGGTATTCTTCTCGGCGGTTTCGTCGAGCGGAAACTTGCGATCGGCTACAACATGATCCAAGTCCACACGCAAGAGTTTCCGGCTGAGCTCATTCAAAAGATGCGCGACAGCGGATACGGTGTGACGCACTATCAAGGCCAAGGCCGTGATGGAACGCGTTATCGTCTTGATGTCTTGGCGGCTCGGACGCGGATGAAAGAATTGCGCCGACTGGTCGAGGAGTATGAACCGAAGGCGTTCCTCGTCGCGTTCGACCCGGTCGATTTCAAAGGTGGATATATGTTGAAAGGGCTACGACGCCCGAAATGAACGGAAGACTCACGAAAGTGGGTCCTTTTTTGTGGAGTGGGGAATAGACAGGGAAAGGAGATGAGTGCGTTGAAGCGAAAAGGGCGATGGGTGTTGGTGATCGGGTTACTGGTAGTCGGGGGAGGATTGCTCGCGATGTCCTTTTGGAAAACAGAATCGTCGCTACGCCCGCCACTGCCGACGGTCCGGGTCGGTTCAGTGACCGCCGAAGTGAGACAGTCGACGTTTTGTTGGTCCGATCAGGGACAAGGGGTATGTGAAGACCACGGGTTACCGGGAGCGGACGACCTGCAGCTCGTCCCGGTCAAACCAGGTGCTGAAATCGACGTGACGTTCCACGCCGAGCCGTCGAACTTTTCATTCAATCAGATTGTCGACGGGGAACTCGTCCCGTCCGAGCAAGTCGTTCCCGATGAACCGGGCGTCTATTTGTTCGAGACGGGCGGGGACTGGGCACAAGGCGACAGCCGTTACGTGTTCGGCGTCAAGGTCGAGGAATAAAAGAGTTGACCTGTCCGTTACGGACGGCTTTAACATAAACGAGAAGGGGGAACGCCAATGATTCAAATCGGAAAAGTTGTCCATCTAACGGGGTTGTCAATTAAAGCGATAAAGTGGTATGAAGCGAAAGGGCTCGTCCAGCCGACTCGTTTAGACAATCAGTATCGGTTATACGGAATAGAAGAAATAAGACGCTTGAACGAAATCAAGTTATTGCGGCAAATAGGCATTTCGCTCGAACAGATTCAGACCGCAGGAAGTGTGAGCGAGTTACTTGAAGGCAGGCTTGATGAAGTCCAACGTGAAATCGAGGCGTTGCGACAAATCGAGCAACAAATCGAATGGATGCAAACAGGAGGGAATCAAATGAATGTTCGCTATGAGACGTGGGAGCAACCTAAAGTTGTGAACGGGTACGTATCCGAACTCACAGCAATCTCGGTCGTATGGGAAAAACTAAATCCAGAGCTGACGACAAACGAATCGTACGGTGTCTGTTTGCCTAAAGAAGAAGCTTATCTGGCCGGCATGACCGAACCCGTACATGGGAAGGGTGCCCGACAAGTCGAATTGTCGGCAGGACGTTACCTGGTCGCAACGGTCGAAGGGGGGATCCAGGCCATTCCATCGACGTACGATCAACTTTTGGCTTTGCCGGATGTGACGTTGCGTGATGCAGTCGATTTTGAGCGCTATATCCATGGGCAAGATGGGGCCGATGATTTGATTGAGATTTGGTTACCGACCCAATAAAAAAAGCGCCTTTCCCGAAGCTGGGAAAGGCGCCTGTGGTTTAACGTGTCATGACTTTATCGATGAGACCGTAGTTGCTCGCCTCATCAGCTGACATGAAGTAGTCGCGCTCTGTGTCGCGCTCGATGACTTCAAGCGGCTGTCCTGTGTTGTCGGACATGATTTGGTTCAACTTCTCACGCATCTTGATGATCCGTTCGGCGTGGATTTTAATGTCCGACGCTTGACCTTGTGTTCCGCCGAGCGGTTGGTGAATCATGATCTCCGCGTTTGGAAGCGCGAAGCGTTTACCTTTTTCACCGGCTTGGAGCAAGAAGGCACCCATCGATGCGGCCATTCCGATACAGATTGTCGATACGTTCGGCTTGATGAAGTTCATCGTGTCGTAGATCGCCATTCCGGAAGTGATCGAGCCACCCGGGCTGTTGATGTAGAGTGAGATGTCCTTATCTGGGTCCTCAGCTGCAAGGAAAAGAAGCTGGGCGACAATCGAGTTGGCGACGTTGTCGTCGATCGCGCTTCCGAGAAGGATGATCCGGTCTTTAAGCAAGCGTGAGTAAATGTCGTACGCGCGTTCCCCGCGACCTGTTTGTTCGATAACTGTTGGAATTAACATTGAATTTGCCTCCTTGTATGTATCGTGTAAACCTATCATAACCGCTATAGTCAATGTTGGTCAAACGATAGTCTTTGTTTCTCACATATTCCACCGTTCGGCCAATTATAAACGACAAAAGAGGCCAGGCATCTGCCTGACCTCTTGATTTGATACACCCGGAGAGATTTGAACTCCCGACACCTGGCACCGGAAACCAGTGCTCTATCCCCTGAGCTACGGGTGCATGTTCTCTGACACGATTTATTATACAATTGTTTTTTTGAAAAAGCAATCCTGTTATCACGTCTTTTTTTGTGAGCGCGTTTGGCGACCATTCGTTACAATTAGAAGTGAGAGGGGTGTGACCGATGCAACGGCAAGAACAGCGTCAACTTCAGAAGCTTCAGCTGACACAAGACATGGTCCGGCGTCTGCCGGTTCTTGAGGCGGACCGGGTCGCGCTCGAGTGGCAGCTCGCCCGGTTGGCTAAACGAAACACGCACGTCACAACGGGCGGTACGGTCGAATGGATTGCGGACGCGGCGGGCGGTTTTGAAGCACGGCTATTTGAACAGATTGACGAAGGAAGCGGGACCGAGGCCCAAAAGCAGCTTCAAAAGCAACTCGTCATGACGCTCGACCATCGCGGGCTACTGCCGGAGACCGATGCCGTCCTCGCAAAGCGATTCGGTGTCGAGATGGCGGACGTCGATTTGGCCCGGCGCGCACTGTTATTTTTAGAGCCGACCGGGATCGGTGCGACTTCAGAACATGACTGCCAATACCGTCACGCGATCGAGCATGACGATCCACACGTGCTCGACGTGTTCGAGGCGTTTGACGCAAAGGTCGAGCATATAGCGGACAAGCTCGGGATGACGACCGAAGAATACGAGCGAATCAGCCGAATCGTCGCCACGCTCCCGAGGACACCGATATTATATGAAGAAACCGAGCATATTCTGCCCGAACTCGAGGTCGTCGTTCAAGACGGGGAACTCATCACGACGTGGTTCAGCCCGATGATTGCCTTAGACGTCGGTTCGGACCGGGAGGCGAAGTGGTGGCAAGAGACGCTCGCGATGCGCGCAGAGACGCTCCGCTCTGTGTGGGCCGTCATCGAGCGACGCCAGGCGGACTGGCTCCGCGGCCAACTCGTCCTGCATCCGCTCACACGAAAAGAAGTCGCCACCGAGATCGGCAAGCATGAGTCGACGGTCGGCCGCGCGATTCAAGGCAAGTACGCCAAGACCGCGGGCGGCGTGATGGAGTGGCGTCACTTCTTCGTCCGCGCCACGTACCACGGCCAAGCCCCGTTCATGATTAAACGGGCGCTCGCCGAGCTGATCCAACAAGAGACGGCGCCTTTGAGCGACCAGGCGCTCACCGAGGAGCTGGCCCGGATCGGTTACACGGTGACGCGGCGAACGGTCGCGAATTATCGTGAGGCGCTAGGTTTTGGCAACTCGCGGGAGCGGGAACGACAGTTATGGAAAGGGGAGACGTGACATGGTACTGACGTTATATCGCCGGGAGAACTGCTCGCTTTGTGAGGAGGCGCTCGTCATGCTCGAATGGCTACAGGAAGATTATCCGTTCGAGCTCGAGCAAATCGACATCACGGGCGACGCGTTGCTTGAAGAAAAATATTTATTTGAGATTCCCGTCGTTGTACATGAAGGAACCCTTATCAGTCAAGGGCGATACGATGATGAGAAAGTTGAAGAATTTGTTAAGTATACGCTTACATCGAAAAAAAACGTTTGAAGGGGTTGCCAGACGGTAAGGTGATTGGTAAGATGAACTCGTAGCGGTGGGACGTAAAAATAAAAGTGGGACAATTTTTGTCCACACTTTAAGTCGAGGGGGAATGAGCATGATCCAGCAACTGATTCAAGTTCAGAAGCAAATCGTCCCTGACCTGCTCGACACGCTCCGACATCGTTATGACATCTTACATTATGTCCGGCTCATGCAGCCAATCGGCCGCCGGACGTTGGCCACAAGCCTCGGGCTGACGGAACGAATCTTAAGACGAGAAGTCGACTTTTTGAAAGACCAAGGTCTTCTCACAGTCGCGACCCAAGGGATCTCACTTACAGAATCGGGCCGAAACGTTCTCAGAGACTTGCACGAGGTCATGGGAGAAATCCTAGGGATTTCACAAATCGCACGAGTTCTCGAGCAAAAACTAGGCGTTCGCCAAGTCGTCATCGTACCGGGAGATTCGGACGAGACGTTCTGGGTCCAGCGAGATATCGGTCGGGCCGCCGTCACGCAACTAAAAGCGCGACTGGCACCTGACGACAATATCATCGCGGTCACAGGCGGGACGACGATGGCATCGGTTGCGGCAATGATGTCGCCCGATAAAAAAGAACGACCGATGCATTTCGTGCCGGCACGCGGCGGACTCGGCGAAACGCTCGAGTTACAGGCGAACACCGTCTGTTCTCGGATGGCGGACCGGGCCCACGCCGACTATCATTTACTCCACATTCCGGATGAGGTTTCACAAAAGACGTTTGAACGGATGGTGGAGGAACCAAGCATAAAAAATGTGCTGGAAATGATTAGAGCGGCTCGAATAGTGGTACATGGAATTGGTGAGGCCGAAACGATGGCAAAACGTCGTCACGCCACACCGGAGCATTTGCGGATGATCGAACGGCACGAAGCCGTCGCCGAAGCGTTCGGATATTATTTCAACGCAGAAGGCGAAATCGTTCATCGGGTCAAGACGGTCGGCATCCAATTAGAGGAGCTCGACGACATGGACACCGTCATCGCCGTCGCCGGAGGAAAGTCAAAGGCACAAGCGATTGCCGCATATGCGAAACATAGGCCGAACATCATCCTCGTCACAGACGAAGGTGCGGCCACAGAATTATTAACTCGTTATTAAAGAGTTGACCCCCGTTGGCTCTTCTAATAAATAGCTTCTACCCTAAGGAGGAAATTAACTATGACAGTAAAAGTTGGTATTAACGGTTTTGGACGTATTGGTCGCTTGGCATTCCGCGAGATCTTGAAGAGTGAAGGCGTCGAGGTTGTTGCAATCAACGACTTGACTGACACGAAGATGCTTGCTCACCTTCTCAAATATGACACGACACAAGGTCGTTTCGACGGAGAAGTTGAAGTACACGACGGTCACTTCCTCGTAAACGGCGAGAAAATCGTTACACTTGCTAACCGTAACCCAGAAGAACTTCCATGGGGCGAGCTCGGTGTTGACATCGTTCTCGAATGTACTGGATTCTTCACAGACAAAGAAAAAGCGGAGCTTCATTTGAAAGCTGGCGCGAAAAAAGTTGTGATCTCGGCTCCGGCTACAGGTGACATGAAGACAGTTGTTTACAACACGAACCACGAAATCCTTGACGGTTCTGAGACAGTAATCTCTGGTGCTTCTTGTACAACAAACTGCTTGGCGCCAATGGCGAAAGTTCTCCAAGATCAGTTCGGAATCATCGAAGGTCTCATGACAACAATCCACGCTTACACTGGCGACCAAAACACACTCGACGCTCCACACCCTAAAGGTGACTTCCGTCGTGCACGTGCGGCAGCAGCGAACATCGTACCGAACACAACTGGTGCGGCTAAAGCGATCGGCCTTGTTATCCCAGAACTTCAAGGTAAACTTGACGGCGCAGCACAACGTGTACCAGTCGCAACTGGTTCATTGACTGAGCTCGTAACAGTTCTCGAGAAAACAGTTTCTGTTGACGAAATCAACGCAGCAATGAAAAAAGCAGCGAACGAGTCATTCGGTTACACTGAAGACCAAATCGTATCTTCTGACGTCGTCGGAATCACTTACGGTTCACTCTTCGATGCGACACAAACGAAAGTCATGACAGTCGGCGACAAGCAACTCGTTAAAACAGTTGCATGGTACGACAACGAAATGTCATACACTGCACAATTGGTTCGCACACTCAAGCACTTTGCTGAAATCGCGAAGTAAGTTCGTGAACTAAATAGAACCAAATAGGAGCGGAAACAAGAGATTGTTCTCCGCTCTATTTATGAAATTTAAACGCACGACATATGGAGGCGAAGTTTATGAACAAAAAGTCTATTCGTGACATCGATGTAAAAGGGAAGCGCGTCTTTTGCCGCGTTGACTTCAACGTTCCAACTAAAGATGGCGTCATTCAAGACGAGACGCGGATCCAAGCAGCTATTCCGACGATCAAGCATTTGATCGACGGCGGCGCGAAAGTCATTTTGGCGAGCCACCTCGGCCGTCCAGGCGGCGAGAAGAACGAAAAATACTCGCTCGCACCGGTTGCAAAACGTCTAGGTGAGCTTCTCGGCAAAGACGTACCGCTCGCTGAAGAGGCGTACGGTCCAGTTGCAGAAGAAGCCGTTTCAAAACTTGGTGAAGGTGACGTCGTCGTTCTCGAAAACGTCCGTTTCTATCCTGGTGAAACGAAAAATGATCCAGAACTCGCTAAAGGCTTTGCGGCGCTCGCTGACGTCTTCGTCAACGACGCGTTCGGTGCGGCTCACCGTGCCCATGCCTCGACGGAAGGGATCGCGCAAAACGTCGACACGGCGGTTGCTGGTTTATTGATGGAGAAAGAACTTGAAGTGCTCGGCAAAGCGCTCTCGAACCCGGATCGCCCGTTCACGGCTATCATCGGCGGTTCGAAAGTTGCTGACAAGATCGGGGTCATCGACCACCTTCTCGACATCGTTGACACGCTCATCATCGGTGGCGGACTCTCGTACACGTTCTCGAAAGCACTCGGGAACGAAGTCGGAACGTCACTCCTTGAAGAAGACAAGCTCGACCTCGCTCGTGAGTTCATGAAAAAAGCAGAAGACAAAGGCGTGAAGTTCTTGTTGCCGGTCGACGCTGTGATTGCGAAAGAATTCGGCGAAGAAACATACGTCGGACCAGTCGATATCGACTCGATCCCTGCGGATCACATGGGTCTCGACATCGGACCGAAGACGGTCGAAATTTACGCGGAAGCGATTCGCGAATCGAAACTTGTCGTTTGGAACGGACCGATGGGCGTATTCGAACTCGATAAATACGCTAACGGAACGAAAGGTGTCGCTCAAGCACTCGCAGACAGCGACGCGTATTCAATCATCGGTGGTGGCGACTCAGCCGCGGCAGCAGCCAAGTTCGGCCTTGCTGACAAGATGAGTCACATCTCAACTGGTGGCGGCGCTTCACTCGAATTCATGGAAGGCAAGAAACTTCCAGGCGTCGAAGCGTTGAACGACAAGTAAAACTGAGGAGGATTATCGATGCGTAAACCGATTATTGCAGGTAACTGGAAAATGAATAAAACACTCTCGGAAGCGGTCGCTTTCGTAGAGGAAGTTAAAAACAATATCCCGTCAACGGACAAAGTTGACGCGGCGATTGGTGCACCAGCAGTATTCTTGGCCCCAATGGTAGAAGCGGCTAAAGGATCGAACTTAAAGCTTAGTGCGCAAAACATGTACGACAAAGACAGCGGGGCATACACAGGTGAAACGAGCCCGGCGATGATCGCCAACCTCGGCGTCACTTACGTCATCCTTGGACATTCAGAGCGCCGTGAATACTTCGGCGAGTCAGATGCGTTCATCAACAGCAAAACGAAAAAAGCGTTCGAACACGGTCTTACGCCAATCGTTTGTGTCGGTGAAACACTTGACGAGCGCGAAGGCGGCAAGTTCGAAGAAGTCATCAAGACGCAAGTCGAAGGTGGCCTCGCCGATCTTTCAGCTGACCAAGTCAAACAACTCGTCATCGCGTACGAGCCAGTTTGGGCAATCGGTACTGGCAAATCAGCGGACGAAGCAGATGCGCAAAGCTCATGCAAATACGTTCGCGACGTTGTAAAAGGCCTTTACGGTGAAGACGTAGCGGCTGCGGTTCGCATCCAATACGGCGGTTCAGTCAAACCTGAGAACATCAAGGAGTATATGGCTCAAGAAGACATCGACGGCGCACTCGTCGGCGGTGCTTCACTCGAAGCTGCTTCGTTCCTCAAGTTGTTGGAGGCGATTTAAATGGCAAGACCTGTCGCCCTTATCATCTTAGATGGTTTCGGTATGCGGAACGAAACGTTCGGTAATGCGGTCGCTGCGGCGAACAAACCGAACTTCGACCGTTACTGGGAGACGTATCCACACACGCTGTTAAACGCGCAAGGTGAGTACGTCGGTCTCCCGGAAGGTCAGATGGGCAACTCGGAAGTCGGTCACTTGAACATCGGTGCCGGCCGGGTCGTCTATCAGTCACTTTCACGCGTCAACAACGCCATCAAAGACCGGTCGCTCTTCGACCGTCAAGCGATGAACCATTTGGCGGGACATGTGAAGAAGTATGATTCAAGCCTCCACATCATGGGGCTCGTCTCAGACGGTGGGATCCATTCCCACATCCAGCACATGTTCGCCATCGTCGAGTTCGCGAAACTCCACGGCATTGAAAAAGTATTCATTCACGCTTTCACGGACGGCCGTGACTGTGATCCGAAATCAGGTGCAAGCTTCCTCGAACAGACGGAAGCGAAGCTCGCTGAACTCGGTGTCGGTCAAGTCGCTAGCGTGTCTGGACGTTACTATGCCATGGACCGCGACAACCGTTGGGAACGCGTCGTAAAAGTTTACGACGTCCTCGTCAACGCGAAAGGCGAAGTCGGAACGAATGCGGTCGACGTGCTTAAGCAATCGTACGCAGACGGTTTGACAGATGAGTTCGTCTTGCCGACGGTCATCGAGAAAGACGGTCAACCGGTCGCGACGATCAAAGACAACGACGCGATCATGTTCTTCAACTTCCGTCCGGACCGGGCGATCGAACTCGCGAAAGTGTTCAAAGAGAAGACAGGCTTCAAAGGGTTCGAGCTCTCGAGCGCGCATCCGGAGAACGTCTTGCTCGTCTCGATGACGAAATTCTCGGATGAGATCGATACGGATATCGTCTTCCCGCCGGAAGATTTGAAAAACACGCTCGGCGAAACGCTCGCCGCGCAAGGGTACAAACAGCTCCGCGCAGCGGAAACTGAGAAATACCCGCACGTCACGTTCTTCTTGAACGGACAACAAGAAACACCGTTCGAAGGTGAAGATCGCTTCCTCGTCCCGTCGCCGAAAGTAGCGACGTACGACTTGAAACCGGAAATGAGCGCATACGAGCTCACAGAAGGTCTTCTCGAGCGCATCGAATCAGACACGTACGACGCGTACATCATCAACTACGCGAACCCGGACATGGTCGGCCATTCCGGTATGCTCGAACCAACGAAAAAAGCGGTCGAAGTCGTCGACGAATGCCTCGGTAAAGTAGTGGACGCACTACTCGCCAAAGGCGGCGCGGCGATCATCACGGCGGACCACGGGAACGCTGACCTTGTCACGAACCCGGACGGCTCACCGATGACGGCCCATACGACAGAACCTGTACCGTGTATCGTCACGAAGCCAGGCGTTGAACTGAAACCAGTTATGAAAGGTTCGCTTTGCGACCTCGCGCCGACGCTCTTACACCTCCTCGGAGGAGAGCAACCGGCTGAAATGACCGGTACGTCAATCGTTAAGAAGTAAACTACATTTTCCAAACAAAAAGGAGCGATTTTTATGTCAATGATCACAGAAATTTACGCACGCGAAATTTTGGATTCACGTGGTAACCCAACAATCGAAGTAGAAGTATTCACAGAAGACGGCGGCTTCGGTCGTGCCCTCGTCCCATCAGGCGCATCAACTGGTGAGCACGAAGCAGTAGAGCTTCGCGATGGCGACAAGTCACGTTACCTTGGTAAAGGCGTACTCAAAGCCGTTGCTAACGTAAACGACACAATCGCACCTGAACTCATCGGCTACGATGTCTTCGACCAAAACGCACTCGATGCGAAAATGATCGAGCTCGACGGTACGAAAAACAAAGGTAAACTCGGCGCAAACGCGATCCTCGGTGTCTCAATGGCAGCAGCACACGCAGCAGCAGACGAGCTCGGCCTTCCACTTTACACGTACCTCGGTGGATTCAACGCGAAGACGCTTCCAACTCCAATGATGAACATCATCAACGGTGGTTCGCACGCTGACAACAACGTTGACTTCCAAGAGTTCATGATCATGCCTGTAGGCGCGCCAACGTTCCGCGAAGCGCTCCGCATGGGTGCAGAAGTATTCCACGCCCTCAAATCAGTTCTTTCTGGTATGGGTCTTAACACAGCTGTCGGTGACGAAGGTGGTTTCGCACCAAACCTTAAGTCGAACGAAGAAGCGATCACAGTTATCCTTGAAGCGATCGAAAAAGCTGGTTACAAAGCTGGCGAAGACATCTACCTCGCAATGGACGTTGCATCGTCTGAGTTCTACGACAAGTCAACTGGCAAGTACGAACTCGCTGGCGAAGGCAAGTCAATGACAACTGCTGAGCTCGTAGACTTCTACGCTGAGCTCGTTGACAAGTACCCAATCATCTCAATCGAAGACGGTTGCGACGAAAACGACTGGGACGGCTTCAAATTGCTTACTGACAAAATCGGTCACAAAGTTCAGCTCGTTGGGGATGACCTCTTCGTAACGAACACTGAGAAACTTGCTGAAGGTATCGAAAAAGGCATCTCGAACTCGATCCTCATCAAAGTTAACCAAATCGGTACGCTCACAGAAACATTCGACGCGATCGAAATGGCTAAAAAAGCTGGCTACACAGCAGTTATCTCGCACCGTTCTGGTGAAACAGAAGATGCGACAATCGCTGATATCGCAGTTGCGACAAACGCTGGTCAAATCAAAACAGGTTCACTTTCACGTACAGACCGTATCGCGAAATACAACCAACTTCTCCGCATCGAAGACATGCTCGGCGATGTAGCGAAATACGACGGTATCAAGTCGTTCTACAACCTCAAAAACCTCAAAAAATAATTGATTGTTTCAGGTCCGCCTTATGGCGGGCCTGTTTTTTTGTGGGCATTTTTAACCCGTCCTGGCGGCACCGATGCTTTCTGCAGGCAATCCACGGAGCCTCCTCGCGC
The DNA here is from genome assembly GCF_004336795.1 of Exiguobacterium sp. SH4S7. Lineage (NCBI taxonomy): Bacteria > Bacillati > Bacillota > Bacilli > Caryophanales > Exiguobacterium > Exiguobacterium sp. SH4S7. The sequence goes on from NZ_SJUT01000001.1 coordinate 296,050, forward strand.
TTCGCGCTTGCGGGGTCTCCGCGAGATTGCATTCCTGCAAGAGTCACGGTGCCGCTTGGACGGGAGCGAAGGCGCTCTATCGATCATCGGGATAAACATCGTGACAAGGGAATCGTACTTTTTCTGAGCCCGTTATTTTGTATACTGTAAGGGTCTAGACAACAAGGGGTTCGGGGAAGGGGAGTATAAATATGGATCAATCGGTTGAACGAGAAGAAAGGTTGAGCGGGGGTAACGTTTCTAACGTTCATAAAAAAGGGAATCACGTATATCGCACACAAAAAGAAGGCAGCGGGCGTGTCCATCAGTTGTTGAAACATTTAGAAGTGAAAGGAGTAGAAGGAGTGCCACGCTTCGTTGGAGTTGACGAACGAGGCCGAGAAATTTTGACGTACCTCGTAGGAGAGACGGCAGATTATCCGTTGAAGGAATATATGTGGTCGAACGAGGCACTCCAAGACGCCGCCCGACTGATGCGCCGGTTGCATGACGCGACGGTGGATTTCGAATGGGCGTCTTGGGAACCGCTCGACAATACTCCGAAACCGCTCGAAGTGATTTGTCATAATGACTTCGCTGTCTACAACACGATCTTCGATAAAGAGAAAGTGGCAGGAATCATTGACTTTGACTTGGCGGCGCCAGGGCCTCGCGCTTGGGACATCGTCTACGCGCTCTATACGTTCATTCCGTTGAGCCGTCGCCATCAAGCGGAGTCGGGTGAGGTCGTTCATTATGAGGCAGACCGAGACGATGCAAGTTACAAAAAACGAGTTACATTGTTTTTAGAGGCATATGGTTGGGAAGCGTCGAAAATGGATTTGCTCGACATGATGTTGTTAAGAGTGGAGGCGCTTTGTCTTTTGATGAAACGCAAAGCGGCAGAAGGCGACGTTGCGTTTAAAAAGATGATAGAGGAAGGGCATTACGACCATTATCAAGAAGAGTACCGTTTCATCCAATCGAAAGGGGATAAGTGGTTCTGAGAAATTAGCCAGAGTCTGTACCCGGTCCGGCGGCTCGCTTGCAGAAAGCAGCGGGGGTGCCGGGTGGCTTGTACACACGTATGGACGATCGGAAATGGTCGTGACGCATGTCACGGCCGTTTTGAACGTGCGTGAAAGTCGAATTTTTGGGTATAATCATCTACATAATGATAAAAGGGGATAGGTCCATGAAACGTGTACGCAAAGCCATCATCCCAGCCGCTGGTCTCGGCACGCGCTTCTTGCCGGCGACGAAGGCGATGCCAAAAGAGATGCTCCCGATCGTCAACAAGCCGACGATCCAGTTCATCGTCGAGGAGGCGGTCGCCTCCGGCATCGAGGACATCATCATCGTGACCGGGAAGAACAAACGTGCCATCGAGGACCATTTTGACCGCGCCATCGAGCTCGAACAGAACCTCGAGTCGAAAGGGAAGACGGAGCTGCTCGAGTCGGTCCGCCACTCGTCGAACCTCGCCAACATCCACTACATACGCCAACAGGAGCCGAAAGGGCTCGGCCACGCGATTTGGTGTGCCCGCAAGTTCATCGGCGACGAACCGTTCGCCGTCCTCTTGGGCGATGATATTATCGAGGCGGAAGTGCCGGCGACACGCCAGCTCATCGAGCAGTACGAGATACATGAACGCTCGATCATCGGGGTCCAACGTGTCCCGTATGAAATGACGAATCGATATGGTATAATTGACCCGCTTGCCGTCGAAGGGAAGCTCATCCCGGTGCGGACGTTCGTTGAGAAACCGCCCGCCGGGGAAGCGCCCTCGAACCTCGCCATCCTCGGCCGCTACATTTTGACGCCTGACGTCTTTGAGGCGTTATCGGCCCAAGAAATCGGTACCGGGGGCGAGATTCAATTGACGGACGCCATCGCGCGCTTGAACGAGGCGCAGACGGTGTTCGCCTACGAATTTGACGGACGTCGCTTTGACGTCGGGGAACCGATCGGCTTTATCGAGGCGACGATTGCCTATGCGTTATGCGACCCAGATTTAAAAACCAACGTCCATAAGCTCTTGAAACGGTTCGTGGACGAACTCGAACAACAGTAAGGTGTGTTATTTTTGAAAACAATGTTAATGGTGTGTCAAAACTATTATCCGGAGATCGGCAGCGCCGGCAACCGGATGCAAAATATTACGCATCTCATGAAAGAACGTGGCTACGAGGTCGAGGTCATCACGGCCGCCCCGTCGTATCCGAACTTCAACTTGTATAAAGACGACCGGTTCTGGAACGACACGGAGCTGAACAACCAACCGTTCATCAAGCGGTTGATTACGAAAAAGCGCAAGCATACGTCGAACATGTTGAGCCGGCTCGCCTTGTTCCTCGAACAGATGATCAAAGGTGTCGCCGCCGTCAGAGCACTCGATACGAAACCGGATGTCGTCTTCGCGACGACCCCGTCTTTTTTTATGGCGTTCGTCGGGGTGTATGCGAAGCGAAAACATGGCGTCCCGTTCGTACTCGACGTCCGTGACCTGTGGCCGGAGTCGGTCAAAGGTGTCGGTGTGTTCAAGTACGACTGGATGCTCACGCCCGCGTTTTGGTTCGAGAAGCGGCTCTACAAGTCGGCCGATGCGATCATCATCAACTCGGAAGGCTTCCGTAGCTATTTGCGCCAACGCGGCGTCGACAACGGCATGATCCACTATATGCCGAACTCGATCCGTGTGAGCGAGCGCAACTTGGAGCGGACCGTTCCCGAAGACGACCGGATGGAGATTTTATACGCCGGCAACATGGGGCTCGCCCAGGACGTGTCGCTGTTGCTTGAACTCGCGGAGCGGTTCCGCGACGAGCCACGCGTCCACTTCAAGCTGATCGGTTACGGTTATCGGAAGAACGAATTGAAAGCAACGATTAAAGCCCGCGGGTTCAAGAACTTCCTCTTCCTCGAGGCGATGCCACGGACGGAGGCGTTCCAAGCGATCAAAAATGCTGACGTCGCGTTCGTCAGCCTGATCGACCAAGACGTGTTCGACACGGTCATCCCGGGTAAACTGATTGATTATATGGCGGTCGGCAAACCGATCGTCGCTGCGGTGTCAGGCCATGCGGCGAATGTCATCGAAGCGGCGGAAGTCGGGTATGTGTCACGGAAACGTGACATCGACGAGATTGAACAGTCACTTCGGACATTGCTCGATCGCCCGGACCTGCGCGACAAGTTCGGTGCGAACGGCATCCGTTACGTGAAAGACAACCTGTGCTGGGAAAATAATATACACGTCCTCGACGACGTGATCGAAAAGTTATTGATGGAGGAACAACGATGAAGGTATGTATGTTTGTTTGGAACCACTTTACGAATGACGCCCGTGTCCTTCGCGAATGCTCGGCGCTCGCCGAGGCGGGGTACGAGGTCGATTTGATTGCCTTGCAAGACCCTAAAAATAAAGATCTTCCGGCCGAAGAGATGCGCCCAGAAGGTTTCCGCGTCATCCGCGTGAAACGTCAACCGTCGATTCTCGTCAACGGGATGAAGGCGTTGAAATCAGTCCGGACGTGGGTGTCGGAGAAGAAGACGCGCCAACTCGGGGCTGGACTCGTCGGGGCGGGATTAGTCATCCTCGCGCCACTGACGATGCTCGGTCTCGGCGCGGCAGCGGGTGCGATTTTGCTCCCGCCGGTCCGTAAAAACATCGTCAACGCGAGCGCAATGCTCGAGATGGTGTTCGCCTCGACGAAGAAGTCGTACGACTTCTATCACGCGAACGACTTGAACACGCTCCCGCAGGCGTTGATCGCCGGCAAACTCGTCAATAAAGGCAAGATCGTCTACGACTCGCATGAGGTCCAGACCGACCGGACCGGTTACGGCTACATTCAAAGTAACCTTGAGGGCTGGTTGTTGCCATACGTCGATTCGATGATGGTCGAGAACCATACGCGTGCGGCGCACAACGAAGAGTTGTACGGTTTCTATCCGTACGTGCTCCATAACTATCCGTTCTACCGTCCGCTCGACTTCTCGCTCCGGAAAGACTTGCACGCCTTGCTCGACTTGCCGCAAGATGAGAAGATCTTGCTCTATCAAGGCGGCGTCCAAGCGGGACGTGGTCTCGAACAACTCGTCTTGGCAGCGAAAGACTTTAAAGAAGGCACGCTCGTCATGATCGGCGATGGGAAACTGAAGCCGGTCATCAAACAGATGATCGAGGACGAAGGCGTCAGTGACCGCGTCAAGATGATTGATAAAGTACCGGTCGAGGCGTTACCGTACTACACGATGAACGCATATCTCGGTTTCCAAGTGTTGAACAACGTCTGCTTCAACCACTACTCGGCGTCATCGAACAAGCTGTTCGAATACTTGATGGCCGAAGTGCCGGTCGTGTCGTGTGACTTCCCTGAGATCGAACGTGTCGTCGCCGGCAACGACGTCGGTGTCGTCGTCGACTCACACGATCCACAATCAATCGCGGAAGGCGTCAACCGCCTGCTCGAAGATCAAGAACTTTACGCCCGTGTCAAAGAGAACACGAAGACGGCGCGTGAGAAATATAACTGGGATTTGGAAAAAGAGGCACTCTTGAACGTCTACGAAAACGTCGCAGACCGCAAGTTGCCGATTATGAAAGACGGTGCGCCAAAGCCAGTACAACGTTAAGACTGCGGCTTTTGCCGCGGTCTTTTTTATATGCAAAATGGAAAGGGGATTTTTTATGAAACGTCAGCAACAACATCTTTTGCGTCAACAAGTTTGGCAAAAACTCCAATCGATCTCATTGAAGGACATCGCCTGGATCATCGCCGGGTCGTTCATCCTCGCCTTCGGGGTCAACTACTTCACCGTCCCGAACGCCTTCTCGGAAGGCGGCCTGCTCGGGGTCACGATCATCTTGTACTACTTGTTCGGTTGGGACCTCGGCATCACGTCGATCATCGGGAACGGCCTGTTGTTCATCGTCGGCTATAAGTTGCTCGACCGCCGGACGATGGTCTATTCGGTCGTCGCCGTCGTCGCGACGTCGTTCTTCCTCAGCTTGACCCATAACTGGGGCAGCCCGGCCGAGGATAAACTGCTCGCGGCGATTTATGCCGGGATCTTGATCGGTGTCGGCATCGGCATGGTGCTCCGCGTCGGCGGGACGACCGGGGGCGGGGTCATCATCGCCCGGCTCATGGAACGCTATCTCCACATGAGCGTCGCCGTCTCGATGTTCATCATCGACGTCATCGTCGTCGGGGCGTCGGGCTTCTTCCTCGGGGAACAAGTCGTGCTCTATACGCTCATCGCCATCATCATCGGCTCGTGGGTCATCGACCTCGTCGCCGAAGGGTTGAACATCCGGAAAGCCGTCACAATCATCAGCGACAAGCACGAAGAGCTCGCTGCCGTCTTGACGGAGACGCTCGGCCGCTCAGCGACGATCATCCACGGTCACGGCCATTATTCGAAGCAAGATAAGAACATGTTGTACATGATCGTCGACAAGCGCCAAGTCGGTCCGCTCAAGAAAATCGTCGAAGTGACCGACCCTCGTGCGTTCGTCGTCATCCACCAAGTGAAAGAAGTGATCGGGGAAGGGTTCAGCTACCCATCCCGTTAATTTGAAAGCTGGCGTTTTTATCACAACTTCTATATAATAAGAAGCGTGTAAAAAGAAGGAGGAACTGACTATTATGCAAACGATCGCTACAATCAGCCTGCTCGTCGTGGCTGTTTTATTGATTGTCGTCGTACTGCTCATGTCAGGTCGGTCGCAAGGTCTTGGGGCGATTGCAGGTGGCGCGGAGCAGTTGTTCGGCCGCCAGAAAGCACGCGGCTTTGACGCTGTTTTGAACCGAACTGCAGCTGTACTAGGCACATTGTTTTTCATTTTAGGATTACTAGTCGCATCACTATGATGAAAGGCTGATCGTTCTCGGTTTTTACGTGAGGCGGTCAGCTTTTGTTTTTTTGCATTATTTTTTGGGAATAATGGAATGTATGAGGAGTTGACTTGGACGATGAAAGTGAGTGCACCGAAACCGTTCTTCTTCGAAGGCGGACCACGTGCCGTGTTAATGTTGCATGGCTTTACAGGATCGAGCGCGGACGTCCGCATGCTCGGTCGTTTCCTACAAAAAGAAGGCTACACGTGCATGGGACCCCAGTACCGGGGACATGGCGTCCCACCAGAAGAGTTGCTCGAATTTGGACCGAACGACTGGTGGCAGGACGTCCAAGACGCCTACCAAGCGTTGAAAGACAAAGGCTACGACGAAATCGTCGTCTGTGGCCTATCGCTCGGCGGCGTCATGTCGCTCCGTCTCGCTTCAGAAGCGAGCGTCAAAGGTGTCGTGCCGATGTGCGCACCGACTGAAATCGATGCCGAGGACCGATTGTATAAAGGAGTCCAGGCATACGCCCGAGAATATAAATCAAGGGAAGACAAATCGACCGAACAAATCGAACGGGAGATGGCGGACTTCAAACCGATGCCGACACTCACCGATTTACGTGCGTTCGTCGAGGAGACGACGTCTCGGCTCGAAGATATCTTCGTACCGGCGCTCGTCATCCAAGGAGCGAAAGACCGCATGGTCGATCCTCAATCTGCACACGAGATCTACGAGGCGATCAACGCGTTCCAAAAAGAACTGCTCATGTACGAGCATTCGGGACACGTGATCACCCTCGACAAAGAAAAAGAGAAACTGCACCAGGACGTGCTCGATTTTCTCGAAACGTTAGACTGGTCAGTGTGAAAAAGGAGGTGTCACGTTGAATTTACGTGACCAACTACTAGAAATCATCCAGGCAAGCGACAAAGCGCTGACTGTAGACCAATTGACCGAGCGTCTTGCGCTCGAGTCGACGGATGCCTTTAAAGAGCTCATCCGCACCTTGAACGAACTTGAAGCGGAAGGCTTGATCGGCCGGACGCGGACGAACCGTTACGGCACGCTCGCCGTGCTCGGCCAAGCGGCCGGGATCATTTCGATCCACCAACGCGGCTTCGGCTTCTTGTCGGTCGAAGGCGAGACAGAAGACGTGTTCTTGCCACCGGACCAATTGAAAGACGTCTATCACGGCGATACGATTCTCGTCAAAAAACGCGAGGATAACCGTGGCAAGACAGAAGGCGTGTTGCTCAAAGTATTGAAGCGCGGCCTATCTGAATTTGTCGGGACGTACACGCTCCCGAGCGGTCGCCTTGACCAGTTCGCCTTCATTGAACCGGACGACAAACGCATCAACTTCTGGCCGATCGTCAACACGGACAAATCGCTCGGTGCCGTCGAAGGACACAAAGTCGTCGTCCGCATCACGAAGTATCCGGATGGACGTTTCGCCGGAGCGTGTGACGTCGTCCGTATCATCGGACATAAGAACGACCCTGGCGTCGACATCTTGTCGATCGTCTACAAGCACGGCATCCCGACGGAGTTCCCAGAAGACGTCATCGACCAGGCGAACGCCGTTCCTGACGAGGCGGATGAGAAAGACTTCATCGGCCGTGTCGACCTGCGTAACGAGACGATTTTCACGATCGACGGCGAAGACGCCAAAGACTTGGACGATGCCGTCCACGTCAAGAAACTGAACAACGGCAACTATGAACTCGGTGTCCACATCGCCGACGTGTCGCACTACGTCAAGGAAGGCTCACCGCTCGACGTCGAGGCGTTCGAGCGCGGGACGAGTGTGTATCTCGTCGACCGTGTCATCCCGATGTTGCCACACCGCTTGTCGAACGGGATCTGTTCACTCAACCCGCACGTCAACCGCCTGACGCTCAGCTGTGTCATGGAGATCTCTCCGCAAAACGGGAAAGTCGTCAGCCATGAGCTGTTCCCGAGTGTTATCAAGACGACGGAGCGGATGACGTATACGAACGTCCGTGAAATCATCGAACGTGACGACGAGGAGACGCTCGCACGCTACGAGCCGTACATCGGTGAATTCGACCTCATGGCCGAACTTGCGGAAGTACTTCGTGCACGCCGTAACTCGCGCGGTGCCATCAACTTCGACTTCGCCGAGGCGAAAGTCATCGTCGATACGGAAGGGAAAGCAGCCGATATCGTCTTGCGCCCACGCTCGGTCGCCGAGAAGTTGATCGAGGAGTTCATGCTCGCGGCCAACGAGACGGTCGCCGAACACTTCCACAAGATGGACGTCCCGTTCATCTACCGTGTGCACGATAACCCGAAATCAGACAAGCTCGATTTCTTCTTCGACTTCGTCGCCAACTTCGGCGTGCATATCGAACGCTTCAAAGGCCAAAAAGTCGAACCGAAGACGCTTCAGAAGATCTTGAAAGCGATCGAAGGTCAGCCGGAAGAGCCGGTCATCAGCACGATCATGTTGCGCTCGATGCAACAGGCGAAGTATGACGATGTCTCGCTCGGTCACTTCGGTCTTGCGACCGACTTCTATACGCACTTCACGTCGCCGATCCGTCGTTACCCTGACTTGATCGTCCACCGTCTCATGCGGACGTACGCCTTCAACCAGGACTTGTCGGACAAGACGATCGCCAAGTACGAGGAACGTCTCAGTTCGATCGCCGAACAGACGTCGAGACGCGAACGTCGCTCGGTCGACGCTGAACGGGAGACGCAAGCGCTCAAGAAAGCCGAGTACATGGAGTCACGTCTCGGTGAAGAGTTCGACGGTGTCGTCAGCGGCATCACGAACTTCGGGATGTTCATCGAGCTCCCGAACACGATCGAAGGGCTCGTCCGTCTTCAAACGATGGATGATTACTACCACTTCGACGAGTCACAGCTCATGTTGCTCGGCGAGCGGACGAAACGTCAGTTCCGGATCGGTGACTCGGTCCGAGTCAAAGTCGACGCCGTCAACCTAGACGAGCGCACGATCGACTTCACGGTCGTCGGCATGCCTAAACGTGAACAGACACGTCGTCGCCAACCGACGACGATCAAAGCGACGGAAGGTCGTCCGAAGAAAGACGATAAGCGCGGGGGCCGTGGTCGTGACGACAAACGTCCGAAACGCGGTAAGCCAGGCAAGCCTGGACAACCAGGAAAACCGGGCCAAGCGAGCAAGCCGAGTAAGCCAGGCGAGAAGCCGAAATCGTCGCAAGGACGTTCGGCGCTCGATCTGAAGAAACAAGACGGTCAAAAACGAACAGGCGACGCGAAACGCGGAGCGAAGAAACGTCGTTGACGGGAGGGGGAGACCCCTTCCGTAATTTGATATAAAGGACTGAGTAATATGGCCAAGAAGAAAGATTCGAACGCGCTCGCGCAAAACCGAAAAGCGTCCTTCGATTATGCGATCGAAGATACGATTGAAGCCGGCATGGTGTTGACCGGGACCGAGATTAAATCGGTGCGCCAGTCGAAGATCAACATCGCTGACGCGTATGTCCGCTTTGACGGTGGCGAGGCAACGCTTCACAACTGTCATATCAGCCCGTTCGAGCAAGGGAACCGCTTCAATCACGAGCCGCTCCGTATCCGAAAGCTATTGTTGCATAAAAAACAAATCAACCAGCTCATCGGCGCACAAGGCCGGGACGGGTATACGATCATCCCGCTCAAAGTGTATCTCAAGAACGGCTTCGCTAAATGTCTCCTCGGCATCGGGCGCGGGAAGAAGAAGTATGACAAGCGCGATGACTTGAAGAAGAAAGACGCGAAGCGTGACGTCGACCGGGCACTCCGGGACCGGCAAAAATACTGACAGCGAGACCTGATTGTGGTATAGTAGTGATAGTACCAATTACCACCTCGGGGACGTTATGGATTCGACGGGGGTAGGTCGGTCGTATGTGGCGTGTCGAGGGGTCGGCCTCGTTAAAACGCAAACGCCTATAACTGGCAAAACTAACACACAACTCGCAGCAGCCTAAGTGCCCTGCGGATCCTGACATCCATCGCTTGTGTGGATGACTTTCAGGGTCTCAAACTAAGCAAGCTACGCTTCAACCTCGCCGTCTGAGGGCGCGAAGAAGAGATGAATCAGACTGGATGCGACAACGCCTGTTTATCGGCAGTGTCACATTGAGATCCAATAGATAAACTACACACGTAGAAGCATGCGTTACGATGCCTTCGGACGCGGGTTCGACTCCCGCCGTCTCCATTTTTAAGCAGTCTACAGTGACTGCAATCAATGATTTTTAATGAAGACCTTCTAATTTCATTGAGATTAGAAGGTCTTTTGATGTTAATGGAGCAAGTCAATCACAATGAAATGAAAGCAGGTGAATAGAATGGGAAAATATCAATTAGATCATAAAAGTAAAGTAGCTGCTGCAAAGTATCAAGACGGTAAAAAACCAGCTGTGTCGAATAAAAAAGATAAGATCAACCAGCTTCGAGAAGCATATTTGCAGAAGCAAAAAGATAAGCAACAATCTGGTGAATGATTAGACAGTTTAGCTGACTTCAGGTGTTCTGTTACAAGAATTTAAGATAAAAGGAGAGGGGTCATCCGTGCGTAGTTTATGCATGGGTGGCCCTCTTCTTGTTTCTTCATTTGCTGATTAAGTGCAATTTTTTCCTCACCATAAGTTAAATAAATTCACAACAATCGTATCACTGCCGTCTTAGATTATGAATATTCTGAGTGAGGTTGTTATAAGATCTCCGATGATGAGTGTGCTCAACCGCATGAGTCATCACATAGTTTTATTTTAAGGGATGGCGAATCACGAGTCTTCCACTTGGATGCGACAACGCATGGTTATCGACAGCATTATATTTAGACTTAATCGATAAACTATACACGAAGAAGCATGTGTTAACGATGCTTTTGGACGCGGGTTCGACTCCCGCTGTCTCCGTTATTAAAGTAAAAATGCCATAAACACAGAATTACAGAGCTTATAGCACTTTTTATATATAATTTTATAGATATGATTTAAAATAACAGAAATCTGAAGAAAAGAAGGAATACTATGATAAATATTCAATTTCAAATGTCAAATGAAATCAAAGTTAAAATTAATGAAGTGATTTACGAGATTGCAAATACATTCATTGAATTTTTTGAAGACGATGGATTTGATATTATAATGCCAAGCATTTTTCCTCCAAGTTTAGTTCGGGAGAATTTTAGTTCCTGTCAAAATGTAATTTATGATTTAAGAGATTACTCCAAGGACAAATACAAGCATTCTTTAAATCCTTTATATCAATATGCCTTATTTCATTTAATTGATTGGTATATTGATTTAAGTGATAGCAGTGAAGAAATAATCGTAGATACTTCTTCTTTAGAAAATTTAATACCTGAATTCCCAGACGATAAATATTTTATTGATAATCTTCACAATTTAGAAGAGTATAAAGAATTTATGTTTGACGATTGGGATTTTTTACATATTGAGGATTATGTAAAAATTTATTTTGAATTACCTAATTATTTTAATCAATATGGCATTGATTTAAGTGAGTATTTAGATTTAATACCCAAGGACATTGCACGCGAGTATTTAGAATTAGAAAAAAATAAAGGGACCACAAATAATCGAAAAGAGAAAATAGTACGCACAATTTATGAGGCTATAGTGACTAAAGAGAAAGATCCTATAAGACTAAAAAATACTAGTGAAACGCAGTTAAGTGATGATATTGCAGACCTTTTGATATCATCACTTAGAGAAGACAAAATAATTGTTGTTAGGGAACAGCCTATGGGTTTTGCGCTCAAGGGTCCTGGGGAGTTAGACTTTTATATTTATTCGAATATTGAGGGGAATGAAGAAATTGCTATCGGTGAAAATAAAGAATGGGGGAACTTTGAAAAGCAAATTAAACAATTGATAGGATATATGAATGAGCGCATAGAGTTTGGTTTTACAATCGTATTCAATAAGTCAACACAACTCAAAACAGTTTTAAATCGTAGAAAAGAATTTTTAAATGATTTTTATATCGAACATGAAAATGTACGATACTTTGAAACTTTGGAGATGATTCTCGACTTTAATGAAATGAGTAACGTTTTAGTAACGAAACACAGACATCCTGAAAGCGAGCAGATTTTTGAACTCTATCACTTTGTTTGTAATGCGTATAGACCAGAAAGGAAAAGTGCTGCAAAACAAGCAAGATTAAAATAGGTATGAAACGATTTATTTGTAACATTGCCAACAAATAAACCGTTTCATAAATTTTTAAATGTTTAAATTTCTCAAAGTATCATTAATATTATATTTACTATTTTCCTAATTATTAGATAATGCAAGATACGAAGGCTATTCCGTATGGCGTTAAACCTGCTGTTCCTTTGTTTAAACTGATTTGTGTAAATACAAATTCTCCAGAGTCTATAGGTAGCATTTGTTCCAGTGAAGAATAGGAAGGATGATTCTCAAAATTTTGATATTTCTCTTGATTATTTTTAGATTTTAATTCGCTTGTAGGATTGAGCATAACTAACCCCAAACGCTCTAATGAAAATAAAGAAAGTTCATTCTCAATTATATCGTCATCAAAAATTAAGGTATTACTATTAAATTCTGTGCCTGTACCATTATCATCTTGAATTCTAATACTAACTAAAGGTACGTGATTTTCTCCAGCAAAAAGCTTTATTAAATTTGCGTCTAAAGGAGATAGGTCTTTCAATACGGAGGAGAATGATGGTTGAACCGAATCATTTTTTCGATTGTCTACAGTTGAAGAAATAAGATTTGCAAACATTTCTCTTAATTCTTCCGAGTCTAATTGATATTTTGATTCTTCAAGAGCTTTTAAAGCTAAGCCTATTTTACTGTCATCACGATTCTCTTCAGGAATTTCATTTGTACCTGATTGTACTTTTTTTTCGAAATCTTTTAGTTGCTGATCGCGCACAATATTAAATTTTATTAAAGGATCAAAGACAGCATGGATTATACCGCTCATCGCTTGTCCTAATAATTTCGCGGGTGGATTAAGAAGTTCTTCTTTAGTTGATTCAGGAATTCCATCAAGAGAAAGATTCATCGATTTCCCATTGTTAGTTTCTTCTAACGAGTTATGACTGACCATCATCGTCGTCCTCCTAAATAATGTAGATTCAACAGTTGTATATAAAATTGATTGGTATTAAGGTTTGAGACTTAGAGTTTTTGCAGAATGGTTTAAGTCTTATAATTATTATACATTTATATCTGGGTTAGGTGTTTATCCTCTTTCGTGGTTACTGTCTATTCCTTTATTTATTCGAAAAGAAGAGTGGATTGAATTCGTACTTCGCTATATCGTCTTTCTAGAAAATACAATAAACGTGATGCGATGGAGCAAATTTTGAGCAAACTCGAGTTTGTCTCGGCCCGGCAATCGCTCGACGAGTTCAAACAAATTTTGCTGAGTCATGGTCATCCCGTCTGTTTTTATTGCACGAAACCGTTGAGACAGACTCACATCGACCACTTCATTCCGTGGTCGTATATGCAGAATGATGTCTTATGGAATTTTGTCCTCGCTTGTCCGACGTGTAATACGAGCAAGAATAATCGAATGGCGAAGGTGGATTAACTTTATGCGTTCGTGGAACGAAATGAAAGCCTGCGAGTGGCAGAGCGGATGGAGACATACAAAAGAGACGAAACTGATTCACTTGTACGAGTATGCGGTGCAAAACGGATTTGAAGCCAATGGGGCACCGAGGGTAAAGGTCTGTGGGATAGGTGATATTCAAAAAATGGGGACCTCAGAAAACTAGAAATGCATTAACCATAAAACTATACCTTTAAATAAAATAAACCCTTCCATAAATTGTCTGATACACTGATAGAAAGAAGCTGAGACACTTTTTTCTGGTGGTACATAGACATTTAGAGGAGGTATCGGTGTGAAGCGCTTTTGGAAATGGGCATTGGCCGGAATTGGAATACTTGTCGTCGGGATAGGAGTGCTCGTTTTTGTGTTCAATCAGTCGATGCAGTCCGACCCGGATGAGGAAGAAAAAGCAATCCAACTCGCTGAGCCGTATGTAGCGGAGCGTTTCGACAATGCCGAATTGACGACAGAGGTTACGTTCGACAACATGGGCAATTTCCCGTTCGAGTATGCGACGACTGCAGTTGATTCCGTGACAGGGACCGAGTTTTTTGTCTACGCGGACGAGACGACAGGGGAAGTCGTCGACACGTTCCTGGCATCGAAATGGGGAAATGACGTGACGGATGTCATCGAGGATTCGGTCATGTCGGCGTTTGGCCGTGATGTCACGTACGATGTTTTTTACGATGAAGTAGCCGTACGACAACTCGACGCTTCGGCGGCGAACCCGCTCGCCTATAAAACGGCCGACGTCGTACCGACAATCCTGGTGACGATCATCGGAAGCCAGCGTCAGGAGACGAGGCACTCGTCCGCACCTGGATGACAGCTCTAAAAGAGAGCGACATGTTACGACATGCGGAGGTTCATGTCGACTATGTTGCTAAAAACGGAGAGATCCTCAATGACGGAACCCTGTTAATTCTATCGTTTTAATGAAAAAACACTTTCTGCAAGCAGGAAGTGTTTTTGTTCGGTTCATTGTCACCACAAGTTAAACAAATCCGCCACGATTGCATCACTGCCATCTTGGAACATGAATAAGCCGAGTGCGATTAACAGAGCTCCGATGATGAGAGTGCCAAACCGCATCAGTCCCTTCGTGTTCTTTTTGAATAGGCCGCGAATCACGAGTCGTCCACCTGGATGCGACAACGCCTGTTTATCGGCAGTGTCATATTGAGGATTCAATACATAAACTAAACACGTAGAACCATGCGTTATGATGCGGGTTCGACTACCGCCGTCTATATAATTATGAAATCCATTGATTTTATTTAGTGACAAAACCCTTGTTGTTTCAAGGATTTTGGAAGTTTTTTTGTTTTAAATAGTATCTTATAACATCAATCGGCTTTGCGTTATTTTATTGGGTCAAACTAGAATCAAAAAGGTCAAAAAGGCATAGGAGATTTTTTCTGAAATATCCAATCTTACCTTCTAAAATTCATCTTTTAGGACGTAGATTTAATTGTAAAGGGACGGTCCAGCCACCGAATTCCGTGCCTGCCCTTCTCTTTCTTGTAAAAAACTCAGAAGAGATTACATATACCTAGACATTCAGAATAAATATTTTCCATTACGTACATTTTTGAATTTTTCAACCTGAAGTTCCGCCCATTAAGCTGCTAGTTTTCAGTATCACATTTAATAGAGTTTGTATTTAGTGTAAATATTTTAACTATTAAGTTTATGTAAAAAAATACATAAAATAAAAATATTTAGTTATTAATAAAAAAACTAACAATTATCGAATTAAATCCGAACTGAAAAAAATATACTTTTGGGCATTCAACTTTAATATACTATTGTTATAAAGGCGACAAAGAATTTTGCTTTATGGAATTAATTTTAATATATTTACTTATATATGGATTTTTTCAGTTTCTACAAAATACACTTTTATATAAAATCTATGTATCAGACAAAATGATCTCTCTATGGGACATAGAAAAGAGGAAAACTAAATGAATATAGAGTTAATTAGTTTTAGAAGCAAACCCTTGAAAGAAGGATTTTATCTAATTTCTGACAACTGGGATGATTTTGGTTATAGAACTCATTATTTTTTGTACTACTTCGATGGCAAAAATAAAAATGATATTGGCGGAGTGAAAATTGCTAATAGAAGTGGGGCTAAGAGTACCTCTCTAACTGATTTATTTAAAGGGGGTAGTTCAAACTACTTTAGTTTAGGGCAATCTAAAGACTTCTATTTAAATTTAAATAAATTGGAAACTGTTAAAAAACAATACATATTAAATTATCTAAACGATATAGCGAATAATTTACAACTGTTTAATGAAGTGAAAAGTCTTGAAATAACCACTACTTCGTTATTGAGAGATATATCAGCAGTAACAGTCATGGGTCAATTTAATAGAATTATTAATAATGGTGAAGAGTTAACTGATTATGCATTTAAATTTATCCGTAATGATGACAATTTAATTTTAGATTTTCAAATTAATCCCCTAACCATGCCTCCTTCAAATATCCACGCACTAATTGGAAGTAATGGCGTAGGGAAAACTACGATTTTAAAGCAAATGATCAAGGCATTGATTGAAAAAAATAGTAACTTTAATTTTATTAATGAATTAAATGATAATCGTCCTATCTTTGCAAATTTAATATTTATATCTTTTAGCGCATTTGATTCTGGCGGTTACTATAGAGATTTAAAAAATGAAAATAATGAAAACTTTTATTCTTATATTGGTTTAAAAGAAGAGAAAAAAAATAAAGTGATTACAAAAGATATAGATAGTCTTTCAGGAGAATTTTTGAGTAGTATTAAAAATATTATTAAAGAGAAACTTATCTTTGAAAAATGGAAAGAAATAATTGATATTTTGGAAGCTGAAACTACGTTAAAACAGTTTAATCTAAAAACTATCGACGAGAAAAATGAACACGACAAAAGAGAACTTTTTCTTTCTTTAAGTTCTGGTCATAAAATTATTTTGTTAACGCTTACTAAATTAATCGAAAAAGTAAACGAAAAATCTTTAGTACTTATAGATGAACCAGAGACACATTTGCATCCTCCGTTATTAGCGGCGTTTATGAATGCAATATCAAAAATTTTAATTCAACAGAATGGTGTATGTATATTAGCTACTCACTCACCGGTTGTAATGCAAGAATTAAATAGAGAGTGTGTTTCAGTTATAAAAAGGGGACATGAAAAGATTAGCGTAAAGAGACCTAATATAGATACATATGGAGAAAATGTGGGAACACTAACTAGAGAGGTATTTAGACTAGAGGTAACTAATACAGGATTCTATAGAGTGTTAGCGGAGTGTGTTAGTAACGGTAAAAATTACGATGAGATTTTAGAAGAGTTTGAGGATTCCTTAGGTCTAGAAGCAAGAACTATTTTAAGAACACTAATTAAAGAAAGAAATGGAGAATAATATCTGATGAGAAAATTGGATAAACCTTCATTCACTCAAAAAGAAATCCTGGATTCCTGTATAAGTAACATGACTGATTTAAATTTAGTAACGTTATTAGTTTCGAAATCTTCGGAATTTGACAAGGCTTACGATTTATATAATTCTCACGCTATATCAAATGATTTACATTTAATTGCTGAAAATCATTCGATTGAAGGTATAGAACAAAATGTACTAAAAAAATTATATAAGGATAAATTGTCTAAAGATGGGCAGCCGGCAAGAATATATTATAATCATTTAATGGATCTCAGTTTAGATTCAATGTGTACGGCCTGTGGATATCGTCCAGCTGACACCTTAGATCATGTTCTTGCTCAAACTAAATTTCCGGCATTCTCGATAAATCCGCTAAATTTAGTCCCAATGTGCATAGCTTGCAACAAAAAAAAGAACTCTGATAAATCAGATGGAAAGGACTTTAATGCGATACATCCTTATTATGATGATATAGAGGATTTTTTATGGTTAAAAGCAAGGTTAGAGGAAGAGGTTCCTTTTGAAATAAATTTCGAAGTAGATGAATTAGCTAGTGAAGATAAAGAACTCATGAAAAGGATATGCAATCATTTTGATAAATTTGCTCTTAACAAAATGTATAGAATTTATGCTGGGACTGAGATTTCAGCAATAATTTATGATTTACAAGAAATATTTAACGGAGGGAACTCAACTGCACTTAAAGATGAATTGGATCGTAGTAAAAGAAAACGTAAGGGGATATACAAAAATACATGGCAATTTGCTTTTTATGAAGAACTTAGTACGAATGAATGGTTTCTAAATGAAATGTTAAAATTAGATATTACAAGTATATTAAAAGGTTAGTTTACTTCAACTTTTTTTGAAATTACATGGCTAAAATTAATATTATAATGAGGTAGATTATACATTATGTACAATTATATGATTTCAATATTGATTTGAATCCAATTAGTTAATGAAAAATTGAAATGAGTCGAACCTTAATAATCGGGTTCGACTCGTTTCAATTTCAAAACGTAACCAGGCATTAACTTAATTCGGTGATGTAATTCTCACCACAAGTTAAACAAATCCGCAACAATCGCATCACTTCCATCTTGAAACATGAACAATCCGAGTGCGATCAACAGACCACCGACGACAAGTGTGCCAATCCGCAGGAGGCCGTTCGTGTTCTTTTTGAATACGGCACGAATTACGAGCCAGCCACCGATCAACAGCATCAAGAAATACCAAAATCCCATAACCATTCCTCCTCTTCCTGTAATTGAGTCTAGTTTACATAAATTTTCCAATGCACACTGTAGGGCTCGCGACTGATTTAATCTCAGTCCAAGACGGGTACATAACCTCTATGTGCAAAATGAAGGGGAGAGTGACCACTATGCGGAAAACCATCGTCATCGCGGGGGCGAGCGGCTATATCGGCTCGAACGTGATGGAACATTTAAAAGAAGAGTACGACATTATCGCCTTGTCCCGCTCGACGAAGAACAAGGAAGACGAGGCCCATATCACGTGGCGGTCGTGCGACTTGTTCTCATATGAACAGACGCGCGAGGCGTGCGAAGGGGCGGACTACGCCATGTTCCTCGTCCACTCGATGATCCCGGACGGTGGGCTAACGCAGGCGACGTTTGAGGATATGGACGCGCTCATCGCCGACAACTTCGCCCGGGCAGTGAGCGCGAACGATATCGAGCAGATCGTCTATTTGAGCGGCATCATTCCAAAAGAGTCGAAGACGTTGTCACGGCACTTGAAGAGCCGGCTCGAGGTCGAACGCATCCTCGGCGGGCAAGGTGTCCCGGTGACGACGATCCGGGCTGGGCTCATCATCGGTCCGGAAGGGTCGTCGTTTCCGATTCTCGCGAAACTCGTCAAACGACTCCCGGTCATGATCCTCCCGAACTGGACGAAGACGGAGACGCATCCGATCGACCTGCGTGAAGCGGTCCAAGCGCTCATCTCGGTCGTCGGGGCCGAATCGTTGTACGACCATCATATCGACATCGGTGGTCCGGAAGTGATGACGTATCGGAAGATGATCGAAGATACGGCTGACGTCATGGGCAAGCGTCGCGTCATGATCGACTTCCCGTTCCCGACGATCAAGCTGTCACGGCTTTGGGTCATGGCTGTCACCGGTGAGCCGAAAGACACCGTCTATCCGCTCGTCGAGAGCATGGATCACGCCATGGTCGCCAAAGACACGGACGGCGTCAAACAAGGCGAGATCCCGTTCAAAGAAGCGGTCGAGCACGCGCTCGAGGAAGAAGAGAAACAGATGTCGGGCGGCGGCAAGAAGAAAAAAGCGCCGCAACAGTATACGGTCCGTTCGATTCAACGTTTCGGTCTGCCGGACGATAAATCAGCGGCTTGGATGGCCGACGAATATTTCGAATGGCTCGGGCGGGTCGCGTATCCGCTCATCCAGACGACGAAAGAACAGGATGATTGGGAGATTGCGCTCCTCCGTCCGTCACTCGTCGCACTCCACTTGTCGCTTGAAGATGCGGCGACGGACGACATGGCCTCATTCGAGATCGATGGGGGACTGTTCGCGAAGCTGACCGAGGACGACAAGACCGGCCGCCTTGAGTTCAGGCGACTCCCTGACTCGGACGAGGGGCTTATCGCCATCCACGAGTTCGTACCGGCCATGCCGTGGTGGTTCTATACGAAGACGCAGGCGAAAGCCCATCTCGTCGTCATGTGGCTATTCGGCCGCCACGTCCGCTTACTCGGGGAAGAGTCGGACGAGGGTGACCAAGTCGTCGAAGCACCGACCAATTAACGAAGACGTGTCCATCGCGTGATGGATACGTCTTTTTGGTTTGTCGATTATGTAAACGTTTCTTCTGTGACGTTTACAAGAAGCGGTGACAGGCGTACACTGAACTTGTTTTCGAACTAATGGAAAGAAGGAATGCAAGAATGGACAACTTCATGACAACACGAGAGGCGTGGCAAAAAGACATCTCGGCCGGGATCACCGTCGGGGTCGTCGCCGTCCCGCTCGCGATGGCGTTCGCGATCGCCTCGGGCGTCGGACCGGTGTACGGCCTTTATACGGCCATCATCGCCGGCATCCTCGTCAGCCTGTTCGGGGGCTCGACGTTCCAAATCGCCGGACCGACCGGCGCCTTCATCCCGATCGTCTCGGGCGTCATGCTGGCGCACGGCTACGAAGGGCTGCTCGTGACGACGTTTCTCGCCGGGATTTTGCTGTTTCTTATGAGCGTGCTCCGCGTCGGCCGGCTCATCCGCTTCATGCCGCGCGCCGTCACGATCGGCTTTACAGCGGGGATTGCCGTCGTCATCTTCGTCGACCAGCTCGATGAACTGCTCGGCATCACGTTCGAGAAGGCGCCGCACTTTCACGAGAACGTCCTAAAACTCGTCACGTCACTCCCCGAGGCGAGTCTCTGGCCGATCGGTATCGCGGCTATCGGCTTCTTGACGCTCTGGCTCGTCCCGAAACTGCCCGTAAAATTGCCGCTTCTGTTGATGGCGATGCTCGTGCCGACGTTTATCAGCCTCGTCATCCCAGGGGAGGTCGCGACGATCGGCAGCGCCTACGGAGGCATCCCGAGCGGACTGCCTGACTTCAACTGGCTCACGATCGACCTCGACTTGATCGCGACGCTGCTCCCATCGGCGTTCGCCATCGCCTTCCTCGGGGCGCTCGAATCGCTGTTGTCAGGTGCGGTCGCGGACGGCATGGCCGGCACGAAGATGAACCCGGACAAGGAACTGTTCGGGCAAGGGCTCGCCAACGTCGTCGTCCCGTTCTTCGGCGGCATCCCGGCGACAGGTGCGATCGCCCGGACGGCGACGAACATCCAAGCCGGAGCCGTCAGCCGTCGCTCGGGTGTCATCCACGGGTTGACGGTGCTTCTCGCCGTACTCGTCTTGGCGCCACTCGCGAGCTACGTCCCGCTCGCCGCACTCGCGCCGATCTTGATGCGCGTCGCTTGGAACATGTCGGAGCGACACCACGTCTTTGAGATGCTCAAGCATCGGTCGGCCGAATCGCTCGTGCTACTTGTCACGCTCGGGCTGACCGTCTTCGTCGACCTTGTCGTCGCCGTCGAGGTCGGGGTCATCTGTGCGCTCGCCTTGTTCGCGAAACGGATGGCTGATACGATCGACGTCCGTGAACAGACGGAACGTTACGTGACGCGCGACGGCCAAGTCGTCTTCAGCGTCGAAGGGCCGCTCTTCTTCGGGGCGATCGAGATGTTCGAGCACGTCCTGCAACATATCCATAACGAGCCCGACGTGTTCATCTTCAACTTCCATCGCTGTCCGGTCATCGATGTGACGGCGGTCGAAGAAGTCCGCCGGGTCGTCCGGGAACTGAAAGCGGCGGAGCGTCGTGTCGTTTTCGCCCACTTATCGGAACCCGTGCGGCAGACGCTCGATCACTATGGCGTCCTCGACGGGATTGCGACGTTCGAGACGACGCAAGACGCGATTGACGCGTCTTAACGGACTGACAGGATGTGGCCGAACGGGATGCGGCGCACGTCCGTGTCGAACAGTTCGACTTCGCGTTCGGCGTAATAGATGGCATGAACGTAGCCACGCATAGAGCGGGCGAGACCATCCTCGAACAACGTCAGTTCGACTTGGTCGCCTTCCCGGATGGCCCGTTCAAGTTCGGTCTGCCACAGATAAAGGAGTTGCTCGTCGATGTCGGGCAGCTCGATCTTTTGGACGTGGGCGTAATATTTTTTGAGCAGCGCCACGTGTTCGGGCATGAGAAACGGGATCCACTTCAATTCACCGCGGTCTTTGTAGCGGGTTTGGCTCATGACGGTTCACCTCCTTGTTTATGTCCGCCGATCAGGCGTTGCCGCGTGCGGAGCGGACTGTCTTTCAGTAGACTCGACGCCGGACGGATCGTGCCGCGGCCGAAGCGGACGTTCAATTGATCGACGAGGTCGAGGAAATCGAACCGGCGGGCCCGGGCCCACTCGTCCTCGAACAACGACAGCTGGACGTGTTCGCTCCGGGGCTCGAGCTTACCGAGGGCGACCGACACGTACCGCACCGCCTCCGTCTCGTCCCAAGCGTCAAGAAACAGTTGGAACAGAATCGGTAAAAACTCACGCTCGTCCGCCGTGAAGCGGGCGAGCTTTTTTTGTTTGCTGAAGCCACGCCGCTCGCTCGTCCGAGTGTAGCGGACACCGAGATGGATGCTGCCGCCGACGAGTCCCGATTGCCGCGTCCGCATCCCGACCTCGACGGCGATCGCCTGCAAGACGAGTCGGATCGAACTTTCCGTCGTATAGTCTTTCATGAGCGTGATGCCGTGGCCAATCGTCCGGGGCCGTTGGCGTTTCGCCCCGAACAGCGAACTCGCCGGCAGGATCGTCGGCGACTCGTCGATGCCCCAGGCGTGGTGCCACAGCTCGGCGCCGATGACACCGAACTTATCGTGCAACACGTCGAGCGGATAACGGGCCAGGTCGCCGATTGTGTCGATGCCGAGCCGATGGAGATGGACCGCCATCTTCGCCCCGACGCCCCACATCTTCTCGATCGGCGCCGGATGGATCAATCGTTCGACGTCGTGGAGGGCACAACTGGCGACACCGGTCTTTTTGCCATGCAAGTCGAGGACAAGTTTGGCGAGGACGTTGTTCGGTCCGATCCCAATCGTGACCGGGACGCCGGTGTAGCGGAAGACGGTCGAGCGGATGAGGCGGGCGACGTGGTCATCGTTCCCGAACAAGCGCTCCGTCCCCGTCAAGTCGACGAGCGTCTCATCGACCGAGTAGACGCGGATCGCCTCAGGCGGTGCGAACTGGTGCAGGATGTGGACGATTTGCACCGATACGTTCAAGTAGTGGCTCATCCGGGCCTCGGCGTAGAGGACGTGCCGTCGTTCATGCCAAGGCAGGCGGTCGATGTGAAAGCGCCGGGAGCCGGTCTTGATGCCGAGCCGTTTCAGCGGCGGGGTCGCGGTGAGGACGAGGGCGCCGCTGTCCTGTAAGTTCGATAAGACGACGAGCTTCGTCTTGTACGGGTTCAAGTTACGGGCCGCGCACTCGCAGCTGGCATAAAATGAGACGCTGTCGACACAGAAGATCCGCCGGCGCATGATCCCATCTCCTTTTTTACGAACAAATGTTCTGTTTTTCTTATCGTATCACGGTCTCAAACCGTCTCAAATAGAAAAATGAAAATAAACTTGTAAATATATTTTGAAATTTACCCAATTTTTATAGGAATTTCACAATTTAAAAACCATCTTTTAGGAAGTTTTCGTAAAAAAGTCTCCGAAATGAGCAAAATTTCGCTATAATAGACGGGTATGGATTTGACAATGACTGTGAACTAAATGGAGGCTATAACGTGATTCAGTTTGTAAAGCAATTGACGAATGACCAGAGCCGGCGCTTGAAAGGCTATCAGCGACGCGTCGACCGGATCAACCAATTAGAGACAACGATGCAGGCGCTCTCGGACGACGAGATGCGCACATATACCGAAACATTGAAAGCAAAAATCGCCGACGGTGCCAAAGTCGATGATGTCGCCGAAGAAGCGTTCGCCCTCGTCCGTGAGGCGGCGGTGCGTGTCTTAGGTATGCGTCACTATGACGTCCAGCTCATCGGCGGGTTCGCCCTCCTCGAAGGGAACATTTCCGAGATGCCGACCGGGGAAGGGAAAACGCTCGTCGCCGCGCTCCCGAGTTACGTCATAGCACTCGAAGGCAAAGGCGTCCACGTCATCACCGTCAACGAATATCTCGCGACGCGTGACGCGAACCAAATCGGGCAGATCCACGATTTCCTTGGTCTCTCGGTCGGGTTGAACGTTCCTGAGATGGAACAGAGCGACAAGCACGCTGCTTACCAGGCCGACATTACATACGGCGTCGGGACCGAGTTCGGGTTCGACTACTTGCGCGATCACTTGGTCGGGTCACCGGAAGAGCGCGTCCAGCGCCCGTTCCACTTCGCCATCATCGATGAAGTCGACAGCATCTTGATCGACGAGGCGAAGACGCCGCTCATCATCGCCCAAAAAGACCGCTCGCACATCCGCTTGAAGGAGTTGGCGCAACGTGTCGTCACCGAGCTCGACGAGGCGGACTACGAAGTCGACCTCGAATCGAAATCGACGGCGCTCACTGACTCCGGAATCTTGAAAATCGAAGACATGTTCGCGGTCGATAATTTGTTCAGCGCCGAGCATCAAGTACTCTATCACTACCTCGTCCAAGCGCTCCGGGCGAACGTCTTGTTCGAACTCGACGTCGACTATATCGTCAAAGAAGACAAGATCGAGCTCATCGACTTGTTCACGGGACGGATCATGGAAGGACGCAGTCTGTCGGAAGGGCTTCATCAGGCGCTCGAGGCAAAAGAAGGCGTCACGATCACCGAAGAGAACAAGACGACGGCAGAGATCACGATTCAGCATTATTTCCGGATGTATCCGCTCATCGGCGGTATGACCGGGACGGCCCAGACGTCTCGCCAAGAGTTTTTGAAGACGTACAACATGGACGTCGTCCAAGTGCCGACGAACCGGCCGCGTTTGCGCGAAGACAACCCGGACCGTATCTTCATGACGGTCGACCAAAAGTATGCGGCCGTGACCGACAAAGTTGTCGAGCTGCATGAGATGGGACGCCCGGTGTTGATCGGTACGACGTCGATCGCCCAGTCCGAGGCCATCAGTAAGCACTTGTCGAAACAGCGGATTCAGCATGAGGTGTTGAACGCGAAGACGGTCACGCAAGAAGCGGACATCATCGCCGACGCCGGACGCTTCGGCAAAGTGACGATCGCGACGAACATGGCCGGTCGCGGGACCGATATCATGCTTGACGCGAAATCGAAAGAAGTGGGCGGCTTGTTCGTCATCGGGACGGAACGCCATGAGTCGCAACGTGTCGACAACCAGCTCCGCGGTCGTTCGGGACGTCAAGGCGATCCCGGCGCGACGCAGTTCTTCGTCTCGCTCGAAGATGAGATCGTCAAACGTTACGCGATCCAAAAACTGGAGCGGATCGAGAAGAAACTGAAGCCGGACGAACGTGGCGAAGTGTCCGCAAAAGACGCGGCTGATGTCATCGAGTACGCCCAGACGACGATCGAAGGACTCGGCGTCTCGATTCGGGACTACTTGTTCAAGCTCGACGACGTCTTGAACGAACAACGGAAAATCATCTACACGATCCGCGATCAGGCGGTCAACGCCGACGCTGCGGCGATCACGAACAACGTGCTCGGCATGATGCATCTCGCTTTAGCGAACAGTATCGACATGCACGTCTCGGACGAGCTCGTCCCAGAAGAGTGGCCGCTCGACGAGTTGAAGACAGACCTCGTCTACTTGACGACACGCGAGCCGGTCTGGTCAGATGAGATCGCCGACTCGTTGGAATTGAAGGCAGAGCTTGCGCCGTGGATCGACGACATCGTCAAAACGGCCGAGGCCCGTCTTCAAGCCGAGGAAGTCGTGACGTTCGTCAAAGAATCACTGTTACGGGCGTTGGACGGAAAATGGACGGACCACCTCACAACGATGAGCGGATTAAAAGAAGGCATCGGACTCCGCAGTTATGGGCAGGAAGACCCGAGTCGTCAGTTCGGTAAAGAAGGATTTGAGATCTTCGAACAGACGTATGTCAATATTGCCCGTGAAGTGACGACGGAAGTATGTCAGCTCGACCGCTATTTCGTCACGCAATTGGAGGAGGAGTAATATGTTAGGATTTCGTAAACGTAAACAGATCGATACAGGGAAGACCGAGACAGGGCGTCAACTGACGCTCGTGATCGACAGCGACATGGGGATTCCGAAAGAAGACGAGTACATGTTCCGCTATCATGCGAAGCGGCTGCCGGCGCTCCTCGACAACCAACTGTCGATCGAGCTATTGCACGCTGAAAACTTGATGGGCGGGTTGTCGCTCGTCGCCTTGTTCCGGAACACGCTCCCGAGCTCGTTCGAAGTCAATGAATTGCCGGTTCTCCTCTTGAACAAAGACAACGTTCCGCTCGGGCGGAAAGTATTGAGCCGCGTCGACCTTCCGAGCTTCGAGCCGTGGACGAGCAAACCGGTCTATTTGGACTTTTTTGCAGATGAACTGTTCGGCGAGTTTGAAGCGGAAGAACTGACGTCGATGCGACTCGTCTTCCAAATGAATCCGATCGATCCGTTACAGATGCTTCTAGATGAGGAAGTCGAACAATTTTCGAACACGGCGTGGCAACAGCTCCGTCGCACGAACGTGTCGACACCGCCCGTCGGCGAGAATGAGTTCAATTTGATGCTCGTCTCGGTCGAAACAAGTGAGACGAACGTCACGGCGACGTTGCTTCTCCGTAACGGCTACGAGCATGAACTGAACGTCGAACAGTTACCGCTCGAACTCGTGAGCGGGGACGAGGCGATCGCGAACACGACGATTCGCTTGAGCGAGCCGGTCCAAGGCAAACACGCCTATCCGGTCTCGGTCGTCTTCGAAGACGTCACCGCGGACGGTCCATTCACGGTCCGCATCAAACAATAAGGAAAAGCCCAGGTTCTCTAAAACACGGAGATTCTGGGCTTTTGTCATGGACATCAAGATCCGGTCGGCCTATTCACCATAGACTAGTAAAAAGATTACAACATCCATCTCAGCCCACCACTTCCTCCGCAAAAGACTCGTTTCCGAAATTGCGCCAAATCTCCTGCGAGACGGTCGAAGGCGTTCACCCGATTCGGCTCGCAATGGACAGGATGGCCATCCTGAATTCAAGATTTTAGGTGTTCTGATATGATAAAACAAGCTTTCATGTTCACTTTCGTGTGCTGTATTTAATTTTATAAGTTATCTTACAAAAAAATATGGTAGCGCTTACAAACGGGTGGTATATTGAAAACGGTGATACCAATTTGATTCAAAAGGGGAAACAAACATGAAAACTGCTCTGAAATGGACAATCGCGACCGCACTCGTATTGCCTTCGACGTTACCGCTCCAAGCACCGAACGTCTTGGCGTCGGACGAAGACCTCGTCAAACTTCGATTTTTAGAGACGACCGACTTACATACGAACATTACCAACTATGACTACTTCCAAGACAAGGTCGATGAGACGATCGGGCTCACGAAGACAGCGACGCTGATCAAATCGCACCGGATACAGGCGGGGGCGGCGAACACGTTCTTGTTCGATAACGGGGATACGATTCAAGGGACACCGTTCGGAGACTACATCCGCGAATTGCATCAACAAAATCCGGGCACGTTCGAGCACCCGATGTACAAGGCGATGGCTTCGCTCGACTATGACGCGGTCACGCTCGGCAACCACGAGTTCAACTTCGGGCTTGAATTTTTATATGACGCGATGGAAGGGTCAAAAGGCAAGCTTCATTTCGTCAACTCGAACGTCAAGGATTTAGAGGGGAATCCAATCGTATCGAAGTTCAACGTTGACGGACAAGAGGTCCAAATCATCGAGCGGACGGTCACGGACACGGACGGGGAGACACATACGATCAAAGTTGGCGTGTTCGGTGTCGTCCCACCGAAGATCATGTCGTGGGACTCGGGCAACCTTCAAGGCCGTGTGACGGTGGATGATATCATCCCGTCGGCGCGTGAAGCGGTCAGCAAGTTGAAAGACCGAGGGGCGGACGTCGTCGTCGCGCTCGCGCACTCAGGTATCGGGGAGAGTGCGGCGCTCGCCGACGCCCAACTCGATAGCGAAGAGAACGTCGGCTACGCGCTCACGAAAATCGACGGGCTCGACATGGTCATGACGGGGCATCAACACGGTCGCTTCCCGGATGCGAAAGGCATGTTCGCCTCGTTCCCGAACGTGGACAATGAAAAAGGGCTCATCAACGGCAAACCGGTCGTCATGGCGAACAACCAAGGGAAAGACCTCGGCGTCATCGACTTCGAGCTCGAGAAAGTCGACGGCAAGTGGCAAATTCTCGACGCGTCGGCAAAACTCGACACGGTCACGGCTAGCACGCCGGTCGATGCCGAAACACACGCACTGATCGACACGGAGCACCGGGCGACGATCGACTACATCAATCGTTCCGTCGGTGAGGTTCAAGACGACATTCAAAGCTACTTCGCGCTCGTCCGCGACGACGCTTCGGTCCAGTTCGTGACGAACGCACAACAATGGTACGTCGAGAAAGAGCTCGAGACGAATCCAGACCTCGCCCCGTACAAAGGGCTGCCACTCCTGTCAGCGGGCGCCCCGTTCAAAGCAGGTGGCCGTGAATTGACAGATGCCGGATACTACACGAACATCCCGAAAGGCCAAATCGCCTTGAAGAACGTGGCCGACTTGTACGTTTATCCGAACACGCTCGAAGTCGTCAAAGTGACAGGAGCGGACGTGATGGACTGGCTCGAGATGTCGGCTGGGGTGTATAACGAGATCGATGCGGATGGGGACGAACTATTGAACCTTCAATTCCGCAGCTACAACTTTGATATTTTGGACGGCTTGACGTATGAAATCGACGTGACGGGACCGGCGAAGTATGACGGCAGCGGGAAACTGCTCGACGCGTCAGCGAACCGGGTCAAAAACGTCGAGTATGACGGAAAAGCGATTACGATGGACCAAGAGTTCTTGGTCGCGACGAACAACTACCGGGCCGGGTCGAGCTCGTTCCCAGGCCTTGGCGGCGGAAAGAATATCGTCTACCGCTCGGCATATGAGACACGTAACGTCATCTCGGACTATATTATCGCGAGTAAAGGTGCCGTTGACTATAAAGCCGACGACAACTGGAAGATCGTCGCGGACGCGAAGCGGACCGTGAAGTTTGAGACGGCAGACGCCGGCAAGCAGTACGTCGACTTGTATGAAGGGATTGAAGCGACAGACGCGACACGTGCCGATGCGGCAAACCGCCTCTTCCGGACGTATACGGCCGAACTTGAAGTAGCGGCCGTCGATGTGACGCTCACAATCGATGTCATCAAGCCGGGAACGAAGCAAGTCACAGGTGTGACGGCACCAGGGGCGAAAGTGACATTAAAAGACGGGAACAAAGTGTTGGCGACGACGACAGCCCAGGCAGACGGAACGTACAAACTTGCTGTCATACCGCTCAAACTTCGTCAGTCATTGACGGTCGTCAGCGAGTTGAACGGACAAACGATGACTGAAACGAAAGTCGTCGGTGCCGGATTCGTCCGTACGCCTGCCCTATCATCGAAGTATACGTATACAAACACGAACACGTTTTACGGGAAGTCTTCACCGGGGGCGAGTGTCACTCTCAAGCAGAACGGCAAAACAATCGGGACCGTGACAGCAGATGACTCAGGCTCATTCAAGTTCACGAGCCGTTCAGGTTTCACAGCCGGTAAATATGAAGTGACGAGTAAAGAGATCTCTGGGAAAGTGATGAAGCAGACAGCGTTCACCCTCAAAAAACTAGTCGTTGAGACACCGAATGTATTACGTGGGGCGAAAGCGAACACGAAAGCGCTTGGTGGACGTACGACGAGTGGCGCGACGGTCGTCTTGAAAGACGCGAAAGGCAAGAAAATCGCCCAAACGAAAGCGAACTGGGCCGGTTGGTATACGTTCACATCGAAAAAAGGATTGGCGAAAGGGAACTATACCGTCATCGCGAGTGACTATAATGGATCAGGTGCGAAACAAGCGAAAATCGTACTTAAATAATGGAGCGGAGACGGCGTGTACAGCGCCGTCTTTTCTCGTGTTAAAGAAGTGTCGAAAAAGTGAACAAAACCCCTTACGAAACGTTGGGAATTGCTGTATAATCAATCACGAAAGCGTTTACATTATATGCGTAAAACATCAGGATTCATTTTTCGGGGCCGATGGGGATCGGCTACACAGTTTAAAAGGGGACAGTACACATGATTACATTCTTTATCGCCTTAGCTATTTTAATTGTCGGGTACATCGTCTACGGCCGTTACGTCGAGAAGACGTTCGGCATCAAGGAAGAGCGGACGACGCCCGCCTATGCGTCGCAGGATGGCATCGACTACGTGCCGATGGGGAAAAAACGGAACTCGATGATCCAACTGTTGAACATCGCCGGCGTCGGTCCGATCTTCGGGCCGATCATGGGGGCGCTCTACGGTCCGGTCGCCTTCCTGTGGATCGTCTTCGGATCAATTTTCGCAGGTGCCGTGCACGACTACTTGACGGGGATGATCTCGCTCCGTAACAACGGTGCACACTTGCCGCAGCTCGCCGAGAAGTTCCTCGGCCGCTCGCTCCGCCATATCGTCAACGGGTTCGCCCTGTTACTGCTGCTCCTTGTCGGGACGGTGTTCGTCACGTCACCGAGTAACATGATTAACAACTTGTTCGACGGCAACGCGTCGACGCTCGTGTTCGTCGTCTTTGCGATTTTCGCTTATTACATCTTGGCGACGCTCCTCCCGGTCGACAAGATCATCGGCCGCATCTATCCGTTCTTCGGGGCGCTCCTCATGATCAGCGCCATCGGGATCGGGGTCAGCTTGTTCGTCCAAGGCTATCAAATCCCAGAGATGACATTGACGAACATGCACCCGGACGGCTTGCCAATCTGGCCGCTCTTGTTCTTCACGATCTCGTGCGGCGCACTCTCAGGCTTCCACGCGACGCAGTCGCCGATCATCTCGCGGACGACGATGAAAGAAAGTAATGGCCGCAGCATCTTCTACGGCATGATGATCGTCGAGGCCGTCATCGCGATGATTTGGGCCGGAGCGGCCATGGCCATCTTTGAGCCTGGTGAGTTGCTCGGCATGATTCAAGCGGGGACACCGGCGCTCGTCGTCCAAGAAGTGGCGACGCTCATGCTCGGCAGCATCGGCGGCACGCTCGCCATCCTCGGCGTCATCGTCTTGCCGATCACGTCAGGCGATACGGCGTTCCGGAGTGCCCGGATGATCATTGCCGACTACTTGAAAGTCGCGCAGAAGAACTTCTCGTCACGCCTTTGGATCGCACTCCCGTTGTTCGCGATCTCGTACGTGCTCACAAACATGGACTTCCAAATGCTTTGGCAGTACTTCAACTGGGCCAACCAGACGACAGCGGTCATCGCGTTGTTCGTCGGTGCAATGTACTTGTACATCAAAGGACGCAACCACTGGATCGCACTCGTCCCGGGGACGTTCATGCTGTATGCGGTGTGGTTCTACATCCTCACAGCGCCGATCGGCTTCAAGATGGATGGGGTCATTCCCTACGTCATCGCGACGATCGGTACAGTGACGCTACTCGTCTTATTCCACATGCGCGCACGGGCGATGCGGGCACAAAATATGGAATGTGACGTTCCGGTGAAGGAAGTCGCATAATCAAGGACACGGGTTTTACAGACCCGTGTTTTTATTTGCAACAAAATTGGGGAATATCCATAATAGAGGCAAGGAAAGAAAGGTGGGACCCGAATGGATCAAGAGAAACTAAAAGACATGCTCCATGCCGATACGCTCGGCGAAGAAATCGCGAGCGCCGTCACGCACGGACTAGGGGTCATCTTCAGCATCGTCGCTCTCGTCCTGCTCGTCACGACCGCGACTGAGACCGGGAGCACAGGCAACGTCATCGCGGTGAGCGTGTTCGGGGTATCGATGATCTTGTTGTACTTGTTCTCGACGCTCATGCATGCGATCCCGCATCCACGGGCGAAGCGGGTGCTCCAAGTGTTCGACCACGCTGGGATTTACTTATTGATTGCCGGGAGCTACACGCCGTTCGCACTCGTGTCGCTTCAGGGAACGCTCGGATGGGTGTTATTCGGCATCGTTTGGGGCGTCGCCATCTTAGGCATCGTCTGGAAAATGTATTCGACCGGGAAGTACATGTGGGTATCGAACGTGACGTACCTTGGGCTCGGGTGGATTTGTATCATCGTGATTCGTCCGCTCTACGAGTCGCTCGGCCATCAAGGGTTCATGTTGCTGCTCGCCGGTGGGCTCGCTTATTCGGTCGGGATCGTGTTTTACGTCTGGCAGAAACTGCCGTTCAATCATGCGATTTGGCACTTGTTCGTGCTCGCCGGGAGCGTGTTCGTCTTCCTCAGTATTTTGCTCTACGTCGCACCGAATACAGGCCTGTGAACCAGACGTCCGTGAGGGCGTCTGCTTTTTTATAAACTTAGCCAATGAAGTGTTGGAAACGGTTACAAAACTAAAGACGAATTGACGTTTGTATGTCATAATAATTTCAGACATCGTCATAGAGATAGATGAGTGTAAACGCAAGGGGGAAAATCTGATGGAAAAAGTGTTACGTGATGGCTTTATTTACATGTCTCAAAACAAAGCACTCAACAGTTTGGCTAAAAAGTACGGGCTTCGGTTCGGGGCTTCACGATTTGTGGCGGGAGAAGATTTCAAGACGTCGGTGCCGACGATTCGCGAACTGAACGCGAAAGGGCTATCGGTCACGGTCGACCATCTAGGGGAATTCATTAACACGGTCGAAGAAGCGAACCAAAACCGTGACGAGATCATCCGTGCCATCGAAATCATGGCCGAAGAGAAACTCGACGCCTATATGTCGCTCAAGCTGACGTCACTCGGATTCGATATTTCGGATAAGTTGATCGAGGACAATATGCGCCAGATCTTGACGACGGCTAAGTCGGTCGGCGTGTTCGTCGCCATCGATATGGAAGACGAGTCGCGCTGCGAGAAGACACTCGACTTGTTCAAGAAGTTGAAAGCGGACTTTGACGGACTCGGGACGGTCATCCAATCGTACTTGTATCGTTCGGAAGATGACATTAATCATCTCGCGCTGATCAAGCCGAACCTCCGTATCGTCAAAGGGGCTTACAAAGAGCCGGCGACGGTCGCTTTCCCGGAGAAAGAAGACGTCGACCACAACTACCTGAAGCTCGTCAAACTCCATCTTGCGAACGGGAATTACGCCTCTATCGCGACCCATGACGACCACATGATCGATGCCATCATCGAGCATGTGAAATTGAACAACATCCCACTCGACCAGTTCGAGTTCCAAATGCTGTATGGCATCCGGGTCGAGCGTCAACTCGAGCTCGTCCGCCAAGGCTATAAAGTCCGTGTCTATGTGCCGTACGGCCGCGACTGGTACGGTTACTTCATGCGCCGTCTCGCGGAACGTCCGGCGAACGTGGCGTTCGTGTTAAAAGGTATGGTGAAGAAATAAACGAAACACGCGCTCAGCGGAGCGCGTGTTTTTGTATGATTGGCTTACGTTCCACGTTCGGCCTTGTCTTGTAAGAGTCGTTCAATAACTAGAACATACACTAGAGCAACAAGAACGCCTACTGTACCTGGCAGCACAGCAACCAAGGGGTCAGCGAGAGCTGCTTTTGGGAGTAGATAAGTCAACAATGATTTCACTCCAAAGAGTATCGCAAGGGACGAAAGCAAGATGAACGTGATTGTTTTCTTATGTATGTTTCCAAAGAACGGCCGTCCCGTTTCCTGTTCCTTTTCTTTCGTTATGCCTAACCAAGATAGCATGTACAGCACCTCCTAAAGTAATAGACCACTCTATTAAATCGATTTTTTAGTCAAAAGATGTTTTCCTAATAAGCGGTCAATTTCGCTTTGCTCGACTTCAGTGACTCCATCTTTCGATTTCGGAATAATCAACGCTTCATCGTCTTCAAAATATAGAAAACGATGCGTCTCGTTCTCGTTCACTTTGAGAATGGACGTCCAAGGGACTTGAGTCGTTCGATTGATTTTGCCATGAACGACATGCATCTCGACGTGACTGTCAGAAAGTTGGAGCGTGATGTCTGTTGGCCAGGCACTGTCTTTATTAACTAGACGAAATTGCCGAAGGGCGAATGGTGCATATAAATCCTTAAGGAGGGGTCTGAGCAACAGCGCGAACAAAATCCCTACACCGATTACAGTGAGTAAAAATAAAGCGATCGACTCGGGGCGAGGTAGAATAAAAGTTGTAGCTAAATATCCGAGCAGGAATGCGGGGGCACTCATAAAAATCAACCATATTTTGCGGCTCTTCTTATGTTGATTTGAATGGTGAATCATGTCCTGTTGAAATGATAGAACATCTTCAAGCGTCATTTTATACGTGGTGACCATTTGAGCTACTCCTTTCTGATTAAGTCATATACGTGTACGTCCAGAAACATTGGACCATGTCTGTCTTTAGGTGACATAGGTAAT
Source organism: Exiguobacterium sp. SH4S7 (assembly GCF_004336795.1). Classification (NCBI taxonomy): domain Bacteria; kingdom Bacillati; phylum Bacillota; class Bacilli; order Caryophanales; genus Exiguobacterium; species Exiguobacterium sp. SH4S7. Next base: position 330,132 of record NZ_SJUT01000001.1, read on the forward strand.
TAGAGTGTGATATTTAAGTTTTTTTGTAATAAGTGATTGATTTTATTTTGCTCAGTCTCGCTCAGCATTTGGTTTTGCTTCGGTACAACAATCGTTTCTCTTGCCTCAACGTACAGGTAATGATTTGTCTCGTCCCCACTCACTCGTTCAATCGCGTCCCATGCGACTTGAAGGCGTTTATTGACGTTGTTGTGGAGTGAATTGCGCTCAATCCCGTTTTCTTTGATGTACAACGTGATGTCACGTGGCCATTTCGTCTCTTGTTTCAGTAGATAGCGGAATTGCCAAAGTGTGATGTTTACATACGCTTTTTTTAAGAAGGGGAATAATAGAAGCGCTAGGAACAAACTTGAACCGATGGCGAGTCCGAGGAACAGGGGGACAGAAATCGTTTGAGGTAACAAAAAAATTGCGAGCAAGAATCCCCATAATACTGTAAGCAACATCAATACAATCGTGACGTGTCTAGCTCTTCTTTTATGGTAATCGGAATTTTCGATGAAGTTTTTTTGTAAGGCGAAAAAATCATCTTTTGTCAATTGAAAATGAATCATCAAGGGTTGGCTCCTTTCTTCCGTATAATCGTCTAAATGACTGGACTAATTCCTGCAAATAACGTTAACATACGCTGGGTTAATTTCCCATAAAAAAAGCCCAGTGACTGAACACTGGGCCTGTTCCAACATTATCCGTTTACGACCGTACCGCCGTTGACGTGCATGACTTGTCCGCTGACGTACGTCGAGTCGTCGCTCGCGAGATAAACATACGCTGGGGCAAGTTCTGCCGGTTGCCCCGCTCGTTTCATTTCAGCTGAATCGCCGAACGTAGCGACTTTCTCAGCCGAGAACGTAGCTGGGATGAGCGGTGTCCAAATCGGGCCTGGGGCGACGCCGTTGACGCGGATTTTCTTCTCGGCCAAGTTTTTGGCGAGCGAACGCGTGAACGATGTGATCGCACCTTTCGTCGACGCATAGTCGATCAATTGGTCGTTACCTTCATACGCCGTGATCGACGTCGTGTTGATGATGCTCGCGCCTTCGTTCAAGTACGGGAGCGCCGCTTTCGTCAAATAGAACATGCTGAAGATGTTCGTCCGGAACGTCCGCTCGAGCTGGTCGTCCGAGATGTCGAGGAGCGACTCTTGCGGATGTTGCTCGGCGGCGTTGTTGACGAGCACGTCCAAGTGGCCGAACGTCTCGAGCGTCTGTTTGACGACGTCTTGGCAGAACGCCGAATCACCGAGGTCACCTTGCAGCAACAGGCACGCTTGACCGAGTTCTTCGATCCGTTCTTTCGTCGCCTCGGCGTCCTCGAGCTCGTTTTGGTCTTTGTAGACGATGACCGAGTTTGCGCCTTCATGGGCGAAGAAGATGGCGACCGATTTCCCGATCCCCGAGTCACCACCCGTGATGATGGCGACTTTGTCTTTCAATTTGTCGCTTCCTTTGTATCCTTCACGCTCATAGATCGGGAACGGCTCCATCTTTGAATCGATTCCCGGTTGATGGGCTTGCGCTTGTCCGTCCTTCTTGAACGATTCAAAATCTTTGCGGCTTCCGACTGTATTTAAACGATTGTCACTCATATTGTTTAGTCCCCTTTCAAAAATTGACTCAATGTGTCTATACCACACACATCAAAAAATAATCGTAAATCAGAAAAATGGAATGAATTTGAAAAATGAACGCTTGCGAATGAATTGTCATTCATTTATGATAGAAGAGTAAACACGATGGTGATTGCGATTTTTTTTACGCGTGAAATGAATCACTATTCATTCTCATTTAGGGGGGAACAATATGACGAGTCACATCGAACAATCAGCCGACCTCCGTTTGACGAGCAATATCCGTTTTGCGGTCGTCATCGGTTCAGGAGTAATGGGGGCGGGGATTGCGGCCCATTTGGCGAACGCGGGGGTTCGTTCGCTCATGCTCGACATCGTACCACGTGAATTGACGGCGCAAGAAGAAGGGAAAGGGCTCACGCTCGAGTCACCGGAAGTGCGGAATCGCATCGCGTCCGAGAACCGTCACAAGTTGTTGAAACAAAATCCGGCGCCACTCGCGACGGCGGAACACTTGAACTTCATCGAGGTCGGGAACTTAGAAGATGACCTCGAGCGATTGAAAGAAGCCGACTGGGTCATCGAAGTCATCGTCGAACGGCTCGACGTGAAACAGCAACTATTCGACAAAATCGCACCGTTCATCCGTGAAGACGCGATTCTCAGCTCGAACACGTCTGGGATCTCGATCGAAGCGATGGCGAGCGTCTTGCCGGAAGGATTGAAGTCACGCTTCCTCGGAACGCACTTCTTCAACCCGCCGCGCTACTTGAAGCTGCTCGAACTCATCCCGACGGGGAAAACGGCGCGCCCGGTCATCGATTTCATGGCCCGCTTTGCTGAGGACCGTCTCGGTAAAGGCGTCGTCGAGGCGAAAGACACGCCAAACTTCATCGGTAACCGCATCGGCACGTACGGCCTGCTCGTCACGTTCGAGGAGATGTTGAAACAAAACGCGACGATCGGCGAGATGGACTCGATCACAGGCCCGCTCATCGGCCGTCCGAAATCAGCGACATTCCGTACGCTCGACGTCGTCGGTATCGACACGTTCGTCCACGTCGCCGGGAACGTCTATGAGGCGCTCGAAGCGGGCGAGGAGAAAGATACGTTCGATGTCCCTGCTGAAATGAAGACGCTCGTCGAAAAAGGTTGGATCGGACAAAAGTCTGGTCAAGGGTTCTATAAGAAAGACGGGAAAGTCATCCAGGAACTCAACTTGAGCACGTTTGAGTACGAACAATTGAAAGCGATTACAGGACCTGAGCTCGACCAAATCAAGTCGCTCCCAGGCTCGAAAGCGAAACTGAAAGGCGCAATCTTGAACAAGGGACGCATCGGACAGTTGCTCTGGCCGGTGACCGCGAAGACGCTCGTCTACTCGGCACGACTCACAGGTGAGATCAGTGACTCGATTGTCGCCATCGATGACGCGATGAAGTGGGGCTTCGGTTGGAAGTTCGGACCGTTCGAGACATGGGACGCACTCGGTGTCGAAAAATCGGTCGCACGCATGAAAGCGGAAGGATATGCCGTCCCGGCGTGGATCGATGAGATGCTCGCTGCCGGACACACTTCCTTCTATAAAGGGGACCAGTATTACGATCAAGCGTCTGGGACGTACGTCGAGAAGACCGTCAACCCGAAAGAATTGAAACTTGCACCGCTCGCCAAGTCGAACGGGATCATCCTCGAGAACGGCGGGGCTCGCCTCATCGACATCGGTGACGACGTCGTCGCCCTCGAGTTCACGTCACCGAACAACGCGATCGGGGTCGACATCATGCAGATGATCGAGCAATCGATCGACCTCGTCGAGCAAGACTTCAAAGGACTCGTCCTCGCCAACGATGGTAAAAACTTCTGCGTCGGCGCCAACCTCGCGATGATGCTCATGGAAGCGGAAGACGAGAACTGGTATGAGCTCGACTGGATCATCAACAAGTTCCAACAAGTCGTTCAAAAAATCCGTTACGCAGGTCGCCCGGTCGTCGTCGCACCTTACGGCATGACACTCGGAGGCGGCACGGAGATCAGTTTGCCGGCAGCACGCATGCAAACGGCGCTCGAGACATACATGGGACTCGTCGAAGTCGGTGTCGGTCTCATCCCTGGCGGCGGCGGCAACGTCAACACGTACCGTCGTCTACTTGAACAGACGCCGAAATCGATGCAAAACATCGAGAAGGCGGCACAGCAGACGTTCGAGAACATCGCGATGGCGAAAGTATCGAAGTCGGCGTATGACGCGAAAGCGCTCGGCTATCATCGTCCGATCGACGGCATCTCGATGAACCGTGACCACTTGACGTTCGACGCGAAACAAACCGTCCTTGGACTTACGGACGGATACGTCGCGCCGATGCGCGAGAAGTTGCCGGTCGTCGGTCGAACCGGGAAAGCGACGCTCGAACTCGCAGCGTACGAGATGTTCTACGGTGGTTATATTTCAGAGCACGACTTGAAGATCGCCAAAAAACTTGCCCATGTCATCAGCGGCGGCGATTTGGCATACGGCACGATGGTCGACGAGCAATACTTCCTCGACATCGAGCGTGAGGCGTTCCTAAGCCTCATCGGAGAACCGAAATCGCAGCAACGGATGCAACATATGCTCGTCAAAGGCAAACCACTTCGGAACTGACAAAAGGGGGACTTAACAGATGAGAGAAGCAGTCATCGTGGCCGGTGCACGAACACCGGTCGGAAAAGCAAAACGCGGGTCGTTCCGAAACGTTCGTTCGGACGAGCTCGCAGGTCACGCCATCAAAGCGACGCTCGAGCGGTCGGGATACACGGGACCGATTGACGACGTCATCATGGGATGCGCCATGCCGGAAGCGGAGCAAGGGATGAACATCGCCCGCTATGCGGCCGTACGCGGTGGACTATCACACGAAGTGCCCGCCGTCACGATCAACCGTTACTGCTCGTCAGGCCTTCAAGCGATCGCGGACGCGGCAGCGAAGATCATGATCGGTCAAGCGACGGCAATCATCGCCGGCGGAATGGAATCGATGAGTCTCGTCCCGATGGGTGGACACGTCATCCGTCCGAACCCGACGATCATGGAGACGGCGCCTGAGTATTACATGAGCATGGGACACACGGCTGAGCGCGTAGCGGCCGAGTACAACATCTCACGAGTTGACCAGGACCTGTTCGCCATCGACAGCCATCAAAAAGCGGCTGCTGCGATCGCGGGCGGCAAGTTCGAAGAAGAGATCGTGCCGGTGACGGTCATCGAGCACGTCCTCGGTGAAGACGGGAAAGTCGCGGAACGTGAATTTGTCGTCAAGCACGACGAAGGCGTCCGGGCCAACTCGACGGTCGAAGCACTCGGCAAATTGCGTCCAGCTTTCAAAATCAAAGGGTCGGTCACAGCCGGTAACGCGTCACAAGTATCAGACGGCGCTGCAGCCGTACTTGTCATGGAGCGGGAAGAGGCGGAACGCCAAGGCTTGAAGCCGATGGCGAAGTTCCTCTCGTTCGCAGTCGGCGGGGTCCGCCCGGAAGTGATGGGGATCGGACCAGTCGTCGCCATCCCGAAAGCGTTAGAGATGGCTGGCGTGAAGCTTGAAGAAGTCGGATTGTTCGAGTTGAACGAGGCGTTCGCGAGCCAATCACTCGGCGTCATCCGTGAACTCGGCATCGACCCGTCCAAAGTGAACGTCAACGGCGGCGCGATCGCCCTCGGCCATCCACTCGGTTGTACGGGCGCGAAACTAGCGGTATCGATTCTGCATGAAATGAAACGACGCAATGAAAAATATGGGGTTGTCACGATGTGCATCGGTGGCGGAATGGGCGCTGCTGGCGTCTTCGAATTACTATAAGGGGGAAATGACTATGGAACGTACAGAACACGAATTGATTAAAGGCGGTAGCTTTGTCATTGACGCACTCGACGCGGATCGTCTCTTCACACCGGAAGACTTTTCAGACGAGCATAAGATGATCGGGGACACGACGTCGAGTTTCGTCGACGACCGTGTCATGCCGGTACTTGGACGCATCGAAAAACATGAGTTCGATCTCTCGGTCGAACTGTTGAAAGAAGCGGGCGAACTCGGTCTGCTCGGTGCCGATGTACCTGAAGAGTACGGCGGTTATCAGCTCGACAAGATCTCGTCATCGATCATCACGGAACGGTTCGCCAAAGCCCGTTCGTTTGCCCTCAGTTACGGCGCTCACGTCGGGATCGGGACGCTTCCGATCGTCTTCTTTGGGACAGAAGAGCAAAAGCATAAGTACTTGCCGAAGCTCGCAACGGGCGAATGGATCGCAGCGTACGCGCTCACAGAGCCAGGCTCAGGGTCGGACGCGCTCGGCGCGAAGTCGACGGCTGTCTTGAACGAGGCCGGGACGCACTACGTCTTGAACGGTGAGAAACAATGGATCACGAACGCAGGCTTCGCTAACGTGTTCGTCGTCTACGCGAAAATTGACGGCGACAAGTTCAGCGCCTTCATCGTCGAACGCGACTACAACGGCGTCTCGACAGGTGCCGAAGAACAGAAGATGGGGATTAAGGGCTCGTCGACGCGGACGCTCATTTTACAAGACGTCGAAGTCCCGGTCGATAACCTGTTAGGTGAAGTCGGTAAAGGGCACGTCATCGCCTTCAACATCTTGAACGTCGGTCGTTACAAACTCGCGGTCGGAGCGGTCGGTTCATCAAAACGTGCATTCGATCTCTCGGTCCAATACGCGAACGAGCGCAAGCAGTTCAAGACGCCGATCAGCCAGTTCCCGCTCATCCAAGAAAAATTAGCGACGATGGCGGCGAACATTTACGCGATGGAGAGCTCGGTCTACCGCACAGGCGGCTTGTTCCAAGACAGCCTCGATGCGCTTGGTGACGAGAACATGCGCGACGGCTCGAAAGTCGCCCAATCGATCGCGGAGTATGCGATCGAATGCTCGCTCAACAAAGTGTTTGCGTCTGAGACGTTCGACTACGTCGTCGACGAAGCCGTTCAAATTCACGGCGGCTACGGCTTCATGACCGAGTACGAGGTCGAAAACTTGTACCGTGACTCACGGATCAACCGGATCTTCGAAGGAACGAACGAGATCAACCGCTTGATCGTCCCGAGCACGCTCCTCAAGAAAGCGATGAAAGGCGACTTGCCGCTCCTCGCCGAAGCACAGAAGCTCCAAAAAGAGCTCATGAGCTACATGCCGCAAGAGCTCGACGGTTCACCGCTCGCGCGCGAGAAGATGCTTCTATCGAACATGAAGAAGATCAACTTGATGATCGCCGGGACAGCCGTCCAGAAATATCAGCAGAACCTCCAAAACGAGCAAGAAATCCTCGCCAAGATCGCCGACATCATCAGCGCCATCTATGCGCTCGAAGCGGCGATTGCGCGGACGGATAAAGCGATTGCGCGGACTGGTATCGATAAGAACCAACAAAAAGTACGTTACACGGAAATCTTCGCCGAGCAAGTGTTCAAGCAAGTCGAGCTCATGGCGAAAGAAGTGTTGTACGCGGCAGCGTCAGGCGACGAGCAACGGATGTTGCTCTCGGCGATGAAGAAGTTCAGCCGCTATCAGCCAATCAACGTCATCGGTACGAAGCGCGAAGTCGCAGCGAGTCTCATCAAAGCGAACAAGTTCATCGTTTGACACTCCCACGGCTAAAGCCGCAAGCTCACCCCTTCGGTATGAGTGGGATTCTGAAGTGCTTGTGCGAACGCAGTCCATTTCTGTTTTGTTCAAGCCTTCAGATGAGGCTGTGGCATCACCCCTCCTGAGACAGACCGTATAGGTTCTCAGGCTGGTCGACTGTTACCATCGACCACAGGTGCGTATCGGATATTCATCGCACCGACTAGATCTCTGTGTTTTTTGAATCCGCACGGACAGGAATATGTTCGGTCTTTCGCTTTATTTTTTGCTCCACAAGAAGGGCATGTCTGGGAGGTGTAGGCCGGATTGACAGATTCGACCTTGATGCCTTCGAGCTTTGCCTTGTACGTGATGAATAGTGCCAAGCGATAGAACGACCAGGTGTGCAGGTTCTTGTTGTGTTTACGGCTTGTTCTTGCCGTCTGTCGGATGTTCGCCAATCTTTCGAGGCGGATGACAGAAATCTTGTTCTCTTTCGCGAAGTCGACGATCTCACGGCTCACCTTGTGATCTTTGTCTTTCATCCAGCGCTGTTCTTTGTTGTTCAGCTTCTTGATCGCATCCAGTTTCTTCTGTTGACCGAGCTCTTTCCGTTTCGCACGAAACTTGCGCTTCATATACTTGTTCTCACGCCCGTTCCCGAAGAACCGCGCCTTGTCACGATCTGTCGATGCGACGGCGGGGACTTTCAGGCCGAGGTCGACCCCGAGCACGTTGGTGCCCCCCTTCTCCGTCGTGGGGATCGTGACGGCGATCTGGGCGATCCACTTGTTCGACTTCTTGATGATGCGGAGCGTCCCGAGCTTGTTGGCGAGGAGCGTGGCGTTCCGGTTGTCCGGGTCGACCATCTCGGCGCGGATCGCCGTCTTCTTGACCTTTCCGTCGATCATGACCGGGAAGGAGATCGACTCGAAGTCGAACGAGTAGTTTTGGTTGTTCCAGGTGCAGTACGGCTTCTTGAGGACAGGGACGACCTGGAAGCCCTTCTTCTTCGCCTTTTTGAACATGCTCTTCGCATCCTGGATGGCCTGATTCTTGACGGCGCTCGGCAGATCGGAACTCACGTTTTTGCTCGTCAGCTTTAAGTTTTCTCGAGCCTGCACCATGTCCGAGACGAGCTGGTTCGTCGTGCCGATGTAGGTGCGCATCATCCGCTCTAAGATCGATTGTTGCTCTTTTGTCGGATGAAGTTTGATGTTCACCGTCAATGTCTGCGACACGGTGTCACCTCCTTGTCTTTTGTTCCTCGACATAACGCTTGATGGTCTCGCTGGAAACATTTCCGGCCGTCGAGACGAAGAAGGATCTCGTCCAAAGGCTTGTGAGATGTGTGAGATGGGGAAATTCCTCTCGTAGTCGCTTCGACGAGACGCCTTTGATGCGCGCCATGATGTCAGACGGACTGAGGGATGGCAACGCCGACAAGAATAGATGTGTGTGGTCCCGATCACACGCGATGGCGATGAGTCGAATGTCGAGCTCTTCGCAGACATCACGGACGATCTCTTTGAATCGTTGCTCGAACGTATCGTCATCAAATAGTTTTCGGCGATACCTCGGGCAGAACACGAAATGATAATGGATCATCGATACGGTGGTTTTGGTTCTTCTGTAGTTGTTCATACGTCCATTGTATCATTAGATTTATTAGAGTGATACATTTTATCGGGATAAGATTCTGCTTGTTGATTTCTGAAATTCCGACTAACGGGACTCCGAAATCAAGCTCACGTTCATCCCACCACTAAAGGAGTGGGCTTTCTCGTTCGCAAATTCTGTAATAAAAATTTCTCGAACAGGGAGGGGTGGCCGGACGCGGTCAGCCCTTTCTTTTTCGTTTGATCAGAACGTACAATGAGGAAAAGGAGGAATGTTTATGAGACGAGATCAACTGTTGGAACGAATGGAACGAATCGGGCGTTTGGTCGCGAAACAAGAAGGGGCGCTGATGCTGCTCGCCCTCGGTTCGATTGGCCTCGAGACCGAGCGGCTCGACGACTACTCCGACCTCGATTTCTTTTTGATCGTCGAGGAAGGACGAAAAACCCGCTTCATCGACAACTTGGACTGGCTCGAGGTTGAACCGATCGCTTACCAATTCCAAAACACGAAAGACGGCCACAAGATCATGTACGCGGACGGTATTTACGGGGAGTTCGCCGTGTTCGAACTGTTCGAGATGCCACACATCGCCTATACCCCGGGACGGATCGTCTGGAAACGGGATGAAGCGCTCGAATCGTTTGCGACGCCTAAGCTCGTCACGGACGTCCCAGACGCAGCGTATTGCTACGAAGAGGCGCTGACGAACCTGTACGTCGGTCTGCTCCGTGAACGACGCGGAGAGCGTCTCGCCGGCTTCGAACTCATCCAAGTCGCGGCCGTCAACAACGTATTGAAAGCACATGGAGAGACGGGCGACCCGTTCAATCCGACGCGCCGGGTCGAGGCACGGCACCCGGAGCTCGTCGCCGGGCTCAACGAGTGGCTGCCAGGTTACGGCAAGTCGGCCGAAGCGGCCGCGGCGATGTTGCGCTATATCGAAACAAGACATCCGGTCAACGCGACGTTGAAGCGAGAGATCGAACGCTTGCTCGAGGCGTGATTTGCGGGAATGGAGTATGCTACAGTAAAACAAGAGGTGATAAATATGGTGACACTATATGGCTATCCGCCATGCAGTACGTGTAAGAAGGCAGAGAAATGGTTGAAGGAGAACGACGTCGCGTATACATACGTTCATATCGTCGAGGCGACACCGTCAAAAGATGAACTCACGTCGATCTGGCAACAGTCAGGGCTACCGCTCAAAAAGTTTTTCAATACGAGCGGGCAAGTGTACCGCAACGAAGGCATTAAAGATAAGCTCCCGAATTTGTCAGAAGACGAACAAATCGAGCTTTTAGTCAGCAATGGTATGCTTTTAAAGCGTCCAATCGTCACGGACGGTCAAAAATCGACGGTCGGTTTTTCAGAAAAGTCATTTACAGACGTTTGGGGCTAAGTGCTATAATACACATGTGAGTCTAATTTATTTGAGGGGGAAGTCATGATGAGCAAAGTACCTGCAAATCTACGTTATTCAAAAGAACACGAATGGGTTGAAGTGAACGGAAGCGTTGCCCGCATCGGGATCACGGATTTCGCACAAAGCGAACTAGGGGACATCGTGTTTGTGGAACTTCCTGAAGTCGGCGGCACGATTTTGCTCGACGAGCCGTTCGGTTCGGTCGAATCGGTCAAGACGGTGTCTGAACTGTACGCACCGATCTCTGGGAAGATCACGGCGGTGAATGAATCACTCGCGGATTCGCCGGAACTCGTCAACGAAGCACCGTTCGAAGGCGCATGGATGATCGAAGTCGAGTTGAACGATTCAACGGACGTCGACAAACTCATGTCAGCCGAAGAATATGAAGCGATGATTCAAGGCTAACAAAAATCCCGGTTTCTCTTTATGAGAAGCCGGGATTTTTTGATTTAGTCGAAGTCGAGGCGGTAATGTTCAGGCTGGATGAGTGATGTCCGGTTGAACAGTCGGTAGAAGACAATCCCGAGCGTCACCGGAATGAGGCCGAACAAGACGATGACGAGCATGACGTTCCAGAGCGCGAATCCGCCTGGCATCAAGTGCAGGGCGTTGACTGGTCCGATGAGCCCGGAGACGCCGAAGCCGGCGCTGATCGGTGTCCCCTCGATACGGAGGATACCGGCGAGCGCACCGAGAATGGCCGCGTTCGCGAGCACCGGCAGCATCATGATCGGACGGCGGACGAAGTTCGCCATTTGAATTTTCGGTGAGCCGAGGAAGTGAGCGATTGATGTCCCGGTGGCATTCATCTGCCATCCGGCGATGGCGAGACCGAAGCCGGCCGCGACGACACCGAGGTTGGCGGCCCCGGCGGCAACACCGGACAGGCTGATCGCCGTCGCAATCCCGACCGTCGAGATCGGAGAGACGATGATGAGCGAGAAAGCCATCGCGATCAACATACCCATCATAATCGGCTGGAGTTCAGTCATCGTCATGATGATGGTGCCGATGTACGTCGTGATCTGTGAGATATAAGTGAGGAGGAATGTACCAATCCCTCCGGCGACGACGATGACCGTCATCGGTAAAACGAGGACGGTGTACGTCTTTAAGCGTGGCGACAGCTGCATGACCATATATGTCGCAAGTGCGGCCGTCACGCCGGCCGTGATGACGTCACCGATTCCGGCCATGAGGAACGCACCTTCCTCGATGCGGATGGCGCCGCTCCCGACCTGGGTCGCAATGCCGATCGTGCCGGCCTCGAGCGCAGAACGTCTGAACTGCATGGCGACGGCTACACCGATGATGACGGGTAAGAGGCGCATCGCGATCGTCGTCGCATCTAAGATGAACTGTAAAGACGGAAAATACGGTAAGATGGCTTTCGTTAATTCACCGAGCAATGCGCTCGGGATGAGGGCGATTAAAATAGCGAGACTGAGTCCGTTCAATACGTTCATCAAAAATTGTTTGCCTGTCAGTTTCGTTTGTTCCGTCATGAGTCGATTCACCTGTCCTTTTCTACGTATACGCTGTTATGTACGAAAGCGTTAAAGTTAATGACCATACTATGCCTCTTTTCGTGAAGCGTCAACAGGAAATGTTGAACGATTCAGAAAATTCGTGGGGTGAGCACAACTTTTGAACAGATCGGCTCACATTCATATACTTATAAAAGAGGTGAGAACAATGATTACAGACGGATTGTTATATATATACGCCCCGATGTGTGGAACATGCGCTGTGGCCGAGCGGATGCTCGCCGTCGTCGAAGCGGTCGACCCGACACTCGCGATTGACAAGCAGGACGCCAACTTTATCCCGCAAGAGTTAGAAGCGTATCAAGTCATGAGCGTACCGGCGCTGTTAAAGCTTAAAGACGGCCAAGTCGAAGACCGATTATATGCGTTTCAAAACGTGCAGCACGTCCTATCTTTCGTTAAATGAGATAGGATGATTAGAATAATCAGAAAATTTTAAATAATCAGTTGACACAGAAAGTTCACGAATGGTATATTCATTACAACATCTTACTTGAACACAATATAGGACGAGATTCTCCAGCCATCAAGACGTTTTAGAACAGCCGGTGCATCACTTTACGCGACTTTTAGGTGGACCTTCCCTTCGATTGTCCCCCAAAAAAATCAAGCGCAGGGACACCTACCGCGTAACCGCATGGTACGTTCTAAGGCCGAGTGATGGATGGCTTGAATCCCCCATATAAGGATGAACACTCTGATCGGGCAAAAGAGTTTCATCTATGGGTTGTCCTTCCGTGACTCAAGGTGCTACGTTCTGTGTCATCCTCGGATGGCACCTTTTTTTGATTTTTCGCACAAAATAGTTTGACATGAAAATAATGTGTCGCTATTATAAAGCTAATCGAATAAACAACACTCTTATCAAGAGAGGCTGAGGGACTGGCCCTATGACGCCCAGCAACCGCGGAGCAATCCGAAATGGTGCTAATTCCAGCAAGGTGAGAACCTTGGAAGATGAGAGCAATCGTTGTCCGTACCGATAAAGTACGCACGTTTGCTCAAACGTGTGTACTTTTTTTGTTGTCAGGAGGGAAAGGTATTGATTCAATTACGTAATGTGGCCAAATGGTTCGACACGAAGAACGGTCGAGTCCAGGCGGTCGATGATGTGTCGCTCACAATCGAGAGCGGCGAAATTTTTGGAATAATCGGATATTCAGGGGCGGGGAAGTCGACGCTCATCCGTCTGCTCAACCGACTCGAGTCACCGTCAAGCGGTGAAATCGTCGTCGCAGGGAGCGAGCTGACGAAGCTCACTCCGAAAGAACTGCGTGGGGTGCGCAAAAACGTCTCGATGGTATTCCAACACTTCAACTTATTATGGTCGCGCACGGTCGCTGAGAACATCAGCTTCCCGCTCGAACTGATCGGGGTACCGGCCAGTGAACGTAAACGCCGCGTCCAAGAGCTCGTCGATCTCGTCGGTCTCGCCGGACGTGAAGACAGCTATCCGTCGCAACTATCGGGCGGTCAAAAACAGCGAGTCGGGATTGCCCGCGCGCTCGCTACAAATCCAGACGTGCTCCTCTGCGATGAAGCGACGAGCGCACTCGACCCGAAGACGACCGATTCGATTCTCGAACTGCTCGTCAGCATCAATAAGAAACTCGGACTGACGATCGTCCTCATCACCCATGAGATGCACGTCATCCAAAAAATCTGTCATCGCGTCGCCGTCATGGAGGCAGGGAAAGTCGTCGAGACCGGCCAAGTCGCGGACGTGTTCCAACATCCGGAACAGCCGATCACGAAAGAGTTCGTCAAACAGATCGGTGCCGTCGACGACATGTCGCTCACGTTCGAGCATTTGAAAGCACGTTATCCGAGTGGCCAAATCGTCAAACTCAAGTTCTTGAACGAGACGGCCGAACAGCCGATTTTATCGGAAGTGTTGAAACAGCACGACATCGGCTTCAACATCATCGGCGGTAACGTGACGCAGTCGCAAGTCGGCGCGCTCGGGACGCTATTCATCCAATTGATCGGAGAGCCGGCTGAAGTCGAGCGGGCCATCGCCTCAATCCGATCGCAGGCAGTGGAAGTGGAGGTAGAAAGCGATGTTTCCTAATGTAGATTGGCAAGTCATGCTCGAACAGACGTGGGAGACGCTCTATATGACGCTCGTCGCAGGAGCCGCGACATTCGTCATCGGTCTCGCCCTCGGCATGCTCTTATATGTCACGAACGAACCGCTCATGATGAAGAATCGTCCGATTTACACGATCATCAGTGCGGTCGTCAACGTGTTCCGCTCGATCCCGTTCATTATTTTGATCATCTTGCTCATTCCGTTCACGCTCCTTCTCGTTGGAACGATGCTCGGTTCGACGGCGGCGCTCCCGGCGCTCATCATCGGTGCGGCCCCGTTTTATGCACGGATGGTCGAGCTCGCACTCCGCGAAGTCGATCGCGGTGTCATCGAGGCGGCCGAGTCGATGGGCGCGACGAAATGGCAGATCGTCTATAAAGTGTTGTTCCCGGAAGCACTCCCGGCCATCGTGTCAGGCATCACCGTGACGATCGTCGCCATCGTCGGTTACACGGCCATGGCCGGAGTCGTCGGCGGTGGTGGTCTCGGGAACTTAGCGTTCCTCGAAGGGTTCCAGCGTTCACAAAGCGACGTCACGTTCGTCGCGACCGTATTGATCTTAGTCATCGTCTTCGTCGTTCAGTTCATCGGCGATCGACTCGTCTCAAAAATCGATAAGCGATCAGCTTAATCAAATACAATCATATGGAGGGTTTTATAATGAAATCATGGAAAACAGTACTCGGATTGACAGCAGCTTCAGCACTCACAATTCTCGCGGCATGTGGCGGCGGGGACTCGGAATCAGGCTCGGGCGACGATAAGACGCTCATCATCGGCGCGTCGAACGTACCACACGCCGAGATTTTAGAGCACGTCCAAGACGAATATGAAGAAAAAGGCTACACGCTTGAAATCAAGAAGTTCCAAGACTACGTGCTCCCGAACAAGACGCTCGCAGCTGGCGAACTCGACGCGAACTACTTCCAACACGAGCCGTACCTCGAGTCACAAATGGCTGAGAACAAAGACTATAAATTCGCTTCAGCCGGCGGCGTCCACATCGAGCCGATCGGTGTCTACTCACAAGACTACAAATCACTCGATGAGCTTCCGGACGGCGCTGAAATCATCATGAGCTCGTCGGTCGCTGACCACGGACGAATCTTGACGATGCTTCAAACAGAAGGCTTGCTCACGCTCGCTGACGGCAAGACGACAGACGCGACAGTCGCTGACATCGTCGACAACCCGAAAAACTTGGAGTTCAAGACGGACGTCGAAGCGGCACTTCTCCCGCAAGCGTTCAACAACGGTGAAGGCGATGCCGTCCTCATCAACACGAACTACGCGATTGATGCCGGCCTCAACCCGCTCGAAGACGCAATCGCTCTTGAAGGCGAAGACTCACCGTACGTCAACTTGATCGTCACGCGTGAAGGCGACGAAGACGATGAGCGCGTCAAGGCACTCCTTGAAGTATTGACATCAGAAGAGACACAACAGTGGATCTTGGATGAGTACAAAGGTGCGGTCGTACCGGTTAAATAATGATTGATTTTAGGCTCGGGACATCCCGGGCCTTTTTTGTTTGCAGTGGTTTTGCTTCAATAATAGAAGTAAACTATTTATATGTAGAAAAGGGGGGATTCGGGTGAGCATACGACACATTCATCCGCTGACGCTTGGCGTCTTGTTCGGTACATTTTTTGCACGGCTGTCGACGTTTTTTGTCATGCCGTTTTTTGCGATTTATCTCGCGACGCTCGGTTTCTCGGCGAGCGTGATCGGGACGGTGTTCGCGACGTCGGCATTATCCGGTCTATTTATGAGCTTTTTCGGGGGGACGCTGTCTGACCGCTACGGGCGCAAACAGCTGATGTTGATAGGTATCGGTTTGAACGCCTTGACGTTCACAGGTTTCGCACTCGCAACGGAGCTCGTTTGGTTTTACATATTTTCGGTATTGATGGGCGTTTCACGTTCATTCCTTGAACCAGCGTCTCGGGCCTTGATCAGCGACACGACGCAACCCGACCAGCGTGTCATCGTCTATAACGTGCGCTACTTCATGATCAACATCGCTGCGGCGATCGGACCGCTGCTTGCGGTCGTCTTGTCACTTACGGGAGCGAAGAGCGCATTCTTCGTCGTGACCGCCGTCTATGTCCTTTACGGCCTCGTTATCTCGACGTTGTTCCGGAAGTATCCGTTTGAAGAAGGGGACGGCGTCAAAGTGCGGCCGCGCCTGACGGAGACGTTCCGCGTGTTAAAAGAAGACAAGACGTTCCGCTTCGTCATCATCGGCATGATCTTCGCCATCATCGGCTACAGTCAATTCAATTCGACGTTGCCGCAGTTCATCGCGTTTCACGACGGATTCAGTGACGGGTCGCGCCTATTCGCTTATCTGTTGACGGTCAACGCGATCACCGTGCTCATCGTGCAGTATCCGATCATGCGGTTCGGTATTCGCGTCTCGCCAATCAAGTCGCTGTTCTTTGGGATCGCGACGCTCTCGATTGGGCTGTTGTTAATCGGCTTCGCTGCCGAGGTGTGGGTACTATTCGTCGCGATGGTCATCTTCACGGTCGGGGAAGTGCTCATGTTCACGATGACGGACGTGTTGACAGACGATTTGGCACCGGAACATTTGCGCGGCACGTATTTCGGGGCGATGGGGTTGACGGCACTCGGTCAATCGATCGGGCCGGTCATCGGCGGACTGCTGCTCGACGGCTTCGACAACGCGTCGCTCCCTGTATTTGGGAGCCTAGCCGTTCTGACCGCGTGTGGCGCCTTCTTCTTCACCGGCGCGCTACGGGAAAAACAAGCGAATTCGGTTCAAGTCGAGGAAAATGTTGGATAATGTCTTGATTTCCCGATATTCTCATTCTCAACATTTATGTTTTATTGAGAATGAAATATAAGGTGAGTCGCTTGAAATAAAAAATTGCCTAGATTAAGATTAGAATATATCTAATCTACGCCAAAAATGGCGAGAAAACGGAAGGGGTATCCGAATGTCTAACGTACCACACATGAAAATTGATGACCTCCGCGTCTCAATCGAAGGAAAAGAGATCGTCAAAGGTCTTAATCTTGAAATTAAAGGTGGCGAAATTCACGCCATCATGGGTCCTAACGGGACTGGTAAATCAACACTCGCATCTGCCCTCATGGGTCATCCATTGTACGAAGTGACAGGAGGGAGCGTCGACTTGAACGGAGAAGACGTCCTCGAGATGGAAGTAAATGAACGTGCGCAAGCAGGCATGTTCCTCGCGATGCAGTATCCAGCTGAAATCAGCGGAGTCACAAACGCCGACTTCTTGCGCTCAGCGATCAACTCGCGCCGCGAAGAAGGCGAAGAAATCTCACTTATGAAATTCATCCGCGAACTTGATTCGAAGATGGGCGTTCTTGAAATCCCTTCAGAAATGGCACACCGCTATTTGAACGAAGGCTTCTCGGGCGGAGAGAAAAAACGTAACGAGATCCTTCAAATGATGATGATCAAACCGAACATCGCGATTCTTGATGAGATCGATTCAGGTCTTGATATCGATGCGCTCAAAGTCGTCGCTAAAGGCGTCAACGAAATGCGCACTGAAGAGTTCGGCTGCTTGATCATCACGCACTATCAGCGTCTCCTCAACTACATCGAGCCAGATTTCGTCCATATCATGATCGACGGTAAAATCGTCATGTCGGGCGGCAAAGAGCTCGCACAACGACTCGAAGCAGAAGGTTACGACTGGGTGAAGCAAGATCTTGGGATGACAGTAGACACAGAAGCGTAAGGGGGCTGTACGATGACCGTACAATTTGAATTAGATGCACAAGCAGTAGCGGCACGTGCAGAGGCGCTCGGTGGACCAGCATGGATGGTCAACCGACGTAAAGAAGCAGCAGAACTTGCGCCGACTCTCGCCTTGCCTAAAGTTGAAAAAATCAAGATTGATAAATGGGATTTCACAAGCGGAGACGTCGAGCTCGCGAAGCTTGACGGGTTGACGCCTGAAATCGAAGCATTGCTCGGAGACCACCGGACAAACGTGCTCGTTGAACGCAACGGTCATGTCGTCTATAACGAACTTACGATGCCAGAAGGCGTCTTGTTCATGGGAATCCAACAAGCGATGGAACAACATCCGGACCTCGTCGAGAAATACTTCATGACAGAAGGCGTTCGGGTTGACGAAGATCGCTTGTCTGCCTTGAACGCAGCGCTCACGAACGGTGGGGCTTTCTTGTACGTCCCGAAAAACATGCAATTGAAAGACCCGCTTCAAGCCATCTTCACGATGGAACAAGCGAACGGGTCGTTGTACCATCACACGATCGTTGTCGCCGATGAAGGCAGTGAAGTGACGTATATCGAAAGTTTCTTGTCGAACACAAATGAGCCGCACACGGTCAACGCCGTGACGGAAGTGTTCGTCGGAGCGAACGCGAAAGTCGTATTCGGTGGAGTCGACCAGCTCGCTGAGTCAGCACTCACGTTCATGAACCGCCGCGGTGTCGTCTACGAGAACGCTCATCTTGATTGGGCACTCGGACATATGAACGACGGCAACTCGCTCGTCGAGACGAAGACGCATCTCGTCGGAGACAACACGTACTCGAACACGAAAGCAGTCACGATCGGTCGTGGCGCACAGAAACAAAACTTCAACATCCGGACCGACCACTTCGGGAAGTCTTCGGAAGGGTTCATCTTGATCCACGGTGTTCAAAAAGACTCGGCAACAGCGATCTTCAGCGGGACATCGATGATTCATCACGGTGCCTCGAAGTCGAACGGTGTCCAAACGGAACGCGTTCTCATGTTATCTGAAAAAGCACGGGGTGACGCCAACCCGATCCTCCTCATCGATGAGGATGACGTTATGGCCGGCCACGCCGCTTCAGTCGGACGCGTCGACGACATTCAGTTGTACTACTTGATGAGCCGCGGTCTGTCACGTAAAGAAGCAGAACGTTTAATCATTCACGGATTCTTGAACCCGGTCGTCGAGCAACTCGCGATCGAGTCGGTCAAAGACCGTCTCCGTGAAGTCATCGAAGGGAAAGTGCGTTAAGATGATTGATGCCTCGATTCGTAAACAGTTCCCGATTTTAGATCAGGAAATCAACGGCCATCCGCTCGTCTATCTCGACAGCGCGGCGAGCTCCCAAAAACCGCTTGCTGTCATCGAGGCGATCGAGGATTACTATCGCCGCATCCATTCGAACGTGCACCGTGGCGTCCATACGCTCGGCACGCACGCGACGGATGCGTATGAAGGGGCGCGGGAGCGTGTCCGTTCATTCATCAACGCCTCAGTACCGGAAGAGATCATCTTCACGCGTGGGACGACGACGGCGATCAACCTTGTCGCTTCAAGTTACGGGGACGCCAACGTCAGCGCGGGAGATGAGATCGTTCTCACACCGATGGAACACCACGCGAACTTGATTCCATGGCAACAGCTCGCCAAACGCACAGGTGCGAAACTCCGTTACGTCGAAATGACACCAGACGGCCGGATCACGCTCGACGCGGTGCGGGAAGTGTTGTCGGACCGGACGAAGATCGTCGCCATGAGCCACGTCTCGAACGTGCTCGGCACGATTAACCCGATCGCGGAAGTGGCGCAACTCGCCCACGAAAAAGGCGCGGTCATGGTCGTCGATGCGGCGCAAAGCGCGCCGCACCGGAAGCTTGACGTCCAAGCGCTCGATTGTGACTTCCTTGCCTTCTCTGGCCATAAGATGCTCGGTCCGACCGGGATCGGTGTCTTATACGGGAAGAAACAGCTGCTTAAAAACATGGAGCCGGTCGAGTTCGGCGGTGAGATGATCGATTACGTCGACTTGTATGAGTCGACGTGGAAAGATATCCCGTACCGCTTTGAAGCGGGAACGCCGATCATCGCCGGTGCGGTCGGTTTGGCTGCCGCCATCGACTTTTTAGAAGACCTTGGTCTCGAGAATGTCGAGGCGCACGAACGGGCGCTCGTGACGTACGCCATCGAACAGATGCGTACGATCGAAGGGATCGAGATCTTCGGTCCTGAGGAGCGCGTCGGGCTCGTCACGTTCAACTTGAACGACGTCCACGCCCACGACCTTGCGACCGTCTTGGATATGCAAGGGGTCGCGGTACGGGCCGGTCATCACTGTGCCCAACCGCTCATGCGCCTCCTGAAGCAATCATCGACTGCCCGAGCGAGCTTCTACTTGTATAACACACGAGATGAAGTCGATCGCTTCATCGAAGGGTTACGTCAAACGAAGGAGTATTTCAATTATGAGTTTTAACAATCTCGACATGTTGTACCGACAAGTCATCATGGATCATTATAAAAACCCAAGAAACCGTGGCGTCATCGAAGATGGCGTGACGATCGACTTGAACAACCCGACGTGCGGGGATTCACTCCGACTCCAACTTCAAGTCGAAGACGGAATCGTGAAAGATGCCAAGTTCGAAGGGGAAGGCTGTTCGATCAGTCTCGCCTCGGCATCGATGATGACCCAAATCGTAAAAGGCAAGTCTGTAGACGAAGCGCTCCAATTGGCGAACATCTTTTCACAGATGGTCCAAGGGAAAGACTACGATACAGACACGTTCGACCTAGGCGACATCGAAGCGTTGTCTGGTGTCTCAAAGTTTCCGGCTCGCATCAAGTGCGCCACGCTCGCGTGGAAAGCGCTTGAAAAGGGAGTCGACGAGGAAGCGTAAGTAGAAGGAGGAGACCGATATGGCGAAAAACATGCCAGACGTTGGCGATTATAAATATGGCTTCCATGATCGAGACATCTCGATTTTCCGTTCAGGCCGCGGCTTGACGAAAGAAATCGTTGAAACGATCTCGAACATGAAAGAAGAACCGGCATGGATGCTCGAGTTCCGTTTAAAATCACTCGAACAGTTCCGCAAGATGCCGATGCCGACATGGGGCGGCGATCTCACGTCACTTGATTTTGATGAGATCACGTACTACGTCAAACCGTCTGAGAAGACGGAACACTCGTGGGATGAGGTTCCTGAAGAAATCAAACGGACGTTTGATAAGCTCGGAATCCCGGAAGCGGAACAAAAATACTTGGCAGGTGTCTCGGCTCAGTACGAGTCAGAGGTCGTCTACCATAGCATGCAAGAAGACTTCGAAGAAAGAGGTGTCATCTTCAAAGATACGGACACTGCTTTGAAAGAAAACGAAGACTTGTTCCGTGAGTATTTCGGGAAATTGATCCCGCCGACGGACAACAAGTTCTCGGCACTCAACTCGGCCGTCTGGTCAGGTGGCTCGTTCATCTATGTACCAAAAGGTGTGAAACTCGAGCAACCGCTCCAAGCCTACTTCCGGATCAACTCGGAAAACATGGGTCAATTCGAGCGGACGCTCATCATCGTCGACGAGGGCGCTTCGGTCCATTACGTCGAAGGATGTACGGCACCGGTCTACACGACGAACTCGCTTCACTCAGCTGTCGTCGAGATCTTCGTCAACAAAGACGCATACTGCCGCTATACGACGATCCAAAACTGGGCGAACAACGTCTATAACTTGGTCACGAAGCGTGCCGTCTGTGAAGCAGGCGCGTCGATGGAGTGGATCGATGGCAACATCGGATCGAAACTCACGATGAAGTACCCGGCCGTCATCTTAAAAGGTGAAGGCTCACGTGGGATGACGCTCTCGATCGCACTCGGCGGTAAAGGGCAGCACCAAGACGCTGGGGCGAAGATGATTCACCTCGCACCGAACACGTCGTCGTCGATCGTCTCGAAGTCGATCTCGAAACAAGGCGGAAAAGTCTCGTATCGCGGAATCGTCCACTTCGGCCGTAAGGCGAAAGGTGCCCGTTCGAACATCGAATGTGACACGCTCATCATGGACAACGAGTCGACGTCGGACACGATCCCGTACAACGAGATCTTGAACGACCAAGTCTCGCTCGAGCACGAAGCGAAAGTCTCGAAAGTGTCAGAAGAGCAGCTCTTCTACCTCATGAGCCGTGGTATCTCGGAAGAAGAAGCGACCGAGATGATCGTCATGGGCTTCATCGAGCCGTTCACGAAAGAATTGCCAATGGAATATGCGGTCGAAATGAACCGTCTCATCAAGTTTGAGATGGAAGGTTCGATTGGATAATCCTGAATAGATTGAGGAAGACGGTTGACATGAAATCATGTCGACCGTCTTTTTTATGGGGTTTTAAGATGATTTTCCATATTATCTATGTAAACGGTAAAGAGGGAATAGAGTAGTGAAATATGCTTCAAACAGCAAATGAGCGTAAATAAATCCGAGAGGAGAAGGTCAAATGATGTTCTTGGCGACAGGATATTTCAATGCTGAAAAAATGAATGAAAAGACGGACCATGAAATAGACCGAATCATGGCTACTTGTGAACCATACTTACATCAGTTTTATGCAAGTGAGCAGGTTGTATTAGATATTGGGCTTGAAGCGAGTGTGAAAGAAGTCAAGCGTCATGCTGATCAGATCAAGATAACGGATGGACCAGTCTTGGGGTCAAAGGAAGTAGTAGGAAGTACTTTTTTGATTGAAGCGGCGGACATAGAGGACGCGGTCAGAATTGCTTCCATCCATCCGACGACCCAAGTGCCCGAAGCGGAATCGTTAGGCTGGAGGATTGAAATTCGGCCGGTTCACTATTATTGGGAAAGAGAGTGAACGGTCTCGTCAAGTTTGAGATGTAACAATTGATTTAATAGTCCACTACCTTGACCAGCGAGCTTAGTTTCGCTGGTTTTTTGTATAATGAAATGAGGAGGCGATGACGTGACAAATCGATTTTCACTAGAGAGCAGAGAACTTGAGACATTCATGGGTCAGATGGTCGTGATTTGTCCACGTTGTGGGGGACGAGCGGACGTTATGGAGAAGGCTAATGAGGTACGCTTGAGCTGTTTTCAGTGCGGTTATCTACAAATGAAGCAGAGCGGTACGAAATACATCGGCGGAGCTTTCGATGTACATTTCAGATTGCCGCTCTATCTGCAAACTGGTTGTTGTGGTCATGTCCTATGGGCTTATAATCAGGAGCACCTCGCGTATATGAGACAGTACGTGGAAGCGAGTGTTCGGACAAGCGACGGCGCGAACCGCAGTATTGAGAGTCGCTTGCCCAAGTGGATGAAGCAAAAGCACAACCGTGAAGGTGTGTTGCGGGCAATCAAGCGCTTAGAACTCGCATGTGAGAAAGGATGAACAGCGATGGACCGACAAAAAGAGTTACAAGAAATAGAAGAGCGGCAATTGACATCGGTGATGAACAAGACAAAGTGGGGGGAACTGAGGCGAGCGGTAGCAAATACATTCCTATTTGAACCTCCTTATCAAATCAAATATGTATTAGAGGACACACCTGATCCTGAGTTTTTATCGAAGACGGCTTATGAATCAGGTGATTGGGATGATGGATTTCCTTATCCTACCTCTTCAATCGAATGGATTCGATTGCGACCAAAGGTGTTGGTCTATAAGGGAGCTATCGTCGAACCAGACGTATGTGATATGACCGATGAACTTATATCTATTTTAACGAAAGAACGAATCCCGTTCATACAGGACAATGAAATGATTCAAATTTTTGGCTATGTTCGAGATACGGGAATATTTGAACCGAAACTTGATGCATAGCGTAATTCTGTATTTATTTCGTATATACTGATTGTTTAGTTATTGTCGTGAAACAGCTAAGAGTCGGGTATGCTAAAAGAGAGACTGTTTTTAGGGAGGAATGATTGAATGGAAACAATTGATCCAAAAGACATCACCCGCATCGCCGTCGTCGGTGCCGGCTGGGTCGGCATCAGTTTTGCTTACCAATTATCGATGGCGGCACTTTGTGAAGAGCTCGTCTTGATCGACTCGAACCACGCGAAAGCGGAAGGGGAGGCGATGGACTTGAACCACGGCATCTCGTTCGCACCGAGCCCGGTTCGGATTTGGGCAGGGGATTACACGGATTGTCGTGACGCCGATATCGTCATCATCACGGCAGGAGCCGCTCAGAAGCTTGGGCAGACACAGATGGACCTCGCCGGGCAAAATGCGGTCGTCGTCCGTGACGTCACAGAACAAATCATGGCGAGCGGCTTTGACGGGATCATCGTCGTCGCGACGAACCCGGTCAATGTGATGGCCCACGTCGCCTGGAAAGCGTCCGGCTTGCCGAAACACCGCGTCATCGGCTCAGGGACGGTGCTTGATACGGCACGTCTGCGTTATAAGCTCGGCGAATACTTCGACTTGTCGTCGCGTAACTGTCACGTCTATTATATGGGCGAACATGGTGCCGGTGGTTTCGTCGCCTGGGACAACGCCCGGATTTATGGCAAGTCGATGAAGCAATTGCTCGCCGACAATGATTCGTATCGCCAAGAGGATTTAGACGCGATCTATCAAGAAGTACGCGATGCCGCGAACCAGATCATCGAATATAAGAGCGCGGCGTATTACGCGATTGGTCTCGGCTTGCTGCGCATCGTCCGCGCCATCGTCCGGAACGAGAACACGGTCGTGACGATCGGTGCCCATCTCGACGGTGAATACGGCGCCTCCGACCTCCATATCGGGGTACCTGCCTTGATCGACCGGAGCGGTATCAGTCAAATCATCGAGATCGACCTGACGGCTGAGGAGCAACAACAGTTCGACGCCTCAGTCGGACGGATTCGCCAGGCGATTGACAAAATCGAGACAAGTTCATAACAAAAACCCGGCTGCCCTTGCAGCCGGGTTCGTTGTTACGACGCCTTTTTCTCGGCGACGTCTTTCTTGTAATATTTTTCAGACGAGAAGAATTCAGTCGTTAGTCGCTTCACTTCACCGCTTAGCATCAATACGGCGATCATGTTCGGGATGAGGATCATCGCGAGCATGAAGTCAAGGAAGTTCCAAATCATCTGGGCGCCACCGATCGAACCGATGACGATCGAGGCGATATAGACGACTTTCATCACTTTACCGGCCGTCAAACCGAACAAGTACTCGGCTTGGCGTGAACCATAAAAGATGATGACGATGATCGTCGACAAGACGAAGAAGATGAGTGAGATCGTCACGAGCAGGCTGCCCGTATACCCGAAGTATTCACGGAAAGCGATCGTCGTGAGTGCGGCCGGGTCGCTCATCGCGCCTTCACGCGTCCAGACACCAGACGATAAGACGACGAACGCGGTCGTGCTACAGATGATGAGCGTGTCGATGACGATCCCGATGACGGCCCAGAAACCTTGGCGGACCGGGTGATCGGTCTGGGCGGCTGCGTGCGCAATCGGCGCCGTCCCAAGACCGGCCTCGTTCGAATAGAGTCCGCGGGCGAAACCCCAACGGATTGTCTCAGCGATGGCGGCCCCGGCGAATCCGCCGAGCGCGGCCATCGGTTGGAACGCGTACGAGAAGATAAGACCGAGAACGTCAGGGATTTGCGAGAAGTTCATCAAGACGATGATGAACCCGGCCCCGACGTACACGAGTGCCATCGCTGGAACAATTATTTCTGTTACTTTAGCGATCCGTTTCATGCCACCGAAGACGACGAGTGCGACGAGTCCGGCGACGATAATCCCGGTAATGAGCGTGTCGCCGTTGAACGTCTCACGGACGGCCGAGCTGACGGCGTTGCCTTGGACCATGATGCTCGGGATGAGCTCGATCATGAGGGCGAACGCGAACCATGAGGCGAGCCATTTCCACTTCAGCCCTTTGGCCATGTAGTAGACCGGACCGCCGACAAATTCCCCAGCTTCATTTTTCTCGCGGTAACGGACGGCGAGGACACTTTCTGAGAACTTAATGGCCATCCCGACGACGGCGATGACCCACATCCAGAAGATGGCGCCCGGTCCCCCGAACATAATCGCGGCCGGGACACCGATGATGTTGGCGGCACCAATCGTCGACGATAACGCCGACGTCAACGCCTGGCGAGGACTGATGTCGCCTTCGCCTTTCGGTTTTTTAAAGACGCTTCCTAACGTTTGTTGAACTATGTAGAGCGGGTATCGGAATTGGAAGAATCCTAATTTGATGGTCAAGTATACACCTGATAACACGAGCAGGGAGATGATTGGGACTCCCCATAGCCAATTCGAAAACGACGTCACGATATTCACAATCTGTTCCACATCACCACTCCTAATCAGTATTTTATTTATATAGTGTTACCTAAGCAGCGTCTCGCTAAACCTGTTATTTCATATGAAGGAGGAGAATACGCATGAAACTGGCTAAACAATTGATCGTCTCAGGACGCGTCCAAGGGGTCGGCTTTCGCTATTTTTGTCAAGCGACCGCAATCGAATCGAATCTAAAGGGATGGGTCCGGAATTTGAGCGATGGTACGGTCGAAATCCACGTCGAAGGGGACGAGGCCGACTATGCATCGTTCAAACGAGCGCTCTATGACGGCAATCGGTTCGTCGGCGTCGAACAGATCGAAGAAACGGATATCGCGGAAGCATCGTACCGTAAATTCGATATCCGCTATTGACTATTTTTTTGAAAAGATGACATGAATTCGGTTGACAAGTAGGCTCCTGTTGTAAAAAGAGGGAGCTTTTTTTATATGGAAATCTACTTCTCAGAAAAATAAACATCTTTTTTAAAGATAGGGTGGTCAAAAAAAGGATAGTGTGTATAATGGAATAGACCAAGCGCTTTATTGTCAGAAAATTTAGTCATTTAGTCGGAATTTGTTCAACACGGAAGGTACTACAATGTATGTGGAGGTAGTTGTATGAAAAAATCAACATTATTCCCGTTAGCGTTTACGATTTTCGCATTATTCTTCGGAGCCGGGAACTTGCTGTTCCCACCGATGCTAGGAGCGTTGGCAGGTGAGAACCTGTTCCCAGCCCTAGTCGGATTCGTCATTACCGGCGTCGGACTTCCTTTACTCGCCTTGTTCGCGGTCGCGCGGGTCGGTGGAGGGTCTGATCAAATCGCCCAGTATATTCCGAAGCGTCTTGCACTCCTTTTGACGGGATTAATGTACGTGGCCATCGGACCGTTCTTCGGGATTCCTCGGACGGCAGCGGTCACGTATGAGATGGGAGTCGTGCCGTTCCTCGGTGCGCCGTCAACGTTCACACTCGCCATCAGTTCAACTGTCTTTTTCGGCTTGACGTTCCTTTTGACGCTCCGCGCTCAAAAATTGATCGAGATCATCGGACGGATCATTACGCCGATCCTCCTCGTCTTGCTCGCTGGCATCGGGATCACAAACCTTGTGGCTCCGCTCGGCTCACCGGTCGCGCCGGCAGCAGGGTATGAGACGTGGCTCGGGGCACTCGGTGAAGGCTTTAAACAAGGTTACTTGACGATGGACGTATTCGGGGCACTCGTCTTTGGTGCAATCGTTCTCGTCACGCTTAAAGCGAACGGGATGTCGGATCAAAAAGAAGCGTCATCGCTTCTCCGGACATCGGGATTGCTTGCCGTCACGTGTTTGATGCTCGTCTACATCTCGCTCGCATCGATCGGAGCGAACATGACGGGTGTCACGGGAACGACTGACGGAGCAAGCCTCCTTCAAACGTTTGCCGGTACATCGTTCGGTCAAGTCGGCATGCTCGCACTCGGGGCAGCGGTCTTCCTTGCTTGTTTGACGACAGCCGTCGGACTCATCAGTGAGTTTTCACGGTTCATGAGTAACACGTTCGAGTCGCTCAAGTACTACCAAGTCGTCATCGGGACAACGTTATTCGGTTACTTGATTTCACTCGTCGGTCTCGGTACGTTGATTGAAATCGCGATACCGTTACTCACGCTCTTGTATCCGGTCATGATCGCACTCGTGCTCGTTTCGGTCACGGAACGGATTCAACGTAACCCGCAAGTCGCCATGAAGGCGACCGTTTACACGGCGCTCGTGTTCTCGTTGTTCGAGACGGCACAAGGCTTGGCTCCAACAGCCGTGACTGCATGGATCACGAACTTGCCGATGGCTGAGATCGGGCTCGCCTGGGCAGTTCCGACGTTGATCGTTTATGTCGTCACACTGTTCTTACCGAAACAGCGGTCGAGCGGATCACTCGCCGAGTCACGCATCTCATAATCACAACGACACCCATCCTCTGGTCCAGGATGGGTGTTTTGCTGTCTTATCGTTTGCTCATTCCATTCATCAACAAGTAAAATGAATAGATGAAAAGGAAGTGACGTACGTTGACGACAAAACAAAAGAAACAATTGGCGATTCTCATGCTGAACATGTTCATCGCTGTAGCAGGATTCGGGATTATCATTCCAATCATTCCCGACTATTTAAAAATGATAGGTGAAGGCGGTACCGCCGCCGGACTGATGATTTCGGTCTTTGCCGGGGCGCAGTTGCTCATGTCACCGATCGCGGGGAAATGGGCGGACGTCTACGGTCGCCGGCTGATGATCATTTCAGGGCTCATCGGCTTCACCATCTCGATGGCAGTCTTTTACTTATCGGACAATTTGACGGTCTTACTGATCTCGCGCGCCATCGGCGGAGTCGGGGCCGCATTGCTCATTCCAGCCATCTTTGCTTACGTGGCCGACATTACGACGCTCAAACAACGGGCGAAAGGAAATAGCTATATTTCCGCGGCAATGTCGCTCGGGATCGTCATCGGACCAGGGATCGGGGGCTTCGTCGCCGAGTTCGGGCTGAAGGCACCGCTACTTTTGTCGGCGATCGTCTCATTCGTCGCCGTCATCTCATCGATCATTCTATTGAAAGAACCGGACCGGGAAGCTTACGTCCGGACGAACGAGACCGAATCGCTGCCACGGCAACTCTTGTCGTCGACTCGAAAGCCGTACTTCTTCGTGCTCGTCATCAACTTGGTCATGGCGTTTGGGCTCATGGCATACGAGTCGGTGCTCGGATTGTTCGTCAGTGAGACGTTCAGTGCGACGCCGCAAGAAATTGCCGTCATGATCACAGGTACGGGGATCGTCAGTGTCATCGTTCAGCTGTTTGCCGTCGACCGACTCGTCTCGCTCTTCGGTGAGATCAAAGTCGTGCTCATCTTCATTATGCTCGCGGCACTCGGCTTCTTGTTCTCGCTGTTCGCGGGATCGTATGCGATTTTCTTCGCAATCACGCTCATCATCTTCTTGTCGACCTCGATTCTTCGTCCGGTGTTGAATACGCTTGTGTCGAAGATGGCAGATAAAGAACAAGGCTTCGCGATGGGGATGAACAACGCCTATATGAGTATCGGTAATATCGTCGGGCCGACGCTTGCCGGGATCGCTTTCGATATCGACATGCGCTATCCGTTCATCATGGGACTTGTCTTGTTGCTCGTGACGTTCAGCGGGACACTCAATTGGTCAAAGCGAAACGCGGAGACATCGTTCGAACAATAATGTGAGGAGGAAACACGATGATTTATGTCGGTGTGACCGGTTGGGGAGACCACGACCTGCTCTATACGACCCCGGAAGAGCGGAAGCACAAACTGTCGACATACGCCGGGCACTTTCCGACGGTGGAGGTCGACTCGTCGTTCTATGCGATCCAACCTGTGAAAAACTATGAGAAATGGAATCGTGAGACGCCGGACGGCTTTCAGTTCGTCGTCAAAGTTTCCAGGGAAATGAGCGGTCACGACCGTGAACCAAAGCTGCCGCTCGCCGAACTGTTCGAGCGCTACCGGACATCGGTCGAGCCGCTCAAACAGGCGGGTAAACTTCGGGCCGTCCTCGTCCAACTCCCGCCGTGGTTCGACGTCTCGAAGCCGCATCTCGACTATTTGCGGACGATTCGAGCGGAGCTGATCGACTATGACATCGCCGTCGAGTTTCGGAACCCGACGTGGTTCTCGGAAGCATTTCGCGACCGGACGCTCGCGTTCTTGACCGAGCAACGCTTCATCAACACGGTGTGCGACGAACCTCAGACGAAAGAGAGCAGCATCCCGTTCGTCCCGGTCGTCACGAACCCGGAAGTCGCAGTCGTCCGTCTGCACGGCCGCAATACGGCAGGGTGGCTCCGCAAACCCGGGATGACGAGCCAAGAGTGGCGTCACGTCCGCTGCTTGTATCGATACAGTGAGGATGAACTGCAAGAACTTGCGACGGCGTGCCGGGCACTCGAACGAGATGCCAAGTCGGTCTACGTCTATTTCAACAACAACTCGGCCGGGGATGCGGCACCGAACGCGAAACGTTTGATTGAGATTCTCGGTGCCGAGTATGAGCTCGCCCCGAGCCAAATCAGCCTGTTTTAGGAAGAGGGGATGGCCGTGCGTACGATTAAAATCTTTCACTACAATGACTTGCATTCAAAATTTCATAATTGGCCCCAACTTGTCTCCTTTTTGAACGAACACCGACATGAGGACACGCTCGTCTTCGACCTCGGCGATCATGCCGATCGAACACACCCGGCGACGGAAGTGACGAAAGGGCAAGTGAACGTCCGCTTGCTCAATCGGCTCAATCCGACGGCCGTGACGATTGGCAACAACGAAGGCATCACGTTTCCGCACGACTGGCTCGATTCGCTCTATGTGGATGCGACGTTCCCCGTCTTGCTCGCGAACGTCTATCAAGCGGACGGGACGCGACCGGACTGGGCGACGGAGACGCTCGTCCTCGAGCGGTCCGGTGTGCGTGTCGGTCTGTTCGGCGTGACCGCACCGTATGAAGAGCTGTATCCTGAACTCGGTTGGCAAATTGAGTCACCGCTGACGGCGACTGCTCGGGCACTCGAGGAACTCAAAGGATGTGACGTCATCATCGCGCTCAGTCACCTCGGTTTCTACGCCGACGAGCGACTCGCCGAAGCGTTCCCGGCCATCGATGTCATCCTCGGGGCGCATACGCATCACGTGTTAGACGACGGTGTCATGAAAAACGGGGTATTGATCGCCCAGGCCGGGAAGTACGGGCAATACGTCGGAGAAGTCGAGTTGACGCTTCGGGACGGTCAAGTCGTAGAGAAGAAGGCGTGTCTCCATGACTTGACAGATCACGTTCAGGACGACGACACGCTACGGGCGTTGCGGTTCGAGTATGAACAAGCTGAGAGTTTGCTTGACGTGACGATTGCCGCCACGCCAGGCTATGGGAGCGATTGGTTCGGACCATCTCCGATTGCGGAGTTGTTGGCGCACGGATTAATGGACTGGTGTGATGCCGAAGTAAGCATCCTTCCATCGGGGATCCTGCTTGAAGGGTTGGCACCCGGACAAGTCACGCTCAATATGCTCCATCGCATCTGTCCGCACCCGATCAACCCATGTCTGTTGACACTCGACGGCGCAACGTTGCTTCGTTTCTTGAGCGATGTTCATGATGAGCCGTTCACGACGATGCACGTGCGTGGGCTCGGCTTTCGCGGGACGGTGCTCGGACAACCGATCGTCCACGGTCTTGAATTGAAACAAGGCCGCTACTTGCTTCGCGGCAACGAGATCGGGCTTGAACAGACGTATCGTGTCGCCACGGTCGACATGTTCACGTTCGGTCCGCTCCTGCCGTATTTGGCGGACCAGCCGAAGCGTTACTACATGCCGGAACTTCTGCGTGACGTGCTGCGTGAAACGATCATGGCGCGTCATGATGTGATCCGAAAACGATAGGGGAACTGTCGACGGGCGTGATATGATAGGAAAGTGGAGGTGTGAAAATGATTAGAGTGAATCACCATGGATATACCGTCATCGAAGAGAAACGCGACGGGTTTGACGAAGAGGCATTCATCGCTCGTTATAGTGATGTGCTCGATAAATATGATTACATCGTCGGAGATTGGGGACATGGTCAACTTCGTCTCAAAGGATTTTATGAAGTGAAGTCGAAGTTTGCCACGTACGATAATCGAATCGATCATGTGATGGACTATGTGTATGAGTATTGTAACTTTGGTTGTCCGTTCTTCGTCCTGAAGAAAGAGACAGAGATTGATGAAAGTGAAGACGGTCCTGTGTTCGGCGGAACGAAACAACCGCTCAAACTAAAACGAAAATTCAATAAATCGGAAGAAGCTGAAACTTCGACCGGTTCATGACGCGCTGATGACATCAGCGCTTTTTTTATTACATATATTTCCTAGATGTTTCGTTTAGGTGAAAAGATGGTGTGACAGGTTTAGGGATAAGAAAATTGTGATAATTTATATATAAGATAACTTTTTCTGTTCGGGTTTTGGAAGTGAGGTGGAAGGATGCAACACGTACAAACGACGACCGTCGGCGATCGCGATGACGTCCATAACCGAATCCATAACTTAGGATTGGGCTTACTGACGATGCTGTTCTTCGGGTTAGGTAGTATCATGACATTCTATTTCACAGCCGCGGTCCTTTTGTTTGAGTTGGTCCATGTCTTGCTCGTTCGCCGGTTCGAGTATCGGAATGCATTTCTAAAAAGCCGGTTGTTTAAAGCGATCTCACTGACTGTTGTCGCTACAGGTGTGCTCTTATTTATTCTATCGATGTCGCAGTTTTTTATGGGCAATATCTTATACTAACAGGGAAAAGGAGAAACCTTTCCCCTGTTTTCGTGTTTTTTGAAACCTTCTGCCGGCCAATGACGTACACTAAGGAAAGAACACAAACAAAGGATGGATACTATGACAGCACAATGGAAACAACACGCACAAAAAATGTTGACAGGTAATCGCTGGCTGCTCGCCGGGATTTTGATTTTGTTCGTTATATTGAACGGGATTCCCCAATCGTTCGCACCGACGATTGACGCAGAGTCAATGGAGCCATTGACGTCTATCGAGATGACGTTATCGTTCTTATCGTTCCTTCTGACGTTGTTGATCGCACCGCTCACGGTCGGATGGTCATGGCTCGTCCTCTCCGTGTCACGCGGCGACAAGCCGGCCGTCTCGAAATTATTTGAACCGTTCCAAACCGGCTATGTGAAGCACGTGCTCGCTCCGTTCTTCGTAGGGTTGTTCATCTTCCTATGGGCATTGTTACTCGTGATCCCAGGAATCGTCAAAGCGTTCTCGTACTCGCTCACGAACTATATTTTACGTGATCAGCCAGAACTGTCGGCTCTAGAGGCGATCACGGAGTCACGCCGAATGATGGACGGTCACAAGATGGACGCGTTCAAACTCGTCCTCTCGTTCATCGGTTGGTTCTTCGTCGGCGTGTTCACGCTCGGAATCGGGTTCTTGTACGTATATCCGTACTTCTCGACGACGTACGCCGCGTTCTATGATTCGCTCCGAGGAGCAGATCAGCCGCGCACGAACCACGTCGGTACGCCTGATATGGAACAAGGGTTCTAAAGAAAAACCTCCGCTCAAATTTTGAGCGGAGGTTTTGTCATGCTTCGACTTGTTGTTTGTTCAGGTACGGCTTCAACGACAACGTGTGTTCAGCGACGACTTTGCGAATCGTCTTCGTCTTCGAACGCATGACGAGCGACGTCGTCTCGACGATATCGTCCGTCAAGAACTTGACGCCGTCGAGCAGTTCACCTGTCGTGACACCGGTCGCGGCAAAGATGCAATCGTCACTCTTAACGAGATCGTCGATCGTGAGGAGTTGGAGCGGGTCCTCGATGCCCATCGAGATGACGCGGGCCGTCTCTTCTTCGTTCATCGGGTGAAGGCGGGCTTGCATATCGCCGCCGAGCGCCTTGACTGCTGCTGCCGTGATGACGCCTTCTGGTGCGCCGCCTGTCGAGATGAAGATGTCGATCGGGTTCGATTTGATGGCTGCGGCGATCCCGGCCGAGACATCGCCGTCATCGAACAGTTTGACGCGTGCGCCCATACGCATCGCCGCTTGACGGAGATGTTCGTGGCGATCGCGGTCTTGCATGATGACGGTCACTTCTTCGATCCGTTTGCCGTTATAGAGCGCGGCTTTCTCGATGATCGACTCGAGCGGTTCGTCGAGCGAGACTTTCCCTTTCAGGTTCGGTCCGACAACAAGTTTATCCATATACATATCAGGTGCGTGGAGGAGAGCGCCTTTATCGGCGACTGCGATGACGACCATGGCGTCGCCGAGTCCTTTGGCGACGATCGATGTCCCTTCGAGCGGATCGACCGCGATATCGACTTCCGGCCCGAACGTCGTACCGAGGCGTTCGCCGATGTAAAGCATCGGCGCCTCATCTAATTCGCCTTCACCAATCACGACAGTCGCATCCATATTGACCGTACCGAGCACTTCGCGCATCGCTGACGTCGCCGCGTCATCGGCCTCGTTCTTTTGGCCGCGACCAATCCATTTTGATGATGCCAGTGCCGCTGCCTCGGTTGCTCGTACGATCTCTAACGCTAATTCTCGTTCCATAGTGTTGAACCCTCCACGTGATTTCTATTTAATGTGACATACTAATTAAAGTGTTAATCCGTGGATTAGTGTATCACAATCGGATAAATGATGTAAATAGGGGAGATTCTTTTCTCGAGTCGGAAAAAAGATTATGATAAGGGGCAGGGGGGATGACGATGTATTTTGTGAATAGAGAAAAAATCAATGAGACGCTGGCCCATATGGAAACGATGTTGCATCGGATCGATCAGCTCGAAGGGGACGCGTTCACACTTGAACTTGCGAAAGAGCGTTTGGCCGTGCATTTGATGGAAGGCGTCATCGATGTCGGCAACTCGATGATCGACGGCTTCATTATGCGCGATCCGGGGAGTTATGAAGATATCGTCGACATTTTATTGGACGAGCGCGTGCTCGACACCCAGACGGCTCAAGCGGCGAAAGAGCTCGTCATGATGCGTGCCTATTACGTCCGGGAGTTCGTCACGTCGGATTCGGCTCGCTTTGACGCCTGGACGGAGCGTCAAAAAGAGACGTTCGCAGCATTTCCCGAGCAAGTCCGCCGCTATTTAGAAGTGGAACTTGGACCAGTATCAGCATTTTTACCGGAAAGCGAGTGATTAGATGAATTTAATTAAAGGATACTTATTTGATTTAGATGGAACGATCTATGCGGGCACCGAGCCGATCAAAGCAGCGGTCGACTTCGTGAACCGGCTCGAGGCGACGGGCTTCCCGTACTTGTTCGTCACGAACAACGCCTCGATGACGCCGAAACAAGTCGCGGATAAGCTCGTGTCGATGGGTGTCCATGTGACGCCCGAGCACGTCTTGACGAGTGCGATGGCAACGGCCCGTTATATCGAGAAGATGACACCAGGGGCGACCGTTTATATGATCGGGGAAGACGGTCTCCGGATCGCGCTTGAAGAGCGTGGCTTCCATGTGACGGACGAACCGAAAGCCGACTACGTCGTCATCGGGCTCGACCGCCACATCACGTACGAGAAATTGGCGAAAGGTGCGCTCGCGATTCGGTCCGGCGCCCGCTTCATCTCGACGAACGGAGATATCGCCATCCCGACCGAGCGCGGCTTTTTACCGGGCAACGGGGCGCTGACGTCCGTGCTCACGGTGACAACGGAGAAAGACCCGTTCTTCATCGGCAAGCCGGAGCCGGTCATGATCGACATCGCCCTCGAGATGATCGGTCTGACGAAAGACGAGGTCGTCATGGTCGGGGACAACTACCATACGGACATCTTGTTTGGGATCAACGGAGGGCTACGGACGCTGCACGTCAATTCAGGCGTTCACGGGCCGGCGTTCATCCAAGAACAAGAAAAGCTCCCGACCTATATGGTCGAGAGCTTGGACGAATGGACACATGCATGAAAAAAAGGGATGACTCACGTCTCCCTTTTTGTTTAGAATACTTGTTCGACTTCGACGATGCCAGGTACTTCTTCAATGAGCGCGCGCTCAATTCCGGCTTTCAAAGTGATTGTTGAAGACGGGCAGCTGCCGCATGCACCCATCAAACGAAGTTTGACGATGCCTTCATCTACATCAACGAGTTCGACGTCACCGCCGTCGCGAAGCAAGAACGGGCGTAATTTATCGAGTACTTCTTGGACTTGATCAAACATTTCCATGGTATCTACCCCTTTCTGGTTCTATTCCATTCTAGCAAGTTTGAGATTGTTTCTCAATCTTTAACGCTGAGCGTTTTGTGACAAGGGCGCTGCGTGATTTTTGTATAATAGAAATAAATAGGGGGAATGACGATGAAAATCACGGTATACGGGGCAGAAGTACAGTGTGCGAGCTGTGTCGGGGCACCGAGCTCGGTCGAGACATATGAATGGTTACAAAGTGCGCTCGCTCGGAAATATCCGGAGCGCAAGTTCGAGTTCGAATACATCGACTTCGAGCAAGCGGACGATGAGATCGCCGAGGCGATCAAGCAAGACGAATGGTTTTACCCGCTCGTCCTCTTGAACGGGGAAGTCGTCGACGAAGGAGTCGTCCAGTTGCGTAAAGTGTATACGGCGATTGACGAGAATTAAACGACATCATAAAACAAGGTTGAGCGAATACACATTCGTTCAACCTTGTTTTCGATTTAGCGAAGTTGGAACGACGACGTCGCTGAACTTGCCGTGTATCCTGAGAGCGTCGCATCCGCTTTCACTTGGTACGTCCCTCGTTGTGAAGAAGAACCAGTCGAGAGCGTGAACGTGATTGCTCCGCTTGAGTTCGTTTTACCTGTCCCTGTGAGCGTCGAGCCGTAAGGTTGTGTCACCGTCACACGAACGTCCGCGTTCGCGACCGCTTGACCGTTCGCATCACGTACCGTCGATGAGATTGATACAACTTCACCAGCGTAGTATGTCGACTTAGACGTCGATACAGTCGCCGCGAGCGCTTGAACCGGTTGTGACGTGCCGCCTGACGTTGGCGCTTGAACGAGTCCGTTGCCGAATAGTGTATCGCGACCTGCCGTGCCGAGGTCGATCGTATCTTGTGACAGACGCGTCCGGAGCTGTGAAGATGAGAGCGTCGGGTACGCTTGTTTCATGAGCGCCAAGTTCCCGGCGACGTATGGTGTCGCCATCGACGTCCCGCTCAATTGACCGTAGCCGCCGCTTGAGAGTGTCGAGTTGATGTTCACACCAGGAGCCGCGACTTCGACTGTACTGCCAGTAGCGGAGAACGAAGCGCGATTGTTGTTGATGTCCGTCGCCGCGACCGCGATGGCCGAGCTGTAGCGCGCCGGGTAGTTGACGAGGTCGCCGCTGCCGTCGTCTCGGCCGTTGTTACCAGCCGCTGCGACGACGAGAATGCCTGAATTGTTCGCCCGATCGACGACTTGTTGGAGCGTCGTCGAAGGACTCGTCGTTCCGAGGCTCAAGTTGATGATATCCATTTGATTCGAAATCGACCAGTCGATACCGGCGATGATGCTCGACAGGCTACCGCTGCCGTTCGCCTCGAGCGCTTTGACGGCGTAAATACTTGCCTCGTGGGCGATCCCGACCGTTCCGATGCCGTTGTCACGTGCCGCGATGATCCCGGCGACGTGCGTGCCGTGTCCGTTGTCGTCGGCATATGAACTCGTCACACTGCTAAATGACGCTCCACCTGCAATCGTCAAGTCCGGATGCGCTGAGATTCCGGTATCGACGACGGATACTTTAATACCTTTTCCGGTGAAGCCGTTCTGCCAAGCCGAGGGTGCTTTCAGTTTTGGAATTCCCCAGTCTTGGGTTTGATTCTCAATTTGTACCGTCTGATCGACTTCGATGTGGGCGACGTTCGGATTGTTTTTCAATCCGTTCAGCGCTGCTTTCGGCACTTCGATGGCGGCAGCTGGGATGTTGGCGTATTGCTGATTGACTTCCATGCCTTCAATCGAGAGCGGGATTTTCTTCGCCGACTGTTTGAACACGACGATGACACGTTCTTTTTCCTTGTCAGGACTGGCGTCTACTGCTTGTGGGACGGTTGACAAGACGAGAAGCGAGGCGAGGACGGTGCTACAGATCTTCTTCAATGGATTTCCCCCTTTAGATTATGTAGGCGAGATGACATGATGTCGAACTGCCGTGCTCATAGAGTAACAAGTTTTTCCATCGGATAGAATATGTCAATCGAATCAATAAACTGAAAATTTAGACAAGTATATCAGGGACAGAGATACAAGACTTTTGGCGCAAGGCAAAGAAGGATGAACGGGTAAGCGGCTGTCATCACATAAAAAAATCGCGAGATGGCAAGGCAGCCATTTCGCGATTCGGTCGTATTATTTGATGACTTTATGTTTCCACAGGATACCGGACTTGAGAAGTCGGGCCACTTTCCCGGTCAGCGACTGTTTCCCCATGAAGACGCCGAAGCCGGCCTTCTTCCCGAGCGACCCGAGCGTGCCTCGGAGTTTAATATCCGGCAACTCAGGATAAGCCACGCCTTTCCACTTGCAGAGCAGCACTTGGACGATTTGTTCCGCTTGTGCCTCGGCGAGTTGACCTGAAGGTGCGTACGGGAGGCTGGCGTTGTCACCGACAACGAAGACGTCAGGCAAATCGGGGACGTAGTGGTGCGGTGTCAGTTTCACACGGCCGCCCCCATCGAGCTCCCAGCCTTGGTTCCGGACGACGGCGACCGGTTGGATCCCGGCCGTCCAGACCGTCAAGTCAGCGGCAAAGTGTTGTTCGTGGTTCCATAGACCGTCTGGGTCGACCCGGACGATGTTGGCATTGTTGATGACTTCAACGCCATGCTCTTCAAACCATGATTGAACGTACATCGAGACACGGCTCGATAAAAAGGATAGGACGGAAGGGCCACGGTCGAACAGTCGGACGGTCAGATCGGGACGGCTCTCGCGAAGTTCGCTCGCGAGCTCGACACCGGATAGCCCGGCCCCGACGATCGAGACGATCGAACCGGGCGACAAGCCGTTGATCGCTTGTTGCGTCTTGCGTGACTCTTCTAACGTTTGGATACTATACGTGAACTCGGCGGCGCCGGGCACGTTATGGTATTTGTCCTCGCAGCCTAAGCCGATGACGAGGTCGTCGTACGGCACTTTTTCCCCGCTTGCGAGCAACACCATCTTGTCGGTCGTATCGATGTCGGTGACTTGCCCGTATATGTAGTCGACTTCTTCCGGGAAATCGACACGGATGTCACGATCGGATACCGTTCCTGCGGCTAGTGCATAATACTCTGTTTTTAATCCGTGATAAGGTAGACGGTCGATTAATGTGATCGATACGTCCTTCAGCTGATGGCCGAGGACGCGTTCGATTACACGCATACCCCCGTAACCGCCTCCTAAGACGACTAATTTGCGCATAAAAATCCCCCTTTGTTACTCTCTAACTGTACCATGATATAATACCTCGTAGAAGAACCATTTTCCCGCAATAGGGGAAGAAAGACGGTGAAAAAAATGATGAATCCGATCATCGAGTTTTGTGCCTCGAACTTAGCGATGGGTTCACAGATCGCCCGGGCAAAACTAGAGTCCGATCCTGACCTAGACGTCGTCGAATATGGCTGTACCGGCTACTGCGGGGTCTGCTCGCTCGACTTGTTCTGTCTCGTCGACGGAGAAGTCGTGATCGGGGAGACGCCGGAACAACTCGTCACGAACGTGTATGAAAAAATCGAAGAGATGGCCTGGTAAAAAAGTTTGAGATTTCTCAAACTTTTTTCTTTTTGACCCGTTGCTTTTTTTAAAACGGTTTGGTATATTCTAAGAGGTTCGAATGTAGGTTGTCTGACGTTTAACAACATAAAAAGAAAGCGTTTCAAACGGTAGGGCACATCTTGATTCGGGTATAACACAATCATCGGGTTTTCAATATGAAAGGAGCACAACACCAATGAACATCATGAGCGTGGTTGGTATTTTGGCACTAATTGGAATCGCTTACATCTTCTCGACCAACCGTAAAGCCATCAAATGGCGTACAGTTCTTGCCGCCTTCGCGATCCAGTTTACGTTCGCATTCCTCGTCCTCTTCACATCGGTAGGGCGTTCGGCGTTAGAATTTATCTCAAGAGGCGTCCAAAACGTCTTGAACACGGCGAACGCCGGAATCGGCTTCGTCTTCGGTACGGCAGTCGGGGGAGACAACTTCGTCTTCGCGTTCCAAGTATTACCGATCATCATCTTTATGTCTTCGTTAATTGCATTTCTTTACTACATCGGCGTCATGCAATGGGTTATCCGTATCCTCGGTACGGCACTTGCAAAAGCACTCGGTACGTCACGTAAAGAATCGCTCTCAGCGACGGCGAACATCTTCGTCGGTCAGACGGAAGCACCGCTCGTCATCAAGCCTTACCTCCCATCAATGACACAATCTGAATTGTTTGCCGTCATGGTCGGTGGTCTTGCGTCGGTTGCCGGTTCGGTACTTGCTGGATACGCCGCGCTCGGTGTTCCGCTCGAGTACTTGCTCGCAGCGAGCTTCATGGCAGCGCCTGCTGGTTTGATGTTTGCGAAAATCATCGTCCCGGAAACAGAAACTCCGGATGATGATATCGAGATTGCAGAAGATGAAGAGAACAAAGCAGCAAACTTCGTCGATGCGGCCGCTCGCGGTGCGTCAGACGGGTTGTTCCTCGCGTTGAACGTCGGTGCGATGCTTCTTGCCTTCGTTTCATTGATCGCACTCGTCAACTTGCTTCTCGGTGGAATCGGTGGCTGGTTCGGTCTAGAAGGTCTCTCACTTCAGTTGATCCTTGGTTACGTGTTTGCACCGCTCGCGTTCGTCATCGGTGTACCATGGGCAGATGCCGTACAATTCGGTAGCTTCCTTGGACAAAAACTCGTCTTGAACGAATTCGTTGCCTTCTCTGAGTTCGCACCGATCATCGGTTCAGGTGATTTGTCAGCTCGTACAGAAGCGATGATCGCGTTCGCACTCTGTGGATTCGCCAACATCTCATCACTCGCCATCCTTCTCGGTGGTCTTGGTGGTATGGCTCCGAACCGTCGTAACGACATCGCACGTATGGGTGTCCTCGCGATTCTCGCAGGTACGCTTGCGAACTTGATGTCAGCGACTCTCGCTGGTCTTCTTCTCTAATCGTTATTCACGAACAAGAGCGCTCACTCCGGTGGGCGCTCTTGTTCGTTCATGTAACTATCCGCATCGAAAAAAGCACCCAAGGGAGAAGTTCCTTTGGGTGCTTGTGTATTAAGCTTGCAGTTGCATTTGTTGACGTTCGATCCACGGCTTCAACTTCAGGAAGAGCGGGACGAACAAGGCGGTGATCAATAATGCCTTAATCAAGTTGAACGGTAAGATACCGTACAGGACGAGGTTCGTCTTGACTGCTGGATCGGCCATCTCGGCCATTCCGAAGAAGAACGCGTAAGCTGGTAAGATGAGTAGGTAGTTCAAAATCGCCAAGCTGATCGCCATCGTGATCGTACCTGCCACGAGGCCTGAAGCGAGCGCTTTATTCGTTTTACGTTTATGGTAGAACCAAGCGACCGGATACATGAATGCGACACCTGCAAAGAAGTTCGCGACTTCACCGACCGGGACGCCGCCACCGTTAAAGACATAGTAGAGGACGTTTTTTAGAGCGACGACCACGACACCTGCGAGTGGCGAGAAGACGATACCGGCGACGAGCGCTGGGATGTCACTGAAATCCACTTTCAGGAAGGGTGGCAGGAAGGGCAGCGGGAAGTTAAAGAGCATGAGGACGAATGAAATCGCCCCGAGCATCGATAGCGTCACCAGTGTTGTCAATCGTTTGTTGCGCGTTGTTTTCATCAAAATCTCTCCTTTTGTCGCTCCTTGATGAATGGCACCCGTCGCATAGAAAAACCCGATTGTGTGAACAATCGGGAGAGTTTACGCGCATACGAAATAGATGTTCTCATCAACGTTTAAACCACGCCAAAGAAAACATCCGGATATCGGTCGGATGCCGCCATCTTCTCCCATCCAGACTTTACTGTCGGCTTTCGAATCTCACGAAATCAGCAAGCAACGCCTTGCTCGCTCACGGGCTGAGAAGAACTTGTCTTCAATACCGCCGGTCGGGAATTTCACCCTGCCCCGAAGATGGAACGATTTAATTTTTTTTGTTACAGTTTAGTTATACAAGATATTTCACAAAATCACAAGTCAGTTGACTTGAAGTGAAGATAAATGAGGAGGAGTTCAGATGATTCATTTAACAGAGCCAGCCGCACTACAAGTCATCGATATGATGAAACAGACCGAACGCCCTGAAGCCCAATTCTTACGCATTAAAGTCCAAGGCGGTGGGTGTACCGGCTTATCCTACGGGATGGGGTTCGATGAAGACAAGACGGACAAGGATGTCCAGTTCGACCATCATGGCGTCCGCGTCATCGTCGCCGAAGCTGACCACGGTGTCGTCGACGGGCTCGAAATCGACTATAAGCAGTCGATGCTCGGCGGTGGCTTCACGATCAAAAATCCGAACGCGATCGCGACGTGCGGTTGCGGCTCGAGTTTCCGGACGGCGGCGAACGCCGGCACGCCCGGGGATTGCTAAACGATAGACGGGTTGCCGACATGTTCGGCAACCTTTTTTGGTGAGTATGTTAATGAGAGGAAATGAACGGGAATATTGGTGGAAGAAGGATGAGAAGGGGGTAGGAGTGATGAGAAAAGTGTTGATTTTTGGTGGCTCACGTTACTTTGGGAAACGGCTCGCACTGCGGCTCGCTGAAGCCGGGGACGACGTGACGATTGTCACGCGCGGACAGCTGCAAGTGCCGGAAGCGGAAGGGATCCGCTCCATTAAAGGCGACCGTCAGTCGGTCGCGACGATGAAAGACCTCGCACGTAACGAGTATGACCTCGTCTACGACAATATTTGTTTCAATCCGTATCAGGCGAAGATTGCGACAGACGCCTTCATGGACCGGGTCGGGAAATATGTGCTCACGTCTACGATGTCCGTCTATGCGCCAGAGGCAGCTTTAAAAGAGAGCGACTTCAATCCGCTCCATCATGAATATCACCTTGACGCGGAACACGATTACGGACAAG
The DNA here is from genome assembly GCF_004336795.1 of Exiguobacterium sp. SH4S7. Classification (NCBI taxonomy): domain Bacteria; kingdom Bacillati; phylum Bacillota; class Bacilli; order Caryophanales; genus Exiguobacterium; species Exiguobacterium sp. SH4S7. The sequence continues at coordinate 372,774 of NZ_SJUT01000001.1, forward strand.
GGAAACGAGAGGCCGAATCGTACTTCTTCCATCGGGCCTCGTTCCCGGTCACGACGGTGCGGTTGCCGATCGTCCTAGGGCCGGATGATTACACCGACCGGTTAAAATTTTATGTCGACGCGGTTCGGAACGAAGAACCGATCGTATTACATCATCCGGAGGCGTTGATGGGATTCATCTCGAGTTTCGAGGCGGCAGCTTTCTTGGAATGGGTCGGCCGTGCCGACGTGAGGGGGCCGTTCAACGCCGCGAGCGACGGCCTCATCTCGCTAGGTGCGCTCATGGAACGAATTGGACAGCATATCGGTAAACCGGTCCAAATCATTAAGGATGGGGAGTCGTCCCCGTACGATACGGACGTCGACTACTACATGTCGAACGCCGAGGCGAAAAAAGCTGGCTTCGTGTTCACGCAACTCGATGATTGGATTGACCGTGTCATCATTCAAACGATCCGCAAATGAAAAAACGGCCTCTCATCGTTCGCAGATGAGAGGCCAGTCTTTATTTCCCGGCAAATACCGAGGTTGAATGTTGTGGGTGACGCGCTGTCGGGTCGACAAGCTGCTTCACTTGGTTGACGGCGATCGGTGCTTCACCGAAGCCGGTCGCGATCAATTTCACTTTGCCTTCGTACGTGGCGATGTCACCGCAAGCGAAGATGCCTGCGACTGTTGTCTCCATTCGTGAGTCGACACGGATCGTGTTTTTCTCAAACTCCATGCCCCAGTTTTTGATCGGGCCGAGCGATGAGACGAACCCATAGTTACAAATCAAGTCGTCGATGTCGACGAACTTCGATTCGCCATCTTTGTCCGTCAGTTCGACCGACTCGATATGCGTCGCACCTGAGAGCGATTCGATATTATAAGGCGTCCAGACGTTGATCGTCGAGGCCTTCATTTGTTCGACCGTATGCTCGTGAGCCCGGAAGCGGTCACGACGGTGGACGATATGGACTTCTTTGGCGATGCCTTCGAGCATGAGTGCCCAGTCAACGGCCGAGTCGCCGCCGCCGGCAATCATGACGCGACGGTCGCGGAATTTCTCCATGCTGTCGACGAAGTAATGAAGGTTCGCATAATCTTCACAACCGTCCAGTCCGAGCGGACGTGCGGCGAACGCGCCGTTGCCGGCTGTGATGATGATCGCTTTCGTATGGTACTCGTCCTTGTTCGTCGAGATGTGGAACGTACCGTCTTCGAGTCGCTCGACCGTTTCGACCGTCTCGCCAAGGCGATAATCTTGTTCGAACTGATCGGCTTGCGCTTTCAGTTGGTCGACTAGATCTTGGGCCTTCACTTTCGGGAAGCCGGCGATGTCATAAATATATTTCTCTGGATAGAGCGTCGATAATTGCCCGCCTAGTTGCGGCAAGCTTTCGATCAACGTCGCATCGAGTTGGCGCATACCTGCATAAAATGCGGTGAACAGTCCGATTGGACCACCACCGATAATGACTACATCTTTCGTCGATTTCATCGAATTCCTCCTCGTGAAGCGTGTACTTCTATTATATGGTCTAACGTGAACTAAATCCATTCAGTACAAAGATGCAATACTTTCGAAAAAAATTCAAGAAGATAAGCTTTTTCATTGAGAAAACGGATTAAACGTCGTACAATGAACGGGAAGCAATTGTGAACATTGGTTGAACAAGAATTAGGCTTTATTGTGAACGTCTATGTGAAAAAACACACAACATAGTTGTTCAGGAAAACAAAACTTTTAAAATAAGGTGGAAATGAACATGAAACGACCTAACATTGTTATCCTCGGCGCAGGTTTCGGTGGACTCATCACGGCAGTAAACCTTCAGAAGACGCTTGCAGCTGGAGATGCAAACATCACGTTGATCAACAAACACGATTACCATTACCAAACGACTTGGCTTCATGAGCCGGCGGCTGGAACGATGAAGCCTGAGCAGGCTCGTGTCTACATTAACGACGTCGTCAATGCGTCACGCGTTAAATTTGTCAAAGGGATCGTCGATCGCGTCGATACTACAGCTAAACAAGTGATGCTCGAAGACGGATCGACTGTCGAGTACGATTACGTCGTCTTCGCCCTCGGTGGCGTACCGGAAACATTCGGTATCCCGGGCCTTAAAGAGAACGCGATGACGATCAACTCGCTCAACAGCGTTCGTAAAATTAAAGAACATATCGAGTACTCGTTCGCACAATACAAGACGAACGGATCATCTGACCGTTCATTCGTCACGATCGTCGTCGGTGGTGCCGGATTCACAGGTATCGAGTTCCTCGGTGAGCTTGTCAACCGTGTCCCTGAACTTTGCAAACAGTACGATGTTCCCCGTGAAGCGGTCCGCATCGTTAACATCGAGGCAGCGCCAACGGTTCTTCCAGGGTTCGACCCGGAACTCACGACGTATGCGCAAAAATGGCTCGAGCGTAACGGCGTCGAGATGAAACTCGGCAACGGCATCAAAGGTGTAGAGCCAGGTGTCGTCACGTTCGGTCCACTCAAAGGTGAGACGACAGAGACGATCGCAGCGAACACGATCCTTTGGACAGGCGGCGTCAGCGGTAGCCCGATCGTTGAGAAGTCTGGCTTCGAAGCGGTCCGTAACCGTGTCATGGTCGAGGCGGACAACCGTGCCCCTGGCCACGATAACGTCTTCATCATCGGTGACTGCTCAGCTGTCATGGATCCTGTCTCGAACCGTCCGTACCCGCCGACGGCGCAAATCGCGACGCAACAAGCGCACAACGTGGCGAAAAACATCGCTGCGCTCATCAACGGAAAGTCGACTTCGAAGTTCACGTATGAGAGCAAAGGGACGGTCGCGTCACTTGGTCATAACGATGGAATCGGAATCGTCATGGGCAAAAAAATCTTCGGTCGCAACGCTTCATTCATGAAGAAAGTCATCGACAACAAACACTTTATCGAGCTCAAAAAATACGGTCTCGTCCTTAAAAAAGGTAAATTCTGATTCGTTTGAGCCAACGAGCAGCCTGTTCATTTGAACGGGCTGCTTTTTCATGTCAACGATTCAGTGAACTTCTTTGACCAAGCGGATTTCTTTTCGGTATAATAGACAACGGGAAAAGGGGGCAATCACATGCACATCATCCAAGCCGTCATTGGCGCGATTTTATATTTAGTCATCTTCTTCAGCATCGGGTTCATCTTGAATATGCTGCTCAAAAAGACGTGGACGCTCGTGTTCATCTATCCGATTTTCGTCATCATGATGATCGACAACGTCAAGCTGTCAAGCTACGTCACGGAAACATCGACCGCGCTCGCGAACGTCTATGAGCGTCTGCTCGGTCTGCAGTTTCTCGACATTTTTATGCTCGGATTCGGATTGCTCGGTGCCATCTTGGCAGGGGTCACCATCCGGTACTTGCGTAAGAGCGGTTACTCGATGTTTTAAAGACGACAGAAATGTTCGTCTTTTTTTGGTTTCTGCCTACTTTTTTAGAAGCTGAACCGATATACTAGATAAGATAACGATTTAATTAGTAAGGGATGCGATACGAATGACATTACCGATGTATACGATCAAAAAAGTGTTGAATAATAGCGTTGTCATTTGTCAACATGATACGGATCCGGAAGTCATTCTGCTTGGGAAGGGGATTGGCTTCGGCAAGAAAGCGGGCGATCTCGTCGACCCGGCCAGCGTCCCGGAGAAAGTGTATCAATTGACGGATAAGGAAGAGCAATCTCAATATCGTGAGCTCGTGAAGCACGTCGATGAAGACTTCATCGCCTTCATGCAAGACATCGTCGGCTTCATCGAGAGCAACACAGGAAAAAAAGTCGACCAACATATCCATATCGGCCTGACCGATCACTTGTTCTTTACGATGAAACGGATCGAGCAAGGGATGGAAGTGACGAATCCGTTCTTACTCGAGACTGAATCGCTCTATCCGAACGAGTACGCGCTCGCTGAACGGATCGTCGACATGATCCACGAGCGCCTCGATGTGTTGCTTCCTGATGCCGAGGTCGGATTTATCGCCCTTCATATCCATTCGGCGACGACGTTTAAAAACGTCCTCGAAGTCAATCGTCACAATCAAATCATCGGCCAGATCGTTCAGACGATTGAGAGTCGTTTGAACGTCAAAATGGACCGGACTTCGCTCGATTATAAGCGCTTACTTCGGCACTTAAGGTACGCCGTTGAGCGGGTTGCGACAGGTGAGACGGTCGAGGCCCCACAAAAAATAGAAAAGGTGTTGCGTGAAGAATATCCGCTATGCTATAGTACTGCTTGGGAGCTGATGGGCATCATGGAACGCGAATTAAAGCGTCCTGTGCCACGAGGTGAAGCGACATATTTGACGATGCATCTCCAGCGACTGACTACAAGTAGATAACTGATACCACGTATCTTACGTGTTACTGATTCGATCAGGCATGAGTAAGGAGTGGAACGGCTACGATTTCTCTATTGAGGAGAAGTCTACGTTCTATACCTTATTCATGCCTGTTTCTGTTTTTATAAACGTTCATTATGAAAACGTTTAGATACGTCGGTTGTCTGACATCTGCGTTCGGTTTCAGAATAAACAATTACAAAAGGAGGATTTATCATGTTTAAGCAGATTTTTGGTGTTCTTCAAAAAGTCGGTAAAGCGCTTATGCTTCCTGTTGCGATCTTGCCGGCAGCCGGTCTTCTTCTCGCATTCGGTAACGCGATGCAAAACCCGGCCCTTACGTCACGCGCTGGTTGGTTGACGAACGCAGGCGTTGTCAAGTTTGCTCAGCTCATGGAGCAAGCAGGCGGAATTATCTTCTCGAACTTAGCACTCTTATTCGCAGTCGGTGTCGCGATCGGTTTAGCAGGGGACGGCGTTGCCGGACTCGCAGCCATCGTCGGGTTCCTCATCATGAACAAAGTCATGGGTGTTTGGCTCGAACTCACACCTGAGATCATCGCACAAGGTGACCCGGCTTACGCGTCAGTCCTTGGTATCCCAACACTTCAAACAGGTGTCTTCGGTGGTATCATCGTCGGTCTGATAGCGGCCTGGGCATACAATAAGTACTTCAACATCGAATTGCCACAATTCCTTGGCTTCTTCGCTGGTAAGCGTTTCGTCCCAATCGTCACAGCTGTATTGGCTGTCGTCGCTGGTTTCGTCATGCTTCTCATCTGGCCACCAGTTCAGCACGGTTTGAACACGTTCTCAAACTTCATGTTGGAAGAAAACCGTACGCTCGCAGCGTTCGTCTTCGGTTTGATTGAACGTTCGTTGATCCCGTTCGGTTTGCACCATATCTTCTACTCACCGTTCTGGTTCGAATTCGGATCATACACGGATGCAGCTGGCAACATCGTCCGCGGTGACCAAGCGATCTTCTTCGCTCAAATCCGTGACGGTGCCGAGCTTACAGCCGGTACGTTCATGACTGGTAAATACCCGTTCATGATGTTCGGTCTTCCTGCAGCAGCACTTGCGATGTACCATGAAGCACGTCCTGAGCGTAAAGCGGTCGTCGGCGGTCTCTTGGCTTCGGCAGCACTCACATCGTTCTTGACAGGTATCACAGAGCCGATCGAGTTCTCATTCTTGTTCGTAGCTCCACTCTTGTTCGCAGTACACGCAGTTTTCGCTGGTCTTTCATTCATGGTCATGCACATCTTGAACGTCAAAATCGGGATGACGTTCTCGGGCGGTTTGATCGACTACCTTCTCTTCGGTGTACTTCCTAACCAAACAGCATGGTGGCTCGTCATTCCAGTCGGACTCGCGTTCGCAGTCATTTACTACTTCGGATTCCGTTTCGTTATCCGTAAGTTCAACCTTAAAACACCGGGCCGTGAAGATGAAGTCGTTGAGCAATCAACAGCTACTGGTTCGGAACTTGCACAAGATATCCTCGTTGGTTTCGGTGGTTCACAAAACATCAAACACCTTGACGCATGTATCACACGTCTTCGCGTCGAAGTTAAAGATAAGAGCCAAGTGAACAAAGAAGAGTTGAAACGTCTCGGGGCAGCTGGTGTCCTTGAAGTCGGTAACAACATTCAAGCCATCTTTGGACCGCGTTCGGATGCATTGAAATCAGAGATGCAAGCGGTCATCGCTTCAGGTAACGAAAAGAAAGCAAACTAAGTATTAAGCCAATCCATTAAGGGTTGGCTTTTTTTGTATGGGGAAACGGTTTCAGCCTGGTATCAGATGGGGAAAAGTAAGTATTCTGACAAAAGGAGGAACCATGATGTGGAAGAAAGTGTTTGGCGTATTGCAGCGGATCGGGAAGGCGCTCATGCTTCCGGTTGCGATTTTGCCGGCAGCCGGTCTATTACTTGCATTTGGTACGGCGTTCCAAAATCCTGATCTCGTTTCGCTGTTACCTTTCTTGGCAAACGATGCACTCGTCCTCATTTGGCAAGTCATGACCGATGCCGGGGATATCGTGTTTGCCAATTTAGGTCTGTTGTTCGCCGTCGGGGTCGCCATTGGGCTGGCCAACGGAGACGGTGTTGCCGGGTTAGCAGCTATCGTTGGTTATTTGATCATGAACAAAGTTATCAGCACGTGGAACGGGATTACTGCAGAAATTGTCCAGGGGGATCCTGCCTATGCATCGGTACTTGGTATCCCGACGCTCCAAATGGGGGTATTCGGTGGTATCATCGCCGGTTTGATTGCCGCGTTCGCGTATAACAAGTACTTTAACATCAAGTTGCCGGACTTCTTAGGATTCTTTGCTGGGAAACGTTTCGTTCCGATTGCGACCGCCGCGTTCAGTTTAGTGATCGGGATCGCGCTCGCCTACATTTGGCCGCCGATCGGTACTGCCATTAATACGTTCTCGAGCACGATCATTGAGGCGAACGTCGCGGTTTCCGCATTCGTCTTCGGTTTGGTCGAACGGTCATTGATTCCTTTCGGTCTTCACCACATTTGGTACTCGCCGTTTTGGTTCCAGTTCGGGGAATATACGAACCAAGCCGGGGATCTCGTTCAGGGGGACCAACGGATCTTCTTCGCCCAGCTTCGTGACGGCGTCGAATTCACAGCCGGGACGTACATGACTGGGAAGTTCCCGTTCATGATGTTCGGGTTACCGGCCGCCTGTCTCGCCATGTACCACACGGTCCCGAAAGAGCGTCGTAAAGACGTGGAAGGACTTTACTTCTCAGCAGCCCTCACTTCATTCTTGACTGGTATCACTGAACCGGTCGAATTCTCGTTTGTCTTCGTCGCACCACTTCTCTTCGGTATTCACGCCGTGTTCGCTGGACTATCGTTTATGACGATGCATTTGCTCAACGTTAAAATTGGGATGACGTTCTCGGGCGGACTCATCGACTACCTGCTGTTCGGGGTATTACCGAACCGGACCGCTTGGTGGCTCGTCGTTCCAGTCGGTCTCGTCTTCGCGGTCGTCTATTACTTTGGATTCCGTTTCGCGATCACGAAGTTCGATTTGAAAGTTCCAGGTCGTGACGTCGTCGCCGAAGGGCGTGGCGCCCGAACGGTTGTCGACGATGACCTTCCGTACGAAGTGCTCGTTGGCCTCGGTGGCCCTGAGAATATCAAGCATCTTGATGCTTGTATCACACGACTCCGTGTCACCGTGAACGATGTCAAACAAGTCGATAAAGACTTGCTGAAAGATCTTGGTGCCGCCGGTGTGCTTGAAGTCGGGGATAACATTCAAGCCATCTTCGGACCGAAGTCCGATACACTCAAATCGCAAATCGCCGCCATCATCGAAGGTGGCGAGTACAAACCGAAAGAAAAAGCGGTCATCACGCCGGAAGCGGCCGAGCATGCCGACCATCGCTTCCTCGCACCGATGTCGGGTGTCATCTTGTCGCTTGACGATGTACCGGACCAAGTCTTCTCGGGCCGGATGATGGGTGAAGGGTTCGCGATCGAGCCGAGTTCCGGCCAAGTCGTGGCACCGGTCACCGGTCAGATCACGACGTTCTTCCCGACGAAACACGCGATCGGGCTGCTCGCGGACGACGGACGCGAGATTCTCATCCACGTCGGTCTTGATACGGTCAATCTGAAAGGGGAAGGGTTCGTCGCCAAAGTGAAAGAAGGCGACCGCGTCGAAGCTGGAGATATTCTGCTCGATGTCGACCTCAACTTGATCCGTGACAAAGTCCCGTCGCTCATCACGCCGATCATTTGGACGAACGGGGACGGCAAAGTCGTCGTCGTACCGTTCGGAGAGACGGTCGTCGCCGGGGAAGCGCTCGATTTTAGAACGGATGACAAAGGCGCGGAATAAGCGCAAAAAAAAGTGGCTCTCGCAAATTGCGAGAGCCACTTTTGATTATGCTTTAATATCGAATTTTTGGCTGATGAAGTTGACGACTTCTTCGGCTGTATCCATGTTGAGGACGTCGTTGACGATCGCTTCTGTTTCAGCTTTCGTCAAACGTTTCACGAGGCTACGTGCGCGAAGGACGCTTGAAGCCGACATCGAGAACTCGTCGAGGCCAAGTCCTAGCAGGATTGGAATCGCAAGCTCTTCTCCAGCCATCTCGCCACACATGCCGACCCATTTGCCTGCTTTGTGTGCTTCTGTGATGACGTTGTGGAGAAGGTTCAAGATGGCCGGGTTGAACGGCTGGTACAAGTACGAGACTTTCTCGTTCATGCGGTCAGCTGCCATTGTGTATTGAATCAAGTCGTTCGTGCCGACAGAGAAGAAGTCGACTTCTTTCGCGAATTGTTTCGCCATGACGGCTGTCGAAGGAATTTCGACCATCATTCCTGTCTCGTAGTTACCGACAGCGACGCCTTCTGCTTTCAACTTCGCTTCTTCTTCGAGAAGAAGGGCTTTCGCTGCGCGGAACTCTTCAAGTGTCGCAATCATTGGGAACATGATAGCGAGGTCACCGTGAGCCGAGGCGCGGAGAAGGGCGCGAAGCTGTGTGCGGAACAAGTCCGTTTCTTCGAGGCAAAGGCGGATGGCGCGATAGCCGAGGAACGGGTTCATCTCTTTCGGGAGGTCGAGGTAAGACAATTCTTTATCTCCACCGATGTCGAGCGTACGGATGACGACTTGTTTGCCTTCCATGCCTTCGATTACTGTTTTGTATGCCGTGTACTGCTCTTCTTCAGTCGGGAATGTTTCTGAATCCATGTAAAGGAACTCTGTCCGGTAAAGACCGATCGCATCAGAACCGTTTTTAAGAACGCCTTCAAGGTCGTTCGGTGTCCCGATGTTCGCCGCGAGTTTCACTTTATGACCGTCTGCCGTGACAGACTCTTCGTTGACGAGTTGTTTCAACTCTTCTTTGTAGGCTTCGAATGACGCACGTTTAGCGACGTATTCATTGACGAGTTCTTCAGACGGATTGACGAAAACGTCTCCTTCTGTCCCGTCGATGACGACGAGGTCGCCGTTCTTGATTTCTTCGAGTGCGACTTTCGTTCCGACGACTGCCGGGATTTCAAGTGAGCGCGACATGATGGCCGAGTGTGATGTACGACCGCCGATGTTTGTCGCGAACCCTTTGACGTATTTGCGGTTGAGCTGAGCCGTGTCAGACGGTGTCAAATCTTCAGCGATGATGATGACTTCTTCAGAAATTGAAGCAGGTGTCATGAACGTGACGCCGAGGATGTGGGCCATGACGCGTTTTGTGACGTCGCGGACATCAGCCGCGCGCTCGCGCATGTACTCGTTGTCCATCGATTCAAAGATCATGATCATCGTTTGAGCGACTTCATCGAGCGCTTTCGCAGCGTTCATGTGTTCGCTTTCAATTTTTTCGTTCACTTGCGAGACGATCTCTGGGTCTTCCACGATGAGCAAGTGAGCCGAGAAGATCTCAGCCTTGTCTTCTCCGAGTTCACGCAGTGTGATCTGGCGGATTTCTTCGAGTTCTGTTTTCGACTGAGCGATGGCTGCTTGGAAGCGTGCCTTCTCAGCGGCTACGTCCTCGATTTTGTTCGTCGGGATGTCAAATGAAGGTGTCTCCATGACGAATGCTTTCGCAACTGCGATTCCTGCAGATGCGCCAATACCTTTAATGTGTGACATAAGCGTAATCCCTCTCTTCAAAGAAATAGTGTTTTTTCCAACGTTACCTCGTTAGTTCTTACCCGAAATGAAAAAGGAACTAACGAAAACCCGGAAGATTAAAGTAGCAACGGTCTACTACTAGGGGAAGCCTCGACCGAACAAAATGGCCTCGCCTCGAGCACGAGGGATGCCTGATTGCGTACTTTCCTATCCTATCATAAAATAAAACATCGTCACAACGAGGAGATAGCCTTTGAATTTGAAGAATTAGCGACGATTGCGCATACTATTTCATTATTTCGATGAAGTTCGTTATGCTTACCTTATATAAAGAAGGGAAGTGGCAAATATGTATCAATTCGCTGAATTAGACTGGACCGGTTCACACGACACGGTCGTTGTCGGAATCGGGGCGGCCGACGCCGTCGAAACAGGGCTCGACACGTTGTTCAACGGGCGCGTCAAATCGCTCATCCAGTCAGCTGACATCTCGACGAAGACAGGGGAAGTCTCGATCGTGCCGACGTTTGAGGGGAACATCAAACGCGTGCTGTTCGTGGGTTTAGGACAACGCAACGATTCGTCCGTCGAAAACTTGCGGAATTGGTTCGGGAAAGTCGCGAAAGAAATCAAAGCCCGCGCCTTCACGGACGTCGCGGTCGCGCTCGACACGTTTGAACCAGGCGTGGCGAGCTTGTTCGCAGAAGCGTATGAGATGGCGACGTATGAGCATCCTACATATAAGTCGGCGCCAAAATCGGCGACACCGGACGTGACGATCACCCTTTTAGGAGACGCGAACGAAGCGGACGTCGAAGCGGGTGCCGCTTACGGGCGTGGGGTCAACGTCGCTCGGACGTTGACGATGATGCCGGCTAACATTTTGAACGCAGTGGCACTAGCCGACTACGCCGTCGACCTGGCCGAGCGTCATGGTTTCAGCCATCGAATCATTGAAAAAGAAGAGATGGAGGCGCTCGGTATGGGGGCGCTGCTCGCTGTCAATCAAGGTTCGGTAATTCCACCGAAGTTGATCGTGCTTGAGTACAACGGTGCCGGGGACGATGCGCCGATTGCCGTCGTCGGAAAAGGTGTCACGTTCGACACGGGCGGTTACTCGATCAAGCCGAAAGACGGGATCGTCGGGATGAAAGGTGATATGGGTGGTGCGGCCACCGTGCTCGGTCTGTTTGAGACGCTCGCGACGACGAAACCGGCTGTCAACGTGCTCGGTGTCATTCCTTCAACGGACAACATGATTTCAGGAGACGCGTTCAAACCGGACGACGTCATTACGGCGATGAACGGGAAAACGATCGAAGTGCTCAATACCGATGCGGAAGGACGACTCGTTCTTGCCGATGCGGTGACGTTCGCGAAGACGTATGAGCCGAAAGCCATCATCGACGTAGCAACGCTGACAGGCGGTGTACTCGTCGCGCTCGGTACTGAGGTGACTGGTTGCCTGACGAACGACGACTCGCTCTATGAGGCACTAGAGACGGCGAGCCGAGCAACGAATGAGCTCGTTTGGCAAATGCCTTACTTTGATGTGTTCATCAAGCAAGTTCGGAAATCTGAAGTCGCCGACTTGAACAACTCACCGGGCCGTTACGGTCATATGATTTTCGGTGGCGCGTTCGTCGGCGAGTTCGTCGGTGACACGCCGTGGCTCCACCTCGATATCGCGGGAACGAGCGAGCGCTCTTCGGCGAGTGACCTCGGTCCAAAAGGCCCGACTGGTGTCATGGTACGGACGCTCGCGTCAATGCTCGAAGGATGGAAGCGTTGAAATTCGGATTGATGTTAATCGGTTTGGCCATCGCCGCAGGCCTCGGCTATGCGGCTTGGCCGAGCCAGTTGTTGTTGGGGGTATCCGTCTTTAGTGCGGTGCTCGGAGTTTTGTTTTTGATTCAGGAGGGACGCCGTGGTCGGAGTAGGAATTGATGGGGCACGCGGAGGCTGGGTACGAATCACGTACGATAGCATCTCGCTGTGCTTGACCATCTCAGAACAGTTGGAAGATTTATTGATTGACGGGGCAATGCACTTCGTCGATATGCCGAACGATCTCGGGACGATCTCAAACCCGGACCGGACGTGCGATGCGTGGATGCGGGCCCAGTTGAAGCAACGGAAGTCGTCGATCTTCACGCCGCCGATTCAAGACGTCGTGATGGAACAGACGTATGAAGCCGCCAATGTGAGAAGCCGCGAACTGATTGGAAAAGGAATCAGCAAGCAAGCATGGAACCTCGTGCCGCGTATTCGTGAGTTTCAAACGATCACGGCTGAAGACGTGTATGAGTCGCATCCGGAGGTCTGTTTCGCCGTCATGACCGGACACGAGGCCGATTTCAGCAAAAAGACTGAGGCCGGCGAAGCCGAACGGATCGAGCTGTTGCGGCGCTATTCGAAAAGTTCGCCGTGGAAGTGGAAGATGTCGAACGTCAAAGTCGACGATATCATCGACGCATGTATCCTTGCCGTCGCCGCCTATGAGGCCGGGACGACAGGCTTAGAGACGCATCCGCATCAAACAGAGGGATTACCGTTCGTAGCGGTACCGAAGACAAAAGAGCGATGACGCGGTCATCGCTCTTTTGGTGTCTGGATCGGTCCGAGGACGAACTTCCATATGTAATGAAATACTTGGGCGTTGTAGAGTGCTTTCAGCAATACCGCGAGGACTGGTCCTAAAATGAAACCGAGGACACCGAACAGTTGCAGACCGACAAAGATCGAGATCAAAGCCGCGAGTGGATCGAGGCCGATATGAGAGCCGACGATCTTCGGCTCGGCCAAGTTGCGTTGGACGATGACGAGGATGTAGAGCACGAGAAGCCCGATCGCGCTGAACCAGTCGCCTGAGATGGCCGCGTAGGCTGCCCATGGCACTAAGAGTGTTCCGACACCAAGGTAAGGCAACAGATCAAAGAACGCGGCTAACAAGGCGAATGAGAACGGATTGTCGACACGTAGAATGAACATCCCGATCAAGACGATTCCGAACGTGATGGAAATGAGGGTCAATTGGGCCCGGACATAGCCGAACAAAGCCGAGCGTAAATTGAGCATGACGAGTTCGAACTCTTTAAAGCCTTTTCGTTTGTTCAACCGCTCGATCGAACGCATGTAAGACGGCCAGTCTTTCGTGATGAAGAACCAGGCTAGGACGATGACGACGAACAAGAGCAGGACGAGCGGGAGTGCGCTCAGGATGTCTTGCAGGAGCCCGGCGACACCTCGAGACAGGACGCCGATCGCGGCACCGAGTTGGACGCCGATTTCAGTGATGCCACCTTCGAGCGATGTCGTTTGCCCAGGGTTTAACCGTTGGATGCTGTCGTAGGCGTCGTTGACGAACGGGGCGATTTTTTGATTGAACATACGCTGCACGTAGGCAGTGAACGTCTCGATCTGGTCTGGAAGTTTTTCGGCCGCAATCGTCAAGTAACGAATCAATTGGGTGACGACGATGGCGATGACGCCGCTGACAAGACTCATAACGATTAGCAGTGAAACGAGGGTGCCAAGGGCACGCGGCATCTTCGTCTGACGCTCGAACAAGTTGACGAGGGGGACTGTCAACAAGGATAACAAGAAAGCGAACACGAAAGGATACGTGTACGTAAAGAGGACGCTCAGTCCCCAAATAACGAGCACGAGTCCGATGCCGACAAGGAGAAATCGAAGTAATTGCCAAAGTCTTACAGGAGACATGAGGGGTTGCCCCTTTCCTAACAATTGGATTGAGCATAGTATACCACGCAACTGGTAAATGAAGAGGATGGATAGGTGATTAAATATGAAGGAGATTCAACAGAAAATCGATCGGATGATTATCCACTTAGGAGGGTATTGGCGGCCGCTATCAGGCTTGGCCAGATTATTAGAAGAAGTGGGAGAAGTGGGTGGTGCCTTGCATGACCAGGACGAGGCAGCGCTCGTGGAAGAGCTGTTAGATGTATTCGTCATTTCAACTTGTCTCGCCAATCAGTATGCGATCGAACTTGACGATCAATCGAACGGACGAGGCGAGCGCCTCGTTCATCGCGCTTACTATTCGCTCGTTCGTGAAGCGGGGGAGGTGGCCCGGACCTTGAACGCCTACGAAGGGGATAAAAAATTGAAAGCATCATCGACGCCGGGTTCGTTACAGTATCGAATCGAGAGCGTCCAAGCAGCGGTGTTCGATATCGCACGCGAGATTGAGCTTGATTTGTATGCGGAAATCGGTTCGCTGATCGATGAGAAATCCGCGCGCGATTTCGGGCGGTTCGACCATACGCCTGACCCGATCACCGAATCGGCGGTGCGATTGTACACGCGTTTTAAATCTGGTCGATATTGGGGAGGAATTGAGGCTAAACCTTCGGAGGAAGCGAGCCGATATAGAGAACGAGAATATAACATGGAACGATTCTTTAAGATTGCCCATGTCGAAGGGCTGGATGGGTTCGTCATTCTTCAACCAGACGATCCGTTCATCATGACGTCCTCTCTCGAGCAAGACTGGAAGGTGCCGGAATCGTTCATAATCGACGAAGAATGGCATGGGATAGACAAATTTATTATTATTCGTAAAAACTGGTAGAAAAGTATTCCCCTTTTTATCAAAAATATTCATCTTTTTTTCAAATACTTACTTTTTTTTAAAAAGCGTTATGCTACTATGAAGGTGTTGTTAGTATAAATTAGCGCGAGAAGAAAGGAATATTTTGGATGAAAATGAAGCTATTGAAAGTTGCTCTCATCTTATCGCTGTTGTTGTTCGGTGCTCAAATCCCTGCGGTTGAGGCATCGACATTAGATGGCGAAACGACTGTCAATTTAAACGTTCGATCGACACCAAGCACGACGGGAGCGGTCATCACGACGTTACCGAAAGGCACAAAAGTAAAGTATGGGACTTATAACCAATCATGGCATAAAGTGTATCTAAATAGTCGCACTTACTATGCTTCGGCCCCGTACATTAAACGGATCGCCTCGTCACCGACGACGATCACGACGCAAGCAGCATCATCGACAGGCGTCACGACAGAAAACTTGAACATTCGAGTGACGTCACACCGTGATGCGAAAATCGTTACGACGCTCAAAAAAGGCACTGAAGTGAACTATGCCGTCCATAACTCATCATGGGCCAAAGTGTTCTTGAATGGAAAGACGTACTATGCGGCGAAAGCTTACCTTGCGCCAAAGTTAGTCGTTTCAGCGCCTAAAAAGCAATCGGGCTACACGAATCGCGACATTCAGCTGTTCAATCGCACGCTACAAACATCACCGGTCGCGAAAACGATCCCGGCCAAGCGCGCTGTCACGTTCAGCATCCACAACTCGAGCTGGTCGGTTATTTATGAAGGCACGAAGACCTACTACACACCGACTCGAGGAATTACAGCCGGAACACTGAAGCCGGCGACGACGACAGAGACTGGCTACGCGAACCGGGACTTGAAATTGTTCGATACGCGCAACCAGGCATCGAAAGTCGTTAAAGTACTCCCGTTGAACACGGTAGTCGCATCGAGTAAGTACAACTCGAGCTGGTCGACTGTCTATATCGGCAGCGACACGTACTATACACCGACGGCATGGATCACACCAGGCGTTGCCCCGGTTCAACCGCCGACAACGACAAAGCCAGTCGAGACGAAAGTTCAAGGATACGCCAACCGCAACATCAACTTGTTCGGTAAAACGCACCAGAGTTCGTCGGTATTGCTCGTCTTGCCGCAGTACACGGCCGTCACGTACAGCACATACAACTCAAGCTGGTCAAACGTTTTCGTCGGGACGAAGACCTACTTCACACCGACTTCATGGTTGACTGCTGGTAAGGCACCATCAGCACCCGCTGCATCGCCACAAGGGAAAGTGTATATCAACACGCCGGGTGATGTCTTGAACGTCAGAGCGACGGCTTCGGCCAGCTCGACGATACTCGGGAAACTTGCACACGGCACGCAAGTCGACCACTACGGTTCATCGAACGGCTTCTACAAGATTAAATACAACAACCGTGATGGTTACATCTCAACGGCGTATGCATCGGCTTCA
Source organism: Exiguobacterium sp. SH4S7 (assembly GCF_004336795.1). Taxonomy (NCBI): domain Bacteria; kingdom Bacillati; phylum Bacillota; class Bacilli; order Caryophanales; genus Exiguobacterium; species Exiguobacterium sp. SH4S7. The sequence continues at coordinate 388,830 of NZ_SJUT01000001.1, forward strand.
AAGCCTAGCGTATCAAGTGGTGCGGTCATCGTTCTCGATGCCGGACACGGTGGAACCGATCCGGGTGCAGTGAGAAGTTCGCTTTATGAGAAAACGGTCGTACTCGACGTGACGAAACGTACGGAAGCGTATCTTCGTTCGAAGTATGGTTACGAAGTCCGGTTGACACGTTCGACAGACGTTTACTTGACGCTCAATCAACGTGTCCAAGCGGCCAGAAACTTACGTGGCGATCTCTTCGTCAGCCTGCATACGAACGCGGCGACGACATCCGCGGCGAACGGAGTCGAAACGTTCTACTCGACCTCGTCGGCCCATAGTGCCAAGAGTCGGGTGCTCGCAACGAACATCCAATCGAATTTGATGGGTGAAATGTCAGGGATGAGAAACCGCGGTGTCAAGACGGCGAACTACTACGTCATCACGTATAACACGATGCCGTCAGCACTCGTCGAACTCGGGTTCATCTCGTCTCCGCAAGATATTGTCCACCTTCGCAGTGAAGCATCGCGCCAGCGCATGGCAATCGGTGTTGCTGAAGGTATTGCCCAATACGTGAGAGCGTACCATTAATTCCAACCTGCTCGCGCAGGAGTATACAGAAGGCCCCAGCTCAACACGAGCCGGGGCCTTCCTTTTATGTAGTAAACAAGCCCTCGTCCGAATGGGCGAGGGCTTGGCTTATAAGTCGTCGAAACCGTTGGCGTCAGTCACTTTCGCGTATGAGCGTGATTTTTGTTCGAAGAAATCGGATTTCGTCGCGTTGAGCGAGTCGTCCGAATAGGCACGGATCCACGGCATGACGTCCTCGTTGAAGCCTTCATACAAATCGTTCAACCCGATGACGCGCAGGCGTTTGTTGGCAAGGTATTTGATGTAATCACGCATCTCGCTGACGTCGAGGCCATCGAGGTCACGGAGTACGTATTCGCACCACTCGATCTCGAGGTCGACCGCTTGTCCCATCGTGTCGTAGACGAACTGGCTGAAGCTTCCGTCGGCGTCGATTTCCGGGTTCTCGGTCAAGACGGCGCGAAGCAGCTGGCTGACGAAATGCGAATGTTGCATCTCGTCCCGTTGGATGTAGCTGATCATCGTCGACGTCCCGACCATCTTCTGATGACGGGCGAGGTTATAGAAGTAGGCGAATCCGGAATAGAAGTTGATGCCTTCAAGGATGACCGAGGCGACGAGAGACTTCGCGAAGTTCTCTGCGTTCGGCACGGCCCGGAAGTCTTCATACAAGTCTAAGATGAACTGATTACGTTTCATGACCATCTCGTCATCTTTGGCGATATCGAAGATGCGGTTCTGCTCGCTGAGCGGAACGAGACTCGACAACACGTAGCTGTACGATTGATTATGGACGACTTCTTGCTGGGCGATGATGGCGAGCACCGAGTGGACCGACGAGTCGGAAGAGAACATCGCCGACTCGAGAATGTAGCGCGTCTGCACCGAGTCGAGAATCGACAACAAGCCGATGATGCGCTTGAACGCGTCTTGTTCACGCTCGGTCAGTTGCGGCCATTGTTGCATGTCTTTTGACATCGAGATCTCATCTGGGATCCAAAAGTTAGACAGCAACTGTTTATAAATTGTATAAAATTGTGGATAGGCGATATCGTTCCAGTTGACGATCGAACTCGTCTCGCCACCGATAATGGCTGTCGCCCGATTAGGATGTTTGGGCGACAGTAGTTTGATCTTTTGAATAGTCATAGACGTGTACTCCTTCTTCGGCGTTTCGTGCCAACCGTTCGGTCCAAGCACGGACGTTGTACGGTTGGTTGCGCGGCGACTGTTCGATTTTCAACAGTTCACCGGCAAGGGGGATTCCAAACTTCGAAAGGTGGTATGCCATCTCGTCGACAGCGCGGCAGAAATGAACGAACATCTTGTCACCCGTCCCGAAGACGGCGGCTTGACGAATCGGTACCGACTGCTCTTTCAAGAGAAGCCGGAACGTATCTTTCATCTCGTCTGGCAAGACGCCATCGGCCCACGTGTACGACCCGAAATAGACGAGGTCGTACGTGGCGAGCGCTTGGGCCTCGCGATGGCCGATGCGGTCCGCTTCGTACAAGACGGCACGGTCGCCCCGATTGACGTGGGTCGCCTGAATCAACTCGGCGACCTCTTCTGTATTCCCGCTCATTGAACTATAGACGATTGCGACGTTCATGGTTAGGTCCCACCTTTCGTTAAACAGATGTTACGACGAACACGATTCGCATTCATCGACTTCGACGGTCGTTGAACGCGTGTAATAGATCGATTTCATACCGAGCGACCATGCCTCGAGGTGCATCCCCAGCATTTCAGTCGCCTTCACGTCGTTCTTGACGTATAAGTTGAAACTGATCGCTTGGTCGATGTGGCGTTGGCGGGCCGCGTTTTGACGGATGCTCCAAAGTTGGTCGACTTCAAACGCTGATTTGTAGAACCAGTTCGTCTCCGAGTTGAGGTCAGGGACGGTCACTGGGATCTTATAATTTTTCTTTTCTTCCGAATATACTTTCTTATAAATCGGGTCGATCGAAGCGGTGCTGCCGGCGATGATCGCTGTCGACGAGTTCGGTGCGACGGCCATCATGTAGGCGTTGCGGACACCGTTTTGGTGAACCTCAGCCGCGAGTCCGTCCCAGTCGAGCTCGTCGTGCGACCGGTAGTTGCGGCGACTGAAGTATTCGCCCGTGTGCCATTCCGAACCTTCGAACACGCCGAACGCGCCTTTTTCTTTCGCAAGTTCCATCGAAGCGTGAATCGTGAGATAGGCGATTTTTTCGTAAAGTTTCTCAGCGTAATGGACGGCGTCGACCGATTCCCAGCGTATGCCTTCGAGGGCGAGCAAATGGTGCCACCCGAACGTGCCGAGACCGACAGAACGATATTTCTGGTTCGTGATCATCGCTTGCGGCACTTCGATCGTGTTGAGGTCGATGACGTTATCGAGCATTCGCATTTGAATCGGGATGAGGCGCTCGAGTACGTCGGATTTGACGGCACGTGCGAGCGCGATCGAGCTCAAGTTACAGACGACAAAGTCGCCTGGCGTCTTCGTGATAACGATTTTCCCGTCTGCTGTGTACTCTTCATCGATTGTCGTCGCCGACATGTTCTGAGCGATTTCTGAACAGAGGTTCGAGCTGTAAATCATACCCGCATGTTTGTTCGGGTTGGCGCGGTTGACCGCATCCCGGAAGAACATGTACGGCGTGCCCGTCTCGAGCTGTGAGCGCATGTAACGTTTGACGAGGTCGATGGCCGGCACGGTTACACGTGTGAGCTCTGGGTTATTGACACAAGCCGTATATTTCTCGGTGAACGAACCGCCGTTGTCCGTCTCGTCGTAGAAGTCTTCAAGGCTGAAGCCCATGACCGTGCGGATCTCATGCGGGTCGAACAAATGCCAATCGCCCCGCGCTTCGACGGTACGCATGAACAAGTCCGGTAAACAGACGCCGGTGAACAAGTCATGAGTGCGGAGGCGCTCATCGCCGTTGTTCAACTTGGCATCGAGGAATTCAAAGATATCCTTGTGCCAGATGTCCAAGTAGACGGCGATCGAGCCTTGACGCATGCCGAGTTGATCGACCGAGACGGCCGTGTTGTTCAACTGCTTCATCCAAGGCAACGCACCGCTCGAGACACCTTTGAATCCTTTAATGTCACTTCCGCGTGAACGGATTTTGCCGAGGTAGACCCCGATGCCGCCGCCGCCTTTTGAAAGTGTGGCCACGTCCGTGTTCGAGTCGTAAATACCGCGGAGTGAATCATCGACCGTATCGATGAAGCAAGAGCTAAGCTGCCCGTACGATTTACCGGCATTCGAGAGCGTCGGCGTCGCGACGGTCATGTATAAGTTCGATAGCGCCCAGTAGGCTTCTTCGGCAAGTTGGACCCGTTTAGACGCGGCCTCGTTTTGCATGAGCGTCATGGCGATGACCATAAACCGCTCTTGTGGGAGCTCATATAAGTTTTTAACGTGATCGCGTCCGAGGTAACGGTCCGATAACGTCCGTAGGCCGATGTAAGTGAAGAGGCGATCGCGTGACGGGTCGATCAACGTCTCTAAATAAGCGATATCTTCTTTAGAGTATGTGTCAATTAACGCCGACGTGAAGATGCCTTTGTTCGTCAGCGTCTCGATCATCGAATAGAGTGAGCCGTAACGCATCGAAGCGTCATACCCGCGGTTGCGTGCTGCTTCAAGGTAGAGACGGTTTAAGTACATCTCGGTCGCGACGAATGTCCAGTCCGGCTCTTCAGCCTTCAACATATCGAGGGCGTGCATCGTCATCAAGTCATATACTACATCTTGTGTCAGTGATTTTGAATCGAGTGCTCGAATCAAACGTTCCTCGTAGCGTGCGACGCTGAGCTGCGGGTAACGTTGTGTTAAGGATTGGATCAATGTCGCTACGTCGGCAAGGGTTGGTGTTGCCGGCAACATCGTCTCGTGGTGGATAGGGGATGTCAAAACGATCACTCCTTCTTCGGGTGTAGAAATTATAAAGGTATAGCGGAACTTGTCCGATTCAACGTCAATGGGGATAGAACGTGATAAATATCCGTTAACTATATATTGACGTTTTATTCTCTTTTTAATCATAAATCACCCATATTTAGTTTTGCAATCATTGAAATTTATAAAACTGTGACGATGCGAATTACTTTTACTCTAAAACGGCTCTCTCAACCGTTTTGAGACGTGATATGAGACGAAAAAAAGATTTACTGATTCCCGAGGTCAAAGCTGTCCGCTTTTTTTGTAAGCGTTCAATCCGATTTGTCAATACAGAAATCAAGAAGAATGTCACTGATTCCATAAATTATTAAAAAGGTTATGACCAGGAATCAATACTAGATATAGTGTTGGCTCGATTTGAAAAAGCGGGAAATCCGAGGTAAGGCTAGCGCCATCGTCAAAAGTGCGGTAGATTGAGGAAGTACGATATAATATCAAGGCTAAAAAGAAGGGTTTTAAAAATGCGTTCAGAAGATTTATTATTAGCATGGGACCCGCTCGGTTACGGGCTTGGGTCTTACGGGCCAGAGTTCGATGACATCACAGTGGCGCTCGTGCAGATCGACTCGGAAGCGGAGATGAATGAAACGATTCGTCTTATTCTGACGGATTCGTTTGGAGAGTGCCCGTCTGAGGACGATACGCGCGCCATGGCCAGACAATTACTTACATCTTCAGAAGCTTGTCAATTATAAGGGGGAACCAACATGTTACGAATCGATCCAACACCTAATCCAAATGCAATGAAAATCACACTTCCTGAAAACGTCTTCGGAGCTAAGAGCCAAAGCGTGAAAGCCGGCGAATCAACAGAGCAACCGCTTCTCGCGAAACTCGTCACGATCGAAGGTGTCGAGAGCGTCTTCGCTTACGGCGATTTTGTCACAGTATCAAAAGAGAACGGCGTCAGCTGGGAAGCAATCTTACCGCACGTCGAAACTGCTTACCGCGGATGAACCCGCTCGTTTCGATCGTCATTCCGGCCTACGCGCGCGAGGCGGAACTGACGGAACTGCTCGAAAGTTTGACGGTACAGACGTTTCAACAGTTCGAAGTGCTTGTAGTAAATAATGATGGGCCGCCAAAGCAACATCTTTTGGCGCCTTTTTTGAATCGATTGTCGGTTCGGTTGATCGAGCTTGAAGAAAATCATCACGTCAAAGCGCGAAACCGAGGCGTGATGGAGGCAAGAGGCGAGTATATTCTCTTATTAGATGACGATGATTTACTCATGCCGACCCATATCGAACGAGCGCTCGATGATTTGACGACGGCAGACCTCGTCTTCACCGATGCGGAACTGTTTCGGTTCACATGGCAAGACGGGCGGCGGGTCGTCACGGAGTGGGAGGCGTTCGCCTACGAGCTCGACTTGGACCGGATTCGGCAAGACTCGACGTTCATCCCGTCCGGCACGCTTTACCGCAAGCGGCTTCATGACGTCATTGGCATGTTCGATGAGACGGTTTATAACTATTGGGACTGGGACTTTATCTTACGTGTAATCGAGCACGGGACGGTCGTTCATCCAGCCCGGGCGACGGTGCTCTACGCTTTTAACGGAACCGACAACTTATCGGCGAAACAAGATGAGGCGCGTCGACGCTATTTTGAGCGGTTTTGTCAAAAACACGGCTTGGTGAATATGGAGATGAAGAATTTTCATATCGTCCAGTCTGAACGGCGGGACTACGTGAGACAGACAGAAAGGTCGTTCGCAGGGACGTTTCCCGGTAGAACGGAAGGAGACAACTAATATGTACACAACAAAAGAGTTAGAACTTTTGGAATTGCTTGAAGAAAAAGGATACCTCGAGACGAAGTTGCTCGCGGACTTGCTCGCGACCGATGAGGCGACCGTCGAAGCGATGCTCGAGAAGTTCAAAGCGGACGGCATCTTGCTCGGTTTCCGGGCGATGATCAACTGGCAGAAGATTAACCGTCACGATGTCACGGCGTTCATCGACGTCAAAGTCACACCGAAGCGAGGTCGCGGGTTTGACGAGGTCGCGGAGCGGATTTACCGCTTCCCGGAAGTGACGGCTCTCTATTTGATGTCGGGCGCGTACGACCTGCAAGTCGTCATCCGGGCGAGTTCGCTCCAAGACGTGGCGTCGTTCGTCTCGGACAAACTGTCACCGCTTGACTCGGTCGTGTCGACGACGACTCACTTCAAGTTGAAGACGTACAAGCATGACGGTATTTTGTTCACCCCACAAGTCGAAGACAAACGGTTGAACATCACGCCATGAAGTCGCTATCGAATCAAGTCGTCTCGATGAAGCCGTCTGGCATTCGCCGTTTCTTCGATTTGGCACAGACGATGGAAAATGTCGTCTCTCTTGGGGTGGGAGAGCCGGACTTCATCACGCCATGGAACGTCCGCGAAGCGAGCTACGCGGCACTCGAGCAAGGCTATACGGCTTATAGTGCCAACGCGGGTCTGCTCGAGCTGCGTGAAGCGATTGCTCGTTACATGACCGACCGTTTTGACGTCACGTATGACCCGGCGACCGAATTGATCGTCACGACAGGGGCGTCTCAGGCGCTCGATATCGCCTTCCGTGCTTTATTGAACCCGGGTGACGAGGTTCTCGTCGTCGAGCCAGCTTTCGTCTCCTACGGGCCGCTCATTGAATTAGCCGGTGGGACCGTCGTCCCGGTCGCTTGTCGTCCGGAGTCCGGGTTTCGCTTGAATCGGGAAGACGTCGCAGCAGCGATCACGGAACGGACAAAAGCGATTTTGCTCTGCTTCCCGTCGAACCCGACCGGCGCGACGATGACGGGCGACGAACTCGCCGAAATCGCGGAACTCGCTACGAAACACGATTTGTGGGTTGTGAGCGATGAGATTTACGCGGAGCTGTCTTACGATGCCCCGTTCACGAGCTTTGCGACGCTCCACGACATGCGCGAGCGGACGATCGTCGTCAACGGTTTTTCAAAAGCGTTCGCGATGACCGGATGGCGCCTCGGCTTCACGTGCGCCCCGGAAGTCGTGACTCGGGAAATGCTTAAAGTGCATCAGTACGGCATGATGTGTGCGCCGACGCTCGTCCAATTTGGAGGGCTTGAGGCGTTGCGCAGCCGCGACCAACACGTCCCGAAGATGGTGAAGAGTTATCGCCAGCGTCGTAACTATTTTATCCAGGCGTTAAACGACGCAGGTCTCCCGACCCACGTCCCGGGTGGTGCGTTCTATGCATTCCCGTCCATCCGCCATACTGGGCTTTCGAGCGAGGAGTTCGCCGAACGGTTGCTGCTTGAAGAGCGAGTGGCGGTCGTTCCGGGCAATGCGTTCGGAGCGAGCGGGGAAGGCTTTGTTCGTGCGAGTTATGCGACGTCGATCGAGCAGCTTCAAGAAGCGATCCGCCGTATCGATCGGTTCATGAAACAGTTTGAACTGGCAACGTCAACGACAGACTCTCAGCGATGAGGGTCTGTTGACGTTTTAGCGATAAGGTGAATGGTGATCGCGCCTCGCCCACGACCGAATATCGACCGATTATTCTAAAATGGGTTGAACGATGTAACATAAAATGGGAAGATATACGAAAGTGGCGTGTGAATATAGATTATGGGGTCGAGATTGAGGGCGGATTAGAAGGTAAATGAGTGAAGCACCCGAACCTTGAACATTCGTACGAACCGACCGCGACGGACTTGGGGATATCGGTCGGTCGATTCGCGATGAGTTTGGACGAGATGGCTAGTGGGGATGTCTATGAAATCAGCTAGCAGCGGACGTTTGCGACATCTTAAAACAAAAAAAGGGCTAGGCGTTAGCCTAGCGGAATCAGGGGGGAATACTTGAAGTCTTGCTTGATTTGTATTTACCCTGAGGTGCGACTTTGAAACGTCAAAATAATCCTAAATAATCTTTTTTACTATTTTCTACACTTTATCGAAAAAAGTATGTTATAGTAAGTTGATGAATTTAGCATAGGAGTGTTTGTAATGGCAAAATACGAAAAAGATCAAGTTTTAAAAGGTAAAGTAACAGGAATTCAACCTTTCGGTGCGTTCGTCGCACTCGACGACGAGACACAAGGTCTTGTCCACATCTCTGAAATCTCACATGACTACGTGAAAGACGTGAACGAGTACGTTCAAGTCGGCCAAGAAGTTGAAGTGAAAATTCTTGATGTTGATGAAGCATCTAAGAAAATCAAGCTTTCAATGAAAGCGACACAAGAAGCACCAAAACGCGAGAAGTCGGCTAAGCCAGCTCGTCGTGGCGCACCACGCCGCAACGAAGCTTCAAACTTCAAGCAAGAAGAAGCGCCAGGCTTCACAGTCCTTAAGGACAAGCTCGAAGACTGGATCAAAAACACGAACTTCAAAAAGTAAGTGATGAAAGGCGGCCTATTCCAAATAGGTCGCCTTTTTTTTGTACAGGAAATTGAACAGATGTTCCCGAAAGAGATAGAGAAAGGAGTAGATTTACATGAAAATTGGAATCATCGGGACGGGCGGTATCGCCACAAGCGCACACATCCCGCATTACATCGCGGCCGGGGCGGACGTCGTCGCGGTCATGAACCGGACACGGGAGCGCGGGGAGGCGGTTGCCCGTCAGTTCGGGATCGAACGGGTTTATGACACGGTAGCGGACATGCTCGCAAACGAGCAGCTTGATGCGGTCAGCGTCTGCACACCGAACGCCCTGCATAAAGACCATGTCATCCAGGCGCTCGATGCCGGTTGTCACGTCCTTTGCGAGAAACCGCCGGCCATCTCGGAGCGTGAGGCGGACGAGATGCTACAAGCGGCCAAGCGGGCCGGCCGGACGCTCCATTACGGCTTCCATTTCCGGCATCGGACGGACACGCAACTGCTGAAACGTTTGATTGACTCAAATGAACTCGGTCACATCTATGCGGCGACCGCGCTCGCCCTAAGGCGCCGTGGCATCCCGGGTTGGGGCGTGTTCACGGACAAAGAACTTCAAGGAGGCGGGGCGCTGCTGGATATCGGCGTCCATATGCTCGACCTCGCCCTCTATTTGATGGATTATCCGAAACCGGTCGACGTGGTCGGTCACGTCGGACAGTATCTTGGGACGCGTCCTGGTGTCGGTCTGATGGGCGACTGGGACGCCGACAACTTCTCGGTTGAAGACACGGCCCGGGCGATGGTCACGTTCGAGAACGGGGCCTCACTCTTTTTAGACGCGAGCTTCATGGCGAACATCGGGCCGAAGGATACGATGAACGTGGAATTGAGAGGGACAGCCGGCGGGGCGTCGTTGTTCCCGCTCACGATCCATACGGAAGAACATGGCGCTCTGTTTGACAAGACGCCGGCTCATTTGACGTTACAAGACCCGTACGCGACACAGATTCGCTCCTTCCTTGAGGCGTGTCGGCATGAGCCGTCATACGAGCAGGCCGAACAGGCGGTCCTGCTTCATCAAATCATCGACCGCATATACAGTCAGGGCTAATCACTTTTCAATCCAGAAAAACAGGGTATATAGTGTAGGTGTTACATATTTTTGAAGGAGGATGACTTATGCACAACTTTGAATACAAAAACCCAACGAAATTGATCTTCGGGACGCATCAGATCGAGAAGCTCACAGGCGAGCTCAAAGCGCTTGACGCGAAGAAAGTGATGCTCGTCTATGGAGGCGGGAGCATCAAGAAGAACGGGACGTATGAGGAAGTCGTTGCTGAATTAAATAAAGCGGACATCGAGTTCGTCGACTTCTCAGGTGTCGAACCGAACCCGCGGATTGAAACGGTGAGACGTGCGGTCACGAAAGCACGCGAAGAAGGCATCGACGCCTTGCTCGCGGTCGGCGGCGGTTCAGTCATCGATTGCACGAAATTGATCTCGGCAGCGATCCCGTATGACGGCGACGCATGGGACATCGTCCTCCGTGACCATATCCCGACTGAAGCGGTACCGTTCGGGACGGTGCTCACACTCGCGGCGACAGGTTCTGAGATGAACTCCGGTTCGGTCATCACGAACTGGGAGACGCAAGAGAAATATGGTTGGGGCCACCCGCTCGTCTATCCGACGTTCTCGATCCTCGACCCGCGCTATACCGTGTCGGTGCCGAAAGACCAAACGATCTATGGCATCGTCGACATGATGAGCCATTGTTTCGAGCAGTACTTCCACCCGAACCACGCTCCGGTCCAAGAGCGGATGACTGAAGGCGTCTTGAAAGCGGTCGTCGAGTCGGCACCGAAGCTCGTCGACGACTTAGAGAACGTCGACTTGCGTGCCATCATCTTGTTCGCAGGCACGATCGCCTTGAACGGGGTCTTGCAGATGGGCGCTTCTGGTGACTGGGCGTCGCACAACATCGAGCACGCCGTTTCGGCTGTCCATGACATCCCGCACGCCGGCGGTCTCGCCATCCTCTTCCCACGCTGGATGGAGCACGTCCTTGAAGAAGACAACGCGGCACGGTTCGCACGACTCGGGACAGAAGTGTTCAACGTCGAACCGGGTGCGACTGACCTCGAGACAGCGAAACGCACGATCACAGCGGTCCGTGCTTTCTTCGACCAACTTGGTGCGCCAAGTTCACTCCGCGACTATGAGATCGACGAGTCGACGTTTGAGGCGATCCTTGATTCAGCGATGAAGCGTGGAGCGTTCGGACGTTTCCGTACACTCGAACGCGAAGACGTGGCTGCGATTCTTGAATTGAGCAAATAAGGCGATTTGATGCCTATTTTGCAATAATGATTGAACGAATCCGTCGTTTCCGTTTATGATGGGTCATGTATGGCTCTTAGATGAGCGATTTAAAGGAGGAAATGCCATGTCAACAGTACGTTTCGATTATTCTAACGCCCTGTCTTTCGTCGGGGAACACGAAGTCGATCAAATGCAAGAAACGGTGAAAGCACTCCATTCGGTCATCCACGACCGGAGCGGTGCCGGCAGCGATTTTCTAGGCTGGGTCGACCTTCCAACGAATTTTGATACGGATGAGTTCGCACGCATCAAGGCGGCCGCTGAACGAATCCGTGACAACTCGGACGTCCTCGTCGTCGTCGGAATCGGTGGGTCGTATCTCGGCGCTCGTGCAGCCATCGAGATGCTGCAACATTCATTCTTCAACGTGTTGTCAAAAGAGGAGCGTAACGCCCCGCAAGTCTTCTTCGCGGGCCACAACATCTCGTCAACGTACATGACGGAGTTGCTTCAAGTACTTGAAGGCAAAGAAGTCTCAGTCAACGTCATCTCGAAATCGGGAACGACGACAGAGCCGGCAATTGCTTTCCGTGTCCTCAAGCAGTTCATGGAAGAGAAGTACGGCCAAGACGGCGCACGCGAGCGCATTTATGCGACGACAGACCGTGCCCGTGGCGCTTTGAAGACGCTCGCTGATGCAGAAGGTTACGAGACGTTCGTCATTCCGGACGATGTCGGTGGACGGTTCTCTGTCCTCACACCAGTCGGTTTGCTTCCAATCGCGGCGGCAGGCATCGATATCGATGCCCTCATGGAAGGTGCGCGTGACGCGGAAAATGCCTACAGTTCACCTGAACTTTCAGAGAACGAGGCGTATCAGTACGCGGTCGTCCGTAACGCCATGTATGCGAAAGGTAAATCGATCGAACTTCTCGTCAACTACGAGCCGGCACTTCACTATGTATCAGAGTGGTGGAAACAGCTTTACGGCGAGTCGGAAGGCAAAGACAACAAAGGGATCTTCCCGGCGGCAGTTGACTTCTCGACTGACCTCCACTCGATGGGACAATACATCCAAGAAGGTCGCCGCGACTTGTTCGAGACGGTCATCCGTGTCACGAACGTCCGTCACGCGTTGAACGTCCCTGAAGACGCACAAGACCTCGACGGCTTGAACTTCCTTGCCGGTGAGACGATCCAATTCGTCAACGACAAGGCGACGGAAGGAACGCTCCTCGCCCACACGGACGGAAACGTGCCGAACCTCGTCGTCGAATTGCCAGAGATGACGCCATATCATCTCGGCTACTTGTTCTACTTCTTCGAGAAGGCGTGCGCGATGAGCGGCTACATTCTCGGAGTCAACCCGTTCAACCAGCCAGGTGTTGAAGCATATAAAGCGAACATGTTCGCTTTGCTTGGAAAACCAGGTTACGAAGAACAAAAAGCTGAGCTTGAAAAGCGCTTAAACCAATGATTTGTTGTAGGTCCGCCTCGGCGGGCCTATTTTTTTGTTTGAAACTAGGGTGAGACAAGGTAAAGTGAGAGTAGACACGGGAAAGAAAGGGATGGACTATGTTGACATTCACGGACTACTATCACAATAAAGTCGAGTTGAGCTTCGAGCACTATCCATTTTCGGATACGCCGCTTCACGTCTGGGTCGTCGCCCGCTATGCGGACAAATGGGTGCTCACGAAGCATAAGCAGCGCGGACTCGAATTTCCGGGAGGGAAAGTCGAACCCGGAGAACACGAGGATGACGCGGCGATTCGGGAAGTGTACGAGGAGACGGGAGGCGTCGTCAAGACGCTCCATTATTTAGGGCAGTACCGGGTGCTCGGGCGTGGCGACACCGTCATCAAAAATATTTATTTTGCGGAGATCGAGCGGTTCGAGGATCATCCGGCCGTCGATGAGACCGATGGGGCCGTCTTGTTGGACACGTTACCGACGAACCTGCTCCGTAACGGCCGCTACAGTTTCATGATGAAAGATAAAGTGTTGCCCGAGACGATGAAAGTACTCCATGACAAAAAGTTGGTTTGATCGAGTCGACGTCCTGCCTCCTTATCCGGGATACCCCGTTCATCGAGGTTGGTACGAGACGAGTGACGGGGAAGAAGTCGTCGCCTATACGATCACGCCAAAACGCCCGAACGGCCAGGTGCTGTTTTATTTACGAGGCGGCACCGGAAGGATCGGTGACGTCCGGTTGCCTCGGCTGATGCAATTCGCGGCGAAAGGGTTCCATGTCGTGGCGCCGGTCTATCGCGGAAACCACGGGGGGACCGGGAAAGAGGATTTCGGAGGCGCCGACTTAGAGGACGTCGTGTCTCTGTATGACCGCGTTAGCCGGACGCACCAGACGATCCACGCCCTCGGCTTTTCCCGGGGAGGCATGATGGCGTTGTCGCTCGCATCAAAACGTCCCGTCACGTCGGTCACGTCGTGGGCGGGTGTGACGAATTTGGAGTGGACGTATGAAGAACAGCGTTCGATGCGGAAGATGTTGCGCCGGATGACCGGGGGAGACCCGGAGGCGGTCCATGAGGCGTATGTCGAACGGTCTCCGCTCTTCAAAGACTGGCAGGCGCCGACGCTACTCATTCATGGGACGGACGACGAGCAAGTCCGGCTTCGTCATGCGACCGCCCTCGCCGACAAGATTGGTTCGCAAGCAGAGCTTTGGATCTTGCCGTTCGCCCATCAGCTCCCGTTCTGGGAAAAATGGAAGACGACGGACCGAGCGATGGATTGGATGTTGGCGATTGCAAGAAAAAAATGACTAGTACCCGAGCGGGGTACTAGTCATTTTGAGTTAAAAGACGATTGGGCCGGCCGCGATGACTTTCTCACTCGCTTTCGTGAATCGTTTAAAGTTTTGTTGGAACTTCAAGGCGAGCGCTCGCGCTTCGACATCGTAATGAGCCGTATCTTTCCAAGTGTCACGTGGGTTGAGCACGTCTTGTGGGACGCCATCGATATGGACCGGGATGTCGACGTTGAAGATGTCGTGCTTCACAGTGTCGACGTCACGCAATTGACCGTTGATTGCGGCGTTCACCATGGCCCGTGTGTAGCTGAGCTTCATACGTGACCCTTCACCGTAAGCCCCGCCGGTCCAACCCGTGTTGACGAGGTAGACGTCGACGTTATGCTGCTCGATCAACTTACCGAGCATGTCGGCGTACCGTTCCGGGGCGAGCGGCAAGAACGGTGAGCCGAAGCAAGTCGAGAACGTTGCTTGTGGCTCAGTCACGCCGCGCTCCGTGCCGGCTAGTTTTGACGTGTAGCCGGATAGGAAGTGATACATCGCCTGCTCTTTCGTCAACTTGCTGATCGGCGGGAGCACCCCGTAAGCATCGGCCGTCAAGAAGACGATCGTGTTCGGGTGACCGGCCCGTGAAGGGAGCATCGCGTTATCGATGTATTGAATCGGATAAGCTGCTCGCGTATTCTCGGTGAGCGAGATGTTTTTGTAGTCGGCTGAGCGGTCTTCGTTCAAGACGACGTTTTCGATCAACGATCCGAAACGGATAGCGTCATAAATTTGCGGCTCGTTCTCACGTGACAAGTTGATCGTCTTGGCGTAGCAACCGCCTTCGATATTGAAGATGCCGTCTGGCGACCAACCGTGCTCATCGTCACCGATGAGATGACGTTCCGTATCGGCCGAGAGCGTCGTCTTGCCCGTGCCCGATAGTCCGAAGAAGAGCGCCGTCTCCCCGGCGTCCGAGACGTTGGCCGAGCAATGCATCGACAAGACGTGCTGTTCAGGTAATAGGAAGTTCATGACCGAGAAAATCGATTTTTTAATTTCGCCGCCGTATTCTGTTCCCCCGATCAGAATGGTACGTTTGGCGAACGAGACGAGGATAAACGTTTCTGAGTTCGTCCCGTCAACTGTTGGGTCGGCCTTGTAGCTCGGTGCATAAATGACCGTGAATGGGTCAAACGCAGCTCTCGTCGGCCACTCTCGCAAGAACAACTGCTTCGCGAACAAGCTGTGCCACGCATACTCGGTGATGGCGCGTACCGGTAGCGTGTAGTGCTCATCTGCTCCAGCCGAAGCTTCGAGATAATACAGCTTCTGTTTCGTCTCGAGATGAGTGAGGACTTTGTCGAGAAGAGCGGTGAACTTGTCTTCTGCGATCGGCTGATTGACCGGACCCCAGTCCACTAACGAGTTGCTGACTTCATCTTGGACGACGAATTTGTCTTTCGGTGACCGCCCTGTGAATTTCCCTGTACTGACCGATAAAGCCCCGTCTTTCGTCAGTACGCCTTCACCGTTACGAATGGCTTCTTCCACCAGTTCTGGAACCGTTAAGTTCCGTAATACATCGGCACCCTTAATTAATTCTTCGATTTTCAGGAGCGTAGTCGCCATCCTGAATCCCACCTTTCCCCTAAATAGATGTGGATGAAATCCGCATACTTCCGCGATTAATTAGTATGACACTTTTTATTATATGTGACACACTAATCAAAAACAAGCATTTCTTTACCCTTTAAAGTAAGCGCTTTCTTACAAAGACATTCTAACATATTCTGTATAAGCGGGGAGTGAAAAAACGGAAACCGTCAAAAAAATGTTTGATATTTCACAAACATAAATGATTTCCGTGATTACGAAGAAATTTACAAATTAAGCGGATACGCTTGACAGAACGGTATGGCATTTATATGATGGTGTTCGTAACGGATACTCTTATTCTGAGCGGTGGAGGGAACAAGGCCCTACGAAGCCCAGCAACCGTCCGATCCTGTAGTCTTTTTCGGAAAAGGTGCTATCCTGAAGCGAAGCGACAGCTTCGAACGATAAGAGGGTAAGGAAGAACGATTCAACCTTTCCCATTGAACGTGGCGAAAGGTTTTTTTCATTACCGTCCCAAAGCAACGCGTAAGGGGAACGAGTACCGTCCACACATCACCCTTATTAATAGGAGGTTTTTCGAAATGTCAAACTTGAACCGTCGACTTTTCACTTCGGAGTCCGTCACTGAAGGACATCCGGATAAAATTTGTGACCAAATCTCAGATGCGATTTTGGATGCAATTTTGGCTGAAGATCCAAACGCCCGCGTTGCGGCTGAGACGTCTGTCACGACAGGTCTCGTGCTCGTAGCTGGTGAAATCACGACATCGACTTACGTGGATATCCCGAAAGTTGTACGTGAAACTGTTCGTGAGATCGGCTACACGCGCGCCAAATATGGTTTTGACGCTGAGACTTGTGCTGTACTCACAGCAATCGACGAGCAGTCGGCAGACATCGCACTCGGTGTCGACCAAGCGCTCGAAGCTCGTGAAGGTCAAATGACTGACGAAGAAATCGATGCGATCGGTGCCGGTGACCAAGGCCTCATGTTCGGTTATGCAACGAACGAGACACCTGAACTCATGCCGCTCCCGATCTCACTCGCTCACAAATTGTCACGTCGCTTGGCAGAAGTCCGCAAAAACGGAACGCTCACTTACCTTCGTCCAGACGGTAAGACGCAAGTAACTGTCGAATACGACCAAGACAACAACCCGGTCCGTATCGATACGATCGTCATCTCGACGCAACACGCAGAAGACATCACGCTCGAGCAGATCCAAGCGGACCTTAAAGAACACGTGATCGAAGCAGTCATCCCGGCTGAACTCATCGACGCCGAGACAAAATACTTCATCAACCCGACTGGCCGTTTCGTCATCGGTGGACCACAAGGTGATGCAGGTCTCACAGGACGTAAAATCATCGTCGACACATACGGTGGATACGCTCGCCACGGCGGTGGTGCGTTCTCAGGTAAAGATCCTACCAAAGTTGACCGTTCGGCAGCATACGCGGCCCGCTACGTGGCGAAAAACCTCGTGGCAGCTGGACTTGCTGACAAAGCGGAAGTTCAACTTGCATACGCGATCGGTGTCGCACACCCGGTTTCAATCGCGGTGGACACGTTCGGCACTGGTAAATTGAGCGAGACTGAACTCGTTGAACTCATTCGTGAGAACTTCGACCTTCGTCCGGCCGGCATCATCAAGATGCTCGACCTTCGTCGCCCGATCTACAGACAGACAGCAGCTTACGGACACTTTGGTCGCACAGACGTTGAACTCCCATGGGAGCAGACGGACAAAGCGGCAGTGCTTGAAGAAGGCGCAAAACGTTTCGCATAAGCAATAAAAAACGACCTTTCGCGAGAAAGGTCGTTTTTTATTATGCTTGTGGTTTATTTTCGTTTGTTGCGTTCTCGTTGCCAAGTGCCGTATCTTTCGCCTCGACGACTTTCTCGCCAATATCTTGCAAATCTGATTTTGCTTCCTGGGCCGTCTCGACGACTTTGTTCACGTCTTGTTTGACCGTGTCGACTTCACCGACAACTTTTTCATAGACGTTTTGCACATCGGTCGACACTTCTTGAATCATACCTGAAGCCGATTTCACTTGCTCGATGACTTGAGACGCTTTACCGGCCGGATCTTCTTTGATCGTGTCGACGAGACCGCCGACAGACGACTTCGCATTCGTGAGTGACTGTTTCGTCGTCTCACGGTTCGACGAGCTAAGTAGGGCGATCAGACCGCCGACGAGCGCACCGAGAAGCATTCCGGTCACGACGTTGATTCTAGGACCACCCGAGTTGGTTTGGTCGAATTGGCGATTCGGGTTGTTAGCGTTAGCTGCGTGCGGATCGTCTTGTAATGTTGGTTCCATGTCTAAACACTCCTTTGTAAGTTGGCATTGGTACTCATATACCCTAGTTAAAATAGAAAATAACGTTCTGCTTGATTTCGACACGAAAAAGTAATAGAAGGGCAGGATATTTTTTACGTGATGGGGAATGATAGTACTAGATTGGCCAAAAGGGGGAAGCTGTTATGAAGATGCGGGAAGCCGTACCAGAAGATGCCGCCACGATTCGAGATATCGCACTTGCGACCATCAGTGTGACAGATGACGTTCGGTCTAAGGTGATGGAGCGCGCCTATCAACAAGAAGAGATCGTCCGGGCCATCGGTTCGAGTGAAGAAGCGAAAGAACAGTTGTTCATCGTCGGTGAGGCCGAAGGAGACGTTATCGGGTTTTACCATGCGATCGACCGCGGTGATACGTGGGAAGTGCTTCGTCTCTATCTTCATCCGGCTCACCATCGCCAAGGACTTGGGGCAGAACTGCTGACGCATCTCCAAGAGCGGAAAGCGCAGCCGATCGAGCTGTACGTCGAGAGTTCGAACGAGCAGGCGATCGCGTTCTTAAGCCACCAAGCGTTCACCGAACTGAACCGAATTCAAGAAGAAGTGTACGATCAACCGATGGAGCTCATCCATTTGCGTTACGACCCACGCTAAGACTCCAGACGGATTTTCTTTCAAACATCAGTCAGCGGCTGATGTTTTTTGTTAGAATTGATGAGACATACTAATAATGAGGTGACAGCATGACATATGAAGAAGAATCACGAAAAGGGGTCATCGTGATCGTTTACCCGTTGCAGTTCACGTCCCGACTCAGCGAAGCATTTTTGCAGCGACTCAGTGTCGACTATGAGGTGCTCGTCGTGACCGGACAGACGGTCGGACTAACGGCAGAAGACCATAAACAGCTGATCAAGAACACGCTACGGGAAGCGAGTCAGTCCAAACTACCAATTCACGTCATCGCCTTCAGTCTCGGGGCGCTCTTGACGAACCGCCTCCTGCAAGAGTACGACGTGCCGCTCGGGAGTTTGACATACATCTCCCCGCTCTTTGATTGGCATTCGTCCCGCCAAATCGGCGGGCTCAAACAAGTCGTCGCCAGTGCGGTCGACCGGTTCCGCCCCGATTTGCCGCTCAGTATGATGACGTTCACCGGTGGTGGGGAAGAGTCATCTCGTTTCGGCGAGATCACATACGCGCAGTACCGCGAAATCGAAGAAGAGATCGTCGAGCATCAAGAGGAGAAGAAACATTTACCTCGCTTACCGCTCGCTTGCTTCTACGCGCCGGACGATCGTTTCGCCGACGTGAAGCTGACGTTGAACGTCTGCCGCAAAATCGGCGGCGACCAAGTCTACATCCGTCGACTCGAAGGGTTCCCGCACTTTGGCTATGAACGGTTGAACACGAAGTTCGCGGAGACGCTGTTAACGTTTTATGAATTGATTCGGGAATAAATAACAGGCGACTCGCGTGAGTCGCCTGTTTTCATGCCCGTTTTTCGATCGCCACGATGAATGGCGGATGATTGATTTGGTTGACGAAACCGTAACGGAGAACGCCGGCTCGTTTTTGGTCGAGTGACTCGACGTACGTGAGCACCTCGTCCCGCTCGACTTTCCCGCTCTCATGGCCGTGGTAGATGACGACGACGATGACACCGCCGACGGCCATCACGTCGAGCAATTGCTCGAGGGCGTCGATCGTCGTGTTGCCGGTCGTTGTGATCGACTTGTCGCTCCCAGGCAAGTAGCCGAGATTGAAGACGGCCGCCGTAATCGGACGGGTTTCATCCGCGACGACCGCCTTGACCGTGTCGTGGCTGTCGTGGACGACCGAGACACGATCAAGCAGATTGGCGGCGGTGATGCGGTCTGTCGTCGCCTTGACTGCCGCCTCTTGGACGTCAAACGCGTAGACGTGGCCGCTGCCGACTCGTTCTGCTAGAAACAATGTATCGTGTCCGTTGCCGGCCGTCATATCGATGGCGACGGCACCGTCTGTAACGTGTTCACTTAACAGATGCTTCGCGAACGGTAAAACTCTCATTAATCCCATAGATCTCATCCTTCTTTTTTCCTTGGAAGGAATCACGACGTTCCAACTCGGCGTTGATAGCGTTCAAGACGGCCATTTTGTGCCGGCTCCACGTCGGTCCGATCAATAAGTCGGGTGGACCGTCGCCCGTTAATCGATGAATCACGATTTCAGGCGGTAAGTACTCGAGCTGATCGCAGACGAGCGAGACGTATGTCGTCTCGTCCATGAGTTCGAGCAGCCCCAACTCGTATTGTCTGGCGAGCGGCGTCTGTTTTAAGACGTGGAGCAAATGGATCTTGATTCCTTGTATATCCATTTTAGCAACTTCTCGGGCCGTGTCGAGCATCATGTCTGGCGTTTCACCGGGAAGCCCGTTGATGATATGGACACAGACGGAAATGTTCCGGCTCCGCAGTTTCGCGAGACCGTCGAGGAACGTCTTATAGTCGTGGCCCCGGTTAATCTTTTTCGCGGTTGAATCATGGATCGTCTGCAGGCCGAGTTCGACCGTGAGCGACGTCCGCTCGTTCAACTCAGCGAGATAGTCGACGACGTCGTCTGGCAGACAGTCGGGTCGTGTCGCGATCGCGAGTCCGACGACGCCTTCTTCTGCGAGTGCCGGTTCGAACAGCTCGCGCAAGCGCTCTACGGGTGCGTACGTGTTGCTGAACGCTTGGAAGTAGGCGATATACGACGCCTGCTTCCATTTCCGATGCAGACGGGCCGTGCCCTCGGCGAACTGGACCGGGATCGGATCACAGGCGTTGCCGGCAAAATCGCCGCTGCCGTCATCCGAACAGAACGTGCAGCCGCCTTTTGAGACGAGGCCGTCGCGGTTCGGACACGTGAAGCCGCCATCGAGCGGGACTTTGAACACTTTCTCGCCGAATTCGCGACGATACGCTTCATTTAATTTGTGGAATCTAGCTTGGCCAAACGGATTATTCAATGCTATCCTCTCCTTCCTTGCTCATGCTATCACAAGGTGGAGCTTGCTTTACTTCATAATAAGTAAATTTTCTTGACAGTTATGTAGCGTTCCGTTAGCTTGGAGAAGGACTCATCACAGATTCGGCCGTCGTGCCGGATTTTTTATCGTTTAAAGGAATGAAAGGAGTAACGGGTATGAACAATAAAATGCCGATTTCGGTATGGATTCTAGTCATTGCGATGGCGCTCAACACAACGGCGGCGTCTTTTTTATGGCCATTTAACACACTCTACATTAATGGATATTTAGGCGAGTCGATGACGCTCGCAGGTATTGCGCTGCTCGTCAACTCAGCGCTCGCGATCGCTGGTAACTATATCGGCGGGACGTTATTCGACCGCATCGGCGGGAAGCGGACGCTTGTCATCTCGGTCGGGCTGTTGCTCGCGAGCTCGCTCGGCTTCTTATTGTTTCATGCCACGTTCTTCGGGTATTTGGCTTGGCTCGGTTTGATCGGATTCTCGGGTGGGCTCGTCTTTCCGACCGTGTACGCGTTTGCCGGTTTGATCTGGCCTGAAGGCGGTCGACGCTCGTTCAACGCGATCTACGTCGCCCAAAACGTCGGTGTCGCCCTCGGGACGGCGATGAGCGGTCAGATCGCGCGTATCAACATCGAGTGGATCTTCTATGCGAACTTCTTCTTGTCGGTCCTTTTCGTCGTTGTGCTGTTGTTCGGCCTGCGTTACTTGAAAAACCCGGGTCGTCCAATCGTCCAGTCTCAGCTCGAGGCCGCGGCGACGACGCTCTCTGGCGCGACGATGAAATCGATGTGGTTTGTCGCCATCGGTTATGCCGCACTCTGGTTCGTCTACGTCCAGTGGCAAGGAACGATCGCCGTCCATTCGAAAGACCTCGGTGTGACGATTAGCCAATACTCATTGCTGTGGACGGTCAACGGAGCGTTGATCGTGTTCGCCCAACCGCTCCTCAACCGGGCGCTGCGCTACTTTGAAGACGATTTGAAGCGCCAACTCGTCGTCGGTGCCATCATCTTCCTCGCTGCTTTCATCATCGTCCCGTTCGCGGGAGGATTTACGATGTTCATGGTCGCGATGATCGTCATGACGATCGGTGAGATGTTCATCTGGCCGGCCGTTCCGACGATCGCCGCAAAACTTGCACCTCCAGGTAAAGCCGGACAGTTCCAAGGACTCGTCAACATCGCCGCGTCGGTCGGACGGATGATTGGACCGACGCTCTCAGGACTCACGTTCGATTTACTCGGGATGAACGCTGTGTTTGGATTGCTGCTTCTACTCATTATCACAGCGCTGTTCTTCTTTATGAAAATCAGTTCGTTGAATCGTCAAACTTGATTCGAATTGCACATCGACCGCGTATTCAATTCGCATGCGATGTTGCAATCTCATTTAAAATCTAGGTAAAGGATCCTTTCACATAATCGTTCCGTCGTTTCCTGTTTCTAGCCGATGAGGGGATGTACACCATGAACGAAGAAGTCAATTTACTCGTGCTCGCGACCCAATACATGTTTTGGGTCGGATTTGTCGGAATGGCCGCCGCGACGCTCTATTTTTTAGTGGAACGAAACAGCCTTGACCCGGAATATCGTTCTGTCGCCACGGTCGCTGCCTTGGTAACGTTTGTCGCTGCCATTCATTACTATTTCATGAAGGACGCCGTTGGTGATTCGGGACTGTTGTCTGAGATCACAGGTTTTCCAACCGAGATTCGTTATATCGATTGGCTCGTGACGACACCGCTCTTGCTCGTGAAGTTCCCGCTTCTCCTCAATTTAAAGGGGAAGATGAAGTCGGGACTGCTGACGAAATTGATCGTCGCCGACATTATTATGATCGTCTCGGGATATCTTGGTGAATCATCGATCAACTTGAACGGCGGCTTCACGCAACTTGGATTGTGGGGCTATCTAGTCGGCTGTTTAGCATGGATCTATATCATCTACTTGCTGTTCACGAGTGTCACGAAAGCGGCGGAATCGTCGCCGGCACCGATCCGGAAAGCGCTGCTCAACATGCGCCTGTTCATCTTGATCGGTTGGGCGATTTACCCGATCGGTTACGCGGTCACGCTGTTCGCGACTGGGGTAGAGGTTCAGTTAGTGCGTGAGCTCATCTACAACGTCGCCGACTTGGTCAACAAGGTCGGATTCGGATTGATCGCTTTCTTCGCAGTGAAAACGATCTCGACGCTCAAACAAATTAAAACGTGATTGTAAGTTCACATTGACGTAGATTTTTATCTTGCGCTAGAATGAAGAGGTGAGATAAAAATTGCGTTGATAAGGAATAGTATCGTAGGGTCGATATTTTAGAGAGCCGGTGGTTGGTGTAAACCGGTATATGGACCGCGAGAACTCGCCTTGGAGCTGTTCGCCTGAACTAAAAGTAGGGTGAACCGAAGTTACGCCTCGTTACCGGCGTCTCAAGTGGCAGACATGCAACATGGGTGGTACCGCGGAGAGCTTTCAAGCCTTTCGTCCCATTTACCGGGGCGGAGGGCTTTTTATTATGCAGAGGAGGAAGAAATTTGAGCTATTTTAAACATCAAGACATCGAGCCGAAATGGCAAAAGCGTTGGGAAGAGAAAGATTCATTCCGGACGACGGAAGACCCGGACAAGGAATGTTTCTACGTCCTCGACATGTTCCCTTACCCGTCAGGAGCCGGACTTCACGTCGGTCACCCGGAAGGTTATACGGCGACAGATATCATCGCCCGTATGAAACGGATGCAAGGCTATAACGTCCTTCACCCGATCGGTTGGGACGCGTTCGGTCTTCCGGCCGAACAGTACGCCCTCGACACAGGGAACGACCCGCGGGAGTTCACGGAGCGTAACATCGGGACGTTCCGCCGTCAGTTGAAAGACCTCGGCTTCTCGTACGACTGGGACCGTGAGATCAGCACGACCGACCCGAAATACTACAAGTGGACGCAATGGATCTTCACGCAGCTCTATGAGCGTGGCCTCGCCTACGTCGACGAAGTGGCGGTCAACTGGTGTCCGGCCCTCGGTACGGTACTCGCTAACGAGGAAGTCATCGACGGATTGTCTGAGCGTGGGAACCACCCGGTCTACCGCGTCCCGATGAAACAGTGGGTGCTCCGCATTACACATTACGCCGAGCGGTTGCTTGATGATTTAGAAACACTCGACTGGCCAGAGAGCGTCAAAGAGATGCAACGCAACTGGATCGGAAAATCGGTCGGCGCCGAAGTCGACTTTAAAGTCGACGGGCACGATAAAGTCGTTACCGTGTTCACGACGCGGCCTGATACTCTTTACGGAGCGACGTACGTCACACTCGCGCCGGAGCACCCGTTCGTCAAAGCGATTGCGACGCCGGAACAACTCGTCGCGGTCGAAGCGTACGCGGAAGAAGTCTCGAAGAAGACCGACCTCGAACGGACCGATCTCGCCAAAGAGAAGACGGGTGTCTTCACGGGCGCTTACGCGGTCAACCCGGTCAACGGGGAAAAACTTCCGATCTGGATCGCTGACTATGTCTTGTCGACGTACGGCACGGGTGCGGTCATGGCCGTACCGGGCCACGATGAGCGAGACTATGAGTTCGCGAAGACGTTTGACCTCCCAATCCGCGAAGTCGTCAAAGGCGGTAACTTGGATGAGGCGGCTTACACGGAAGACGGTGAACATGTGAACTCAGGAGCGCTCGACGGTCTCAATAAAGTCGATGCCATCGCCAAAATCATCGAAGA
This sequence comes from Exiguobacterium sp. SH4S7, assembly GCF_004336795.1. Lineage (NCBI taxonomy): Bacteria > Bacillati > Bacillota > Bacilli > Caryophanales > Exiguobacterium > Exiguobacterium sp. SH4S7. Next base: position 413,449 of record NZ_SJUT01000001.1, read on the forward strand.
ACTCGAACTTGCCGGCACGGGCCGGGCGAAGACGACGTATCGTCTCCGTGACTGGTTGTTCAGCCGTCAACGCTATTGGGGCGAGCCGATCCCGATCGTTCATATGGAAGACGGGACGCTCAAGACGGTATCGATCGAAGAGCTTCCGCTCGAACTTCCGATCATCGATGAGATCAAGCCGTCAGGCACAGGCGAGTCACCACTCGCGAACGCAGACGAGTGGTTGACGTACACAGACCCGGTGACGGGTGAGAAGGGTCGTCGTGAGACTAACACGATGCCGCAATGGGCCGGCAGTTGCTGGTACTACATCCGCTACATCGATCCGCATAACGAAGACATGATCGCCGATCCTGAGAAGTTGAAGCGCTGGCTCCCGGTCGACTTGTACGTCGGTGGGACGGAGCACGCGGTCCTACACTTGCTCTACGCGCGTTTCTGGCACAAAGTGCTCTACGACATCGGGATCGTCCCGACGAACGAGCCTTTCCAAAAGCTCTACAACCAAGGTATGATTCTCGGTGAGAACAACGAGAAGATGTCGAAATCAAAAGGCAACGTCGTCAACCCGGACGATATCGTCAAATCACACGGTGCCGACACGCTTCGTCTCTATGAGATGTTCATGGGACCGCTTGATGCGGCCATCGCGTGGTCGACAAACGGCCTTGACGGGGCACGTCGCTTCCTCGACCGTGTCTGGCGTTTGTTCGAACAAGCGAAACTCGAAGACGTCGCTGCGACGGGCGACTTTGAGCGCACGTACCATCAGACTGTGAAAAAAGTGACGGAAGATTATGAGGCACTTCGCTTCAATACAGCGATCTCGCAACTCATGGTCTTCATCAACGAAGCGTACAAGCAAGACACGTTACCGAAGCAAGAGATGGTCAACTTCATCAAGATGCTCGCTCCGGTCGCACCACACTTGGCTGAAGAGTTGTGGGAGCGTCTCGGGATGGCAGAAGAGTTGACGTATGCGGCGTGGCCGACGTTCGACGAGTCGAAACTCGTCAGCGATACGATCGAGGTCGTCATCCAAGTGAACGGTAAGCTTCGGGCGAAGATGCACGTGACGCGCGACGCTTCAAAAGAAGCACTTGAGGCGGAGGCACTCGCGAACGAGCGTGTACAAGAGTTCACTGAAAGAAAAACGGTCCGTAAAGTGATCGTCGTCCCAGGTAAACTCGTTAACATCGTCGTAGGATAAGTTAAGGAATGTGTGACATTGTCACACGTTCCTTTCTTTTTGGGGATGCCGTTTTCTTTTTGAGGCGGTTTTGTTACACTAAAGGGCGACACTGAATATAAAGGGGACTAAGCGTCCATGAAACGATCTTACGTACTGTACACGACGTTGTTTGCGGTCGTGGTCGGCGTGATTCTTTGTTACGTGTTCGTTTTTTCAGACGAAGACATTCAAAGCCAAATCGCTGCGACATTTGAAAAGATTGAGATTCAAACGAGTCATCAAGCGACGTCGATGCCTCCGGTCGAGGCCTCGCCAGACGAAGAAGACATCGATACGACCGATGCGCTCGAACAAATACAGAATATTGACGAGGTTTACTATAGCGACACGATCGGGGCTTATTTGGTCTTGACGAAAGACAACGACTTCTTTGAAGTGAGCGGAAACGCGAATCGAGTGAACGCTTCACTCAAGCTCGAGACCAAGAATCAATCGTTCCCGCTCGGTGACTTTATCGGGATGCGTATGATTGCAGAAGATAAAATTTATGCCGTCACATCGACCGGTGTCATCGTGACGATCGAGCGAGAAGAAGGACGTTGGATGGAGCGCGAACGAAAAGCAATCGGCGGGCTTGTTTCGACCGATCGGCTGTTTGGGCTCGGGTACGACCAAGAGACGGAACGGCTCATCATCATGAACCGCACGGCAGCGGCGCCGGATATCGAACTCATCTACGTTCAAGAACGGATTATGAAGGCGGAAACGCCGGAGGAAGCCGAAGCGACACCGGATGAGGAAGCCGAACCAGCAACGGATGAACCGACCCAATCGGCTGAAGAAACGATCGAGACGGATGCTGTCTCTCCGGAAGATGAGGCACTTCAAACAGAAGAAACAGAAGACGTCGAACCGTTGACGGAGTGGACGATTGAATCACGCAAGCCACTCACGACGGAAGGGATGAGCGCCTCGATTCAACAGAAGTTTGAGAAGTTCCGTGGGGTCGGTCTTGTCGAACGGCAAGGACGGATTTACGTCCTCGATTCGGAAGAACTCGTGTTATACACGATCAACCCAGGCGAAGGGACGATGAACGGTCAAATGGTGACGCCTCGCGTCTACGGTTCGACCGGCATGTTCCTGCAAGACAATGAAATTTTTGCAATCGTACGACCAGACGTGTTCGATCTTGACGCGTTCGTCTCGGTCGACTGATAGGAGCGGATCAAATGAGTAAACGTTATTTTTATGAAGAAGTACGTCAGTTTCACGAAACGTTCGGTCACCCGGAAGCAAGCGTGCCGAGCCCGCTCGAACTTGACCGGGCCGTGAAACGGTCGGTCTGGACGGCAGAAGAAGCGGTCGTCGAATTTTTGCACCAGTCAGCCCGGACGGAAGACGAGTTTTTGCAAGCCGTCGCGACGTTCCAACAAGGGTTTGAGAAAGCCGTGCACAAATCGCTCCAAGAAGCGCCGCCGACGAACGACGTCGACCGGCTCGTCGGTCAAGGGGACGCGCTCACGGACGCACTCTATTTCGTGATGGGGAGTTTCGTCGAGCTCGGGCTCGACCCGGTGCCGCTGTTTGAAATCGTCCAGCGTGCCAACATGGCGAAACTCGGCCCGGACGGATTGCCGATCCTGCGCGCGTCAGACAATAAAGTCATGAAGCCTGAAGGGTGGATGCCACCTGAGCCGGAACTCGAGGCTGAGGTCCGTCGCCAAATGGCAGAAAAATAAGAGAGCGTGGTCACTAGGACCACGCTCTCAGATTGTTGATGAACCAAATCGTAAACAGCGATCTGGTTCATCTTTTTTTATGTTCGATGGCCTTAAGGCGCTCTGCCTAACATAAAATTGAAGTCGAGTCCGCAGTAGACCGATGTCGACCGTTTACGTTGCTCGTCAGACGGCGCCCCGACTCCTGCAGGAAAGCAATCCGCCGGAGACCCAGCAGCGACGTTTGTCGCGATGCGGCTCCGGGATTGCCTGCGGAAAGCGTGGGCGCCGATAGGACGAGCGATATCACTCCTGTTAGTCCACGCTCTCTTTACGTTGCAGGCTCGAGTGTGGAGAATTCCGCCGCATGTGACCCGGCGCAGTGGCCGGTCGTGAAAGCGGCCGTAATGTTATAGCCGCCCGTGTATCCGTGAATGTCGAGCACCTCGCCGGCGAAGAACAAACCGTCTGCCTTCTTTGACATCATCGTCTGTGGGGCGATCTCTTTGACCGAGACACCGCCGCCCGTGACGAACGCCTTGTCGAAGTCGAGCGTACCTGTCGCGTGCAGTTCGAACGTCTTGAGACGCGTCGCGAAATCGATGACCGATTGTCGTTTCAACTGGCTCGCGTCCTCTTCGCCGAAAGCGAGTTCAGCCAAGAGAAGGTCGAGCATCCGTTCCGGAATGAACCCTTTCCAGACGTTTTTGACGGCACGTTTCGGTTGGGCTTGCACTTGGTTCCACAACTCTTGAACGAGCTCGTCGCGCGCCATGTCTGGGAACAAGTCGAGTGACAGGGCGACGACCCGTTCTTTGCTGCGCTTGCGTTCTTTGATCGTATATTGACTGCATCTGAGTGCGATCGGACCCGAGATACCGAAGTGGGTGAAGATCATGTCGCCGCGGTGCGTTTTGATCGGCTTGCCTTTTTTACCGTGCACGGTGAGTGCGACGTCCCGAAGCGATAGCCCTTGCAACTGTTTCGTCCCGATGAACGAATCGTTCAAGAGGATGGGTACCTCGGTCGGGAACAGCTCGGTGATCGTGTGACCCGCTTTCTCGGCCCACGGGTAACCGTCGCCTGTCGAGCCGGTGTGGGGGACGGATTGACCGCCGACGGCGATGACGCAAGCCTTGGCCTCGATTCGTTCCCCGTCCTCTAGCTCGACCGCCTCGAACTCATTTACTTCATTAAAATGGAGCGTTTTCACTTTCGCGTTCTTCCGAATCTCGACCCCGAGCGAATCAATCGCCCGGAGGAGCGTGTTGACGACGTCCTGGGCCTTGTCCGTCACCGGGAACATCCGGCCGTTGTCTTCTTCTTTCAACGGGATGCCGAAGCCCGTGAACAAATCGATGATGGACTGGTTATCGAACTGGGCAAGGGCGCTGTACAAAAAGCGGCCGTTCCCAGGGATGAACTGAATCAACTCGTCGACCGGTTTACGGTTCGTGACGTTGCAACGTCCTCCGCCGGAAATGGCGAGTTTGCGTCCGAGTTTAGAACCTTTATCAATCAGGAGCGTGTTCGCTCCGGCTTTTGCGGCGGCATAGGTCGCCATCAGGCCGCTTGGGCCTCCTCCGATGACGATGACATCTTTCATCATAGTATCCCTCGTTTCTGTTTCAAATCGACTAGTAAAATTATCGTAACTTTATTATCCGCAACAGTAAGAGTATAATGAGAAACGGTTGTTTTGTAAAACTAGGACATTTCAAACGTTGTATGAATAGATGGAGGTATCTCATGTCATCAAGCGTCAAACAAGATTCAGGACGAGAATCCTTCGTCAAAGGAACGCTGCTCTTATCAGCCGGGAACTTGATTTCCCGTGCGCTCGGACTGCTGTACACGTTCCCGTTCCAAGCGATGGTCGGGATTGCCGGTGTTACGTTATACCAAGCGGCATATACGTATTATGCGCTCATGATCGCCATCTCGACGGCAGGGATCCCGGTTGCCGTCTCAAAATTCATCGCCAAGTATAACGCGCTCGGCGAGTATGGGACGAGTCAACGGCTGTTCCGGCAAGGGATGAAGCTGATGCTCGCGACCGGTGTCGTCGCCTTTTTCTTACTCTTTTTTGCCGCTCCGTGGTTGTCGGAGCTCATGGTCCGCAATTCGGAAAATAATCAACAGTATATCGACTCGCTCACGCTCGTCACAAGAAGCGTCAGTTTTGCGCTCTTGCTCATCCCGGCGATGAGTATGGTCCGTGGTTATTTCCAGGGACATCAAGATATGGCCCCGACGGCCATCTCACAAGTCATCGAACAGATCGTACGCATCATGTTCTTGCTCAGCGGAACGATGCTCGTCTTGTTCGTCTTCTCAGACTCGGAGTTCGTTCGTCCGCTCGCTGACACGCTCGGCGGGACGGCGGCGGTCGAGACGACGGAACTGAACGGATTGAAAGTGCTCGCCGTGACGATCGCGACGTTCAGCGCGTTCATCGGTGCGATCGGGAGTATCGTCGTCCTCGCGATGTACTGGCGCAAGCGAAAAGACATTCATCGACAGACCGACAACCCTGAAGGAACGCCGGTCCGTTCGATGAAATCGCTCTTGCTCGAATTGCTCAGCTACTCGATTCCGATCGTCATGGTCGGCTTGTCGACACCGCTCTACCAGTTCGTCGATCAGTTGACGATGGTCAACACGCTGCTCAACGCTGGGAAATCGGTGGCTGAGGCGACGTCGGCGTTCGGTTTTTTGACCGGTAACGCCCACAAGATCGTTTTGATCCCGGTATCGATCGCGGCCAGTGTGTCGATGGCGACGATTCCACTCGTCACCCGATCGTTCACACACGGGGACATGGATAAAGTCCGCAATCAAGTCAATCATATTTTCCAAGTATCGTTCTTCGTGACGATTCCAGCCGTCATCGGACTCGTCGCGCTCTCAGAGCCGTTGTTTGGGACGCTCTTCCCGGGTGACCGGGAAGGGTGGGTCTACTTGCTCCATTACGCACCGAGTGCATTCTTCCTCGCCTATTACTCGGTCGCTGCGGCAATTTTGCAAGGAATCAATAAACAATACTTCACGATTTTCGCGACAGCGATGGGGCTCTTGACGAAAGTCGTCTTGAACGTCCCGTTTGTATACGCGCTCGGCGGCATCGGTGCCGGTTATGCGACGATTGCCGGATACATCGTGGCGATCATCCTCATGGTGTGGAAGATTCAACGGGCACTTCAGTTCCCATACAAACAACTGTTACGTCGCACGATCCTCATGTTTGCGATGGGTGCGGCGATGTTCGTTGCGGTGTATGGGTCGTTGTTCATCACGCTGAATGACCAACCGAGTTGGAGCAATGACATCGTTGCGACCGTCGTCGGCTTCGGGATCGGGCTCGTCGTGTATGGCTATCTCGGATGGAGAAGCCACTTGGCCGGGAAACTGTTAGGAAAACGATTCCAATATCGGAGGAAAAATAATGCGAATTGATAAGTTGTTAGCCAATATGGGCTATGGTTCACGTAAAGACGTGAAACTGTTATTAAAACAGGGAGCGGTTCGAATCGACGACCAACCTGTGAAAGATGCGAAACGTCACGTCGACACGGACAGTGAGACGGTCACCGTGCTCGGTGAGCCGGTCGAGTACCGTCCGTTCGTCTACTTGATGATGAATAAGCCGGCTGGTGTCATCAGTGCGACCGAGGACAAAGTTGAGTCGACGGTCATCGAATTGATCGACCCGGCTTACGCCCATTACGAGCTGTTTCCTGTCGGTCGTCTCGACAAAGATACGACGGGCCTGCTGCTCATCACGAACGATGGGGCGTTCAACCACGCTCTCATGTCACCGCGTAAACACGTCGACAAGGTGTATATCGCCGAAGTCGACGGTGAGATTGCGGTCGAGGACATCCGCATGTTCGCGGAAGGAGTCGCTCTCGAGGACGGATACACGACGAAACCGGCGCGTCTTGAAGTGCTCAGTCAGACGGGCCAAAAATCGGTCGTTCGCCTGACGTTGTCGGAAGGGAAGTATCATCAGGTCAAGCGGATGATCGCTGCGGTCGGTAAGCACGTCGAACAGCTCGAACGTGTCCAAATTGGACCGCTCGAACTCGATGAATCGTTACAGCCTGGTGAATACCGTGAACTGACTGAAGCAGAAGTCGAACAGTTTTTGTCATGAATCAGGAGTGAAAAGTGAGACCGGATGTCGGAAAGGCATCCGGTCTCATTTTTTATGTAAAAAAAGAGGCCCCGCTCGCGGAACCCCTTGTAATTATATTCAATTTGCCGTCTTCAGTGAACGTTTCGATGACGTCCACGTGCCGCGACTCGGACTTTCTACAAGATTGTTGTATTCAAGTACGTTCAAATCACGCTGGACAGTGCGTGATGTGATGCCGAACTCTTCTACTAGTTCTGAAGTGGTAACGCAATCCCTTTCGTTGATAAATAAATAAATCGACTTAATACGGGTTAGCATACGATCTGTTGAACCTTTCATTGGATGACCTCCCAATGCGTAGAATGGTGAAAGACGAAACCGACGGACGACGAATGAAATATGAAATTGTTATTTTCTAAAATTACATCTTAAGTATAACGCTCCTAAACAGAAAAGCAAGAGAAAAGAACGAACGATTTCAATGTAAAGAACATGTTATGAACGTAAATATCGAATGAACGAACTGTAAATCATCGGTTATAGAGCTTAAAGACGAACGAAAAATTATTTTCGAAATAAATGTTCGTCTTTCTGACATTTGGATATACTAATAAGGGAGAGAACATTCGCAAAGGGGAGATTGACATGAACTGGAGACAAGAAGTCGACTTACGAAAAGATGCGTTTTTAAACGATCTTAAAGGATTACTTACAATTCCGAGCGTGTTAAACGAATCGAAAACAGGACCGAACGAGCCGTTCGGCCCAGAAGTCCGTCAAGCGCTCGACTATATGCTCGAGCTAGGTCAACGTGATGGCTTTATCACAAAGGATGTCGACGGATATGCGGGACATTTAGAATACGGCGAAGGTGAAGAACTCGTCGGCATCTTGTGCCATCTCGATGTCGTACCGGCCGGGGACGGGTGGACATATGGGGCGTTCAACCCGACAATCACCGACGGCAAAATTTTTGCACGCGGCAGCAATGACGATAAAGGACCGACGATGGCTGCCTATTACGGACTGCGGATCGTCAAAGAGCTCGGTTTGCCACTATCGAAACGGGTCCGTCTCATTGCGGGCTGTGACGAAGAGAGCGAGTGGCGTTGCGTACGTGAGTACTTCAAACAAGAAGAGATGCCGACGTATGGGTTTGCGCCTGACGCCGATTTCCCGATCATCAACGCCGAGAAAGGTCTATACGATGGCGTGCTCAAGCAACTTCCGATCCAGCACGGCACGGGAACGAAACATCACCTCGTCTCGTTCATCAGCGGGGAACGCCCGAACATGGTGCCAGACGTTGCGACAGCGGTGTTGAAAACGAATGAAGTGCTCGAAGACCAATTCGAGGCGTATCTCGAGAAGTATGAAGCGGACGGGACGTGTGTTTTTGAAGAAGGGATGTACACGTTCACAATAAAAGGCGTCGCGGCCCACGCGATGGAACCAGACAACGGGGTGAACGCGGCCTACGTGCTCGCAGGCTTCCTGCTCACGCTCGCGCTCGATATTCAAGGTGAGCGCTACATCGAGTTCGTCCGTCACGTCTTTGCGGACTCACGCGGCATCTCGCTCGGTATTGAAGCGAGCGACGAGACCGGGGATTTGACGATCAACGGTGGCGTCTTCCGCTACAACGACACGGAGCGAATGGCGACGGTCAACATCCGTTACCCGTATACGGCAAAGTTCACGGAACGTCTGCAAAACTTGAAAGAAATCGCGTTGTCATTCGGTTTCGAATTGACGACAAAACACCATATGCCGCCACACCACGTTTCGGAAGACCATCCGCTCGTGACAACATTAGCAGGCGTCTATGAGCGCCAAACTGGTGAATCAGCGCACCTGATGGCAATCGGAGGCGGTACGTATGCCCGCTCGCTCGAAGCCGGCGTCGCGTTCGGCGCGTTGTTCCCGGGAGCGAAAGATGTCGCCCATCAGGTCGACGAGTATATGGAAGTTGAAGATTTATTACGTGCGGCCGCAATCTATGCGGAAGCAATTTACGAGCTCGCTAAATAATAACCTTTGAGAGCTGACTGCATCGGTCGGCTCTCTGTCTGTTAGGAAGGAAGTTGAACGTGAACCAGCAAAAAAAATCGTTTCAATCGATTTATGTCGCCATCTTTTTCGCACAAGGCGCCCTCATCCCATACATGGCCTTGTTCTTCTCACAAGCACGTTTTGATTTGTCACCAAGTGAGGTCGGGACGATCGTCGCTATCTTGCCCATTTTATCGATTGGTGTACAACCACTCTGGGGCATGCTGGCCGACCGCACGGGCCGAACCCGCGCCTGGTTAATGTTAGCAATGATTGCGGCTGCGGCAATCTCAATCACATTTTTATTTGCGACATCGTACGTCTGGATCATTCTGTTGATGATAGTCTGGTCGATATTTCAATGTGCCCACATTCCGCTCGTCGATATGATGACGCTCGATTACACGTCCCGCGCTAAAATCGATTACGGAGCCATCCGTTTGTTCGGCTCGGCCGGGTTTGCTATCGCGGTCTTCATGATCGGCCGGATTGCGGATACGTCATGGGGGTTATCGAGTACGTTTCTGCTTAGTGCGATCGTGCTCGTCGTCGGAACCGTCGCCTTGAAGCAAATTACGGATACGGGTGTAACCCATACGACGACAGCAGCCCCGTTCGCTTGGTCAGCCATTTGGAATGCACCGTTCGTGGCGTTTTTAGTCGGCGGCATGCTCGTCTTTGGTCCGATTTACGCAAACAACTACTACTTTGGCATTTATGTGACGAGCATCGGCGGCTCGACGACGCTCGTCGGGACGTTGTTTTTAGTGGCGGTGCTCTGTGAGATCCCGTTTATGAAAGTGGCGCATCAAATTGTCGCACGTCTCGGCACTGTCAACGTACTCGCTGGGGCAGCTTTGATTTCAGCGCTTCGGAACGGTTGGCTCGCACTCGAACCGTCGTTGTGGGTCGTTTGGTTGCTCGCCATCGTTCAAGGACTCGTCGTCGGGTTGCTCATTCCGGTTGCACTTCAGTTTGTCCGAAGTCTCGTCAGCTTAAACGTCACCTCGACAGCGATTGGCGTCTATATGGCTGTCACATCGGGCTTGGCGACAGCCGCATTCAATCAGTTGAGCGGGATTATCATTGAAGTAGACAGCATTATCGGTGTATTTTGGATGTACACAGCAGTCAGTGTCATCGGCGCGATTTTATTCTTGGGACTGAGACGGTTCCGTGAGAAAGGATGACGAGCGATGTCGACACATTATTTTATAGCGCTCCCGATCGAAGCGCGACAGTTTGAACAAATCCAACGGGACATCTTACCGTTCTATTCCTATCGCCGCGTTTATCGACCAGAGGAATTTCATTTGACGCTTCAATTTTTAGGGGCATTAGACGATGACCAAGTAGAGGCAGTCAAAGAGATCACTCGAGACGTGGCGCACGAAACGGCGCCGTTCACGTTATATTTTCAGCAGATTGATCATTTTGGGAGACCCGATCGTCCGCGCGTGCTGACAATCATCCCGAATCCGTCTGTAGCGCTTTCGACATTCGTCAGTACACTTCGGCGCAAATTGGCAGAAGAGATTTCAGCAATCGATCGGAAACCGTTCGCAGCACACGTCACCCTTGCAAAGAAATGGGATACCGGCGAGCGGATCCCTTATATCGCACCTGCGTTTGACGTGGAAGAAGCAATCACAGAAGTAGTGCTCTATCGAATCAATCCGACAAAGACTCCTGCCTATGAAGCAGTTGAAGTATTTCCGCTAGCGCATTCAGAGGAGGACACATGGCGATCCCGATTAAAATTTTTGACGTAATTTCTAAATATGAACGGAACATGCTCGATCAATTCAATCGTTTTCAAGAGTATATCGAATCCGATACGGCGCGAATGCGCAGACTCTACGACTCAAATCGGCTAACTCCGCCGGAAATCATGGAGTTTGAAAACCCGTGGTGGAAATTTTGGCGTCGTACGGAGCGCATCGAGCTCGAAGCGAACCCGTTGACGGAAAAACAATTTCAAACGCTGCTCACAAACCGGCGCCGCATCCAAAAGCTTCAATTTGCGTGCGAAGGGGCAACAGAAGCGGACATGCCACTATTAGCTTTTTTGCGGGACTATAGTTATCGGCATATGCTCACAGAATGGAACGAGCATCACTTTTTCATGTATCGTCCTGTCGTCGAGTGGAACGGGGCCATGGTTGAACTAAGCCATATCATCGTTGGGCCGTCGCATATTTATCTCGTTGAATGGCTTGAAGGTGACCGCAGCATCTATCACGTATCGAAACAGAAGACTTGGATTCATCAACCACTCAAAGGGGAAAATAAACGTGTAGTCAATCCGCTCATCGCATTGACACGCACCGAAGAAATCGTAAGGCAGTTTCTTCCGTCCTATGATGGGGTCATCCAAAAAGTGGCGTTGGCTCCGAACGGCTATTTCGATCATGTGCCGGAGACACGCGCGACCCAGTTTGTTTCACGGTCGGATTACGACCAATGGATGAAACAAGTCAATGCGAGGGCATCCATCGTGAAAGCCCAACAAATTCGAGATGTGGCGAAACTTCTAGATACGACAGCACAGATGCCGTTTCGACAATTTTTGGATCAGTAGGAGAGGATGGAACGAGTATGTATCACACACCTGATCAACAGGCGACAACGCATGTAACAATCGAGCGGGCAACGCTCCTCTCATTTGAGACGGTTCGACTCGAAGTCATCGCCGAATATGAGTCCATTCCAGTACAAATCGAGCAAAATGGGCGCCCTGTTACTTACGTGGTGCTCGAAGAACGATCAACTGAGGCCGGGACGATTGAACGGGATATCCGTCTCGCGCGCCCGGTAACGCTGGAATCGGTTTATACCGTATTTCATCCTGGACATAAAACAATCGTGGTCGTCCCGAGAGAAATTGTCCAGACGAATGAATTTGAACGCAGATACGCCTACGATGGACCGCTCGGACTCCTCTTTGGCATAAATGTGATTGACGTATTCGTCTGGTCACCTGTCGCTTTCTCGATTTGGGTGACGGTGCATGATGAAGACACGCATCGGGAAATCGAGCGATTTCGGATGATGCGCGGTAGCCGCGGCGTCTGGCATGCCGAGGTGCCAAAAGGTTACGAAGGTTTACTATACCGTCTTCACGTCAAAACACCGGTCGAAACGAACGATATCGTCGACCCTTACGCGAAAGCCGTCAGCCTGAATGGCGAATTTGGCGTATTGGTCGATGTCGAAGCCGAGATTGCGAAACACGTTGAACCGGTGTTACGGCCGCCGCTCCGAAAAGCGACTGACGCCGTCATCTACGAACTTCATATCCGCGACTTCACGAGCCACCCCGCTTCGACGAGCCGTTTAAACGGATTGTACGGCAGCATCGTCGAAACCGGGATTCGGACGACCGGTGACAAGAGTGCCGGTCTCGATTACTTGAAAGAGTTAGGCGTCACACATTTGCAATTGCTCCCGGTGCATGACTTCGGCAGCGTCGACGAGTTGACACGCATGCCTTATAACTGGGGGTACGACCCGATTCATTGGTTCGCTTTAGAAGGGAGCTACGCCTCAGACCCAAGCGCCCCGACAACAAGAGTGCTCGAATATGCCCGAATGGTGAATGAGTTACACAAAACCGGGATGCGCGTCGTCGTCGATGTCGTCATGAACCATGTGTTCATTCGTGAACAGTCGTCGCTCGAAGCGCTCGTGCCGTATTATTATTTCCGGTATGAGCACGACGGAACGGTCGCAAACGGTACCGGTGTCGGGAATGACACAGCGTCTGAGCGGTATATGATGCGTCGCATGATTGTCGATTGCATCACTTATTTTGCGACGACGTATCAAGTTGACGGTTTTCGATTCGATTTGATGGGGATCCATGATGTGGAAACGATGAACCAAGTTCGGACGTCGCTTGATAAAGTCGACAGGTCTATCTTGATCTATGGAGAAGGTTGGGATTTGGCGACACCGCTCGGCCCGTCCTTGAAGGCGTCTTCCCACAATGCGGCGCATATGCCACGAATTGGTCATTTTAACGATATGATGCGAGATGCGCTGAAAGGTTCCTCGTTCAACGAGCGCGAGCGCGGCTTCGTATCCGGGAACGAATGGCGGGAGTGGGAACTTCGTGAATGCATCACCGGTGCCGTTCAGATTCCGAACGTCACCGTCGGTCGGTTCCCGAGTCCGCAATATACGATCAATTATGTGGAAGCGCACGATAACTATACGACGTTTGATAAATTGCTGCTCGCTTGTGAGGATACGGATGAGACGACGAGGTTACGGATGCAACGGCTGGCCACGGCGATCGTCATTACGTCACAAGGCGTTCCGTTCCTTCACGCCGGACAAGAGTTCGGTCGGACGAAACAAGGCGTAGAGAACAGCTACAACGCCCCTGATCGGATCAATCATTTTGATTGGGACCTTCGTGACAGTCGGGCGACAGAAGTGGAGTATGTGAAAACGCTGCTCAAGTTACGCCGGCGCCACACGTGTTTCCGATATGATACCCGGCAAAAAGTAGTCGAGCAGTTCAAGTTTCTCCCGTCGCCACCTGGTGTGATCGCTTACGAACTGACAGCAAGCCATTCTTACGATGCTTGGCAGCGAGTGCGTGTGTATTTGAACGGGACGTTCGAGCAAGTGACGTTCCAAGCCGAAGGCGACTGGAACGTATACGTGCAAGGGGATAAGGCGAGTTTGACGCCGATTGTTCGAAACCCGAGTCAGATTCAAGTCGAGTCGTTGTCAATGACGATTATCGCGTGTTAATATTGTGATTGTATCTTTTTAACTTCCAATGAGATTTGAGCGTGATGAACATGTATTCAGATATAATCGGTGCCCTCGGTGAAGAGTGGACAGTGGCTTCCGCAGGCGGGATTACGGGTGAAGCGTACGTAGCGACGACGCACCAACAAAAAATCTTTGTTAAACGGAATTCGTCTCCATTTTTAGCGATTCTATCCGCCGAAGGCATCGTCCCGAAACTATTGTGGACGAAGCGGATGTTCAACGGAGACGTTCTCAGTGCCCAACAGTTCATCGAAGGTCGCGAGTTATCGCCTGCCGACATGGAGCGTTCCGAAGTGGCGGCGCAACTCGGAAAGATCCATCATTCGAAAGAGCTATTATTCATGTTACAGCAGTTAAACCATACACCGGTCACTTCAGAACTGTTGTACCGGCAATGTGCCGCCTATGAGCAAGATGAGGCAGATGAGACGATCGATGAGGCGGTCCGTTGGTTATCAGACCATCGGCTGCCCGATGACGAGCGCGAACTGGTCGTTTGTCACTCTGACCTCAACCACAATAATTGGATTGAGGATGAGTCGGGACTTCTTTATTTGACCGATTGGGACGACGCCATTATCGCGGATCGCGCGTTTGATTTGGCGATGGTCGTCTATAGCTATGTCGATGAAGTCGATTGGGAAGAGTGGTTCAGCCATTACGGGATCACGCTGACCGCCGATCTTCATTACCGGATGCACTGGTACGCGATTGCCCAGACGGTGTTGACCATCTATGGTGAACAGAGCGTCATGGCAAGAGTTGAAGGTTTGACCGTGCTTCGTGAGCTTCTCGACGAAGCGGATGAACGGACGCAATGAAAAAAGGGATGGCTCACGAATGTGAGTCATCCCTTTCGATATACATCAGACATCTTCAGGTTTCATAAAGTACGCCCAGACGAACGTAGCGATGACGGCGCCGAAAAACGTGAGCGGGGCCGCATAAAAGATTAAGAATTGGTCTAACGTGCTCATTGATTTAACCTCCTTGTGAGGGATGATTCATGTTCATTAAACAATGATTTCGTGTATAATCGCAAGGGGACTGCTCGCGTGAAGCGGCTCAGTCAGCAGAAACTTGAACATTTCATGAACGAAAGGTAGGATTTCAATGCGCTTACGCCATAAACCTTGGGCTAAAGACTATATGCAAGCCCAAGAACATGTATTTATCACGAATCCCGAACAGTTGAAAGGGAGTTGGAAAACCGAATTCGGTAACGACAATCCACTCTTTATCGAGGTCGGTTCTGGGAAAGGGCAATTCGTTCTCGGGATGGCCCAACAGTTCCCGGACGCCAACTTTATCGCCATCGAGCTATTCGAGAGCGTTGCCGTCTCGATCGTCCAAAAACTCGTCGAAACGCCGATGCCAAACGTACGCGTCTTGACCGTCGATGCGAAGCAACTCGTCGATTACTTCGAAGCAGGGGAAGTCGACCGCGTTTACTTGAACTTCTCGGACCCTTGGCCGAAGACGAGACATGCGAAGCGTCGCTTGACGTATAAGACGTTTTTAGCCACATACGAAGCGATTCTGCCTCGCGGGGGCGAAATCCACTTTAAGACAGACAACCGAAGTCTGTTCGAATATTCGCTCGAGAGCATGAGCCAATACGGCATGTACTTCACGGATATTTCACTCGATTTGCACGCAAACGAACCGGGTGACAACGTTCGTACCGAGTACGAAGAGCGCTTCAGCGCCATGGGTCAGCCAATCTACCGGATGGAAGCAGCGTTCCGTCCGAAAATTTGACACGCTTTTTTCTTATTTTGATAGCATTTTCTTCACACTTTTTTCTTTCTTCTTGGTACAATAGGAATGACGCTAAATTGGAATTAGAGAAGGGGGAATATGGGGATGTTGAAAAAAGCATGGGCAAGCCTGCTTGCAGTAATCTTCATTCTAACAATCGCACCACTCAATACCTCGGCAAACGAGGCGTTCTTAGACGCACTCGAAGAGGATTTGAAAGCGACGCATTACGACTATAAAGAAGGAACGGCTAAGATCGTCAAAGAAGAGACGCTCACGCACTCGAACGGCAACGAAGTCATCGCGGCGGTCGTCGAACTCGATACGGTACGTGACGGCATCTTCATCACACGTAAGACGGAGTTCCATTATTACGATGCGACGGACAACAAGATTCTCACGACGGCTGACCTTGTCGAAGTCGAAGGTGCGACCGAGTTTTCGGACGCGAACATTGACATGCTCGGTCAACAGATCATCTACTGGTTGCCGGTCTTGATCATGTTGCTCTTAATCGCGGTTCCGGCGCTCATTCTTTTCTTCGTCGTACCACGCTTCTACTCGACAACAGATTACATGAATCCGATTTATGAGAAAAACGATAATCCACGTTAAAAAAGAGCCGAGAGGCCCTTCAGCTTGTTGACTAACATCAATAGAATCGCTCGTCCTTCCGGCGCCCACGCTTTCCTGCAGGAGTCGGGGCGCCGTCGGACGAGCAACGCAAACGGTCGCCATTTGGCGGCCGTTTGTCTTTTTCTGAGGCCTCGATGGCCGACGAGAAAAGCCCTGGATATGTTCTTAGAACCGATGAAAACGGAAAACGGTATGTATGGACCGTCACCGCCTCCGAACAGGAAGGGAATCATCATGAACCGATCCGCACCGACGCCTCGTTAGACCAGTTGGTCCCGAAAAACCACCTCGTCCGTAAGATTGACCGCCATGTCGACTTCTCCATCGTCCATCGCGCCAACCTTATGGCAGCCACCGCATAAAACATGAAGAAGTTGGCCAGTTCACTGGCCTGGAGAGACTGTATACATACCATTTTTTCAATCTTGTGCCGGGCAGAGCGCCTCAAGGTCATCGAACATAAAAAAAGAGCCAATTCGCTTTTCGCGAATTGGATCTTTTTTTACGTCATTTTCAACTGTTCCATAATTTGATCAAGACCCATGCCGTTTCCTGAAGAGACGGCTGCGACGAACGCGCTCTCGACGATCGGGCCGTCATAGAACTTGATTTTCTTATCGCCTTCATACATATCGATGGCAAGCTCAGCGTTCATCGTCGCCGATCCGATATCGGACAGGATGAGTGCCTCTTTGCCGACGGTTTCGATGGCCTCGAGGATACGGGTCACATCGGTTCCGATACTGCCGTCTTCTAGTCCGCTCGCAAGATGAATCGGAACGGCTGGAGCCATCTCTTTCATCAAATCTTGAATCCCTTCACCAATTTTAGCGCTATGCGAAACGATGATGAGCTCTACGATGTCAATCGACCTCCTTCATGATCGCTTTCAAGACGATTGAACTGGACAACGCGCCAGGGTCGATTGTACCGCGAGAGTTCTCTCCGAAGTATGAGGCGCGGCCTTTCGTCGCCAGCATCCCCTCCGTCTCATTGACGAGATGATCCAACTTTGAGGTGAAATCATCTGATTCACTCAAACCGTCTAAAAATGGCTCCCAGACGTCGACCATTGTCTTTTGCCCGGCGGTGGACTTGCCACGAGCTTTGATCGCAGCCGTCCCTTCCTCTAGCGCTTCTTTCACGAGCGCGAAGTCGGCCTCGGTCGCGTCACCAAATTTCGGTGCTGCTTTGACGAATGCCGAACCGTAGAGTGGACCGGCCGCACCACCGACTTTTGACATGAGCGTCATCCCGACTTTCTTACTCAACTCACCGAGAGAAGCGTACTCATCGTCGAGGATCGCAACGACCGCATCAAAGCCGCGTGACATATTGATGCCGTGGTCACCGTCCCCGATCGCCCGGTCTAGGTCTGTCAGTGTATCTTTATTCGCTTCAATCTCAGATTGGGCATGGCGTAGCGCTTGTTTGAACCCTTCAATCGTCAACATCGATTAAACACCTCGTTTGTTAGATTTTGAAACCGAGCGCCGCTGATGGCGCGTCAAGATAACTTGTCAATTCATCGTCGAGCGGTAACAGGGTGATGGAGAAACCATGCATCTCGAGAGATGTCATATAGTTACCGACGTATTTACGTTTTAACGTGTAACCAGCTGCTTCTAATTTTTTGGCAACGAAGTGGTACGTCACGTAAAGCTCAGACAGCGGTGTCCCACCCATACCGTTGACCATGACGGCGACTTCTCCAGGCTCGACTTCTTTTGTCAAATGTTCGAGTAGGTCGTCGACAATCGAATCGACGTCGGTCGTCGGTTTCCGTTCGACACCGCGCTCGCCGTGAATCCCGATTCCGATTTCCATCTCTTCCTCGTTCAGGTCAAAGCCGGGTTTACCGCTCACGGGCATGTAGCACGGCTCGACCGCCATTCCCATCGAGCGGACGTGAGATGCGACTTTCTCGGCAAGCGCTTTCACTTCTTCCAATGACTTCCCGCTCGCTGCTGCGGCTCCGGCAATCTTATGCACGAACACCGTGCCCGCTACGCCACGGCGGTCTTCTTTATTCGCAATCGCGACGTCATCAGCGACGACGACGTGATCGACTTTGATCCCTTCGGCGTCGGCGAGTTCGCCGGCTAGTTCAAAGTTCATGACATCACCAGCATAGTTTTTGACAACGAGTAACACACCATTGCCGCCGTCTGCCGCTTTGATGCCTTCGAGTACCATGTCTGGGGTCGGGGACGTGAACACTTCACCACAGACAGCGGCGTCGAGCATCCCATCGCCAACGTAACCGGCGTGTGCAGGTTCATGCCCGCTTCCGCCACCTGAGACGAGTCCGACTTTTCCGGACTTGGCGCCGTCCGCTCTGCAGATGACGTTCACCCCTTCGACGCGACCGTACAGTTCAGGATGGGCGTGGACCATCCCTTTGACCATTTGCGACACAAGTTCACTTGCTTCACCAATCAGTTTTTTCACGTGGGATCACTCCTTTTTAAGTTTGAAAACTACCATTCTCAATTTTCCACTCTTTCGAACGGACTAAACAAAAAAGTCGGCGAATTGTTTCGCCGACTTTGTTTCATGCATATTCAAGTAAAGCGCCAGTCTCTGAATCGACCGTGAATTGGTACGTTTTTTCTTCGTCGCTCTCGAGGACCGAAATCCCGCCTTTGTAAACATCATACTCACGACCGTCATAAGTATAAATCTCTGGTGATGCCGAGATCCATGCGCCTTGGACGTGACCTTTCGCTGAGAATGCCCGTTTCGTGTACTCGAGCGCATCTTCAGCCGATAAGCTTCGTTCATCTAACACTTTTTTCGTCATAAGTGCGGCAACGACGGCAACCCCGATTCCAACTAACCAATACCTTTTCTTCATATGACTACCTCCCCTTGAACTATGGCTATCACATACATCGTACCAAAACCTGTACCCCATTGGAATGAAAAGCATTCGCTTCCATCGAAATATTCTGTATATAATGAGACCAGAACGAGTGAAAGGATGAAATAAAATGGAACAAAAAACGAGAGAATTATTTAAGACGTTGACAGAATTGCCAGGAGCGCCTGGTTTCGAATCAGAAGTTCGGCAATTTGTCCGCGATCGGATCACCCCGCACGTCGATGAAGTGATGACGGACGGAATCGGTTCAATCTTCGGGAAACGAGTCGGGGACGAGTCGGGACCACGCATCATGGTCGCCGGTCATATGGATGAAGTCGCGTTCATGGTCACACGGATCACAGAGAACGGAATGTTGTACATACAACCGCTCGGCGGCTGGTGGAGCCAAGTGCTGATGGCACAACGGTTCGACATCATAACATCGAACGGGAAAATCCCGGGTGTCGTCGCCTCGACGCCTCCGCATTTACTCGGGCCTGAGGCACAGAACAAACCGATGGAAATCAAGCAGATGTTCATCGATATTGGGGCCGACTCAAAAGAAGAGGCGGAGTCATGGGGCGTCCGGCCAGGAGTTCCTGCCGTGCCGACGAGTGAATTCACTCCGCTCCACCATCCGAAAAAAATTATGGCCAAAGCATGGGACAACCGCTACGGCGTCGGTCTCGCCGTCGAGTTGCTCGAAGAAACGACCAAAGCAGATCACCCGAACATTTTGTTCTCGGGTGCGACTGTCCAAGAAGAAGTCGGCCTGCGCGGGGCCCAGACGGCTGCCGAGATGATTCAGCCGGACGTCGCGCTCGTGCTCGATGCGTCGCCAGCCAATGATGCTTCCGGCAATAAGACGGAATTCGGTCAGCTCGGCGAAGGCGCGCTCATCCGGATTCTTGACCGCGTCATGGTCATGTCTCCTGAGATGCGTGACTTCTTGCTAGATACAGCGTCAGATGAAAACATTAAGACACAATACTTCGTGTCACCAGGTGGGACGGACGCAGGTCGTATCCATATGAGTGGGCAAGGTGTGCCGACCGCCGTCATCGGCGTCGCAGCCCGTTACATTCATACGCACGCCTCGATTTTGCACACGGATGACTACGATGCGGCCAAAGCGCTTCTAAAAGCGCTCGTCAAACGGTTAGACCGCTCGACGATGGAAACGCTTCGCGCATCCCGTTAATGAACGACGCCACTTTAACCGAGTGGCGTTTTTTTCTGTTGATATTTACCGGGAAAAGATTATACTGATAAAAGTGTGAAGACAGAAACTTTACGACTGACAAGACAATAGAAAGAGGGGTGAATCCCATGCTCAAGAAGAAAGGGATCACGCTCAGCCCGTCACTCTACTTTGTGACGGCGCTCAGCTATATGGCACTCGGATTATTCAGTACACTCATTATCGGGTTGATCATGAAGACGATTGGCGGACAATTGCTCGGCACGAGCGTTAGCGGTCTCGGTGATACACTCCAACAAATCGGAGACGTCGCCATAAGTTTGACGGGACCAGCCATCGGGATTGCAATTGCCTATGCGCTCCAGGCTCCGCCACTCATCTTGTTTTCAGCGCTCGTCGTCGGGACGTTCGGCTATGAGTTCGGGCCGGCGGGTAGTTACGTCGCGACGCTTCTTTCGGTCGAACTGGCCAAACTCGTTTCGAAGTCGACGAAGCTTGATATTTTAGTGACGCCATTCACGACGATCGCGATCGGCTACTTGAGTGCGACGTATATCGGGAAATATGTCGGTCTGTTCATGACCCAACTTGGCACGTGGATCGAGTGGGGGACTGAACAACAACCGCTCGTTATGGGCGTCATCGTCGCGACGCTCATGGGTCTCGCGTTGACGGCCCCGATTTCAAGCGCGGCCATCGCGCTCATGCTCGGGCTTAGCGGGATCGCCGCCGGTGCGGCGACGGTCGGTTGTGCGGCCCAAATGGTCGGGTTCGCGATCACGAGTTACCGTGACAACGGCATCGGCGGATCGGTTGCTCAAGGGATCGGCACGTCGATGCTTCAAGTCGGGAATATCGTCAAAAATCCATGGATCCTACTGCCCCCGACGGTTGCCGGTGCGGTGCTCGCCCCGATCGCCATCTTGTTGTTTGAATTAGAGAGTGTCGCGGCCGGAGCCGGGATGGGGACGAGCGGCCTCGTCGGTCCGATCGTCATGCTCGAAACGATGGGCTTCAGTTGGCATACGTTGATCGTCGTCTTCGGTTTCTTGATCGTCGGTCCGGCCATACTCAGCTATGCGGTATATCAAGTATTGACCCGGATGAACCGGATTCAGCCGAATGATATGAAAATCGAATATTGAACCGACACACAAAAATAAGCGTCTCGCCAAGTTGCGAGACGCTTATTCATTTGACGCCGAGCAGATCACCAGCCGAAGAAGTTACGGACGGTCTCGACGGTTTCGCGCGGGATTCTAAAGCTGACGAAGAACAGCGTGAGTATCAATGCGTAGATGGGAAGTAAAAAACGTTTCCTGACAATCGGCAAGTAGCGGACAAGGCGTTTCAATCCACGTTCTACGATGTAAATGATGGCGAATCCAACGATGAGCCAAACGAGAATCTGACTTCGTGTCTTATCTGTATCGATGAACAAGTACCCGTAGCGGAGAATAGAGAGCATTCCGACGGCGCCGACGAGCTGTTCGAGTGGGTGTTTCATATCCGGATTTAATTGTTCACGCGTCCATTTTGTCATATCGTCACCTTTTTCAAATAGTCTTCGCCCTTGATTATAGCAAAACACGAGAGCGGATTGTGAGAACGGACTTATGCTATCATTAACGAGGAAAATAGAACAGGAGTGATGAAGATGAAACGACTGACAACGATGACTGAATATACGGAAGCGAAGCAAGGAAAGACTGTGTTTATGTTCTCGGCGACATGGTGTGGCGATTGCCGCTTCCTCGATCCGTTCATGCCCGAACTTGAATCAAAGTTCAATGAGTGGACGTTCTACTACGTCGACCGTGACGAATGGATGGAGCTCGCACAAGAACTCGATATTTTCGGAATTCCGAGTTTTGTCGCTTTTAACGGTGGGCAAGAAGTGGACCGCTATGTCGGACGCGAACGTAAAACGCCGGAGCAAGTCGAAGCATTTCTTAGCGAGTTAGGGTGATCTAGATGGAACGGAATGAACTGCGTCGAGCGATCGAACGTCAATTCACTGACGGGTATCGGACGTCTTATGACAGAGAAAATGAAGTGTTGCGAATCGAACGGGCAGCTGACCGGTTCGGCGTCAACATTCGACTGGCCCCACTTGTTGCCAAAGCAAAAGTTCGCGGCAATGTTGCGGTTGAAGAAGTCGTCGAATATATAAAAACGGCCCTTACAGCCGACCAAGAGATTGAATTAGTCGGCAACGAAGCCCAAATTTTCCCGGTCATTCGGGCCGGTTCGTTCTCGACAGAAACAAAAACCGGAGAAGCGCTCGTCATGACACCGCATACGGCGGAGACGGCCATCTACTATGCCCTCGACCTTGGCAACGGGTATCGTTTGATTGAAGAGCGGCATTTGAATGCGACGATGACGAAAGAGCGAGTCGATCAAGTGGCGCGGGATAACGTGAAAAAGTTACCGACCGACTTAAAAGAAGACGATGTCGCCGGCAACAAATTCTATTTCCTATCTGCCCGTGACGGCTACGAGGCGTCTCGTATCCTCAATGACGAATTTTTACGGGTCATGGATCGACGAATCGAAGGAGACATGTTAGTCGGGGTGCCGCATCAAGATGGGATGATCATCGCCGATATCCGGAACGATCAAGGATACGACGTGATGCAACAGCTCATGTTCGACTTTTTTACGAACGGACGCATCCCGGTGACAGCTCTTGCGTTTCATTATGAGGACGGCGTTCTCGAACCAATTTTTATTGTTGGAAAAAAGAACCCACCAACGGACGCATAATCTGCTAAACTATTTGTGTCTAGTTTGAAAGAAGGGGCGTATTTACGTATGCAAATTAATGCTTTTTATAACCGTGAAGGAATTGGCGATGTTCTCATGGTGTTGTTAAAAGAAGGTGATCGCCATCATCAAGTCGTCGAACGAAAAGACGATGTCGCCATCGTTAAAGCGGCGGACGGATCAGTGAACGGCTACAACGTGTTCAATGCGAGTAATTATTTCAATGTCAGTGACTGGCATGGGTCGGTCGACTTGACGGCAGAATTGATTGAGACGCTCGGTGTCATTTTACGTAAGCAAAATATCGAAGCGGATTTATCGGGCGTCGACTTCACACCGACGTTCGTTGTCGGTTATGTCGAATCGGCTGAGAAACATCCCGATGCGGATAAATTATCGATCTGCCAAGTCGAGATCGATCAAGGTACGGTTCAAATCGTTTGTGGAGCACCGAACGTTGCGGCCGGGCAGAAGGTCGTCGTCGCGAAACCAGGAGCGGTCATGCCGTCTGGTCTCATTATCCGGCCGTCTAAACTCCGTGGGGAGAGCTCGCACGGGATGATTTGTTCAGCACGCGAGTTGAACCTCCCTGATGCGCCGCAAGAAAAAGGGATTTTAGTGTTAGATGACGAATATGAAGTAGGGAAAGCATTTGAAATCGGTCGCTAAACTCGACCGATTTTTTGCTAAATTAGGATTGAGCGAAAAAGCGAGGAATCAAGTATGGATGCATATGAACGTTCATTAAAACAGCAAGCAGAGCGAATTCGGCGCGAACTATCCCAAGAAGGGAAGAAAAGTGCGCCTGCACCAAAACCTGAACCAACGGGCGAGTTTATTCCGTCTGACGTCCCATCTCCGATTTATGGATATGCGCGACCGAAACCAAAGATCAACTTACCGACCGAGCATTCGCCCGAGACGAGGGACGATCTGTCCATCAATCAAAGCGAGCCTGATATTGATCCAGAACCATCGACTGTAGTGCCTGCTAACGAGGAAATAGTCGTCGACGAACCTGTGCAAGTTACAGAACCTTTCGTTCCAGACGAGGTTGTCGTGGAAGTGAACGAGTCGATGGAGTCACCATTCGTGGTAGAGGAAACGGTCTCGGCAGAACATCAGACTGTGGCCGAGCCTTCTGAGCCAGAAGAGGCGACTATTTCCCAGGAAACGTCTGACGTGAGCGCTGATGAGTCTTCTGTGTCGGAGGCCGACAACGCATCCGACTCGTCGAGTGATCTGAAACCGTTACTCGGAGACGTATCTATTTTAGAAGACGGTTTTGCCTCGGTGTTCATGGGTTCGACCCATTTGAAAACGTCAAAGATCGTCGTCCGTGAAGAAAAAGAAGAGGCAGCTTCAACGGACGTTTCAATCGGAGTGACATCGGTCGAAGAAGTAGCTCCTGTCGTCGAGGATGTTGCAAAAACATTACAGACCGATACCGACGAGCCCTTTCACGCTCTTGACGAAGCCGAGTTGACACCTGCTGTCAACGTGTCTTACAAAGCGGATAGCCCTCCATTGAACGTCATGATGACTCCGCAAGACCGGATGGCGATGTACCGCAGCCGACGCCTTGCTCAAAAAAACAATAATCTGTAATAGCACGACTCCATGAGTTTTGCTATAATGACAAAGGTTTGTCGCTTTTTCTGCAAACCGCAATGAATTAGGGGGGCTATTTACAGATGAACCGTTATCACTTCGTCGGAATTAAAGGAACGGGCATGAGTCCTTTAGCTCAAATTTTAAATGATATGAACAATGAAGTCCGAGGTTCGGACGTTGACAAAACATTTTTTACAGAAGAAGCATTGAAACGGAAAGGTATCGAAATTCTTCCGTTTGATCCTGAAAATATTACTGAAGGTCAAATCGTCGTTCAAGGAAATGCGTTCACTGACGATCATCCTGAAATCTTGCGCGCGCGTGAGCTCGGTTTGACGATTTATAAATATTACGAGTTCCTTGGTGAACTAGCGGATCATTATACAAGTGTCGCCATCACAGGATCGCATGGAAAGACGTCTACTACGGGTCTGCTCGCTCATGTCATGCGTGGGATTGAGCCGACGTCATTCTTGATCGGAGACGGTACGGGCGAAGGCGTGGAAGACTCGAAAAACTTCGTGTTTGAAGCGTGTGAGTATAAGCGTCACTTCCTTTACTATCGCCCAGACTATGCGATTATGACGAATGTCGATTTTGATCATTCAGATTATTTCTCTGGCTTAGACGATGTCATTGATGCGTTCCAAGAAATGGCGAAACAAGTGGAAAAAGGTATTATCGCTTGTGGTGACGATGAGAATCTTCAACAGATTCAAGCGAACGTGCCGATCGTCTATTACGGGTTTGGTGCCCATAACGATTTCCGTGCCGAAAACGTGAACTCGACGGATAACGGGACGACGTTTGACGTCTATTTGCGTGACGATTTCTATGGGACGTTCCGCATTCCGGGATATGGTAACCACAGCGTCTTGAACGCCCTTGCCGTCATCGCGACGTGCGACTACGAGAACTTATCGAAAGATCTTGTGAAAGAGCGCCTCGAGACGTTCAACGGCGTTAAACGCCGTTTCAGTGAATCGACGCTCGATGGACAAGTCCTGATCGATGATTACGCGCATCACCCGCGCGAAATCAGTGCCACCGTCGAAGCGGCACGTAAAAAGTACGCCGGACGGGAAGTCGTCGCGATTTTCCAACCGCATACGTACACGCGTCTCAAGTCGTTTATGGATGACTTCGCGTCATCACTCGCCGAAGCGGACGCCGTTTATTTGTGCGATATCTTTGGCTCAGCCCGAGAACAAGAAGGAACGGTCACGATCGAAGACCTTCAATCGCGAATCGACGGTGCGAACGTATTGAAACGTCCTGATGTCGGCGTTCTCCGTCAACATCGTGATGCGGTCTTGTTGTTCATGGGAGCAGGAGATATTCAGACGTATCAACGCGAGTATGAGAACTTCGTCAAACTCGAAGCGTAAGTTGTGAGCGGATGGCCCGGGCCATTCGCTTTTTTTTTGTGTTTAAACTCGAATAAAGAAGGAAATAGTATTATCGACTGAACACAAAAAAGGAGATGTTAAGGATGGCAAGCCAAGGCTCATTGAATACGTTGAACAAAGAGGTGGCCAACTACGGCCTATTATTCGTCAAACTTCATAACTACCACTGGTATATTAGCGGACCTCACTTCTTCACATACCATGAAAAATTAGAGGAGCTTTACAACTTGGTCGCTGAGCTGTATGACGATGTCGCCGAGCGTTTACTCATGAATGACGGGGAACCGTATGCGACGATGAAAGAGTATTTAGAGCACTCGACACTACAAGAAGGTGATCGTCACGCCGATACAGAACAAATGATCAAAGACGTGATCAATGACTTCAAACAAATTCGTCAAGAGATGCAAGATGCGATGGAAAACTTTGAAGACGGGGACGAAGCGATCGAAGATACGTTCGTTTCCCACATCGAGCGTCTCGAAAAAGAAATTTGGATGATGTCTGCTGCTCTCGGCAGAAAGACGAAACTATAACGAAAAGGTGCGCCAATTTGGAGGCGCACCTTTTTTTTGTTCATTTTAAGTTTTCTGGATTCAACGGTTGTAACGTGTCGACGACGAAACGGCCGTCTTTCCGGATCAAGACGTCGTCAAACCAAATCTCACCGCCGCCATAGTCAGGACGTTGGATATTGACGAGGTCCCAATGGATGGAAGAGTTGTTGCCGTTATAGGCATCGTCATACGCTTGTCCCGGGGTGAAATGGAAACTGCCATCGATTTTCTCATCGAATAAAATATCTTTCATCGGGTGTTGGATGTAAGGGTTCACGCCGATCGCAAATTCGCCGACGTAACGAGCTCCTTCGTCCGTATCGAACACTTCATTGATGCGCTCGGTATCGTTCGCCGTCGCTTCGACGATTTTTCCGTCTTTAAATGTCAGCGTCACGTTCTCGAACGTAAAACCGTGGTACGGCGATGGCGTGTTGTACGTGATGACGCCGTTGATTGAATCTTTGACCGGTGCGGTGAACACTTCTCCGTCCGGGATGTTCATTTGACCTGAGCACTTGATGGCTGGGATGTCTTTGATTGAGAACGTGAGCTCCGTGCCTGGTCCTTTAATCGTGACACGGTCGGTCTGGTCCATGAGCGTGACGAGTGCGTCCATAGCCCGGTCCATCTTGCCGTAATCGAGTGTGCAGACGTTGAAATAGAAGTCTTCGAACGCCTCCGTCGATTTTCCGGCGAGTTGGGCCATTGACGGTGATGGGTAACGTAAGACGACCCATTTCGTCCCTTTGACGCGATCTTCCGTATGCATTTTACCGATTGTGGCGCCGACAAGCTTTTGTTGCTCGGCGGGAACGTCCGACAGCTCGTTAATGTTATCACCCGCACGGAGACCGATATAGGCGTCCATCGCTTGCATTTGCTTGCGTTCGATGTCGGCCATCAACTCGAGTTGTTCCTTGCTTGCTTGCGTGTATAACTTCCGCAAGATACGGCTTTCTTTCAACAAGACGAACGGCTGCCCCCCGGCTTCGTACGCTTTTTCGACAAGTGCCTCGACGAGCGACTCCTCGACGCCGAAATTCTCGATGAGAACGCGTTCGCCTGGCTTTAATTCGGTTGAATAATTGATCAATCCGTCTGCCAATTGCGTGATTCTTGGATCTCTCATACAAACACCCCTTAAACTTTTTTTAATTTATTTCTATTTTAGTGTAATCGAAAACATAAAAACGGGTAAAGGAATAATCAGACCGGATGGCGAAAACGGTAGTGACAAATCTTTTCAGTCATAATGGTGCTATAATGAAACCACCACATAATCGAACAGGAGGAATGGACGAATGGAAATCACCTTAGGAGGCATTGCAGGGCTCATCGCAGCACTTGCATTTGTCGTACTCGTATTTTTCTTGGCTCGCGTCTTGTCGAACGTCAATCGCACACTCGGCAGCGTCGCGAATACGACAGAAAATTTAGAACGTCAATTAGATGGCA
Source organism: Exiguobacterium sp. SH4S7 (assembly GCF_004336795.1). NCBI lineage: Bacteria > Bacillati > Bacillota > Bacilli > Caryophanales > Exiguobacterium > Exiguobacterium sp. SH4S7. The sequence goes on from NZ_SJUT01000001.1 coordinate 441,611, forward strand.
TCACAATGGAAGTGACGGCGCTCTTACATAAGACGAACCGTCTCGTAGATAACGTGGAAGAGAAGACAGAGTTGCTCGCACCGGTGGCACATGCCCTCGACGAACTTGGTACTTCGCTAAATGAAGTGACTGAGTCGGTACGAACAGTTTCTTCATCGGTTCACGTGGCAGCAGACGAAAATAAAGACCAGATTGCCCAAGCTGTACGTTGGGGCTCGGTCGCAGTAGAATTATTCAAGAAAAACAAAACAGAAACTTCTTCAGAAGAGCGCCCGTCACGCCGTCGTGGCCGCCGGGAGCGTAAGCAAGACACGCCGTCGGTCTCACCAGGATTAATCGCGACAGACGATACAATCAAATCATAACAAGCCCAAGGAGGATATATTATGACATACGTTAAAAAAGACCAAACAAATCAAGATCAGCAATCAAGCGGCGGATTCCTAGCCGGCGTCGTCCTCGGCGGTATCATCGGTGCAGCCGTTGCCTTGCTCACCTCGCCAAAAAGTGGACGCGAAGTACGTACTTATCTCGATGAGAAAACATCGACTTCACGTGAACGCTTGACCGTCAAATCAAAAGAAGTACGTGAAAAAGCTGAGCCGGTCGTCGGGGAATGGATCAAAGTAGCGAGCGACAAGGCTGCTCCGGTCCTCAATCTCGTCAAAGATAAGGCACGCGAGGCTGCTGAACTGAAACAGCAAGTCGACGAAGATGAACTCTCAATCGAAGAAGCGATGGAAAAAGCGGATCAGCTCGTCGCGGAAGCGGAAGCCGAAGTGAAAGAACAGCTCGATCAAGCAGCAGAAGAGACGTCAAGCGAAGCAACAAAACAAGCTGACACGGACGCTAAACCAGAATCGGCCCAATCAAAAGGCGAGTCAAACTCGAAAGCGAACAATTCGAATGCGAACAAATCGAACACGAATAAGTCGAATGCGAGCAAGCAAGAGCCGAAGAATAGTCGCGACGAGTCGACGAACTATGAGTCGGATTTCGAGGCACCTGTCAAAGACTTGCTCGACGATGAATCAAAACAAGAGCTGAAAGAATTGAAGAACGACTTGAAGAACGGCAATAAATAATGCGTCAAGTGTCCGGACAATCCGGACACTTTTTTTGTGGATTTTGTGTCACAGCCCATTTGTCTATGACAAAGCGAATAAAGTTCGCTATAATTAAGATTCTGGAAAGAACGGATTAGGAATGAGAGGGAAATTATGAGTCCACAAGATCAATTGAATCGATTACGTCGTGAAATGGATGAGTTGAACCGTGAGATGCTCGACTTGATTAGTCGTCGTGGAACGCTCGCGGTCGAAATTGGAAAAGTGAAACGTCTTCAAGGTGTGGAGCGGTATGACCCGGTTCGAGAACGAGAAATGTTAGATTTCATCGCCGCCTCGAATCCCGGTCCTTTCGAGACGTCACGCCTTCAGCATTTGTTCAAAGAAATGTTTAAAGCGTCTGCCGAGTTGCAAGGAGAAGACCGAGATAAAACGTTGCTCGTGTCGCGCAAGCGTCAAGCCGAAGATACGATCGTCACATTGAAAGATGTAGTCATCGGTAACGGTCGGCCGCAATTGATTGCCGGTCCATGTGCGGTCGAATCGTTCGAGCAAGTGAATGCAGTTGCTGAGAAATTAGCGTTGTCCGGCGTGAAAATCATGCGCGGCGGCGCCTATAAGCCGCGGACTTCACCGTACGACTTCCAAGGTCTCGGATTTGAAGGGCTCAAACTGTTGAAACAAGCGGCCGATCGCCACGACTTGCGTGTCATCTCAGAGATTATGACACCGGGTGCGGTCGAGTCAGCGCTGCCTTACGTCGATATCATTCAAGTCGGGGCGCGCAACATGCAAAACTTCGATTTGTTGAAAGAAGTCGGAAAGACGTCAAAACCGGTTCTACTGAAGCGGGGTCTTGCGGCGACGATCGAAGAATTCATCTATGCGGCGGAATACATCATGGCGAGCGGCAATAGCCAAGTCATTTTGTGCGAACGCGGTATCCGGACGTATGAGCGGGCGACACGTAACACGCTCGACATCACGGCCGTGCCGATTTTAAAACAAGAGACACATTTACCGGTCATGGTCGATGTCACCCACTCAACGGGACGACGCGATTTGTTGCTTCCTGCAGCGAAAGCGGCGCTCGCGGTCGGGGCCGACGGCGTCATGGTCGAAGTGCACCCGAATCCGGCAATCGCCTTGTCTGATGCCCAGCAGCAGCTTGATTTCGATCAATTTGATCAGTTCATCGATGGGCTCACAGCTCAGTTCCCTCAACTTGATTTGGTTAAAAAATAAGCTTTCCAATTGGAAACGTTTTATATAGCGTGAAGACAGGGTAAAATGATGACAGATACCTGTCTTCCTTTTTTGATACGTTTTTTGAAAATCGTTTGAAAATCATTGCTTGTAGGAGGAGTTTTAATGAATAGTAACAATATCACAATCTATGACGTCGCACGCGAAGCAGGGGTGTCGATGGCGACCGTCTCACGTGTCGTCAACGGAAACCCGAACGTGAAGCCGACAACCCGTAAAAAAGTACAGGAAGCAATCGATCGACTCGGCTATCGTCCGAACGCCGTCGCACGTGGTCTCGCGAGTAAAAAGACGACGACCGTCGGCGTCATCGTGCCAGACATCTCAAACATCTTCTTTGCTGATTTAGCACGCGGAATCGAGGACGTGGCGACGATGTATAAATACAACATCATCCTCGGCAACTCGGACTCGAACCGCGACAAGGAAATTCATTTGTTGAACACGTTACTCGGTAAACAAGTCGATGGGATCATCTTCATGGGCGGCCGTCTTCACGAAGACCTCGTCGATGAGTTCAAAAAATCACCGGTCCCGATCGTTCTTGCAGCGACGTTGAACCAAGGGTATGACCTCCCAGCGGTCAATATCGACTATGAGCAGGCTGCTTATGACGCAACAAAAATGTTGATCGGCCACGGCCATAAACAAGTCGGCTTCATCACGGGGCCGCTCGAGCAACAAATCAATGGCGAGAAGAAGTTCTCTGGCTACCGCCGTGCCCTTGAGGATGCGGGACTTCCGTTCCGTGAGAACGATGTCATCCTTGGGAACTATACGTATGCGTCTGGCCTCGAAGCGATGCAAAAGATGCTCGGACGCGATGACTGCCCGAAAGCAATCTTCGCCGGTACGGACGAGATGGCACTCGGCGTCATCCATGCGATCCAAGACGCTGGGTATTCTGTGCCGAACGATTTTGAAGTCGTCGGTCACGATAACACGCGTCTCGCCACGATGATTCGTCCGAAGTTGACGACGGTCGTTCAACCGATGTATGACATCGGAGCTGTCGCTATGCGATTATTGACGAAAATCTTGAATGCTGAAGAAATCGAAGAGAAGAACGTCGTCTTGCCGCACCGGATCGAACGTCGTGACTCGTTACGAAAAGACTGAATCAAAAAACCCGATGTGAGTTGGCAATTGCCAACTCACATCGGGTTTTTCATAAGTAAAGTGACTTGCGGTCGTTTGAGATGAACGGCCAAAATGCGCGTTTCGTCACTTCCCAGTTCTTCTCTTCGATTTGTTGCCGTCGCGGAATATGGTCGAAAGTGTACGAATGGTCATCCCATGTCGTCGGCAACGGCTGGTCTGACTCTTTTTGCCACCGTTCAATCCAAGCGGAGGGGATGTCGCCTGCGTACGGAGCTTCGCGTGTCAATCCGGCCCATACTTGCGACCAGGCGCGCGGGACAGCTCGGAACCAGTCGTACCCGCCGCCGCCTAGGGCGACGAGTCGTCCTTCTGTGTACTCGTCGGCGAGGCGAGAGGCGATTTGAGGGATTTGTTCGAACGTATGAATCGTCGAGGCGAGATGCGTCAACGGGTCGAACGCGTGCGCATCAGCCCCGTTCTGCGTCAAGATGATATCTGGTTTGAACCACTCACACGCTTCCCGGAGCACGGTCTCGTAACAGCGCAGGAACGATTCGTCTTGGGTGAAAGCATCAATCGGGACGTTCCAACTATAGCCGTAGCCGTTCCCGTTGCCGCGCTCTGTGACCGCGCCTGTGCCTGGGAAGAGGTAGCGGCCGGTCTCGTGGATCGATAGCGTCATCACATCAGCGTCATCATAGAACAGCCATTGGACACCGTCTCCGTGGTGAGCGTCTGTATCGACGTAGAGGACCCGCGTCCCGTATTGCTTGCGGACGTGAGCGATGGCGACGGCCGCGTCGTTATAGACGCAAAAGCCGGACGCTTTTCGTCTCATCCCGTGATGGAGCCCGCCACCGACGTGAAAAGCGCGTTCGACTTGTCCGCTCGCGACGAGTTCAAGCGCATGCATCGTTCCGCCGACGAGCCGGGCAGCTCCTTCGTGAATAGCTGGGAAGATGGGCGTATCTTCCGTCCCGAGTCCGAATTTATTTGCTTTCAGCCCTGACAGTTTACCTGCGGCAGCTGCTTGGACGGCCTCGATGTAGTCGACGTCATGGACAAGCGCGAGCGACTCGACTGAAGCGATCGGTGAGGCGATCCACTCAGAGGCTGACAGTTTTCCGGAATCGACCAGGAGAGATGTCGTCAGCTCCAAACGGATCGGATTGAACGGATGATCCGCGTGGAAGCGGTACGAGTTCTCATTCTCCCCGAATATGTAGGCGGGTCTCATTGGAACATCTCCGGACCCAGTACGTCAAAACCTTCTCGTTTTAATCGATCGATGATGCGCAGCGGGTTCATCGTTTGAACACGGAATGAGATGATTCGCTTATATGGATCGGGTGTCGGATGGACGAAGACGTTGATAATATTCACGTTCGTTTTTGCCAAGAGCCGCGTCACTTTTTCAAGTGCCCCGGTCGTATTCTCGACAAGGATCTCGATTTGTGAGCTCGGTTCGAGTGCGCCCGTCAATTGGACGAAATAACGAAGTAAATCGGTTTCGGTCAACACACCGACAAGTTTTCCTTGTTCGACGATCGGCAGGCACGTCAAACGATATTCATAGAACAGGGCGGCCGCGTCTTCAAAAAAATCGTACGGGTGGGCTGTCGTCACGTCCTGACGCATAATGCTCGAGACGGGGTTTTTAAAGTCGGCACGCTCACTCTCTGGATGAAATACACTTGTGGCGCCGCTCATCTCGAACTGACCGACAATCCCGACGACTTGCCGGGCCGGATTGGTGACGATCAAGTGGCGTACTTTATGGTCGCGCATGAGTTTTGCCGCGTGCGCAATCGTATTGGTCGGTTGAATCGTCACGACGTGGCGATTCATCATTTGCTCAATCAGCATCGTAACCCTCCTCAGTCATACATGAACCGGCGGCGAAGCCGGAGTGAATCGAAGTGATCGATCGATTCTTGCCGCACGTTTTTTCCGATGCGAGCCATCAGACAGTTGGCCGGGTGGGACGCTATTTCCGGGTCGTCCGTCGGATAGAAGACAAGACCGCCGTGGTTCATCATTTTCTCCATCACTTTTCGGTAGTCCCAAATCGACAGACCGCTTCCTTTTAAATCCCAGTGCCAATAGTATTCCGTCGTCAAGATTAAAAAATCATCCATATGTGGATCCAGCATCGACACTTCGAGTAGCTGTTTACCGATCCGTTGTCCCCGGAAGCGCGGGCTCACCTCGATGGCGCCGAGCTCGAGAATATACGGATCATTGCCCTCGCTCCAACGTTCATACGGGTCCGGATATAAATACGTGACGTAACCGATGACGAGGTCGTCAACGCGCGCGACGATGATCCGTCCTTCTTTCAACCCGGCAATTTCAACGAGCGCCTTATGTTGGTCTTCTGGCTCTCGAAACGCGGTCAAGCCTTCATCAAGCCGATACGTTGCGAGCACGTCGCTCCCGATTGGTCCATCGATGATTACGGCTCCGAGTGAGGTTTCCCACACTTTTGAATGATATTGTTTTTCCATGGAGTCACCACCTTCTTCACGTTCTATTATAGCGCTTTCATTGCACAACGTTCACACTGTTTTGGAGTTTTTGGAAATTCATTGATTTGTCATAATATTAACACTATACTGAAAGTGGATACACCATTCACTATAGGGGGAGGCGAATCTTTGACGATGGAAAAATTGAAAGCGTTATCAGGGGAACATCAATTAGCGTCGTATGAAGAGGCTTGTCAGTCGTTCGAGTGGACACAAGCAGAAGCACTGTTGTCTTGGAACTTGACTGGAAATGTCAACATGGCGTACGAGGCGATTGATCGTCACGCTGAAGGGGAGCTGGCGGACAAACTGGCACTGCTCTATTTCGATGGGGATCGGGAAGAGCGGTATACTTACGCGCAGATGAAACAGGAAAGCAATCGCGCTGGAAATGTTCTGAAATCGGTTGGGGTGGAGAAAGGCGATCGTGTCTTTGTCTTCATGCCGCGGAGTCCAGAACTTTATTTTATTTTACTCGGTGCGTTAAAGCTCGGTGCGATTGTCGGACCGCTATTTGAGGCGTTCATGGAACAGGCGGTACACGACCGGTTGCTCGACGCGGAAGCGAAAGTCATCGTGACGACAGAGGCGCTGTTGCCGCGTGTACCCGTTGATCAATTGCCACATCTTGAGACGATTTTGCTTGTTGGCGACGACGTCGACGAGTCAGGGAAAATCATCGATTACCGGAAACTGGCGCATGACGCATCGACCGATCTTGATATTACGTGGGTCGACCGGGAAGACGGCATGATCTTGCATTATACGTCGGGCTCGACCGGGAAACCGAAAGGCGTCTTGCACGTCCATAACGCCATGGTCCAGCACTTGATGACCGGGAAATGGGTGCTCGATTTGCAACCGGACGATATTTACTGGTGCACCGCCGATCCGGGCTGGGTGACGGGTACGAGTTATGGGATTTTTGCGCCGTTCTTGAACGGGGCGACGAACGTGATTGTCGGCGGACGGTTCAACCCTGAGTTTTGGTACTCGGTCATCGAGAGGTTCGGCGTCACCGTCTGGTACAGCGCGCCGACAGCGTTCCGGATGTTGATGGGCGCGGGGGAGGAAGCGTTCGAGAAGTACGACTTGTCATCACTGCGCCACATTCTATCGGTCGGCGAACCGCTCAACCCGGAAGTCATTCGCTGGGGCAACGAATCGTTCGGGCTACGCATTCATGACACGTGGTGGATGACGGAGACAGGAGCGATGATGATCTGTAACTATCCGACGATGGACATTAAACCGGGGTCGATGGGGAAAGCGATTCCTGGCTGTGAGGCGGCGATCTTAGACGACCGTGGCCAACCGCTACCACCGCATCGGATGGGCAACTTGGCATTGAAGACGCCTTGGCCGTCGATGATGCGTAAAATTTGGAAAAATGATGCGAAGTACGAGAGCTACTTCTGGGGTGACTGGTACGTATCTGGTGATTCGGCCTATATGGACGAGGACGGTTATTTCTGGTTCCAAGGCCGAGTGGATGACGTCATCATGACGGCAGGAGAGCGGGTCGGACCGTTCGAAGTCGAGAGCCGCCTTGTCGAGCATCCGGCTGTCGCCGAAGCCGGAGTCATCGGGAAACCGGATCCGATCCGCGGTGAGATCATCAAAGCGTTCATCGCGCTTCGCAAAGGCTATGAGCCATCGGACGAATTGAAAGCAGAAATCCAAAAATTCGTCAAAGAAGGTTTGGCAGCCCATGCGGCACCGCGTGAGATCGAGTTCAAAGACAAATTGCCGAAAACGCGGAGCGGGAAAATTATGCGTCGCGTCCTCAAAGCGTGGGAGTTGAACCTTGAGGCCGGAGACTTATCGACGATGGAAGATTGAGCATAAAAAAGGTCGACACGCGATGTGTCGACCTTTCGTTTGGCTTGCGTTATGAAGCATCCGCCTCTTTCTCGGCTTCTTCTTTTGCTTTCGCTTCATCTTCAGCTTTCTTCTTGGCTTCAGCTTCGGCTTTTTTAGCAGCATCAGCTTTTTTCTTTGCTTCTTCTTCGGCTTTCTTTGCGGCCTCAGCTTTTTGTTTTGCTTCAGCTTCAGCGTTTGCTTTTGCATCAGCATCACGCTTTGCATCGGCATCTTGTTCTGCCTGTTCAGCCTCTTCTTTGGCTTCTTCGGCTTTTTGTTTTGCTTCTTCAGCTTTCTTCTTCGCTTCCTCTTCTTTCTTCTTCTCTTCGAGTTTCTTCTTCTCAGAGAACGTTCCAGAGTCTTTGAAGTCGTCTGGTTTTACGCTAGACGGTTGAGAGAAGCGTGCCCCAGTGTTGAAGATTTCAGGATTGTCGGCGTACACGCGGTTGGCCGTCTGTGACCAGATACGTTGCGTCCGTTGATAATACTGACCTACTTCATAACTGTTTTGCATTTCACCGAATTGTGAGTCAAAACCAGACCACACGGCGAGCGTGACGTTCGGATTCGAGCCAACCAAATACGAGTCGCGGCGATCGTTCGTCGTACCAGATTTACCCATCCAATCGCCAGGGACGTTCAAGAGTGATCGAGCGTACGTCGCTGTTCCTGACGTATAGACATCACGGAGCATGTCGATGACAAGGTAAGACGTACGATCGGTATAGATGCGCGTCTTTTTCGGTTGTTTCTCAAAAATGGTTTCACCGTTATACTCGATGCGCTCGATAAAGTATGGTTCGACATGTTCCCCATAGTTCGCGAGCATCGCGTACGACGCTGCTAGGTTGACCGGACTGACTTCTCCGACACCTAATGCCATCGATGAAGCGTTTCGGTTCGCTTCCGATACTTCAATGCCCATATCGATGAGTTTTTGCGTATCGGCAGTCTTTTGGTTCCGTTCTTCGTAAATCTTAACAGCCGGAACGTTGAGGGAACGTTTCAGCGCTTCACGGGCAGTGACTGGACCGTTGTGTGTTCTACTCTCGTTCAATACTTCTTTTTTCGGTTGTCCTGGACCGGTGAATTTATAGAAATATTTTTCATCTAAAATGACGGTTTCAGGTGTGATCATCCCAGCTTCAATCGCATTCGCGTAAACCAAGATTGGTTTTGCTGTCGATCCGATTTGTCGCTCCATGCGCATAGCTCGGTTCACTTCGTCGGTTTTTCCGTTAATATAGCGGCCGCCGACGAAACCTAGGATGCGTCCTGTCTTATTTTCAATCATGATAGACGCTGTCTGTTCAGGTAACGTGCGGTCTTCTTCTTTGATGTATTGATTTTTATCAAAGTTATTGGCATTTTTAGCCGGTTGTTGCATCGCCTCGTGAACTTCTTTATCAAGCGTCATATGAATTTTGAATCCGCCCTGGCGCAACATATTGTGAGCTCGTTTGGCGTAAGTCGTTCTAATTTCATTTTGTTCTTTCGTTTTTAAATCTGCTAAGACGATGCCGTCTTGTTCGAGCAAGTAATTTGTGACGATCTGTCTAGCTTGAAGCTCTGCTTCTTGCACAACATACGGATAACGATCGCGCGGCTTCGATTGTGTCTTCATGAAGTCTTGCGTGATGTCGTAGTTGTACGCGGCGTCATAGTCTTCTTTTGTGATTTTGCCGGCGACGTACATCCGGTTGAGTACCGTCTTCATCCGATTGATGGCCGGTGACACGTCCTCTTTGATGACACCGCCTTGATAATACGGTGTATACAGGAACGGGTTTTTCGGAATCCCGGCGAGGAAAGCGGCTTGCGGCAACGTCAGCTTCTCGGCCGACGTGTTGAAGACGCCACGAGAGGCGGCCTCGATGCCTGAGATGTTGCGTCCCATCGAGTTACGTCCGAACGAGACGACGTTCAAGTAGGCGTTTAAAATCTCATCTTTGTCCATCGCTTTCTCTAAACGGAGGGCAAGCAGGATTTCTTTTGCTTTCCGTTCGAATGAGACCTCGTTCGTCAGCATTTGGTTTTTAATGAGCTGTTGGGTTAGTGTTGAACCACCTGTCCGCTCTTCCGAACCGGTCGCTTCTTGCAGGATGGCCCGAAGCGTCGCTTTCGGGACGACGCCGTCGTGTTCATAAAACTCGACGTCTTCGGTGGCGAGTAAGGCATCGACGACGAAAGGTGAAACTTTATCGACCGTGATCGGTACCCGAACTTCATCGGTCGTATAGTTCCCAATCCGTTCACCGCTTCCGAAGTAAATCTCGGACGTCGATGAGTACGTATTGATTTGTGACGTCATCGTTTTATAGGCTGGAGTCGGCATATCTTTAACGAGTGATGCGAAATATCCGGCCCCGATCCCGGCACCTAAGAAACCGATGAGGACGACAGAGATGATGGTGAGGAGCAAAACGTTCCACGACACATCATAAAATACATTGGCATAACGGCGGGCTTTCAACGACTTTGGTGTGTTCCATATGTCTCGAATCTTCTGCAGCATGACAGCCTCCTTAATATGGTGTAAAACTATTTTAGACAGTATTATATACGATTATAGCACAAGTCCTTGCCCACCTTATCGTGAATGAGCAGACTAATGCAAGTTTCAATCTTGCAGTTGACAACGAGGAAACGTAACTTATAAAATGAATAGCATAGTCAATAATAGTAGACGCGATGAAAAAAACGAAGTAGTCGGTTGACCGCTTGTCCAGAAAGCTAGTGGGTGCTGTGAACTAGCCAATGTCAACGATGAATTACACTTTTGGAGCGTGCCATTCGGCCGGGTTGGGACCGTTATCTCTCGTTTTAAGTGGCCACAGCTGTGGCAATTAGGGTGGTACCGCGGAATCTCCGTCCCTTCTCATTTGAGAAGGGGCGTTTTTTTATGTCAATTGAAGGAGTGGAAAACATGGAACTATTAAAAGATTTAGAATTTCGAGGGCTCGTCAACCAAATGACGGATGAGGCAGGATTGAAAGAGCAACTGAGCAAACCGACGACACTATACACAGGGTTCGACCCGACGGCGGACTCGCTCCATATCGGACACTTGCTACCGATCTTGACGTTGAAGCGTTTCCAAGAGGCGGGACACCACGTCATCGCGCTCGTCGGTGGCGCGACCGGGATGATTGGCGACCCGTCAGGACGGTCGGACGAACGCTCGCTCAACACGCTCGATACGGTCAAAGAGTTTTCGGACCGGATCAAAGATCAGTTGAGCCGCTTCCTCCCGCTCGAAGGGGAGAACCCGATCACGATCCGCAACAACTATGAATGGACAGAAGAGCTGTCGATCATCGATTTCTTACGTGACATCGGCAAGCATTTTCCGATCAGCTACATGCTCGCGAAAGACTCGGTCGATTCGCGCATGGAAAACGGGATTTCATACACGGAGTTCTCATACATGTTGCTCCAATCGTTTGATTTCTTGAAGTTGTACGAGACAGAGAATTGCCGTCTCCAAGTCGGCGGTAGCGATCAGTGGGGCAACATCACGGCCGGGCTTGAATTGATCCGTCGCTTCGGCCATTCGGAGAAGGCGTTCGGTCTGACTGTGCCGCTCGTCACGAAGTCGGACGGACAGAAGTTTGGGAAGACGGCCGGTGGTGCGGTATGGCTCGACGCGGACAAGACGACACCGTACGAGTTTTACCAGTTTTGGATCAACGTCGACGATGCCGACGTCATCAAGTTCATCAAGTACTTCACGTTCATGACACATGAAGAGATCGACGCGCTCGAAGCGGAAATGACGGCAGCACCTGAAAAACGTGCGGCACAGCGCCGTCTTGCCGAGGAAATGACGAAGCTCGTCCACGGTGAGGCGGGTCTTGACCAAGCGGAACGCATCACGACAGCGTTCTTCAGCGGCGATTTGAAGACACTCAAGCCCGAGGATATGGATGCCGCGTTCAAAGGGATGCCGCAGTTCGAACTCGACGGCGAACGCAATCTCGTCGATCTTCTCGTCGAGGCAAAAATCGCTCCATCAAAACGCCAAGCGCGCGAAGATGTCCAAAACGGGGCGATCTACTTGAACGGCGAACGCGAGCAAGCGCTCGACAAGCTCGTCACGCGTGAAGACACGCTCGGGGACTTCACAATCATCCGCCGAGGCAAAAAGAAATACTTCGTGATCCGTCACGTCTAACCGATCCATCCATGTCCGCAAAGTTTGCGGACATGGACTTTTTTTGTTGTGTCAAATCAGGTGTGGTCTGATACCATTTCAAATATAGAGAACGAGGAGGACGTCTAATGGATATCGAAGAGTTTTTTGGCGAACAGTTTCATCAGTGGCGGGAACGGTTCCGCTATTACGAGATGGCGATCACGGAGCTTGAGAGCGACCTTGGCATCATCGACCTCGATTGGCAGACCCGACTTGGCTATTCGCCGATCGAACACGTGAAGACGCGGATGAAGACGTTGCCGTCGATCATTCGGAAGATGAATCAAAAACAGCTCCCACTCGAAGTGGAAGCGTTATGGGACAATATTTATGACGTCGCCGGCGTACGGATCGTCACGAGTTTCCGCGATGACATCTACGCGATTCTCGATCACTTGAAAAAGCGGGACGACTTACAGATCGACGTCATCAAAGACTATATCGAACATCCAAAGCCGAGCGGTTACCGCAGTCTCCATCTGATTGTGCGGACGAAAGTGTACTTGGCGGAACGTGTCATCTGGGTGCCGGCCGAGATTCAAATTCGGACGCTCGCGATGGACTTTTGGGCGGCGACCGAACATAAGCTTCAATACAAGTATCAGCATCAAATCCCCGAGACGTCACGGCAAGAGCTCATCGAGGCGGCCCGAATGGCGGACGCGCTCGATACGCAGATGGGCCGGATTCGCGAACAGATCTTGATATAAAAAAATCCCCTTCTCGAGAGAAGGGGATAAAAGCATTAACGTGAGTAGTACTCAACGATGAGTTGCTCTTTGATTTGGTCGTTCAATTCAGCGCGCTCAGGAATACGTACGTACGTACCTTCGAGTTTCTCAGCGTCGAACGTGATGAATTCTTTTGTAGCTGGTGCTACTTCAAGAGCTTCAGCAATCGCTTTGAAAGTTTTCGATTTTTCGCGAACCGAGATGACTTGACCTGGTTTTACACGGTAAGACGCGATGTCTACGCGTGAACCGTCAACTTGGATGTGACCGTGGTTGACGAGTTGGCGTGCTCCACGACGTGTGCGAGCGAGGCCCATACGGTAAACGAGGTTGTCAAGGCGTGACTCGAGCAAGAACATGAAGTTCTCACCGTGGATACCTTGCATTTTCCCAGCATCGTTGAAGATGCGACGGAATTGCTTCTCGTTGATTCCGTACATGTGACGGAGTGCTTGCTTCGCTTGAAGCTGAAGACCGTATTCAGAGATTTTACGACGACCATTGCCGTGTTGGCCTGGTGCGTAAGGACGTTTTGCTAATTCTTTACCCGTTTCGCTAAGCGAGATGCCTAAGCGACGCGAGAGTTTCCAAGCTGGACCTGTGTAACGAGCCATGATTGGACTCCTCCTTGTTGTTCATGTATTTTGCACAAAAGAACAACGGTGTCAAAGACGGGTGACGCCCCTTTCTAGGTTCAAGCACCTTCACTTGATAGCGAAGCTACAAGATGCTCCTCCGACTCAGTCGAGGCCCGAAAGGTGGATACGTCTGTCTAGGACTGCTATCGTCATTTCATGCACAAAAATCAGTATACGATGGATCGGGCAGCTTGTCAATCAGATGAAGCGAAGTAATGTCTGGCAAAATTGCTCTAAGCCTTGGCGATCGACTTCTGAGAAGCGATCGAACTCGGGACTGTCGATATCGAGGACGCCGATCGTTTTGCCGTCACGGATGAGCGGGACGACGATTTCAGAGTTCGAGGCCGCATCGCAGGCGATATGGCCTGGGAATTGGTGGACGTCGGCGATCAACTGTGTCTCTTGTGTCGATGCGGCCGTGCCGCAGACGCCTTTGCCGAAGGCGATATGGACGCAAGCAGGAAGACCTTGGAACGGTCCGAGGATGAGGCTGTCGTCACCGTCAGTCAAATAGAAGCCGACCCAGTTGATGCGGTCAAGAAACTGGTTGAGCAGAGCGCTCGCGTTCGAAAGGTTAGCGACTTGGTTCGTCTCTCCTTCGAGCAGGGCAGCGAGTTGTTTGTTAAGTAAGTCATAGCCGGCGGCCAGGTCGCCAGAGTAAGTAGTAGTTTGGAACATTTGTTTCCCTCCTATATCAAGATGTATTTCAGATTAGCATCATGGTACACGCATTTTTTTATTTTGTCTCCCAAAAAGATTTTCGCGGAAAATAACATTCTCTCCCTAAACCGTTGGAAAACCTATGCAAAACATTGTTTCTATAATATGATTATTAATATCTATACTTATAAAATACTTCATTTTCTTCTTAAAGATACATAAGTCCACGAAAGCGGCTTGGAGGTTGTTACAGAGATGGATTACGGAATATACGGAATTTTAATTGGAATTATTGTCATCGCTCTAGGAGCAATGTTAGGTAGTATGCTAGCTAGACGAAGTTTTTACCAGAAAATTGATGATTTGGATATGCGAAAACAAGGCATCCTGAGTGCGAGTGTCCCGGCCGAGCTTCAAAAGTTCAAACAGTGGCCGATGGAAGGCGAAACGAAAGAAAAATTCGAACGCTGGCACCAGTCGTGGGATGAACTCGTCAGCGTCCACACGGGTCAAATCGATGAGGCGCTATATCGTTCAGAGGAAGACCTCGACAAATATCGTTTCCTTAAAGTCAAATCAGACTTGGCTGCGACCGAACAGTTGATCGAAGAACTCGAATCGATGGTTCACGCGATGCTCGATGAGATGGCAGAGTTTAACGACTATCATGCCTCCCTGCTAGATATCGTCAAAAAAGACGAGAAAGAACTGTATCAGTTCCGCAAGACGCTCATTTCTCAAAATAGCGCTTTTGGCCCGACATACGATCTCGTCGAAACCGAAATCGCTGTTGCGGAAGCGAAACGGACCGAGATGATGACCCTCAAGCAAGAAGGGCAAGTCTCAGAGGCGTTCATGGCCGGCCAAGTCCTGTCTGAAAAGGTGACGAAGATCCGTGAACTCGTTCAAGTGATTCCCCAGTTTGTCCGGACGGTTCAATTTGACTTAAAGCATCAACTGAATCAACTGCGTGCAGGTCATAAAGAAATGCAGATGGATGGCTACGCCCTCGAGACGCTCGGGTTAGTCGAAGAGATCGAGCAGGCAGAAGACCGCCGTCTTGCGCTCATGACTCGGATCGAACAGCTTGATTTTGAACACTTTGAAACGGACATGCAGCAACTCAGTTCGGATATCGATCAATTGTTCGAGGCGTTCAGCTCCGAGGTCGATGCAAGGCAGTACGTAAAAAAAGAGTTTGCTGGGGTCAAAGAACGCGAACGGCAGACGAACGAATTGATGACGCGCCTTCACCAAGAGATGTCGCGGCTTGTCAGCAACTATGAGATCAATGCCCGGGTCGGTGAGGAGTTCGAACAATTGGACCGGGAACGTGCGGTGCTCGCTGCGAACGTCCTCGATATCGAACAAGCACTCGTCGCTCAGGTGATTCCGTTCAGTCTGATCAAATCAAAAGTGCAAGATGCGAAACGGTCACTCGACCAGTTCGGTGCGATGCATGAACGGTTTATCGAAAATACGAACTCGCTTCGTAAAGAAGAGCTCGAAGTTCGGAATAAACTCGAGTCATGGAAGAAGGAATTGTCCGCTCACCGTCGCCTCTTGGCGAAGAGCGCGATGCCGGTCGTTCCGACTGATTTGACGAGTGACATGCGACAACTTCAAAAAGGGGTGCAGTCGCTAGATGAACAGTTCGAGAAGGCACCGTTCAACATGACGTATATCGTCGGCCTCAGTCACGATGTCGAGGAAACGATGGATAACTTCCGTGACCGCGTCAAAGCACTGCTCCGGCAAGTGACGTATGCGGAACAGTTGCTCCAGTATGCGAATCGGTACCGTCGTCGTGATAACGAGGTGCATGTCGCCTTGACGCTCGCTGAGAACAAGTTTTTACACGGCGAGTACGGTACGGCCGTCGAAATCGGTGAACGTGTGCTCGGGCGCTTCGACGAAGGAGCGGCTCGCGAGATCCGTCAACGTGTTGAAAAAGGTTTGGAACAACAAGATATGCTTCGAAAATAATCTATGCATGAAGATTGACGTAAACGGGAATTAACGTAGACGTCAATCTTTTTTGAATCGAGGAGGAATTTTGTGATGGGAACGCTTTGGGTAAACGGAAAGATCTATACGCTGAACAAAGAACATGAAATGGCACGGGCGATGTATGTCGAGCACGGACGCGTGTTGAAACTCGGGGAGGAAGGTCATCTTCGCCGTACATACGCGGGCCGGATCAAACAGATTGTGAACCTCGAAGGGAAGAGCGTGTATCCGGCGTTTACGGACTCGCACATTCACTTGATCGGATATGGCGAGGCGCTCGACCGCATCGACGCGACCGAGACGACGGATTTAAACGCCTTGCTCGAAGCGATGAAAGCGAAGTCGGGAGGGGACGACTGGATCGTCGCTGAAGGCTTTAACGATCGTCTGCTCGGACAGATGCCGACACGTGAGATGATCGATGCCGTCATTCCGGATCGCCCGGTCGTCTTGAAGCGCGTCTGTCGCCACGTCGCCGTCGTCAACTCGAAAGGCCTCGAGCGCTTAGGCCTCATTCATCACACCGTCATCGAAGGCGGGAAGCTCGGACGTGATGACGACGGGAAATTGAACGGCGTGTTGTACGATGCGGCGCTCGATCTGCTCCATAAAGAGCTCGGCGGAAATCGTGAGAAGAACGTCGCCTCGATCCGTCGGGCCGTCGACTCGTTGTTCGCCCATGGGATCGTCGGAGCCCACACGGAAGACTTGTTCTACCACGGAGACCCGCTCGAGACGATTCAAGCATATGAAGATGTGCTTCAAGAACTTCCGTTCCATGCCCATCTGCTCGTCCATGAACAAGTCGTTGATCAATTGCTGCAAAAAGATGCGCTCGCGAAGCGCCTACGCTTCGACTTCGGGGCGATGAAGATTTTCGTCGACGGTTCGTTCGGCGGTCGGACGGCGCTCTTGTCCGAGCCGTATGCTGATGAAGTCGGGCAGCGCGGGATCGAAGTCCACCGCCCGGACCACCTCGAGGCGCTCGTCAAAAAAGCGCGCTCATACGGGATGAACGTTGCGGCTCATGTCATCGGAGATGCGGCGGCTGAGCAGTTCATCACGCTGCTCGAGAAGTATCCGGCGAAACGAGGGACGCGCGACCGCATCATCCACGCTTCGCTATTGAACGATTCGCTGTTGAAGCGGATCAGTGCGTTGCCGGTCCTCATCGACGCACAACCGGTCTTTTTGTCGGATGATATGGATTTGTTGTTCGACCGCCTAGGCAACGAGCGGGTCGACGACGCGTATCGGTTCAAATCGATGCTCGATACGGGTGCGCTCGTACTCGGGGGTAGTGATGCCCCGATCTCTTCTGTCGACGTCAGAAAGGGGCTCTATGCCGCTGTGACACGACAATCGTTTGAAGCGTCGGGTGCACTGAATCCAACGGAACGTCTGTCGATGTACGAAGCGCTACGGAGTTTCACCTACTCACCGCGTGTCGCGACTGGGACACATGGCCGTGACGGCCTGTTGATTCAAAGCTATAATGCGACGTTCACCGTTTGGGAAGAGGATTTCTTTGACTTGAACGGACAAGATATTTTGAACAACCGACTTGTCATGACCGTCGTCGAAGGTTCGCCCGTCTACGAGGCGGACGTCATCAAAGCATGAGAAAAGGCTAGTCGTCCGCAATGGACGACTAGCCTTTGTCAGTTCAGAAGAAAGAGCGTTGCACTTTGTGCCAGAACGAGTTGGTTTTCAACTTGACCGTTTTGACGACCTTGTCCGACAATTCGATGTCGATCCGGTCTGTATACTTCAAACTAAGCGCTTCGTTATCCATACCGATAATCGGATAATCGTTTCCGTCTTCAACGATGCGGAGCGACAGCTTACGTGAATCGTGGACGATGAACGCTGAGCCGAGCGTGCGGTAACGGTTGTTGTTCACCGAAGCGATTTCACTCACTTGCATGCACGGGATGAGCGGGTCGACGACCGCGCCATTCAACGATTTATTGTAGGCGGTCGATCCGGTCGGTGTCGACACGACCATTCCATCCCCGCGGAACGTCTCGAAGTGGAGGTCGTCGATGTAGACTTCGATCGCGAGCGATTTGATGATACTCGATTTGATCGATGCCTCGTTCAAACAGAGGAGTGGCGACGATTCATTGATTGAAGCGGATAAGAGCGGATATTTCCGTACTTCGAGACCGGCTTCGATCCGGGCAGAGTTATCCGAGAATAAACGGTCGACTTCGTCGAGTTTATGTATATCGAAGTCGCAGTAAAATTCGTTGAGGCCGCGGCCGAAACCGACATAGATGGCGTCTTGACGGAACCCGGTGTAACGGACGGCCTGTAAAAACGCGCCATCTCCCCCGATGGCGACGATGATGTTGGCATCTTCCGGGCGGTCCATGATGTTGAAACCATGTTTCTCCCCGATCTCTCTTAATTTTTTTACCTCTTTCGTGAACTCGTTGACGTTACGATGGTGCAGATACACGTTGTTTCTCATCTAAATCATCCCCTTTGTCAATTGTGTCCTTCTCATTATAACTTGTTTTAGGCGTCCGATATAGGGAAAATGACAATCAGGCCGTCTGAAGCAGGATGCTTGTCTTCGTGACGGCACCATCGATATGATGAAGAAGTAAAATTCAGAACAAGGGGATGATTTGATGCCAACATTTAAAGGGAATACAGTCACATTGCAAGGGAATCCAGTGAAAGTGGGAGATGCTGCACCCGATTTCACCGCCCTCACGACTGCACTCGAAGAAGTGTCGCTCGCGTCTTACCCAGGGAAGAAATTGATTAGTGTCGTCCCATCGATCGATACAGGACTATGCGACACGCAAACTCGTGCGTTCAATGAAAACGCGGCATCGCTCGGTGGAACGGTATTGACCGTCTCGAACGATTTACCGTTCGCCCAGCGACGCTGGTGTGCGGCGTCAGGTCTCGATAACGTCATCATGTTGTCAGATCACCGCGACCAGTCGTTCGCGCATTCGTACGGCGTGCTCATGGAAGAGCTTCGTTTGCTAGCCCGGTCAGTCTTCGTGATCGACTCGGAAGGAACTATCCAATACGTTCAGTATATGGATGAGATGACAGACGAAGTCGATTTTGACGCGGCGCTTGAAGCGTTCGACGCGGCAAACTGATTCACTTGGCGAAACGTGGACGAATAGCTTACACTATATTGTAGTTAACCAACCGGCTCTCGAAACGAGAGCCGGTTTTGTATGGAGGAGATGAACGACTATGGAACGATTTGAACAGTTGTACCGAGATTGGAAGAAAGAAACGAAAAAATTGGTGGCCGACCTCGATTTATTGCCGCTCGAAGCTTTGATCGAAGTGTTTGAACGAGTCGACGTTGAATCGGAGAAACCGGATGACGTGCGCAAGGCAGTGAGTCTGCTTGTGCTTGAAGAGACGACAACGCTTCCGCCGAACCATCAACCGACACCGGACGCAGTCAGCTTATTCATCGGATATTTGGCGACGAAGCTCGTCAAAGACGGAGCGAACGTGCTTGAACTCGGAAGCGGCACCGGGACTCTCGTCCACGCCATTTTATCGCAAGTGAAAGACGCGACCGCACAAGCCGTCGAAGTCGATGAACTGATGCTTCGTTTGTCATATGCGATCAGCAATTTGCTCAAAAAGCCGGTTTCTTACTTCCATCAAGACGCACTTGCACCGCTGTTCGTCGAGCCGAGTGACCTCACACTCGTCGATTTGCCGATCGGTTATTATCCGAACGACGAAGTGGCGAGCGGTTATGAGTTGAAGCGAGAAGAAGGTCATTCCTATTCTCACTTCTTGATGATCGAGCAGGCGATGCGGCATACGTTGCCGGGAGGCCATGGTGTCTTCGTCATCCCGAACAATTTGTTTGAACAGGATGATGAAGGGAAATTAAAACAGTGGATGGACCGAGAAGCGGTCGTGAAAGGTGTCCTCCAACTGCCGACGACGATGTTCAAAGATGAACGGTATGCGAAGAGTATCCTCATCTTACAGAAGCAAGGAGAGGGCGTCACACGCCCGAAACAAGCGCTCCTCGTCGAGTTGCCATCGTTCACTGATGTGCGCGCTGTTGCCAATATTGTGAAACAGATTGATGAATGGTTTAAAACAACATAATATTTATTGGGCAAAAGACTTGAAAAACATATGCCATATCAAGTATCTTCATTATGATACAGTTATCGGTTTTAAAGAGAACAGATAAAGAAACGTGTTTAAATCGAAAGGTAAGAGGTGTATGACATGACAAAAATTATGGCAGTCAACGCAGGTAGTTCGTCACTGAAGTTCCAACTTCTCGAGATGCCATCTGAGAACATGCTCGCGCTTGGTCTCGTCGAGCGCGTTGGAAAAGACGATGCGATCTTTACTATTAAATACGGCGAAGGGCAAAAGTTCAACGTCGTCACACCGCTTCACACACATAAAGAAGCGGTCGAGCTTGCGCTCGAAAAATTGATTGACCTTGGAATCATGGCTTCGTTCGATGAAATTTCGGGTGTCGGGCACCGTGTTCTTCACGGGAAAGAACTTTACGCGGATTCAGTCGTGATCGACGAGGAAGTGATGAAGAACATCGAATCGTTCGTCGAACTCGGACCGCTTCACATCCCACCTAACTTGACTGGGATTCGTGCGTTCCAAACGATTTTGCCGAACGTGCCGCAAGTCGCCGTGTTTGATACGGCTTTCCACCAATCGATGCCGGAAGAAAACTTCCTGTACAGCCTCCCGTACGAGTACTACACGGAACACGGTGTACGGAAATATGGTTTCCACGGGACGAGCCACAAATATGTCACGCAACGTGCTTCTGAGCTACTCGGTCGTCCGCTCGAAGATTTGCGCTTGATCTCATGCCATCTCGGCAGTGGGGCGTCAATCGCGGCGGTTGCCGGCGGTCGTTCAATCGATACGACGATGGGCTTCACGCCACTTGAAGGAATCACGATGGGAACGCGCTCAGGATCACTCGATCCGGCCCTAATCCCGTTCCTTATGCAAAAAACGGGCAAGTCGGCTGAAGACGTATTGAACGTCATGAACAAAGAATCAGGCGTTTACGGTCTCTCGGGTATTTCAAGTGACTTACGTGACATCGAACAAGCTGCAGCAGAAGGTAACCACCGGGCTGAAGTGTCACTTAAAATCTTCTCGAACCGGATTCACGGTTACATCGGTCAGTACGCTGCTGAGATGAACGGCGTCGATGCCATCATCTTCACGGCGGGTGTCGGTGAAAACTCTGACGTCATTCGTGAGCGTATCCTGCGTGGGCTTGAATTCATGGGCGTCTACTGGGATCCATCACTCAACAACGGAGCGCGCGGCAAAGAGTTGTTCATCAACTATCCGCATTCGCCGGTCAAAGTCATCATCATTCCGACGAATGAAGAATTGGTCATCGCCCGCGATACAGTTCGGATCGCAAACCTTTTAGAAACACACGCTTAATCCACACAATTTAACCTCTCTAGTCGCGCTGTTCATCCGAACAGCGCGACTTTTTTTAGTTCTTTTGTCATAGTTCATCCGGGAAAATTATGTCTAAAGGATTATCCGGGAGACGCGCACTGTAATAAAAAGAGTCGGAAAACGATACGTTTGTAACGTTTGAGTCATATTGAAACCAATAATTGGAATTTAATATGACACAAAAGGTCGTATATCTGTAAAGTTGTCATCCGTCGTTAAAATAGTCCGTTTTTGTAACACTCCTGTAATTTTAGTGTCATTCAAATGAATTTTAGTTGTAAACGCACGTCCGGTTGTTTCGTCATATAGTTATCTGGACGAAACATTACTCGTCTTGACGCATCGTGTTTATGTTTGAACGTAACAATCACCAAGAACTGACAACTATGAAAAACGACAAAACAAACCGACTAGGAAAGGACGAACCTCATGTTTAAAAAAATTGGAACGGTCTTATTACTGACGGTCATGACATTCGCCATGCTTTTACCGCAACAACCAGTAGAGGCGTCTTCTAAAATTTATGTAAAAAGCCAAGTGAACGGATTGAACGTTCGCTCAGCGGCTACGATTAATGGTAAGGTACTTGGAAAAATCAATAAAGGACAACAACTCCAGCGCACTGGTACAAAAGGGGCTTGGATTCGCGTCAACTATAAAGGCAAGGCCGGTTGGATCGCAACCAAATACTTACGCACCGTTAAACCGGTTGCGAAAGCGAGCGTGAAATCGTATACGATGAACGCTTCTGCCTACACACCATACTGCAAAGGGTGTTCAGGTAAGACGGCACTCGGATGGAACGTTCGTACACAAAAACATAACGTCGTCGCTGTCGACCCGCGCGTCATCCCGCTCGGTTCTAAAGTACAAGTGTATGTCGGTGGTAAGTTGATGGGTACGTACACGGCGGCTGATACAGGCGGCTCTATCAAAGGACATAAGATCGACATTCTCATGTACTCGCAAAGTGCGGCCATCAACTTCGGTCGCAAGACGGTCACGGTCAAAGTCTTATAAGCCAATAAGAAAGAGTCATCGCAAACGCGATGACTCTTTTTTAATGAAATTATTGACGAACGATCAAGACGTCGCACTTCGAGTACCGGACGATGCTCTCGGATACGCTACCGATAAAGAAGCGTTCGACCGCATTCAAGCCGGTCGCTCCACAGATGATAAGGTCAATTTCGTGATTCGGTGCGATTTTTTTCGCAATCGTCACTTTAGGCGAACCGTATTCGATGACCGTTTCGACTTCTTTGACACCACGTTCTTTGGCCCGATTGACATAGTCGTCGAGCAGTTCTTTCGCATAAGTTTCTGCACGTTCGGTAATCGTCCGATCGTATGCTTCGACCGTTGCGAACGTCCGTGTATCGATCACGTGACCGATATACAGTTTTCCGTCGTTTCGAAGTGCGACGTCGATTGCTGTTTCGAATGCGCGTTCCGCCTCTTTCGAGCCGTCGACGGCAGAAAGGATATGTTTGTAGACAATTGCCATGTAAATCCCAACCTTTCGCTTGAAATGTACGTGCGGCTTACATATATAGTATACCACTTCACTCGAAATTCACGCCCGCTTCTTTTGAGAATGTGTGAAATTTTCACAACTTTCTTACGGAACAGGTCGAAGTTTGGAAATCAATAGATGGAACGGGTAAGATGATACAGAGGAGGGATGACGATGAAACACGTAGTCATCACGGCTGGTGCGAAAGGGATCGGCCGGGTTGTAACGGAACGACTGTTGGAGGAAGGCTGGTATGTCAGCGTGCTTCAACGAAAACCGATTGATTGGGAGCACGAACGGCTACATATGATCGAGACACCGTTGACGGACCGAGAAGCGGTGACGGCCGGTTATGACGAGGCGGTGAGCAAGTTCGGTAAGCCGGACGCTTTGATTTTGAACGCGGGTCCATATATTTTCGAACGAAAATGTCTCGTTGATTTGACGGACGAGGAGTGGGAGGAAGTGATCACCGGGAACTTGTCCGCCTCGTTTTGGCTGATGCGTCGGGCGATTCCGGATATGCGGGCGAAACAGTTCGGTCGTATCATCACGTACGGCTTCCCTGAGAGTGCGACGGCACCGGGCTGGTTGCACCGGTCCGCCTTTGCTGCCGCGAAGACCGGTCTCGTCAGTTTGACGAAGACGGTCGCGCTCGAGGAAGCGGTGCACGGTATCACGGCGAACATGATCAATCCGGGTAACATCGTCGGTGCGCAGAAAGAGATGCGGATCGAATCCGCTGAACCGGATAATCAAACACCGGTCGGTCGGCATGGGACCGGCGAAGACATCGCGCGAATGATCATGTTCTTGCTCGCGCGGGACTCGGACATGGTCACCGGGGCGGTCATCGATGTGACCGGAGGCGTCAACGTCGTCCACCAATATCGAAAGTAAGGAGTGCTTCATATGAAGTTGGCCATTTTGACGGACATTCACGGGAACGTCCAAGCGTTAGACGCGGTATTGAACGAGTTGGACGGTCAAGGGATCGATGACATCTGGAGTCTCGGCGATATGATCGCGATGGGACCAGATTCGAACGAAGTGATGGCGCGACTCCTCGACCGAGGTGTCAAGATGATCACGGGAAACCACGATGAAGCCGTCCTCTCACTGCTCGCGGGAACGGGACATCCCGAAAGTTATGCCCATACGCGGCCTCATCACGAATGGGTCGCGCGAACGTTGCGCCCTGACTACGCCGATGCGCTTATGAAATTGCCTCGTACAATCGAGCAAACGATAGGCAGGAAGCATATATACGGCATTCATTACCACATCCCGACTGAAAAGCGTGAGGCATCGATCGTCGACGAGCCGTTTCATGACATCGTCGAAGCGACGCTTCCGAACATGCAACGCTTATTTGGTGATTACGCGGCGGACGTCGTTTGTTTCGGCCACCATCACCCGGTCCACGCGTTTCAAGATGAGCGCAAACGGTATTTCAATCCAGGGGCGCTCGGCGTCGCCAAAGACGATTTGGCCCGCTACGGGGTGCTGCAGTGGGATGAGGCGGGACTGCGTGTCAGTGCTAAGACGATCCCGTACGATAAACCGTCTTTCATGAACAAGATGGAGCGTGACGAAGTGCCACAGCGCGAAGTGATGTGGCGCCTGTTCTATTGAAAAAGAGGTTGAAGACATATGCCTTCAACCTCAAGTTGTTGACGAACGAGGTCGCTAAAAGCAATCTCATTCGTCTTTTATCATGTCCGAAGACCTTGAGGCGCTCTGCCCGACATGAAATTGAAGAAATGCTATGTAACGGTCGTTCTCGTCCGCGGTAGAACGTGAAACGGCCGCCCGAGAGCGACCGTTTGCTTTGCTCGTCCGATGGTACTAAGGCTCAGGGATTGCCTGCGGAAAGCGTGGGCACCGGAAGGACGAGCGAATTTGATTGTGTTAGTCAACCTCTTTTAAATTTCTTGTAACGTCTTCGGGAAGCTCGTCAACAAGATTGGTCCGCTTTCGGTCATCACGATGTCATCCTCGATGCGGACGCCGCCGACACCAGGGAGATAAATGCCTGGCTCGACCGTGAACGTCATGCCGACCTGGGCCGTCATATCGTTGTTGGCTGCCATCGATGGGAACTCGTGGACCTCGATGCCGATACCGTGACCGACGCGATGGGTGAAGTATTCCCCGTATCCGGCCGTCGTGATGACTTGGCGGGCGGCGATATCGATCGAGCCGAGCGTCGTCCCGACGTTCGCCATCTCGATGGCGGCTTCTTCGGCCCGGAGCACGGTCTCGTAGATTTCCCGTTGTTTTGTGCTCGCCTCACCGTAGACGACGGTGCGGGTGATGTCTGAACAGTAGCCTTGCCAGACGACACCGAGATCGAATAAGGCGAAGTCACCTTTTTTGAGTCGGTTGTTGCCAGGAACACCATGCGGATCGGCGCTATTTTCACCGAACAAGACGAGTGTGTCAAATGACATTTCACGGACACCTTGCCGTTTCATGGCGTATTCGATCTCGGCGATGACTTCAAGTTCGGTCACCCCTTCACGCAACGCGCGGATGCCGGCTTCGATTGCCATGTCGGCAAGTTCGGCCGCGCGTTTCATGACCCGGATCTCATCTGTCGACTTGATCATTCGGAGCGCTTGTAATTCTTCCGTCAAATCAATGATCGACAGTCCGGCAAATCCGGCACGCAGTTGTTCGACGCGGTTATATGGTAAATGCTCGCCTTCAATCCCGATTCGTTCCGGAATGATTTGTTGGTCGAGAAACAGTTTGACGACTTTGTCCCACGGATTTTCGTGGTCCATGTACGTCACGATCTCACCGTTCCAGTCGCTCGCTTCGACGATTCCTTTTTCAAGGGCCGGACAGACGAGCGCCGTTGTCCCGTTCTTCAGTACTAGGATAGCGATCAAACGTTCATGGGCCTCGGCGTATACTCCTGAAAAATAGAAGACGGACGCTTTTGACGTGACAAACGCGGCGTCTAGCCCTTTCGTGGCCAAAGATTGTGCAATGTGGTTGGTTCGTTGATTCAACTCGATTCCCTTCCTTCTTGTTCAGTGGCTTTCTCGTTCATTATAGCGTTTTCCAAAATGGAAAGGAAATGTTGCATTTTCAGTAGTACAGTTTGAACAAGGTTCACTGATACAGTATACTGAGGATGACAGAAAATGTATTGAGGAAAGGGACTCGTGACATGACAACAAAACATGAACAGATCATAGCACATATCGAGTCGCTCGATGTCGGGTCTAAAATCTCCGTTCGCCAAATCGCCAAAGAACTTGCGGTATCAGAGGGGACGGCTTATCGGGCCATCAAAGAAGCGGAGAACTTGGGGTTCGTGTCAACGATCGAACGGGTCGGCACGATCCGCATCAAGCGCAAACATAAAGAGAACATTGAAAAACTGACATTTGCCGAAGTCGTCAACATCGTTGATGGTCAAGTGCTCGGCGGACGCGACGGCCTGCATAAAACGCTATCTAAGTTCGTCATCGGGGCGATGAAGCTCGAAGCGATGATGCGATATATCGACGTCGACTCGCTCGTCATCATCGGGAACCGGGAGAAAGCGCATGAACTCGTCTTGCAATCAGGCGGGGCCGTACTGATCACCGGTGGATTCGATACGACCGACGAAGTGAAACGGATGGCGGATAAGTACAACATGCCCGTCATCTCGACTTCCTATGACAGCTTTACCGTGGCGACGATGATCAACCGCGCCATCTATGACCGTTTGATCAAAAAGGAAATTCTGCTCGTCTCGGATATCGTCATTCCGTTACACGATACGTTTTATTTAAAAGTGGACGATACGGTCAAACGTTGGCACGAACTCAATGAACGGACGAAGCACAATCGTTACCCGGTCATCGACGACCAGATGAAAGTCGTCGGCGTCATCACCGCCAAAGATCTCATCGATCGGCCACACGATACAGAAATCGAAAAAGTGATGACGAAAAGCCCGATCACGGCCGGCGTTCAGACAAGTGTCACGAATGCGGCCCACCAGATGGTATGGGAAGGGATCGAGATGTTGCCGGTCGTCGACAACTACGGTCGCCTGCTCGGCATCATCAGCCGTCAAGACGTCCTAAAGGCGCTTCAGCTCGCGAACCGGCAACCACAAGTCGGTGAGACGTTTGATAATATGATCACCAATCAGTTGAAAGAGGATCCGACTTCGAACGGGACGGCGTTCACGGTCGAAGTGGCACCTCAAATGACGAGCCACATGGGGACGGCGTCGTCCGGAGTCTTGACGACGCTTCTAGTCGAAGGGGCGACCCGGAGTTTGCGGCATATGAAAAAAGGCGACCTTGTCGTCGAGAATATCACGGTCTACTTCATGAAACCGATTCAAATCGAGAGCCAAATCCGCGTCTCGGCGAACGTGTTCGACCTCGGACGAAAGTTCGGGAAAGTCGACGTCGAGATGACACAAGGGACACAACTCGTCGCCAAAGCGCTCGTCACAGCGCAACTGATCGACCGGTAAAGAAAAACGAGCTGATGATGTCATCAGCTCGTTTTACATATTAAGATTGGTTGATTGGTTCTTCAGACGCCTTCGGGAAAATCTTGCGATAGCGAATGATCCCGACGATTGCGTTGCCAAGCCCGAGGACGAGCATGACGATGCTGACAATCCAGCCGATGGTCGAATTGAGGCCGAGGCCGCCGAGCATCTGGTTGATGGCGAACAGCGCCAAAAACAAGCTGAGCCAGATGAGCGCTTGCGTGTTGAACAACGCTTTTCGGTACGGCGTCTTCGTCAAGAAGGCCCGACGTTTATAGACCAAATACGCACCGAGTGAGAACAAGATGAGTCCGATCATGATTAATTGACTCAAGTGAGAAACCCCTTTCAAACGTATAATCTGTTATCATCATACCATAGAATGGACATCAAGAAAGCGAGGAACGACCATGGCACATTGGCCTGAAGCAACAACGATATTGAAGTTAATCGAGGCGGCGGACACGATTATGATCCATCGACACGTCCGTCCCGATCCGGATGCGCTCGGAAGTCAACTCGGCTTAAAGCGGATCATCGAGCGGGCTTACCCGGATAAACACGTTTACGTCGTCGGCGGGATTGCCCGCGACCTCGAATTTTTAGGGAAGATGCAACACGTGGAGCCGGAGATGTATGACGAGGCGCTCGTCCTCGTGCTTGATACAGCGAACCACGAACGAATCGATGGACCATACGCCTTGAAAGGGAAGACTGTCGTCAAGATCGACCACCATCCTGACGAAGACGAGTATGCGACACATCAGATCGTCGATACGACGGTCAGTTCGACGTCGGAGATTGTGGCCGAGCTCGCTCGGATATGGGGCTTGGCTATCGATGAGCAGTCGGCGTTCTTACTTTTCGCGGGCATCGTCGGTGATACGGGACGCTTCCAGTTCCGGAACGCGACGCCGCACACGTTTGAGATCGCTGCTGACTTGATCAGTTACGGCATCGACACGAACCGCTTGTACCGCCAAATGTATAAGACGAACTTGGCGACACTCCAACTGCAAGGTTACGTCCTGCAAAACGTTCAAGTGACAGAGGCGGGCGTCGGATATGTCAAAATCGACGCCGACGTGCTCCGGACGTTTCATGCGACGCCAGAAGCGGCGTCGTTGCTCGTCAACAGCTTCTCTGGACTGGAGGGGTTGAAATGTTGGGTCATGTTCGTCGAGAACAAAGATGAGATTCGTGTCCGTATCCGCTCGAAAGGCCCGGTCATCAATGAAGTCGCCAAACGTTACCGTGGCGGCGGGCATCCGATGGCAGCCGGTGCGACAATTGACACGTGGGAAGAAATGGACGATGTGATTGCCGCACTAGAAGAAGTGGCCGCACCGTTCGAATTTGAAAATGAAGAGAGCTGACCGCGGTCAGCTCTCTTCATTTTGTATCGTCGTCTTGTGGAATGAACCACGTGCCGCGATCGGTGACGTCTTCGACGACGTCAAGTTGGTACTCGGTAATGTATTTGCGCAGCCGTTCGATAATTTCAGGACTGTCGGCAAATACGGTCTGTCCGTTCTGTAAAAGTTCTAACTTGTCGCGCGCGATTTTACCCCGATTAATAATCATACGCTTTTACCCCCTTTTATCATTCGTTTTGTCTATAATTATTGTATCAGAGAAGCATCGAGATGAGTTTGACAATTAAGAAAAAAGAGAGGGGGGCGCTTGTGCTCCATTTAAATGTAAGATCAGCGTTTAGCTTGATGCATAGCACGATTCGCTTAGAGCAATATGTCGCCTCGATGGCGGAGCGGGGGAGTAAGTCGGTCGCGGTCGCAGATGACGCGTTTTATGGCGTTCCTCAATTTGTGAGACTATGCGAACGCTATGCTGTCAAGCCGGTCATCGGTCTACGGACGAGCCTTCATGTCGATGGGCTCGAGTTGGCCGTGCTCGTGTATGCGATGACCGACCTAGATATTCCAAAGCTGTATCGCATCGTCGAGGCAGGCGGATTGACCGAACCGACGGATTTATCGGTCGTCATCTTACCTGAGAATTGGAAAACGAGTGACCCGGTCCACCGACGTCGTTTGTTTAACCGTATACTCGGCTTTGTGGCAGAAGAACGGTTATGGCTCGGGTTGCCTGCTCCGCAGACGACCGAACAGACGCTCATCGTCAAACAGCTTCGGGGGATGCGCGAAGAACTCGGTGTTCGTTTAGTGCCGACGCCAGAGACATGCTATATGCGACCAGAAGATTTTGAAGCGTATCGTGCCATCGTCGCAATCGGGGAAGGCGAGGTCATCTCCCAAGAGGACGTTCATCAAAAAGGCAAGTATGTGCGGCTTCCGAGCGAGATGAACGACTGGTTCGAACCCTTGGAGCTCGAGGAACTCGCGCGATTCGAACAACTTACGTCGGTAACGCAGATTCCGGCCGCGACTGCCGCGATCCCGGAACTGCCTGATGCCGTCGATCGACTCAAACGTCTCGTCGCGGAGCGATTGAAAGCACTTGATTTGCTCACCGACACGTATATCGAGCGGGCCCGGTACGAGCTTGACGTCATCGCCGGTACGGGGTTCGCCTCATACTTTTTGATTGTCGAGGACATCGTTCGCTTCGCCAGGGAGCAGGGCATCGAAGTCGGTCCAGGTCGTGGTTCAGCGGCCGGGTCGCTCGTCAGTTTCGCGCTTCATATTACAGAAGTCGATCCTGTTCGCTTCGATTTGCTGTTTGAACGTTTCTTGAACCCGGAACGGATCAGTATGCCAGATATTGATTTAGACTTCGAAGACGAACGGAGAGACGAGGTCGTCCAGTACGTGCTTGACAAGTATGGGCTGCATCACGCCGCTCAAATCGGTACGTTAGCGACGTTCGGTGCGAAGGCGGCGCTGCGTGACGTGGCCCGCGCTCTCGGGATGACGCTTGAAGAAGGCCAGGCTGCCAGTAAACAAGTCAAGGACGACGGGATCGCGGGCATTACGAACAATCCGACTAAAATGAAGTGGTTTGCCGGAAGTCAAAAACGGTCGCACCTGTTGACGATCGCGTCTCAATTGGAAGGGTTGCCGAGGCAAGCGTCGATCCATGCGGCCGGGATCGTCTTGAGCCGAGATCCGCTTGACACGGTAACGCCGCTGCAACCGACGGACGGGGGCCAAGTGACACAATATAATATGAAGGATCTCGAGGCGCTAGGACTGCTAAAAATCGATTTGCTCGGTCTCCGGAACTTGACACGATTGCGCGAGATGGAGATGTTGATTCGTGACACCGATTCACTATTCTCGCTGAAATCGATCCCGCTCGATGACAATCGGACGTTACGTGTTCTCGCACGAGGCGATACAGACGGCGTCTTTCAGTTTGAGTCGGACGGGATGAAGCAGGCGCTGCGGCAAGTGAAACCGACCGAGTTTGAAGATATCGTCGTCACGATGTCGCTTTATCGCCCTGGACCGATGCAGTTCATCGAGACGTATGCCAAACGCAAGCACGGGATGCCGTACAAGCCGGTCCATCCGATCGTTGGCGAAGTGATGGAGACGACTAAAGGCGTGCTCGTCTACCAAGAACAAGTCATGAAGTTATTGCGCGAACTCGCCGGATATTCATACGCCGAGGCCGATTTGATTCGTCGAGCCATCGCTAAAAAGGATATGGCCGCCATCGAGGTCGAGAAAACCCGTTTTTTGGAGAAGACGGCGGAGTACGACACGGATTCGATGCGACAAGTGTTCTCATGGATTGAAAAATTCGCGGGCTACGGGTTCAACCGGTCGCACGCCGTCGCCTATAGTTTGATCAGTTATCGATTGGCGTATGTGAAAGCACACTTTGAACGCATTTTTTATCTCGTGACGTACGATAAGACGAATCAACTCGTACGTATGCTAAGGAAAGGGAAAATCCCCGTCTATCCTCCTGACGTCTTGCACGGGAAAGCGGGAGCGTCTCTAGAAGGTCCGGGAGTCCGTCTCGGCCTCAAGGCGATTCAAGGATTGACGAAGCGGGACGTAGAACGATTGGTTGAGCATCACGATCAGTTCACCGATGTGAAACGACTCGGGGAGCTGATGGACTGGGGAACGAAAGATCAGTTGAAATTGCGCCGTCTGCTCGGTTCCGGGGCGTTAGACCGCATGTACCACGGAGAGCGGAGCCGGGCTTTCCGGGCCGTGGAACGCTTGCGGGAAGAGGCGGGGACACATCTGCTCCCGGATGAACTGTCGGCCCTCGGTTTGAAACGGACCGAGACGCCGGAACCGAATTGGTCGGAAGAAGAACGCGAGGCGCTCGGGACGTGGATCGTCCACTCACCTTTGACAACGGTGGCACCCCTTCAAGTGGACACGGCCACGATCGAGGAAGTGTTGCGCGGCGACAGAGGATTCATCGTCGTCTACGTCGATGCGATCCGGACGTTCAAGACGAAGAAAAACGAGGAGATGGGTGTTGCCATGGTCGATGACGGGGTCTCGCAAGATGAGGTCGTCATCTTCCCACGCGTGTTCGCAAACTATGCACGCTCGCTCTATGTCGGGAACGTCCTGTTGCTCGAGGTTCATCCAAACGAGCGGGACGGGCGGAATCAACTCGTCGTGGAGCGGGTGCGGCCATTAAATGGTCAAGCGTTGTTCGTCCGGCTTCGCCGTGAATCGTTCGCCGAGCTCGAAGAACTCCTTCATACAGCAAGTGGGGACGTCCCGGTGATTTGTCGCTTCTCCGACTCAAAAGAGGTGAAGCAATTGGCGTCTGCTTACTCGGTCAATCCAACGGAATCCTTCATGACCGCTTTGAAGAGCCGGTTCGGGGAAGCGGACGTCGTCTTGAAGCGGGTCGATTCAAAAACGTCCGGCGCGGGAACTAGTACCAAGTCATAAAAAGTGGTATAATCTGTTTGATTGGTCTGACCACTTTAAAGAGAATGCCATCCGAAAAGGAGTTGAACGGTCAGATGCATGGAAAATACGCATCCTCATTTCACGAAAACATTTCTAAAATTAGATCGTTGATCGTTCAGGCATCGCTCGCGCCGGGCGACCGTCTTCCATCCGAACGTGAACTGGCCGAGACGCTTTCAATCAGCCGCGCTTCGGTCCGAGAGGCGCTTCGGGCCCTCAGCTTTCTTGGGATCGTGGAGACGCGTCACGGGGGCGGGACGTTTTTGTGCGAGCAAGATCGGCACCGCTACATCGAGATCTTGTCTGAGTTTATCGTCACGAAACAGACGAAAGCGTCCGACATCGTCGACATGTTGCGGTTGCTTGAGCGCCTTGCGTTCTCTGAAGTCGAGCCGACACCGGAGCGGGTCAAGCTGCTCGAAGCGAACTTAGCGAATGATCGCGAGTTCCGTCAACAGCTGATTCTAGGCCTAGACAACGAGCTCTTCATTCGAATTTGGAGTGAAGTGAACCGATTTTATGACGGGACGGACGCAGGTGAACTGTATACGATCGAAGAACGAACACAATTATTGGAGATGTGGCGCAAGGTGAGGATGCCGGAATGAACGAGGGGGAAGCGATGACTGCTTTTTTCAAGAAACCAAAACGATACATGCCGTTGCGTCAACGAGAACCGAAAATTGACGCACCACAAGGATTGATGACGAAATGTCCATCCTGTAAATATATGCATTACACGAAACAATTGAACGAACACCATAA
The DNA here is from genome assembly GCF_004336795.1 of Exiguobacterium sp. SH4S7. Taxonomy (NCBI): domain Bacteria; kingdom Bacillati; phylum Bacillota; class Bacilli; order Caryophanales; genus Exiguobacterium; species Exiguobacterium sp. SH4S7. The sequence goes on from NZ_SJUT01000001.1 coordinate 474,816, forward strand.
AGTGTGCGATTGTGGCTACCATTTCCCGCTCAGTGCAGATGAGCGGATTCGATTGCTCACTGATGAGAACTCATTCGTGAAATTTGCTGGACCGCGCGTGAAAGAAAATCCGCTCGGTTTTCCAGATTATGAAGAAAAATTAAAAAAAGACAGGGAACGAACTGGGATTGAAGAGGCGATTGTCTGCGGCCGGGGAATGATCTCTGGCCGTCACGCCGTCATCTGTGTCATGGACGCGCGCTTCCGGATGGGGTCAATGGGAGCTTACGTCGGGGAAGCGATCGCTTCAGCCGTCCGGACTGCGACTGCGGAACGATTACCTGTCGTGTTGTTCACCGCTTCAGGCGGTGCGCGCATGCAAGAAGGGATGGTCAGCCTCATGCAGATGGCGAATACGTCCATCGCGCTCAAGCAACATGACGAGGCCGGATTGCTGTATATCGCCTACTTGACCCATCCGACGACAGGTGGCGTCTCGGCTAGTTTTGCCATGCTCGGTGACTTGAACGTCGCCGAACCGGGTGCGTTGATCGGCTTCGCCGGACGGCGGATCATCGAACAGACGATTCGTGAAAAATTACCAGACAACTTCCAAACTGCTGAGTTCTTGCTAGAGGCTGGTCAACTCGATGCCGTCGTTCATCGTGAACAGATGCGTTCGTTCTTAAAGAACATCATCGATTTACATGACGGGGGGGCACATCATGTTTGACTCAACGAAAGAATTGAACGAACAACTCGTGAAGTTGCGCGAGATGGCGGAAACGAAAGGGATCGACCTATCCCGGGAGATCCGCCATCTCGAGACGAAGCTCCACCGATTAGAAAAAGACAATTATGGGAATATGAAACCGTGGGATCGCGTGCAATTGGCACGGAACCCGAAACGGCCGACGACGCTCGACTATATCGATCAGCTGTTCCCAGATTTTATTGAACTGCATGGCGACCGACATGGATATGATGATGCGGCGATCGTCGCGGGGATTGCCACGCTCGACGGTGTCCCGGTGACAATCATCGGCCATCAACGCGGCCGCAATACGAAAGAGAACATGTTGCGAAACTTTGGCATGCCTCATCCGGAAGGGTATCGCAAAGCGTTACGGTTCATGAAGCAGGCCGAGAAGTTCAACCGGCCGGTCATCACGTTCATTGACACGAAAGGTGCTTACCCGGGTAAGGCGGCCGAAGAACGCGGACAAAGCGAGGCAATCGCACGCAACTTGTTTGAGATGGCGACGTTGAAAGTCCCGATCGTTTCTGTCGTCATCGGCGAGGGCGGTTCTGGAGGAGCGCTCGGCATCGGTGTCTGCGACCGGCTGCTCATGCTCGAGAACAGCACGTACTCGGTCATCTCGCCAGAAGGTGCGGCAGCACTGCTTTGGAAAGACGCTAAGCTGGCGGAACGGGCCGCTGAAACGATGAAGATTACAGCACAAGATTTGCTCGATTTAGGGATTGTCGATGAGATTGTGACGGAAGTGTTTGGCGGAGCCCACATCGATGTGTCACTACAGTCTTCGCTCTTGAAGCCTGTATTAACACAGCATGTCAGTGAGTTGGTGAAACGCTCGCGCGATGAGTTGCTGCAAGGGCGCGCTGCCAAATATCATCAAATTGGCACATTTGGCTCGTGAAAACGGTAACAACCGCTTGAGGTTCACGTTAAACCACTCACGAAATGACTGCTTCCGACGGTACCCCATGCATTTTTTTCACATACTTGTGTTGTAAAACAAAGGTCAGACATGGTATTTTTATTTCAGATTTCGTTAAAACACATAAGAGGTGAGTGACGTGAATTTAAGACGAATTGCGGTATTGACAAGTGGGGGAGACGCCCCTGGAATGAACGCTGCAGTCCGTGCAGTGACCCGAAAAGCAATTTTTGAAGGTCTAGAAGTGTACGGTGTGTATAACGGCTATCAAGGTTTGATTGAAGGCGATCTCGTTGAATTGAACCTAGGTTCAGTCGGCGATATCATTCAACGCGGAGGAACGTTCTTACGTTCTGCCCGTTGCCCAGAGTTTAGAACTGAAGAAGGCCGGGCGAAAGCGGTCAAACAGTTGAAGAAATTCAACATCGATGCGCTTGTTGTCGTAGGCGGAGACGGTTCTTACCGTGGAGCTCAGAAGTTGACGGAGCTTGGTTTCCCGACAATCGGGCTGCCTGGTACGATCGACAATGATATTCCGGGAACGGACGCGACGATCGGATTTGACACAGCGCTCAACACAGCGCTCGATGCGATCGACAAGATTCGTGACACGGCTTCTTCACATGAACGTACGTATGTCATTGAAGTGATGGGTCGCGACGCGGGTGACATCGCTCTTTACGCCGGTCTTGCCGGTGGAGCGGAGTCGATTCTCGTCCCAGAACGTCCTGAAGACTTGAGTGCGATTGTGGAGCGGATCAACCATGGTGTTGCCCGCGGCAAGAAACATTCGATTGTCGTCGTTGCTGAAGGAGCTGGCAGTGCCGAAGAGATTGGTAAACTCATTGCTGAGCAGACAAACTCGGAAACACGTGTCACGATCCTTGGACATATCCAACGTGGTGGTTCACCAACTGCCGCCGACCGCGTGCTTGCTAGCCGGATGGGCGCTTACGCCGTTGAAATCCTGTTAGAAGGCAAAGCTGGACGGGTCGTTGGAATCCGTGGCGGTAAAATGATGGACCTCGATATCGACGAGGCGCTCGACCATAACAAGCATACGCTTGACATGAAGTTGATCGACCTGTCGAACCAACTTTCGATTTAACGAGTGACAGTGAACTCCACAGAGACGGGATCAGGTCAATCGACCCCCCGTTTTCTGTGTGTAAATGTAATACATCCCCTAGGAGGTTTTTATTTATGCGTAGAACGAAAATTGTATGTACGATCGGACCAGCTTCAGAGAAGCTTCTCCCAGAAATGATTGAAGCTGGAATGAACGTGGCTCGTCTTAACTTCTCACACGGTGACTACGAAGAGCACGGAGCACGTATCCGCGACATCCGTGAAGCATCACGCGTCGCAGGCAAAATCGTGACTGTCCTTCTCGATACGAAAGGTCCTGAAATTCGGACGCATACGTTCGCAGACGGAAAGGCACTCCTTGAAAAAGGGAAAGAAGTGACAATCGTCTCAACAGAAGAAATCGTCGGAACGAAAGACCGTTTCTCGGTCACGTACGAAGGATTGTTCGATGACGTCGAAGTCGGTTCTAGCATCATGCTCGATGACGGACTCATCGGTCTCCGTGTCGTCGAAAAACTTCCGAACCGCGATCTTCGTTGCATCATCGAAAACGAAGGCGTCATCAAGACGAAGAAAGGTGTGAACTTGCCGAACGTCAAGGTTAACCTTCCTGCCTTAACAGACAAAGATATCGCGGACATCGAGTTCGGTATCTCGCAAGATATCGACGTGATCGCGGCTTCATTCGTACGTCGTGCGTCTGACGTCGTCGCCATTCGTCAACTTCTCGAGAAGCACGATGCGTCGCACATCAAGATTTACCCGAAAATTGAAAACCAAGAAGGTGTCGATAACATCGACGAAATCTTGTCTATCTCTGACGGTTTGATGGTTGCGCGTGGTGACCTCGGTATCGAGATCCCGACTGAAGAAGTCACACCAGTACAAAAAGAATTGATCAAGAAGTGTAACGACCTCGGTAAGCCGGTCATCACAGCGACACAAATGCTTGACTCGATGCAACGCAACCCGCGCCCGACACGTGCGGAAGCGTCTGACGTTGCCAACGCCATCCTCGATGGTACGGATGCGGTCATGCTCTCAGGTGAGACGGCTGCAGGGGACTACCCAATCGAGTCAGTTCAAATGCAAGCAGCGATCGCTGTTCGTACAGAGCGTATGCTCGACTACAAAAACTTGCTCAAAGATCGTCAAAAACGCAGTGAGCATACGGTAACGGATGCGATCTCACAAGCGGTTGCCCATACGGCAATCAACTTGAACGCGAAAGCGATCTTGACACCAACACAATCAGGTTACACGGCTGCCCGTACAGCGAAATATCGTCCGGAAGCAAACATCATCGCGGTGACTGAATCAGAGCGCGTCGCTCGTCAGTTGAACCTCGTTTGGGGCGTATACCCGATCGTTGCTGACACGATGCCGAACAACACGGATGAGATGTTGGTTCAAGCATCTGAAGCAGCTCGTCACGCTGGACTCGTCACAGACGGCGACCTCGTCGTCATCTCAGCAGGTATTCCGGCAGCGACTTCTGGTACGACGAACATGATGAAAATTCACATCGTCGGACACGCTCTTGCAAACGGACGCGGCATCGGTGAGCGCGGCCTCGTCGGAGAAGTCGTCGTTGCGAACAACGCGGACGAAGCGAACGCTAAAGCAAAAGACGGCATGATCCTCGTCGCACCGTTCACTGATAAAGAAATGATGCCAGCGATCGAAAAAGCAGCCGGCATCATCACAGAAGACGGTGGATTGACGAGCCATGCCGGCATCGTCGGACCATCGCTCCGTAAACCGGTCATCGTCGGTGTTGAATCTGCAACGTCTACGTTCCGTGACGGACAGATGATCTCGATCGACCCACTTACTGGAAAAATTTATAACGCGTAATCGAATGACAATCGAACCGACCTTCTCATGAGGTCGGTTCTTTTTCCATTCAGAAAGAGGGATGAATCATGGGTGCTTATTTATTTCTGCTATTACTCGTCTTGATCGGCGTGATTTCCCATAATCAATCGGTCATAATCGCGAGCAGTGTACTCTTAATCATTAAAGCAATCGGCTTCGGTGACCAGCTGTTCCCGACGCTCGCCGCAAAAGGGATCCATTGGGGTGTGACGATCATCACGATCGCCGTCCTCGTCCCGATCGCGACCGGAGACATAGGTTTTAGAGAATTGTGGAATAGTATTAAAGGACCGGTCGGCATCATTGCCTTTTCGTCCGGTATCTTCGTCGCCCTTGCCGCCGCCCAGGGCGTGCAACTGATGCGTGTCGACCCGGTCGTGACGACGGCCTTGCTCGCAGGCACCATTCTTGCGGTCGGATTCATGAAAGGCGTTCCGGTCGGTCCGCTCGTTGGTGCCGGGATTGCCGCGCTCATTTTAGGGGGATATAACCTTATCGAGAAGTGGGTTTGACATTTTTTTACGACTGGATACGCTTACATTTCTTTTTTTCAGTAAATTGTTTATACTAGACGGAGGACAGGGTGGCGCGAACTCGATACGTGCTGGGGAGATTTATCGAACCCCCACCCTTATTCCCTGCAAACAGACTGTATGATGCGGTCGACTACTTTCAAAGACTGAGGGGGAGTTATTAATGTCAACAACTAAAGGGTTAGAAGGAATTGTGGCGGCAGCCTCAAAAGTCAGTTCGATCATTGATGGACAATTGACTTATGGAGGATACACAATCGATGACTTGGCAGACCATGCCACGTTCGAAGAAGTCGTCTTTCTATTATGGAACGACCGCCTTCCGAAGGCAGATGAATTAACGAAACTCTCAGAAGCGCTCGTTCAAGAAGCGAAGTTGCCAGAAGACGTCCTCGCGACACTCGAGCGGGCACCAAAGTCTGCGAACGCGATGGCCACGATTCGTACGGCACTCTCTCAACTCGCGTTGTACGATGAAGAGGCTGAAGACATGAGCGAAGAGGCAAACATGCGTAAAGCGATTCGTCTTCAAGCACAAATCGCGACGATCGTGACTGCTTTCGCGCGGTTACGGAAAGGTAAGCAACCGATTGCGCCGAAGCAAGGCTTGTCGTATGCAGCCAATTTCTTATATATGTTGAACGGGGAAGAGCCGAATGAAGTCGCCGAGACGACGATCGACAAGGCGCTCATTCTTCACGCCGACCATGAGTTGAACGCTTCGACGTTCACAGCCCGTGTCTGCGTAGCGACGCTCTCAGATATGTATTCTGGTGTGACGGCAGCGATGGGCGCACTCAAAGGTCCACTTCACGGTGGCGCCAACGAGGCGGTCATGAAGATGCTTCACGAAATCGGTTCGGTCGACAAAGTCGAAGACTACGTGCGCGGCAAGTTCGAACGCCGTGAGAAGATCATGGGCTTCGGTCACCGTGTTTATAAGGACGGTGATCCGCGTGCGAAACACTTGAAAGAGATGAGTCGCCAACTGACGGCTCAAATCAATGAGCCACATTGGTACGAGATGTCTGAGAAGATCGATCACCTCGTCGAGACTGAAAAAGGGCTCAAACCGAACGTCGACTTCTACTCGGCTTCGACGTACTATGCGCTCGGCCTTGACGAAGAGCTGTTCACGCCGATCTTCGCGGTCTCGCGGATGTCAGGCTGGATCGCACACATCCTCGAGCAATACGCCGACAACCGTCTCATTCGTCCGCGTGCCGAGTACGTAGGCGAAACGAATCGTTCATACGTACCGGTAAACGAGCGTTAATTGACGCATCGTTCGAAGATTACGTCACAATTTAGACATAAACTTTGGTAAACTAACAGATGACGTAGGTCGGCGCTCGCGTCGGCCTACATAAATGTACTTAGGGGGATTCATATGTCAACACAAGGTCAAAAGATTACAGTAGAAAACGGTGCACTCAACGTACCAAACGTACCAACGATTCCATTCATCATCGGAGATGGAACAGGCCCAGACATCTGGAACGCTTCAGTCCGCGTCTTTGATGCAGCTGTCGAGAAAGCATACGGCGGCGAGAAGAAGATCGAATGGAAAGAAGTGTTCGCTGGCGAGAAGGCGTTCAACCAAACGGGTGAGTGGCTTCCTAACGAGACGCTCGACGAGATCCGTGAATATTTGATTGCCATCAAAGGACCGCTCACGACACCGGTCGGCGGCGGAATCCGTTCACTCAACGTTGCGCTCCGTCAAGAACTTGACTTGTACACGTGCTTGCGTCCTGTCCGTTACTTCACTGGCGTCCCGTCACCGGTCAAACGTCCTGAAGACACAGACATGGTCATCTTCCGTGAGAACACAGAAGATATTTATGCAGGGATCGAATACGCTTCAGGCAGCGACGAAGTGAAGAAGTTGATCACGTTCTTGAAAGAAGAGATGAACGTCAACAAGATCCGTTTCCCAGAAACATCGGGTATCGGCATCAAGCCGATCTCGTCAGAAGGAACAAAACGTCTCGTTCGGGCATCTCTCGAATACGCGATCGCGAACAACCGTAAATCGCTCACGCTCGTCCATAAAGGTAACATCATGAAGTTCACAGAAGGCGCCTTCAAAAACTGGGGGTATGAACTCGCAGAAGAAGAGTACGGCGACAAAGTGTTCACATGGGCCCAGTATGACCGCATCAAAGAAGAGTCAGGCGAAGCTGCTGCGAACGAAGCGCAATCGAAAGCGGAAGCGGAAGGCAAAATCATCGTGAAAGATTCAATCGCTGATATCTTCCTCCAACAAATCTTGACTCGTCCGCGTGAGTTCGACGTCGTCGCGACAATGAACTTGAACGGTGACTACATCTCGGACGCGCTCGCTGCTCAAGTCGGCGGAATCGGGATCGCACCAGGTGCGAACATCAACTACGTGACAGGACATGCCATCTTCGAAGCGACACACGGTACGGCACCGAAGTATGCCGGTCTTGACAAAGTCAACCCGTCATCTGTCATCTTGTCAGGTGAGATGATGCTCCGTCACATGAACTGGAACGAAGCGGCTGACCTCATCGTTCGTTCGATGGAGAATACAATCGCATCGAAAGTCGTCACATACGACTTTGCCCGTCTCATGGACGGCGCGACAGAAGTGAAATGTTCAGAGTTTGCGGATGAACTGATCAAAAACATGTAAGTAGCACTCAAGTTTGGACTAAACCAAGGGGGAGAGCACAATGATTCGTCGCAACAAGATTTCTGTTATCGGTAGCGGATTCACGGGGGCCACGACGGCACTATACTTGGCTCAAAAAGAGTTAGGAGACGTCGTCCTTCTCGACATGCCAGAGTTTGAGAACCCGACGAAAGGAAAAGCGCTCGATATGCAAGAAACGGCGCCGATTCAAGGATTTGATTCATTGATCACCGGGACGTCGGATTACGCCGACACGGCTGATTCGGACATCGTCGTCATCACGGCTGGTATCGCCCGCAAGCCGGGCATGAGCCGGGACGACCTCGTCACGACGAACGCTAGCGTCATGCGGTCGGTCACGAAAGAGATTGTCAAGTATTCACCTGACGCGATCTTGATCGTCTTGACGAACCCGGTCGATGCGATGACGTATACGGTGTTCAAAGAGTCGGGCTTCCCGAAAGAGCGCGTCATCGGCCAGTCCGGTGTGCTCGACACGGCGCGGTTCCGGACGTTCGTCGCTTCGGAGTTGAACGTCTCTGTGAAAGACGTGTCCGGGTTCGTCCTCGGCGGTCACGGCGACGACATGGTGCCGCTCATCCGCTATTCGTATGCAGGAGGCATCCCGCTCGAGAAGTTGTTGCCGAGTGAACGCATCGACGCGATCGTCGCGAGAACGCGTAAAGGTGGCGGTGAGATCGTCCAACTCCTTGGCAACGGTTCGGCGTACTACGCGCCGGCCGCGGCCATCGTCGAGATGGTGGAAGCGATTTTAAAAGATCAACGCCGCATTTTACCGGCCATCACGTATCTTGATGGAGAGTATGGCTTCCGTGACCTCTATCTTGGCGTGCCGACGGTTCTCGGTGCGAACGGGATCGAGCGTGTGCTCGAACTTGACCTGACGGACGAAGAACAAGCCGCGTTCAAGCGCTCGGCTGACTCGGTCCGTTCCGTCTTGAACGTCCTAACTTGAAAGCAAGTCTAGTCTGCGTCGCAGGCTAGACTTTTTTTGTTGGATTCGTTTTTCTTCCAAGCGTGCTAAACTGGAGATAGACAGTGGATTTGTTTTGTTTTTGTAAAGAATTGCTTTGAAGTTGGTCGCGAGTGGGATTGATTTGTAAAATAGGTAGTGTAAACGACTGAACAGATAGATTCGAGGAGGAACTAGTGTGGCCGATAAAGTAATTGTTGTTGATGACGAAGTATCGATTGCGACGTTATTAAAATTTAATTTAGAACAAGCCGGATTTGAGGTCGAGACGGCCCATGATGGAAAAGCAGGGCTTGAATTAGCCGAGAAACAAGACGCGGTGTTGATCATCCTCGACTTGATGTTGCCGGAAATGGACGGGCTTGAAGTATGTAAACGGCTGCGCCAACAAAAAGTGAACACGCCGATCTTAATGTTGACGGCGAAAGACGACGAGTTCGATAAAGTGCTCGGTCTCGAACTTGGCGCTGACGACTATTTGACGAAACCGTTCAGCCCGCGCGAAGTCGTGGCCCGGGTCAAAGCGATTTTGCGCCGGTCAGGTCCACAGGAAACGACGACGGTCGACGCCGACGTCATCGAGATCGGAGACGTCAAAATCATCGCTTCGAACTATGAGGTTTTCAAAAAAGGCGAACGTCTCGAATTGACGCCGAAAGAGTTTGAACTGCTGGCTTATCTCGCCAAAAACAAAGGCCGTGTGTTGACGCGTGATCAACTGCTGTCAGCCATTTGGAACTATGATTTTGTCGGTGATACGCGTATCGTCGACGTTCATATTAGTCATTTGCGTGAAAAAATTGAGCCGGTGACGAAGAAACCGACGTACATCAAGACGATCCGAGGTCTCGGTTATAAGATGGAAGAACCGATGCCCGAATGAAGACGTATCGCTCGCGTTTTTTGACGACACTCATCCTGCTCGTGACGGGCGTGCTGCTGACACTCGGGATCGTGCTCGGTCAACTGTTCAAAGATTTCTATTTGGACTCGGAGCGCGACCGGTTGAAAGAAGACGCCCAACTCGCCGCCTTGTATTTGGACGGGGGTGAGCTTGAGCAGATTCGTGACTACGTTCGACAAATCGATGATGAGAGCAGTTTCGACATCTTGCTGTTGAACCGAAGGATGGAAGTGATTGCCGGCACGCCGTTCCGCGTCGGAGCGTTCGAATACCGGATTGACGCCGACACGATTCCGGTTAACGGTGCGTTCGGCAACGCGACACGCGACGATTTGATCCAGTTCACGAAACCGATTGAACTGTCGACCGGTGAAACGGTCTACCTTAGCTTCATCCGCTATATTTCTGACTTAGAAGGTGTCTACAACCGGATTTGGCTGACGGTCGCGCTCGCATTGTTCTTCTCATTCTTCCTCATTTTATTCGTCCTCCACAATCTGACGAACCAGTTCATCCGGCCAATCGATGAGGCGACGATCGTGTTACGCGAACTCGCCGACGGGAATTACCGGGCCCGTGTGTATGAACTACGCAACGATGAAGAGACGGGAAGTCTGGCCGGGTCGATTAACGTCCTCGCCCGTAACTTAGAGACGATCTCGCTCGGGGAGTCGGTGCAGCGGGCAAGGCTCGAGTCACTGATCGAGTATATGGGAGCCGGTCTGTTGCTCGTCGATGAACGCGGTATCGTTACGCTCGTCAACCGGTCGTACCGGGATATGTTCCAATATGACGATTTGATGATCGGCCAGTTTTACCATGGCATTTTACCGAGTCCGGACGTCGAGACGTTGATCGAGGACGTCTATTTGACAGAAGAGCCGCACCGTCGCCAGCTATCGATTCGAATCGGGTTCAACCAAAAGACGTATATGGTGTCAGCTGCCCCGATCTTTAGCGATACCGGCATGCTGCGCGGGACGACGCTATTGTTTAACGACATCTCCGAACTGAAACGGCTTGAGAAAATGCGGAAAGATTTCGTCGCGAACGTGAGCCATGAATTGAAGACGCCGCTCACTTCGATCAGAGGCTTCAGTGAGACGTTACTCGACGGGGCGAAAGAAGTGCCCGAGTTGCGCGATCAATTTTTGGATATTATCCAAAAAGAAGCGACTCGCATGCAAATGCTCGTCGAGGACTTGCTCGAACTGTCACGGCTCGAGCAGGAAAATTTCCATTTAGAGTTCACGCCTGTCCAACTCAATCAGCTCGTCGAAGAGGTGTGTCTCGTCTTAAGCCAGAAGGCGGAGCAAAAATCAATCCATCTTGAAGCGCATCACGACGGCGACGTCGTCTTGCAAGCGGACTTGAATCGGATCAAGCAAGTCATCTTGAACCTTGTCGCGAACGCGATCAACTATTCTCCAGAAGGCAGCCAGGTCGAGATTACGGTCGAGAAGCGGGAGACGACGGCGCGCTTGATCGTCAAAGACGACGGGATCGGCATCGCTCCAAAAGAAGTGAGCCGTATATTCGAACGGTTTTACCGGGTCGACAAGGCCCGGAGTCGAAATTCTGGAGGGACCGGCCTTGGCCTCGCCATCGTCAAGCACATCGTCGATCTTCATCATGCGACGATCCATGTCGACAGTGATGAAGGCGTTGGGACGACGTTCACAATCGAATTCCCGCTCGCTTAACAAGGAATTTATATCGCGTTCACACGAACTTTACAAACAGATGCTACTCTATTGATGAGACCTCTTCATCATCTCGTATCCCGGCCGGTGCTCATCTCCACTCGGTCGAGAAGATTGACCCTTTTCTAGTACTTAGAAAAGGGTCTTTTTTTTCGAGCGCATGTGCCCGTATGATATGATGGATACAGAAGAGAATGGAGGTTGGACGATGAATAAATTACTGCTTCTCGATGGAAACTCACTGACGTATCGTGCGTTTTTCGCGTTGCCTCCGATGACGGATGCATCGGGACGAAACACGAACGCGGTATATGGGTTCACGATGATGCTTTTAAAATTGATGGAAGACGAGCAACCGACGCATTTCGCGGTCGCGTTCGATGCGTCGAAGAAGACGTTCCGCCACGATACATATGCGGACTATAAAGGTGGGCGGCAGAAAACACCAGGTGAGCTCCGCGAACAGTTCCCGATCGTTCGTGAATTGTGTGAGGCGTTCGGGATCAAAGTGCTCGAACTCGATCAATATGAGGCTGATGACATAATCGGGACACTTTCGAAAAACGAGGCGTTCGAACAAGTCACGGTCGTCACGGGTGATAAAGATTTACTTCAACTGATCAATCAGCGAGTCACCGTCTACTTAACGAAACGTGGCATAACTGACGTCGAGACGATGGACGAGGCGGCGTTCCACGAACGTTACGAGGGCTTGGCACCTCGCCAAATGATCGATCTCAAAGGGCTGATGGGCGATAAATCCGATAACATACCGGGAATTCCTGGTGTCGGCGAGAAGACGGCGCTCAAGTTGCTGTCAAATTACGGCTCGGTCGAAGGGCTGTATGAACATACACATGAGTTAAAAGGGAAGCAAAAAGAAAAAGTCGAGGCGAACGAGCAGGAAGCTCGAATGTCAAAACAACTCGCGACGATCCATACGGACGTCCCGATCGACGTCAGTGTGGATGACTTACAGTTCCATCCGTATGACGCGGCAAAAGTCAAACCGTTGTTCATGAGCCTTCAGTTCAAATCACTGGTCAGTAAGCTGAACACCGATGCGACGACGGAAGAGGCGGCAGAAGCGCGAGACGTGACGCACGTCGGCATCGAACAGCAAGATTTGTCGGAAGCCGTCCTGTTTATCGAACAGCTGCGGGACGACTATTTCGAAGACGACATCATCGGTGTGGCGATCGCATCGAAAGTCGGTGTGACCGTCGGTGATATGTCGTTGTTAGACGTACCGGACGTGAAGGCTTGGCTAGCGGACGAGACCCGGAAAACAATCTGTTTGGATGCCAAACAGACGATCATTCAATTGAAACGGAACGAATTGACACTTCGCGGCTACGAAGACTTGCTCGTCGCCGGCTATTTGCTCAACTTGTCGGGCGGAACGACGCTCGATTCGATCGCCGCGCACTTCGATTACGCGTTGCCTGAAGACGAGGCCGTCTACGGGAAAGGGGCGAAACTGCACGTGCCGGAACAAGCGGTGCTCGACCAACATCTTGGCGAGAAGGCGATGGCTATCTTCACGTTGTTCGCGAAAGTCATTCCGGAAATCGATGAAAACGAGCAGACGTCACTTTATCAAGATTTAGAACGTCCGCTCGCCTCGGTGCTCGCGGAAATGGAATGGGCCGGAATTCACGTCGACGTGGCGACGCTTCAAGCGATGGAAACCGATCTCAGGGACCGCCTTGATCAGCTCGAGACAGAAATTCACGGATTGGCCGGCGAGTCGTTCAATATCAATTCGCCGAAACAGCTTGGCGTCATCTTGTTTGAGAAGTTGGCACTCCCACCCGTGAAGAAGACGAAAACCGGATACTCGACGGCGGCCGACGTGTTAGAGAAGCTAGCGCCGCTCCATCCGATCGTCGAACATATCATGCATTACCGTGAGCTCGGAAAACTGCAGTCGACGTACGTCGAGGGCTTACAAAAAGTCATCAAAGCGGACGGGAAGATTCATACACGCTACACGCAGACGCTCACACAGACAGGGCGACTGTCATCGGTCAATCCGAACTTGCAAAACATCCCGATTCGGCTCGAGGAAGGACGCCGAATCCGTAAGGCGTTTACGGCAAGTGAGCCGGGCTGGGTGCTGTATGCGGTCGACTACTCGCAGATCGAGCTGCGGATCATGGCGCATATGTCGCAAGACGCGAAGATGCTCGAGGCGTTTTTAAATGACGAAGATATTCATACGTCGACGGCGGCGAACGTGTTCCGCGTCGCCAAAGAAGAAGTGACGTCGCTCATGCGGCGTCAAGCGAAGGCGGTCAACTTCGGGATCATTTATGGCATCAGTGATTATGGGTTGTCGCAAAACCTCGGCATCAGCCGTAAAGAAGCGCAGACGTTCATCGACACGTACTTCGAGCAGTTCCCTGGTGTGAAGCGCTTCATGGATGCCGCTATCGAGCGGGCGCGGGAACATGGGTATGTCGAGACGATGCTCAAACGTCGCCGTAACATCCCGGACATCCATTCACGTAACTTCAACTTGCGGGGCTTTGCCGAACGGACGGCTATCAACACGCCGATTCAAGGAACGGCGGCGGACATCATTAAAAAAGCGATGATCGACGTCGATACGGCGCTTCGAGCATCGGGTCTGCAATCGAAACTATTGCTTCAAGTCCACGATGAACTCATCTTTGAAGGACCGCTTGCTGAGACGTCCGCGCTTGAAAAACTTGTGAAACAAGCGATGGAACATACGATCACACTCGATGTCCCGCTTCGGGCGGACGGCTCGTTCGGTGAGACGTGGTTCGACACGAAATAAAGTAAAGGAAGGAAATCGATATGCCAGAATTACCAGAAGTAGAGACGGTCTGTCGCCGACTGCGACCGTTCGTCTCCGGAAAAACGATTCAAGACGTCAATGTACGCGACGCGAAAATCATTCGCGGACATGAGGCCGACGTGTGGGTACAACAGCTGATCGGCGAGACGATGGTCGACGTCGAGCGGCGCGGCAAGTTCATTTTATTTAAATTGACGAACGGCTACCTCGTCTCTCATTTACGGATGGAAGGGAAATTCTTTCCGCACAGCGAAGCCGTCGATCCGGTCAAGCATACGCACGTCGTCTTCACGTTCACCGACGGTACGAGCCTGCACTATAACGACGTCAGGAAGTTCGGCACGATGGAACTTCGGACGAACGACGAGTTGTTCGTGACGCCGCCGCTGTCGCTGCTCGCGCTCGAGCCGTTCGACCCTGAAGTGACGGCCGAAACGTTGCACGCCCGTCTGAAGCGCATGAACGTGAGAGCGATCAAGACGGCGTTACTCGATCAATCGATTTTTGTCGGTCTCGGCAATATTTATGTCGATGAGACGTTGTTCCGGGCACGGATTCATCCGACCCGGCCAGCAGCCTCGCTTTCACTCACTGAAGTTGAGACCGTCCGTCAAGAAGCGGTCGCTGTGTTATTAGAAGCGATCGAGCGGGGTGGAAGTACGATCCGCAGCTATACGAATCCGGACGGGGCGGCTGGAACGTTTCAAGAGACGCTTTACGTCTACGGGCAGACCGGTGAACCGTGTCACAATTGCGGTCGGCCGATTGAAAAGATGAAACTAGGCGGACGGGGGACGCATTACTGTCCGCACTGCCAACAGTAAGAGGTGGACACAATGTTGAAAATTGGTTTGACAGGCGGCATCGCGACAGGGAAGTCGACGGTGTCCCGCCTATTCCGACAACAAGGGATTCCGATTATCGATGCCGACAAGATTGCCCGTACCGTCGTCGACCCTGAAGGTAAAGCTTACTCTGCTGTCCGAGAAGCGTTTCCGCGCTGTTTTGAAGGTGAGCAGTTGAACCGGCCGGCGCTCGGGCGAGAGATCTTCCATGACGAAGCAAAAAGGAAATTGTTGAATCAGCTCATGCATCCGGCGATCCGGGAAGAAATGCAGGAGCAGATGCATTCCTTTGCGGCAGCAGGGGAATCTGTCGTCATCTTCGACATCCCGCTCTTGTTCGAAGGGACGATGCGTGACCTCGTCGATTATACGGTCGTCGTCTACTGCCGGGAAGAGATGCAGTTGATGCGTCTCATGGAGCGTAACGGCTTGACGAAAGAAGAAGCGCTCGCAAGGATCCACTCGCAAATGCCGATCGAAGAAAAGAAGCATCACGCTGACTTTTTAATCAACAACAACGGGGCACTCGGAGACTTGTTGCCTCAAGTGACGCGTCTCGTCGAACAATTTCAAGACATGAAAAAAGAAGGCGACTGACGCCTTCTTTTTTTGTTCAGTTGAGCGGATCTGCGTCCGGTCGCCCTTTTTTCCATGTGTCGAAAATAGCGCGCCCGTCACTTGGGTGTCCGTTCGAGTAATAGATCGGATAGAGCGAGAAGAACACATAATAAAACGAGAAATAGGCGAACTGATACGTGTAGAGTGTCGGTTCAATCTCCCGTGTCAGGATAAACCAGTTCACAATCAAGATACTCGATAGATTGAAGATCGACCCGCCCGCGTAGACGATACTCCTCGTCAAGCGATTACTGTATTTCAAGTCCGAGAATTGGCACCAGGCATCATAGAAGTAGACGCGGTTAAACTGCATGCGCCCGACCTTGAATAGCTTCTTCCCGGTCCCGATCTCCATATCGAGTGATCCCCCGAATAATTTCGCGAAAAAGAAATGCCCGAATTGATGGATAATTGTCACAATCGGTAAGATGACAAAAAACGAGATGACAAATTTGTCTAAGTCTGTCCAATCAAACATATAACGTAGCTCCTTTCCAAGCTCTACACCAAATTTCCCTCTTTTTCAAAAACGAAACTGTAAAAAAGTGATAAAAATGTGACGATACATAGTGAAAACGCTTCCATTTTTCCGTTATAATGGTGTCGTAACGCAGAAAAAAGGGGGAACTGGAATGGGGACGAAAGTTGCAATCAACGGGTTTGGACGAATCGGGAGAATGGTGTTTCGTAAATTGATGCTTGAAGGGCGTCACGACGTCGTGGCGATCAATGCGAGTTATCCGGCGGAGACGCTTGCTCACTTGATCAAGCACGATACGGTCCATGGGCCGTTTGAGCTCACTGTTCGAGCGCATGGGGATACGCTCGTTGTCGACGGGAAACAGATTCGGTTAATCGCAGAGCGTGACCCGGAACGATTACCATGGAAAGAACTTGATGTCGAGATCGTCGTCGAGGCGACGGGGAAATTCAATTCGGACGTCGGGGCGCGCAAGCATTTGATGGCCGGGGCGCAGAAAGTCATTTTGACGGCGCCGGGCAAAGGCGACTTACGGACGATCGTGATGGGGGTCAATGATCGCGAGTATATGCCGGAGCAAGACCATATCATCTCAAACGCCTCTTGTACGACGAACTGCCTCGCACCTGTCGTCAAAGTGCTCGATTCGACGTTCGGCATCGAGACAGGACTCGTCACGACGGTACACGCCTACACGAACGACCAGAACAATATCGACAATCCGCATAAAGATTTGCGCCGGGCCCGGGCTTGTGGTAGCTCCATTATACCGACTTCGACCGGGGCAGCCAAGGCGATCGGTCTTGTGCTTCCCGAGCTGCAAGGCAAGTTGAACGGGATGGCGCTCCGTGTCCCGACGCCGAACGTCTCGCTCGTCGATCTCGTCGTCGAGCTGCGTCGTGATGTCACGGCCGCCGAAGTGAACGATGCGTTCGAACGGGCCGCTTACGGAGAAATGACCGGGATTCTCGGTGTCTCGAACGAACCGCTCGTCTCAATCGACTTTAATGGAGACGAGCGCTCCTCGATTATCGATGCAGATTCGACGATGGTGCTCGGCGGCAACCACGTCAAAGTGCTCGCTTGGTATGACAACGAATGGGGCTATTCGTGCCGCGTCGTCGATCTTTTGGATATGGTAGCGAGCTACCTGCAAATCGGCCAACAAGAAACGCATGCTTGAGAAAATATATTTCGTCAAAAATATTTTAACGAATTCAAACAAATAGCTTGTATCGACGTCCTAAACAGGATACACTCAATCTCGTGAACTTCAATTGGTCTGACAAACGCAACTTAAAGGGTTAGGACCTCTCTGGACTAACTTGCCCCCGTGGTTGTGGGCGATTCAGGCACAAAGTGAGTGATCATCAACTACTTTGAGACCATTGATGTAAAGGGGGATCCACTTATATGGATACTATGGGACGTCACATTATTACAGAACTTTGGGAGTGCAATCCCGACAAATTGAACGATATCGACTACATCGAGCGCTTGTTCGTCGATGCAGCACTTCGCTCGGGCGCTGAAGTCCGCGAAGTCGCTTTCCACAAATTCGCGCCGCACGGTGTGAGTGGTGTCGTTATCATTTCAGAATCACATTTAACGATTCACAGTTTCCCAGAGCATGGTTACGCATCAGTCGATGTGTTCACATGTGGGGACCGGATCGATCCAGCGACAGCTTCACAATACATTGCTGAAGGCTTAGAAGCGAAAGTTCGCGAAGACGTCAAACTTGATCGCGGTATGGGACCGATTCGTGTTCCAGAAGCACAAGTGGCGATCAGCAAATAATCCGATTGACCTTTTGAGGCTGGCCGATTTTCGGTCAGCCCTTTTAATTGTTTTGTTAAGTCGTTAATTTTGATATGCTTAACGTATATAAATTAGGTGCCGAGGTGGACAATGGGATTACTAGACAAGTTTCAAACACATATCCAAACGGATGATACGCATAAAAATGAGGCGTTGCGCACGCGTTATTTCGCGACGTCGCCGAACGCAGTCCTGACATGGTTAGATGAACGAATTAAAACGGAGGGGCAGACGGTGCGCCGAATCGACGCCGAGCGAGGCGAGCTCGCCTTTTACGGTGACGGTTGGGACGCATTGGCCACAGTCGTTCAAGTGGACGGAGGGCGGACCGCCGTCGATTTCACGATGAATCGTGAACAAATGCTCGGTCCTGACCTGAAACAAGTTGTCGCTGCGTATTATGATGCTTTACAAAATAAGTTCCCACTCCGTGCCATCGGGAATCAATCTGTCGAACGATAAGGAGGGCTGAGCATGCGTTGTCCTAAATGTGATCATAACGGAACGAGGGTGCTCGACTCCCGACCAGTCCAAGATTATTATTCGATTCGACGCCGTCGCGAATGTGAAAAGTGCGGCTATCGCTTCACGACGTTTGAAACGGTTGAACAGACGCCGCTCATCATCGTCAAAAAGGACGGGAACCGCGAAGAGTTCAGTCGAGAGAAAGTTCTGCGCGGGATCATTCGCGCCTGTGAGAAACGACCGGTCACACTCGAGCAACTCGAGGGTGTGGTCACGAAAGTCGAACAACAGTTACGGGCGCTCGGCCAGTCCGAGATCCCGAGTGAACAAGTCGGCGAACTCGTCATGAACGAACTCGCCCGCGTCGATGAAGTGGCGTACGTCCGCTTCGCATCGGTCTATCGACAGTTTAAGGACATCTCTGTGTTCTTTAAAGAGTTAGAGGATTTAATGAAGCAAGAAAAATCGACCAACTAAAGGGGCGGCCTTCTGGTCGTCTTTTTTCAGGGGAGAAACGTTATGGAAAAAGAACGGATTCTTTACGGGACTGATGAGCTATTGATCATGAGCACTGGGCTCATTGATCGCGAGTCTTATCAGTCACTTTATCATTTATATCAACCCGTCATCGGCGTGAAGGCGCTCGCGTTGTATCAAACGCTTTGGAGTGAATTGAAGCCGGGTAAAATGAAGTCGAACTATATATCACATAGCGCCTTGTGTGAAATGCTTGATTATTCGATTAACGAACTGGCGGACAGTCTATTCCGGCTCGAAGCGATCGGCCTCGTCCGGACGTACAAGACGAAAGACGCACGGCTGACGCAATACGTCTATCAACTGAGAGTTCCGCTCGCGCCCCACACGTTCCTAAACGATGGGCTGTTATCGAGTTTTCTCTTCTATAAAGTAGGGGAGGTCCGATTCAAGCAGTTGCAAGGACGATTCACCATCGACCCGCTACCGGCAGGCATCGTCGAAGTGACAAAAGACTTCAATGAAGTGTTCGACGTCAAAGGGGTCAACCAGATGGCGTTCACTCAAAAAAATTATGAGAAGCCGGACCGCGCCAAGATCGAGATCAACTATACGTTCGATATGGATATCGTCAAAAAACTGACAAACTTCCCAATCGGCTTCTTCACGAAGAAGTTAGACGAGACGATCACAAAACTCGCGTACGTGTCGCAAATCGATGAAGAGACGATGGCCGAGATGCTAAAAGAGTATTTCGTTCACGAAGCGTACTTACCGCTCAGCGAACAAGAGAAGCGTGATGGTTGCAGGCAGATGGTATTACAATTGAAGAAAAAACAGACGAGACATCGAAAAGTGAAGTCAGACGAGACGGAGCAGGCGGAGGTCGGCGATTTGCATGACACAACGGTCATGGAGGAAGCACACCCGCATCAGTACGTATCGACGCTTCGGAAGACGCCACAACTTTCGAAAAGTGACGAACAGCTCATCATCGAGATGGTCGATACACTCGGTCTCGCACCAGGTGTGATCAACGCGCTGTTCTATTATTGTATCGAAGTGAAGAAACAGACGCGGCTCAGCGAGAATTACGTGATGCGCATCGCCACGAGTTGGAAGACGGCGGGCTATTTGCACGCAGGTGACGCATTAGAGCGTGAAGCGACGCAAGACGCGTTGATCGAGAAGAAGCAACAAAAACGTGAGAACGTCCAGCGTACGACGGTCGGCTCGCGTCGGAAAGACAAGACCGAGTTGCCGAAATGGCTCGAAGACGATGCGAAAGAGCAACGGTCTTACGATCAGAAGCGCAAAGAGGCGCTCGAATCATCGGTGCCAGATGACGCGGAACTCGTCAAATTGTTGAATGAACTGAAAGAGAAAGGATGAGCGACATGGAACGGATCAATCAGACGCTCGCCCAGATGATGAACCGTAAAGAAGTGCGGGAAGCGTACGAGTCGATTCGCAGACGAACTCTCGAGCACCCTGGTGTCATTACATTTTTAAAGGCGCATCCAGAACTCGACGAGACGGCGATCGAAGTCGGATTTACGAAATTGAGCGAATATGCCGAGCAGATGGACGGGAAGAAGCTTGTCGATGAACAAGCCGTTATCCCCGGGCATCAGCCGGTCCTTTATGTCGATCTCGGTCAAATTGCGATCCGCTATGAAGAGACGGTCGCTCACCGCCAAGCGAGACGTCAAAAAGAGATGGATCGAAAGTTCAAGAGCTTATTTTTACCGGAAGAAGTGCGGGAAGCGAGCTTTCAATCGTTTGATTATTCGGACGATGCCCGAAAGATCGCGCTCCGTGAGGCGATGCGATTCGTCTCGGGGATGAAGACGCGTCAAAAAGTGAACGGCCTTTACTTGTACGGCAGTTTCGGGGTCGGGAAGACGTACTTGCTCGCCGCGATCGCCAATGAACTCAAAGTCGCCGATATCGAGACGATTTTAGTTCACGCCCCGGGATTCGTCTCGGAAGCGAAACGTAAAATTCGTACCGATTCGTTCGATTCATTTTTGACCTCGTTCCAGCACGTGCCGATTTTGTTGATTGATGATATCGGCGCCGAGGCGATCAGCCCGTGGGTACGAGACGAACTGTTCGGGATTATTTTACAGTACCGCATGATGCATCGTCTGCCGACGCTCTACAGCTCAAACTTCAGCAGCGAAGAGCTCGAGACGCACTTCTCGATTGACGGCTCGCCGCAAAACAAGATGAAAGCACAGCGGCTCATGCAACGGATCTCGACGACGACGACACAGATCGAGCTGAAAGGCGAAAATCGTCGTCGGTAAAGGATTGTATTTCTCGAACGAGTTGACTATACTAATAACCATATAACTGATGCATAGAAGAGGATACGAGACATCGTCACGGGTTTCAAAGCGAAGGAAGAATGGTGAGAGCTTCCTAAACACGCCGATCGACTTACTCCCTCGGAGCACCGCTCGGGTCAATCGTGCGGCGATTCACACTCGTTATCGTGTGTTCGAGCCAAGCTTACAGCTTGGGAACGAGGGTGGTACCACGAGAATCAAAGCTCGTCCCTTTCATAGGGATGGGCTTTTTTTATTTTTTTTCAAATAGAGAGGGGAAGTTGACACATGATTCAATTGACATTTCCAGATGGGGCAGTCAAAGCGTTTGAAGCTGGTATCACAGCAGAAGAAGTAGCCGGTTCGATTAGCCCGGGACTTCGTAAGAAAGCCATCGCCGCAAAAATTGATGGTGAACTGATCGATTATCGTCGTCCGATCGAGCGCGACGGTAAAATCGAGCTCGTCATGCCGGACTCGGAGGCAGGCCTCGACTTGATGCGCCATTCATCCGCTCACTTGATGGCTCAAGCGATCAAACGGTTGTACGGCGAAGAAGGGACGATTCATTTCGGTATCGGACCGACGATTGAGAACGGGTTCTATTACGATATCGAGATGGACCGCCGCATCAATGAAGAGGATTTGCCGGAAATCGAGAAGATGATGAAACGGATCGTCGATGAAAACCTCGACATCACACGTGAAGTCGTCACGCGTGACGAAGCGCTCGAGCGTTACAAACAGCTCGGCGACCCGCTCAAAGTCGAGTTGATCGAAGATATCCCGGCAAGTGAGACACTTACAATTTACCATCAAGGTGACTTTTTTGACCTTTGCCGTGGACCGCACGTCCCGTCGACGTCGAAATTGAAAGTCTTTAAATTGATGAGTGTCGCCGGTGCTTACTGGCGCGGAGATTCTGACAACAAGATGTTGCAACGGATCTACGGTACGGCGTGGGCGACGAAAGAACAGCTCGCCGAGCATTTGCGTCTACTTGAAGAAGCAAAAGAACGCGACCATCGTAAACTCGGGAAAGAACTTGATTTGTTCTTCGTCTCGCAAGAAGTCGGCCAAGGATTGCCGATGTGGCTCCCGAAAGGTGCCTCGATTCGTCGTACGGTCGAGCGTTATATCGTCGACAAAGAGCTCGAACTCGGTTATCAGCACGTCTATACACCGGTGCTCGGTTCGGTTGACTTGTATAAGACGTCAGGTCACTGGGATCACTATCAAGACGACATGTTCCCGAAAATGGAGATGGATAACGAAGAGCTCGTCTTGCGCCCGATGAACTGTCCGCACCATATGACGATCTATAAGCATGAGCCACGCTCATACCGTGAGTTGCCGCTCCGTATCGCCGAACTTGGCGGCATGCACCGCTATGAGATGTCAGGTGCTTTGACAGGTCTTCAACGTGTCCGTTACATGGTATTGAACGATGGACACACGTTCGTGACACCAGAGCAGATGAAGCAAGAGTTTAAAGATATCGTTCACTTGATCCAAGAAGTGTATGCCGACTTCGGGATTAAAGATTACCGGTTCCGCCTGTCTTATCGCGACCCGGCCGATAAAGAGAAATACTTCGACAACGATGCGATCTGGGAATCGGCACAGCGTCAATTGAAAGAAACGATGGATGAACTCGGCCTGCCGTACTTCGAAGCGGATGGCGAAGCGGCGTTTTACGGACCGAAACTTGATGTCCAAGTCCGGACAGCGCTCGGGAAAGAAGAGACGTTGTCGACAGTCCAACTCGACTTCTTGCTTCCAGAACGTTTCGATTTGACGTATACAGGTCCTGACGGCAAAGATCATCGTCCAATCGTCCTCCACCGCGGTGTCGTGTCGACGATGGAACGGTTCGTCGCCTACTTGATCGAAGAGTACAAAGGTGCCTTCCCGACATGGCTCGCGCCGGTCCAAGTCAAATTGATCCCGGTGTCTCACGTCCATGATGCTTATGTGGCCGAAGTGAAAGCAGAACTGTTATCACGTGGTGTCCGTGTCGAGACAGACCTTCGGGATGAGAAGTTAGGCTATAAGATCCGTGAAGCACAGATGAAGAAGATCCCGATGACGCTCGTACTCGGTGATAAAGAACGTGATGAGCGTTCGGTCAACATCCGTCGCTACGGTCAACAAGAACAAGTATCGGCAACGCTTGATGAGTTCTTGACGTCCCTCACTGAAGAAATCGCGAATCGTTCACGGTAAAGGTAGGCCATCCTTCAACGGAAGGGTGGTCTTCTTTTCGGTCCAGAGACGGATGCGCAACCTATGAAAGAACACGTATGGTAGAAGAAAGGAGTGATTCAGTTTGAATTATATGAAACCAATTATCGCGCTGACGATCGGGACGATTGTCTCGACTAGCATGATTCCTAAAGTAAATGCCGAAGCGATCGTCGACGATACAATCGTCACCCTCGGGGAGACATTATCAGCAGAGCAGCGAGACTGGGTGCTCGAGCGTGTTGAAGCGCCGGCAGGAATCGAACCGATTATCACGACTGCAGCTGACGAAGAGAAGTATTTAGGTGACGCCGTACCCCAGGCACAACGTGGCGGCGGTATGTACTCATCGGCCCGCATCAAGCTGACTGACGGGACGGGTCTTGATATTCAAACCGAGAACGTCACGTGGGTGACGGAAGATATGTATGCGAACGCGCTCGTCACGGCCGGGGTCACTGACGCCGATATTTACATCACGTCTCCGATCCGTGTGACCGGGACGTCTGCGTTGACAGGTATTATGAAGGCGTACGACCAGACGGCTGACGAGACCGGGATCCAACTGACCGAGGAACGAAAAAATCTCGCGCAAGAAGAACTTGCGGTCACGTCAGAGATCGGGAAGACGGTCGGTCAAGAAGATGTGGCCGGGCTGATGAATGAGATCAAAGCGGAAATCGCGAATCAAATGCCCGAGACGAATATTGAAATTCGTGATATCGTCATTCAAGTATTGAATCAAAACAACGTTCAATTGTCCGATACGCAATTGAACCAGCTGACGACGTTGTTCGAGAACATGCAGCAAGCCAACTTGGATTGGACAGCGATCAGTGATGGATTAAAAGGAGCGGGCCAAGACGTGCAGGCGTTTCTAGAGACGAAAGAAGTACAAGGTTTCTTTGCGCGGCTGTTTGAGTCGCTCAGTAATTTCTTCAAGTCGTTGACGAACTAAACGAAAAAGCAGAGCGAAGGCTCTCAGGCTGTTGACGAACCAGGTCGCTAAAAGCAATCTGGTTCGTCTTTTTTTTATGTTCGAAGACCTCGAGGCGCTCTGACCGACATATAATTTAAGAAATGCTATGTAAACGGCCGCCAGATGGCGACCGTTTGCGTTGCTCGTCCGACGACGCCCCGACTCCCGCAGGAAAGCAATCCGACGGAGACCCAGCAGCGACGCGAGTCGCGATGCGGCTCCGGGATTGCCTGCGGAAAGCGTGGGCGCCGGAAGGACGAGCGATATCAATCAGGTTAGTCAACAAGCTGAGAGAGAAGGCTCTGCTTTTTAATACCAACGTTTATGGATATAGTCCCGAGCGGATTCATGATCATCGACGATCTTCAACGTGATGCGGTTCATCTCTTCAAGCAGATCGGTCAATACAGCTTCAAGTTTAGCGTCGTTCATTTCATGGTGACGCATCGTTTCTTGAACGATATGTTTGATTTGATCATGATAATCGTGATCTTGTTTCACGTCTTTTCTCCAGTTCATCCTCGCCGCCTCCTTTTTTATTTTATTCCCTTTGAAAAGGTATTGCGAAACGATGGAATGACTGTTATTATCATAAAAGTGCGAGCTATCAATTATTCATGCGCGAATTCTTGACATCTTTTTCTGCTAGTGTTAAGATGACTTAGTGAGTAAATACAACAAAGCAGAAGCGCCCGCTTCTCACCTCGTCCGAATCGGTTCGGTCAGGTCCATCATGTACGTAATTCAGTTTCGGTGTCTTGCCGTTCTGAGTACGCAATGATGTGTGGGCGGGAAACTGCCGACGCTTTTTTTGTTACTATTACTATGTTGTCTTATTTTAAAATCTAAAACTCGTGCAATCGCACGATGGAGGTGCTAACCATTAGCAAAGAGCTATTTATCAACGAAAACATTCGTGCCCGTGAACTTCGTCTTATTGGAGCGGACGGTGCACAACTCGGTGTACAATCGCGTAGTGAAGCATTACGCTTAGCCGAAGAAGCTGACCTTGACCTCGTCTTGGTCGCTGACAAAGCAAACCCACCGGTCGCTAAAATTATGGACTACGGTAAATACCGTTTCGAACTCCAGAAAAAGGAGAAAGAAGCGCGTAAAAACCAAAAAGTCATCCAATTGAAAGAAGTACGTCTCAGTCCTACAATCGAGGACAACGATTTCCAAACGAAATTGCGTAACGCTCGCAAGTTTCTTGAAAGTGGAAACAAAGTGAAGGCGTCGATCCGTTTCCGCGGACGTGCCATCACACACTCGGAAATCGGTAGACGTGTTATGGAAAAATTGGCGGCGGAATGTGCCGACTTGGCAACAGTTGAACAAAAGCCGAAGATGGAAGGACGCAGCATGTTCTTAGTGCTGGCTCCGAAGAAAGAAGATTAATCATCGAGTCATAGTGGGGAGGAAATACTCATGCCGAAAATGAAATCGCACCGCGGTGCTTCTAAACGTTTTAAACGTACAGGATCAGGTAAACTCAAACGTTCACACGCTTTCACAAGTCACTTGTTCGGTAACAAATCGACGAAAGCAAAACGTAAGCTCCGTAAGGGTGCTATCGTATCAGCTGGAGACTACAAACGTATTCGCAACATGATTGCGAAGTAATACAGAAGGAATTTAGGAGGGAAACTATATGCCACGCGTAAAAGGCGGTTATACGACTCGTCAACGTCGTAAAAAGCAAATCAAACTTGCCAAAGGTTATTATGGCTCGAAACATATTCTATTTAAAGTAGCAAAACAACAGGTCATGAAGTCACTCATGTACGCATACCGTGACCGTCGTCAAAAGAAACGTGATTTCCGTCGTATTTGGATCACACGTATCAACGCGGCAGCACGTATCAACGGTCTTTCATACAGCCGTATGATGCACGGACTCAAGCTTGCAGGGATCGACATCAACCGTAAGATGCTTGCTGAGCTTGCAGTATCGGATGCACAAGCGTTCGCTTCACTCGCTAACACAGCTAAATCAAAATTGAACGCGTAATCGTTCAATCGAAAGCGCCGAGACTCTATCTCGGCGCTTTCTTTTTTCTCGGAAATTTCTTAAGATGAAGATAAGGAGGACACGCTATGGATCAATCTATCTTGGCCATCGTTGCGTTGGCGCTCATCGCTTTAAACGTCTATACGTATTTCCAGGCGAAGCAGTATACGCACGGCGAAGGGAAGTTCAACGTGTTGTACGCCTATGCCGGAGGAGCCATTGGAGCGTTGTTTGGACTTCATTTGACACGCCAAAAAACGGTTCATGCCCCAAAAAGCATGCAAATACAAGTATTGATTTTAGCAGTGGGCTGGTCTTTAATGATTTTAGTACTGCTTTAAGTGGAGAATAGGAGGAGCAACCGGTGAACTGGACAACATTATTTGATCGGCAACGTGAATTAGATGAGCGGATCAAACAAGAACATCAACTATCCGGCAACCAATTCGATGAACGGTTACTCGCTTTACTCGTCGAACTCGGTGAACTCGCCAATGAGACCCGAAGTTTTAAATTTTGGTCAACGAAAGGCCCGTCGCCTCAAGACGTGATCTTAGAAGAGTACGTTGACGGTATCCATTTCTTACTGTCGCTCGGACTCGCCCTCGGATACGAACGGGAGACGTTCCCGGCAGGCAGCTCGTATCTTGACGCGACTGATGCTTTTTTAGATATCTTTCGAAAAGTGACGAATTTTGGTTTGTCGAAGACAGAAGCGATGTACGAGACGCTGATGGCGGCATATCTCGAACTAGGCTATACGCTAGGTTTCAATGAAGAATTGATTCTGATGGCGTATCTATCGAAGAATGAAGTCAACCATGAGCGACAAAATCAAGGCTACTAATGGAGTCGAAAGGGAGCGATACGAGATGAATGAAACTTTACATATGCTAAAACGACTGACGGATGCGACTGGCGTCCCGGGAAACGAAGGGGAAGTCCGTTCACTCATGCGCGAGTATCTCGAGCCCCACGTCGAATCGTTCGAACAGGATGGTCTTGGTAGTCTGTTCGGCCGTGTGACGGGGAACGGTGAAGGACCGCGTGTCATGATTGCCGGTCATATGGACGAAGTCGGCTTTATGGTCACACGCATCGAAGATAGTGGTTTCCTGCGCTTCCAAGCACTCGGTGGCTGGTGGAACCAAGTATTGCTCGCTCAACGCATGGACGTCGTCACACGCTCTGGAGAGAAAATCCCAGGCGTGATCGGTGCGAAGCCACCGCATGTCCTTCCAGTCGAAGCTCGTAAAAAACCGGTCGAGATCAAAGACATGTTCTTAGATATCGGAGCGACGTCAAAAGAACAAGTCGCCGAGTGGGGAATCCGTCCAGGTGACACGGTCGTGCCGCATTGCGAGTTCACGGTCATGAAAAATGAAGACTTCTTGATGGCGAAGGCATGGGATAACCGAATCGGATGTGCGATCGCGATTGAAGCGGCCAAACGTCTGAAAAATGATGCGCCAGGAACCGTCTTCTCGGGGGCCACGGTTCAAGAGGAAGTCGGATTGCGTGGAGCCGTCACAGCGGCAAACTTGATTAAACCGGACGTCGCGATTGCCGTGGATACGGGTATCCCAGGTGATACGCCAGGTATGACACCGGCAGAAGGTTTGTCAAAACTTGGTGAAGGCGTTCAAGTCATCTTTTTTGATGCGACGACTGTCACGAACCCGCGCCTCATCGACTTGATCGTCGAAGTCGCGAATGCAGAAGACATTAAGTATCAGTTAGATTTGACACCAGGCGGCGGCACCGACGCCGGACGGTTCCATTTATCAGGAGTCGGGATGCCGGCTGTCGCGCTCACGGTTCCAGTCCGTTATTTGCATACGAACGTGTCAATCATCCATAAAGCCGATTATGAAGCGGCCATCGATTTAGTCGTGGCGCTCACCAAGCGGTTGGATAACGAAACGGTTCAATGGTTGAAAGAGGGATAATATGACGAAAATCACGTCTACGAAAAGCGAGACGATTAAGCGTTTGAAGCGCTTGATGACGAAAAAAGGCAGACAAGAGTCTGGGCAATTTTTAGTTGAAGGTGAACACTTGGTCGACGAAGCGATCCGAGCCGGACGAATCGTCCAATTGATTATGGGCGAATCTTATCGTCCGAAAAGTTCATGGCGTCTAGACGAGATGCCGGTGCTCGAACTGTCCGACCATGTCGCCGATCTATTATCAGAAACAGAGAAGACGCAAGGGGTGTTCGCTGTCGTCAAGATGACGCCAGTCGAACGCAAGATGAAGCATGTGCTCGTCCTTGACCGCATTCAAGATCCGGGTAACCTCGGGACAATGATTCGGACAGCAGACGCGGCCGGCTTTGATACCGTGTTTCTTGGTAAAGGTACGGTCGACCCGTTTAACGCCAAAGTCGTACGGGCGACGCAAGGATCGTTGTTCCATGTGAACATTCAATCGGTCGACTTGCTCGACACGTTGCCGGAACTGAAAAGTTTAGGGTTTCACGTCTATGGGACGGCACTTTCGAAAGCGAAGTCATACGACCAAGTCGCGTTCAACGATCAAGTCGCGCTTGTCATCGGGAATGAAGCGCAAGGCGTCCATGACGACGTGCTCGCCCTTTGTGACACACGTGTCCACATTCCTGTAATCGGAGAAGCCGAATCATTGAACGCGGCAGTCGCCGCCGGCATTCTCATGTATCGCATCGCGCTACAATAATCTTGTCACCGCTTGAGAATCGTGATAGTTTAGAAACATCGAACAATATAGGTAAGACGTTGAAAGAGCATAGTACGCGAACCCCCGAACGAGCACAGGGAGCATCGGCCTAGATTGAGAGCTGATGCCGAGGTCGGCGCTGAATTCACTCTGGAGTCGTGTTGGAGACAACACCGAACTGGCATCCCGATACCGATGCTCTCAAGTGGGCCTGATCGGCCAAGTAGGGTGGTACCGCGTTTATTCGTCCCTTCAGTCATCGACTGAAGGGACTTTTTTTGTAGAGGAGGAAACATTGATGAAAGAACAGTTAGAACAATTACAACGTGAGGCCCTTCAAGAAATTGAAACGGCGTCATCACAAAAAACGTTGAACGACGTCCGGATTAAGTATTTAGGTAAAAAAGGCCCGATGACCGAAGTATTGCGCGGGATGGGCAAGTTGTCCGCCGAAGAGCGCCCGGTCGTCGGTGAACTCGCCAACACGGTGCGAACGACGATTCAAGAGGTGTTAGAGGCACGGATCGAGGACGTGAAGGCGGTCGAGCTCGAAGCGAAACTCGCTGCCGAGACAATCGATGTCACGCTCCCTGGTCGAACGGCACTTCCGGGACATAGCCACTTGCTGCAACAAATCGTCGACGAGATGGAAGACTTGTTCGTCGGTCTCGGGTATACGATTGCCGAAGGCCCAGAAGTCGAAACCGATCTGTACAACTTTGAAATGTTGAACTTGCCGAAAGATCATCCGGCACGTGACATGCAGGACTCGTTCTACATCACGGACGAGACGCTGCTGCGGACGCATACGTCGCCGGTGCAAGCACGGACGATGCTCGAAGCGGACGGGAAACCGATTCGCATCATTTGTCCGGGCAAAGTGTACCGTCGTGACGAAGATGATGCGACCCATTCACACCAGTTCATGCAAATCGAGGGACTCGTCGTCGATGAGCATATCTCGATGGCCGACTTGAAAGGCACGCTTGAAGTGTTCGTCAAGCAACTGTTCGGCGAGACACGAGAAATCCGGCTTCGTCCAAGCTTCTTCCCATTCACAGAGCCGTCCGTTGAAGTCGATATCTCATGCTTCAAGTGTGGCGGCAAAGGCTGTAACGTCTGTAAAGGGACAGGGTGGATTGAAATTCTTGGAGGTGGGATGGTCCATCCGCGCGTCCTCGAGATGGCAGGCTATGACGCGACGAAAATGTCTGGCTTTGCTTTCGGGATCGGTGTCGAACGGATGGCGATGCTCAAACACGGTGTCGATGATATTCGTCACTTCTATACAAACGACTTACGTTTCATCGAGCAATTCTAAGGAGGATCATACATGTTATTATCGAAAAAATGGTTGAACCAATATATCGACGTCTCAGACTTGAGCGGGCAAGCGTTAGGCGATTTGATCACGAAAAACGGGATTGAAGTCGAGAGCGTGACAGACCGCTCTGAAGGATTGAAAGGTCTTGTCGTCGGACACGTCCTTTCATGCGCGAAACATCCAGAGGCTGACAAGTTGAACGTGACAACGGTCGACGTCGGTGACGACAGCCCTGTCCAAATCGTCTGTGGAGCACCGAACGTCGCGGCTGGACAACATGTCATCGTCGCAAAAGTCGGCGCAAGACTACCTGGCCTTAAAATCAAAAAAGCAAAACTTCGTGGCGTCGATTCGCAAGGCATGATCTGTTCGCTCGAAGAACTCGGTTTCGAGAAAAAACAGATTCGCGAAGACGAACAGGACGGCATCCATACGTTCCGGGAAGAAGTTGAAGTCGGAGCGGATGTCATCAGCTTGCTCGATCTCGATGACGAAGTGATTGAACTCGGATTGACGCCGAACCGTTCGGACTGCCTTAGCCTATACGGCATCATTCATGAAGTCGCGGCGATTTTAGAACGCCCGTATACGTTGCCAGCAGCCGATGTCGAAACGGATACGCCGAACGACGTGTCTGTGCGACTCGAGACAGACAACTGCACGTACTACGCGACGCGTCGCGTCGACGGGGTAACGATTGGCGAGTCGCCACAGTGGTTGAAAAACGTCTTGATCGCGGAAGGTGTGCGCCCGATCAATAACGTGGTCGATGTGACGAACTACGTCATGCTCGAACTCGGTCAACCGCTCCATGCGTTTGACACGTCTAAGCTCGGCCGTACCATTTTGGTTCGCCAAGCCCAGGACGGAGAAGAAATCGTCACACTTGACGATGCGACGCGCACACTCGATTCGTCGATGATGGTCATTACCGATGGACAACATCCGGTCGCAATCGCTGGAGTGATGGGCGGAGCGAATACCGAAGTCGACGCGACGACGACGAGCATCATCCTGGAGTCGGCTTACTTCACGCCGGCCTCGGTCCGCAAGACGAGCCGCACGCTCGGTCTTCGTTCTGATTCAAGCGCCCGTTTCGAAAAAGGAGTCGATCCGGAACGTTTACTCCTCGCGCTTGACCGTGCCGCTGCATTGATCGTCAACGTAAGCGGCGGAACAATCAGTGAGCCGGTCATCGCCGGAAGCAAAGCGTCCGACGCCCGCACGATTGACGTGTCGATCGATTATATTAACCACCGACTCGGGATGGACCTCGACCAAACGACGATCAAACATATTCTAAAGCGGCTCGGGTTAGACGTGACAGGAGACGAAACGTTGACGGTTCACGTCCCGTCGCGGCGACCGGACCTAGAAGTGCCGGCTGATATTACGGAAGAAGTGGCGCGACTATACGGATACGACAGCCTTCCATCGACACTCCCGGCGTCGCAGTCGAAAGGCTACCTGCCAAAAGACAACGTACTCCGTCGTCAAGTGCGCCGCGTCCTTCAAGGAACGGGCTTGTCACAAGCGATCACGTACTCGCTCACGAGCGAGCTTCATGCATCACGGTTCGACGGTGAGGGAGCGACGACAGTCCGACTCGCCATGCCGATGAGCGAGGAGCGTTCGGTGTTACGGACATCACTCGTTCCGGGATTGCTTGAAGCGGCCCGTTATAACACGGCGCGTCAACAAGCGAACGTCCGTCTATTTGAGACAGGACGGGTGTACGTAGAGCACGGAGAAACGTTGCCACGCGAAACGGAACGCGTCGCGGGCGTAGTGACAGGACTTTGGTACGATCACCGTTCGCAAGGAACACGCATCCCGGTCGATTACTTCGTCGCGAAAGGCATCGTCGATACACTGATGCGTTCGCAACGCATCGACGTGACGTACGAAGCGGCCGTCATTTCAGACATGCACCCTGGCCGCACGGCGAATGTTCTCGTCGCGGGGAACGTCATCGGATACGTCGGGCAAGTCCATCCGGCCGTATCGAAAGACGTATACGGCTTGAAAGAAGTTTACGTCTTCGAGCTCGACCTTGGCGCATTGAAGTCTGAAGCGATGCTCGTCTATCAAGACGTACCACGTTACCCATCGATTTCGCGAGATCTTGCGCTCGTATTGAAGCGTGACATTCCGGCCGGTCAAGTCGAGGCGACGATCAGACAAGCGGCGGGTCCGCTCTTGATCGAGCTTGCTCTGTTCGACGTCTACACGGGCGATAACGTCGGTGAAGCGGAGAAGTCGATTGCCTTCTCGCTCAAATATCAAGATCCGACGCGGACACTTCTTGATGAAGAAGTGACAGCGTCGTATGATGCAATCATCGAAGCAGTCAAAACCAAATACGGCGCAGAAGTACGCGCTTAACAGACAACAGCGATTCCCTTTATTGTGGGAATCGCTGTTTTTAGAATTCATTGAACTTCAAGCGCCAAGTCACCGAACTTCGTCCAACCGACGAGGCAAGTCACTTTGTAAAGAAGGAACGTGATGACAGCCGGTAGGATGACGCCGGTGCCGACGAAGACGAGAAACGCTTCCATACCCTGTGCGGCAAGGATATTGAGCGGGGCGATCATTGAGTTCAAGCCGAGCCCGGCAATCTCATACGGCACCTCGAGTGAGAACCAAAGCGTCGCGATCGGAGCGCTGATCATGGCAGCGATGAACGGCGGCATGACGACCCGTGGATTTTTGACGACGTTCGGGAACTGGACTTTCGGTGTGACGAAAAACGATGCGACCAAGCCGCCGGGGTCGGTTTGGCGATAAGCCATGAGCGTGAAGCCGACGAATTGGGCGGTGCAGCCGATCAAGGCAGCAGCACTCGCGACCGGGTCGAGCTGAAGCGCGATCGCAAGCGCGGCTGATGAGGCAGGTGACATGAGCATGACGCTGAAGACGAGGGCGATGACGAGTGACGTTGCGATCGGTGATGTGTTGACCGACGAAGTGATGCTCGCGCTGATCGAGTTGATGAGCGGTGTCGTGACGGCAGCGGCACCGACACCGACGATGCCTCCGCCGAGCACGGCCGTGACCGGGACGACCATCATATCGAACTTCGTCTTACCGAGGACACGTTTGCCTAACCAGACGGCCGCAGCTGCAGCAATCAAGGCACTGATCGGTTGACCGGGGACGAGGACAAGCCCGCTCTCCGTCGCTTGAAGGGCCGCACCCCCGACGGTCGCCGCAATCATCGAACTGAATAAGATGAGGGTGTTGCCGCCGAGCTGATAGGCGACTCCGGCACCGAGCGCCGGGGCGAGCAGTGACTTCGCGACTTGTCCGATCAAGACGAGCGTCTCGATTCCGGCCATCTTACCGATCGTTTCAATCAAGAGTCCGACCCCGAGTGTGACGAGGACGGCGCTAGCCATCCCTGCTGATATTTTGATCATCCGATCCATTGCGTACTGTTTCACTTCCATCATCTCCTCTATATGTGTTACTCCAATAAAAAAACCTATCCTGATTGGATAGGCGCGTCGGTCATACCATGAGCGCCTCGTCCGAAACCATCGAAACAAGGGCCCAAAAATTCGTCTCGGTCAGCGAGTCGATTTTTCAGTCCCTCAGTCGAATAATAATCAGTAGGCCGTTATGTAATGGTGTACGCATCGTCGCCAGCTCCTCTGTTCAAGATTTTTCTAAGAGTAACACGATATTTTTCAATAATCAATATTTTCTGAAAACTTTCTGAAAAATATTTTTTCCACAGACGAAAACAGAGACCCGCTTCCGTTTAAGGAAGTGAGTCTCTGTTTAACGGTATAGACTTAAGACGTACTGGCTGCCAGTAAACCGACTTGTTGATCGATGAAGTCCATTGAAATGGAATTGAACGTATCGGGTTGATCGACGTTGACGACATGCCCCGAATCGTGGACGACTTGGACGTGTGCTGTCGGTTGATGCTTCGCCGTTCGTTCGACGGCCTCAAGGAACATGTAATCCTCGTCGCCCATAATGTAGAGGATGGGGACGGATGTTTGGATTGAAGTGAAGTGACGCAGCAGCGGATTCATGTTTTCCGTCATCTTGAACCAACGGATGAACTCGCGTTGGCACAAATTGGCCGCGTCGCGCACGAACATCATCCGCGATTTTTTATGCCGTTTCTTCGGCAACAAGATCCAAGCGAATAGTTGATACAGCCACATGTAAGGCACGAAACTTTGCATGAGGCTGCCGAGCCGGATGAGTAAGGTCGAGCGGACGTTGAACTTGACGATCGCACCACCTAAGACGACAGAGGCGATGCGGTCGGGGTGATGCTCGAACATCGCTTGGATGACGATCGTCCCGAGCGATAGCCCGACCATATGGCCTTTTTCAATATTTAAATAGTTCATCACTTCGACGACGTCTTCGACGACGACATCGAGCGTGTAGGCGTTGAGTGGTTGATTCAAAGATTGTTCTTCGTTATATGAGCCGCCATGACCGCGGAGGTCGAGCAGCAAGACGTTATATTTCTTTCGAAATGGACGAATTTGACGATACCAGTGAGATAGACTCCCGCCTGCGCCATGTATGAAGATGACCCAAGGATGGTCGTCGCTTAATGTGTACGTTTTATAATGCAACATGAACGCTATCCCCCAAAAGTTTTTAAGTTCATTGAACCATAAAATAAATATAACATATCTTTGAAGTGAGAACTATCGTTTCTGCTCGCATAAACGCATCGCTTTTTTCGTGTTCGCGAAGTGAACTTTAGCGATATCGTTCAAACGTTCTTGACCGTAGCGAAGGATCAAGGTCGCGGCCACTTGATCGACTTTCGCTCCGGCCCCTTTCGGTAACGTGACACCGAGTGTCGCGCTCAATTTGTCCATCTCTTTCAAGAAAAAAGCGCGGGCGAGGATCGAGGCCGCGGCGACGGCGACGTGGAGGCCTTCCGCTTTCGTCGAGAAGTAGACATCGTCTTTGACGATATCGGTCTCAGAACTCAAATGTCTGTAGTAGACGGCTTTTTCAGCGAACTGGTCGATTAGAATCGCTTCTGGCGTCTCGTCTAACTTTTTCAAGAGCGCCGACAACGCCGCGTTGTGGGCGATCGCAGTCATCTTCCCTTGCGTCATCGTCCGTTGCATTTTGTTGTACGTCGGGTTGTGCAGCGTCGCTTTTTGGTAGGGAATCGTGACGTGCAAATCTTTAGCGATGCGTAAAATATCTTTATCGGTAAGCAATTTAGAATCTTTGACGCCGAGTTCTTTGACGAGGGCAATCTTTTCCTTCGGGACGTAGGCGGCGACGACGACGAGCGGACCGAAATAATCGCCTTTCCCGACTTCATCGCTCCCGATGACGGACCAATCGGAAAAACCGGCCGGTAACGTATGTTTTGGAACGGACGTTTCCTTTTTGATGGAATCTCCCCATTTGGCCGCCTCTTCATCCGCAGCCCGACCTTGAAACATGACTTTTCCCGAATTGTACACGGTGATCACACATTGGGGCGTCTTGGCACTGAAGCGAGCGTGTGGTGGCGGATTGACCGCGTGAGCGCGATAGCTCTGGATTAATTGTTCTTGAGCCGCGGTCGATAGTTTGATGACTTGATTGCCCAAAGTGAGCACTTCCTTTCTTAACGTTCGCAAATTTATCTTACATTTTTTTCGCGCATTTTGAAACCAATGATTCAATTGATACGTATGAATGAGTGAGTAGAAAAGAAGTGAGGTGAGACGGAGATGTGGTGGCGCGATGACACGGACCAAGATGAGGCAGAGTTCCTCTATAAACATATTCTCGAGCTCGAGGCCAGGATCGCCAAACTGGTTGCCCATCAAGTCAGGGTGCGTCGCCTGCTGATGCAAGAGTCGTCGGAGGCGGCGACAGAGCAGATTATTACGTTACAGGGCGAAGTCGATCACTATTTAAAACTACTGCGTCAGGAACGGATCGAAGAGGTTGACCGGTATGATCGGTTAAACCTTGAACGAACGCTTGGTCGCGTGCGGAAGGCGGTACAGTATCCGACCCGGCCGTTATCGGAATGGGATACGATTGAACAGGCGCTCGCACTTGAAGTCGAACATTTGCGACGTGTGCTCGCATATGAACAACAGCGCCGCACCGAGGAGGGATGGTAATGGAATCGTTAGATCAACTGTACTGGTGGGTACTCATCATTGCCGGTCTCGGTACATTTTTATACATGCTGTTCTCGGACGCGTTCGATTTCTTCGAAGGCTGGTTCAATCCGGCCGTCATCCTCTCTTTCCTGGCGCTCGGGGCAGGTATCGGGTTAATCTTGAACGCGCTCGCCCATGTGTCGCCGATGATCGGTCTCGCGGTGGCGCTCGCCGGCTCATTCGCGCTCACGACGTTACTATACTTGTTCGTCCTCCTACCGCTGTCAAATGCGGAAGAGTCGATTGGTATGACTGATGAGTCGCTCGTCGGACTGGTCGGGCGATTGACCGTCCCCGTCCCGGAAGGCGGTTACGGGGAAGTGCTCGTCGAGTCGGTCGTCGGTTCGATTTTGAAGACGGCGCAAAGTATTGACGGGAAAGCGATTCCGAGTGATCGTCGAGTCGTCATCATCGAAGTACAACGAAATATCGCGG
The DNA here is from genome assembly GCF_004336795.1 of Exiguobacterium sp. SH4S7. Classification (NCBI taxonomy): domain Bacteria; kingdom Bacillati; phylum Bacillota; class Bacilli; order Caryophanales; genus Exiguobacterium; species Exiguobacterium sp. SH4S7. The sequence goes on from NZ_SJUT01000001.1 coordinate 511,961, forward strand.
TCGTCATGGAATATGACGAACCCACTATTCGAAAGGAGCAATAATGTATGGACACAACCATTTTAGTCAGTATTATCGTCGGGGTGATTTTGCTCGCCTTGATCTTCGTGTTTGTCTTGAAATATCGTACAGTCGGACCGGATGAGGCTCTCATCGTCACCGGGAGCTACTTAGGTAAAAAGAACGTCCACAGTGACGCTTCCGGTAACCGCGTCAAAATCATTCGCGGCGGCGGGGCGTTCGTCTTGCCAGTATTCCAACAAGCGGAACCGCTCAGTTTGCTCTCGAGCAAGCTCGAAGTAACGACGCCTGAAGTATATACCGAGCAAGGAGTCCCGGTCATGGCTGACGGGACGGCCATCATTAAAATCGGTGGCTCGATCAGTGAGATTGCGACAGCGGCCGAACAATTCCTCGGCAAACCGAAAATCGAGCGTGAGAACGAGGCGAAAGAAGTGCTCGAGGGTCACCTTCGTTCAATCCTCGGTTCGATGACAGTCGAAGAGATTTATAAAAACCGCGACAAGTTCTCGCAAGAAGTGCAACGTGTCGCCTCGCAAGATTTAGCGAAGATGGGCCTCGTCATCGTCTCGTTCACGATTAAAGACGTACGGGATAAGAACGGATACCTCGAGTCGCTCGGGAAGCCACGGATCGCCCAAGTAAAACGTGACGCCGACATCGCCACGGCTGAAGCGGATAAAGAAACGCGCATCAAACAAGCGGAAGCGATGAAGGACGCGAGGAAAGCGGAGCTTGAACGAAACTCTGAAATCGCAGAAGCGGAAAAAGAGAACCAACTCCGCATCGCCGACTACCGCCGCGAGCAAGATGTCGCTAAAGCACGGGCTGACCAATCGTACGAGCTTGAAGAAGCCAAGGCCAAACAAGAAGTCACAGAGCAACAGATGCAAGTTCAAATCATCGAGCGTCAAAAGCAAATCGAGCTCGAAGAGAAAGAAATCATGCGTCGTGAAAAGCAATATGATTCAGAAGTGAAGAAAAAAGCCGACGCCGACCGCTATGCGATTGAACAGGCTGCGGAAGCTGATAAAGCGCGTCAAATCGCCGCAGCAGATGCCGGGAAGTACCGCATCGAGGCCGAGGCGAAAGCCGATGCCGAACGCGTCCGTCTCGCTGGTGTCGCCGAAGCCGATGCTGAACGGGCGAAAGGGGAAGCAGAGGCTGATATTATTCGTCTTACTGGTCTCGCCGAAGCCGAAGCGAAACAAAAGATCGCCGAGGCGTTCGAACAGTACGGTCAAGCCGCCATTCTCGACATGGTCGTCAAGATGCTTCCTGACTACGCGAAGCAAATTGCGGCACCGCTCGGTAACATCGACCAAATCACGGTCGTCGATACGGGTAGTGGTAAAGACGGGGGAGCCGGGAAAGTCACGGGTTACGCGACTGATTTGATGGCTTCACTGCAGCAGACGCTCAAAGCGTCGTCTGGCATCGATATGAAAGACTTGCTTGATAATTTTGCCGGAAAAGGCAATGTGCCGACCTCACCGACTGCTGAACGGAAGTTGACGGAAACGACCGTCGCGGCGTCAGAAGAATAAGTTGAATCAACAAGGCTGCAGGCAATCGTCTGCAGCCTTGTTTGTCGTGACGTCGTTCAAATTATTGCCCTAAGTTTTAAAAGGTTTGACTTCAAACCCGGTGTAAATCAGACGATACATGAGATGTCAGACCATTAGAGAGAGGAAGTACATGTTATGAACAAAACAATTATAATCGGCGCATTGACGACTTGTATCGTTTGGCTATCCGGGTGTCAGTCTGTCATCGATCAGCCCGAACAGACGGTCGAACCTCGCCAATCGATGGGTGTCGTCCTGTCTGACGTTGGTCTCGGGGACCAATCGTTCAGTGACGCTGCGATGCGTGGCATGGGGCAGTTACGAGAGACGGGAGATTGGTTCGTCGATTATCGAGAATTGGACGAGACTGAAACATACAAAGCAGGATTTGAGCAATTGGTCGAAGGTGGACACGATGTGGTCGTCGGTCTCGGTTTCGCGAGTCAAACCGATCTAGAAACGGTGGCTTCAAAGCACCCAGATCAACAATTTGCCTTAGTCGACGCGGTATCGACGTTACCAAACGTCATCTCGGTCACGTTCGAAGAGACAGAAGGCAGCGCGTTGGCCGGTGCGGTCGCGGGACTTGAAACCGAGTCCGATAAAATCGGATTCATCGGAGGAGTCGACAACGAGTTGATCCAGAAATTTGGAACCGGGTTCGAGTTAGGGGCGAAAAGCGTGAACGAGGACGTTGAAATGATCGTCGACTACGCGAATGATTTCGCCTCGCCTGAGATTGGACGGAAATTGGCGGAAAAACAGATTGCCGCAGGGGCCGACGTGCTTTACGCTGCGGCCGGTCTGACCGGTGTCGGTGTACTCGAGACGGCTGAAAGAAACGGGATCAAGGCGATCGGCGTCGACAGCGATCAATCGATGATCGCACCCGATGCGGTCATCACGTCGATGTTAAAGCAAGTCGACTTGGCCATCGTCAAGATCGCGGACAGTCTTCAAACAGAAGCAATCAACGACCATATCGAACTCGGAATCGAAGAGGGCGGTATCGGGCTAGCAGCGCTGCGCCGTGTGCAATGGACCGATGAAGAGACAGAGCAGTTTGAAGCGGTTCAGAAACGGTTGCTGGAGGGGACGTTACAATGACTTTACGCAAACGCTTTATCTTCTCGACCGTATTCACGGTCTTACTCATCGTCTTGATGATGAGTTATGTATTGACGACGTTGAACCGGTTGCAGACGTACAATGAGCAATACGGAACCCAGATGATCGAGTTATCTCAACTCGAGACGTCACTTTTGCAAGAACAATCCCTTTGGACGTCGCTCGGTGAACAGATGAGTCAATCGACACTGACGCAGCTCGAGCGGATTCGTGCCACGAACACGGAGACGTTCCAAGAGATGAATCAAACCTATTTGATCGATGAGTTTTCAACTCACCTTGACCGAGCCACAGCCAAATATGAGCGCATTGGAGCAAATATTGAAACGGCTCAAGCAGGCGGCATTGCTGCCCGGATTCAAGCGGCGAAACTAGAAGGGGTCTTGAACGACGTGAACACGTTGTTGTTAAAAAACGGAACGTTTTACGAGGCGTTGCAAAAAGAAGCGGCCGACGAGACGAAGCGCCTGTTCCTCGTCTCAATTTTGTTGACGGTGTTCGTCGTCACGGTGTTAAGCCTGTACAACTTCTTCTTCGCCCGCTCGATCACACTTCCGCTCGAACGGAACGTGAAAGCAGCCGAGGCGATCGCGGCCGGGCACTTGATCACGTTGCCGGATTCAACGCGACGCGATGAGATCGGCCGACTAGAACGCGCCATGCGAGATATGACGGCGTCGCTTCAAACCGTGATCGGCTCGATCCGGGTCACGTCGGTCAAAGTGAATGAGATGACAGAGACGGCCGCCGCTGAAAATGAAGCAGTCGCGAGTACGACGTCAAACATCACGAACGCGGTCGATGAGATGGCGAACGGGGCCCAATCGATCGCGACTGAACTTCAAGAGACGCTCGAGTCGGTCGGGATCATGGCGACATCGTTCGAGACGAGCTTGAACCAGACGAAACAAACGACCGAAGAGACGACCGAGATGACGCGCGAAGTGGCGGCCGGAATCGAGACGTTGACGGATCAAGAACATATTCTACGGCGCTCGAGCGAGCGGAATCAATCGCTCGTCGAACGGATGGACCAGTTCGCGAGAAAAACAGAAGAAATCGAGAAGATGGCAAAACTTGTCGAAGACGTTGCCGCCCAGACGAATTTACTTGCCTTGAACGCCGCGATTGAAGCCGCACGAGCCGGTGAGGCCGGGCGAGGTTTTGCTGTCGTCGCAAGTGAAGTGAAGAAATTGGCTGAGGAGAGTAATGTGGCGACGCGTTCGATCTTCGGGGTCGTCCAAACGATTCGAGACGAGGTCGGCAATTTGACAGACATGGTCGAAGAGTCGAGCCACGAGCAAACGGCGCAACTTCAAGCATTCGGACTGACGAAGCAAGCGTTCACACGCATCCATGATCGTACCGATCACGTGGCCTCGTTCGTGGGCACGATCGAACAAGAAATGGTCGCTTCGAGCCGTGAAGTCACGAACGTGTTGAAACGCGTCGAAGAAGTGAGCGGTGTGACCGAAGAATTAGCAGCCGGTAACGAAGAAGTCGCCGCCTCGATGAAAGAGCAACAGGCAAGCTTTGATCAAATCTTTGCCTTGATGCAAGAGCTAGAAGGACAAGCCGCCTCACTGGCGAGCCAAGTTCAACATTTTGAAGAGCAATGAGACAAGTTTCGGCTTGTCTCTTTTTTTGCGTTCCGATACGTCATCGATCCGTGGGTGAACGGTCAAGCATTGCGACCGCATCTAGCAACTAGGACTTGAGCGTGCGCCGGCTATTTCTCGCATACTAATGAAGAGACATTCGTTAATGTGGGAGGAACGATATGGAGAAGTGGAAACGGTATGTCGTCGCGTTGCTCGTCATCTTGTTCGTCGGTGTCGGCTTTATGTTCTATTCGAAAGAGCCGGAAACGACGATGGTCGAGGAGTTTACGACGGTGGAGGAAGCAGAGGCGGTCCCGGTGACAGAAGTTGTCGTCTACGTCACGGGAGCGGTCGAAGCGCCCGACACGTATACGATGCCGCAAGGGGCTAGAGTCGGGGACGTCTTGTCTCTCGCCGTGTTGACGGACGAAGCTGACCCTGAACAGCTTAATTTAGCCCAATTGCTCGTAGACGGCACTAAAATCACGGTACCGAAACAAGGAGAGGCCGTTGCAGTCCCGGAAACCGATACGACGAACGGCATTCACGTCAACAGTGCGACGAAAGAAGAGTTGATGACCGTCCCCGGGATCGGTCCGGCCAAAGCGGACGCTATTTTGAACTATTTGAAAGAAAACGGTCCATTTAAATCGTACGACGAGCTCGGGAACGTCAAAGGGTTCGGTGAGAAAACGCTCGAGAGCATGGAAGGCTATTTGTTGGTCCCGTGATATGCCGATCTATCCATTGATCCCGATTGGTCTATTCATTGCTTGGAAGTCCGGGGCTTTTGGTGTCGTGCTCTTGTTCGGGCTAGCCTTGTTCCTGACGTGGCGTCGGCAAACGATCTACACACATGTCGGTGCGATCTCACTCGTTTTCCTAGTCCTGTTACAAAGTTCTGACCCGGCGGTACATGAAGCCGGGGACTCAGTCTTTGCGATCGAGAGCCGACGCGACAACGGTCAATCGGTTCGACTCTATGGTGAATCGAACGGGATGTCTGGGGTCTTGATCGGGCGCGACGTCGAGCTCGGGCGGCCGGGTGAGACGTGTCTCGTCACGTTCGAACCAGTCCCTTTTTCACCGCTTCGAAATACAGGAGGTTTTGACGAGGCGAAATGGGCGCACGGGGCTGGATTGTCTTTTAAAGGGAAGGATGTCCATGTCGAGCGGTGTCGACCGAGTGACGGATTAAATGGGCGCATGCTGCGCTGGAAAGAACGTCAGCTCGAACGGATCGAAGCGTCGCACCGTCCGGACGTGGCGCTTTACATGGAGGCGTTACTGTTTGGCGAGAGCCGTCTGCTCGACGAGGAGACATCGTTCTCCTATCGCGTGACGGGTCTGCTTCATTTGCTCGTCATTTCCGGGTCCCACATCGCCTTGCTCGTGTTTGCGCTCAGATGGGTGTTTCGTCCGTTGCCGCTTCATCGGGAGACGAAACTTGGTCTCGTGATCGTCTGCGTGACCGCATTCGGTTGGCTGACCGGTTTTTCGCCGCCGGTGGCACGAGCCGTGCTTGTCGCTGATGTCGTGCTCGTCTTGTCGCTATTCGGTCAGACGATTCGCGACCCGGTTCGTATGCTCAGTTGGTGTGCGGCAGCCTTGTTAGCCGTTCAACCGTACTTGCTATGGAATCTCGGGTTTCAATTGACAGTCGGTATGACCTTGTTTTTGCTTTTGACACGGTCGATGTGGACAAATCTGTTCAGCGTAGCGCTTTATGCCCAATGGTTCGGTTTAATTTTTTTATGGCAAATCCAGCCGATTATCTCAATCTTTGCTCCGGTGTACAACGTGATTGCCGGATTGTTGATTTCCTGGGCGATCCTTCCGCTTGCACTCGTCACTTATGTGATGCCGCAGTTCGAACCGACGCTCTATCCGATTCTCGACGGGTTGAACGGGATGTTTCAGATGCATCATACGTATCGTCCGTGGGTCCCGTTGCACGACATCACATTTTGGCATGCGGTCTATTTGTTCGTGTTGCTCGGGATTGGATTGATTCTATTAGATAAGAGACGAGCGGTCGGATGGGTCATTGCGGCAGTTTCGCTGCTTGCGCTGCACGTCTGGTTAGAATGGTCGGAGGAGCCGCGGGTGACGTTTTTAGACGTCGGGCAAGGGGACGCCATCGTCGTCGAGCAAGCCGGCATCACCGGTGTCATCGATGTCGGCGGCGTGTTTCAACATCCGGATGAGCAGAAACGGTCGACGTTCGACCCGGGTGCCGATGTCGTCGTCCCTTACATATGGAAACGAGGCGAGACCCGACTTGATTTCATTTTGCTGACGCATGCCGACCATGACCATATCGGTGGGCTGACGGGCGTGCTTGATCTGATTCCGGTCGAGGAAGTATGGATCGCGGCGGAAGTGGCCGATGAAACGAAGCGGCGGGCGTTAGTCGACGAGCTCGAACCGTATGACGTGAACGTGCGGTTGTTAGAAGCAGGAGAGCGGCCTTATCCATGGATGTGGGTCGTCACACCGGTTGATGCGGGTGAGGACGAGAATGCGAATTCAGTGTCGGTTTTTATGAAAGTCGGAGACTTGTCCTATTTATTGACGGGTGACTTACCGGAGGCGAACGAGCGGTTGATCCCGACTGTCGACGTCGATGTGTTCAAACTAGGCCATCACGGGGCCGAAACGTCTTCCGGTGCTGACTTGATCGCTCGCATCGATCCAGAGTTTGTGGTCGTCAGCGTCGGCGCCAACAATCGATACGGTCATCCTCATCCAGACACGCTCGCCCGTATTCAGGGAAGGCGGTTGCTGCGGACGGATGAGGACGGGATGGTCGTCTGTGAGCGGGGACGGTGTCAGGGGAGCGTGAGAAGGGCAGTCAGGCCGTGAAAACTATGATAAACTAAAAAGCGATTGCTCCCCCGGGGCAATCGCTTTACGACTTAAAGACTTAAAAATTTGATAAGAACACCGATTGCGAAAATCGTGAAGAAAAAGCCGAACGGGACGATGAAGCCGATTGCTGAATCGATGGCATCGTTACGTTTGCACTGCACGTCGTTCTCAAACGGGTTTTCGCTTTGCGGGCGAACCGAGTTAATATGCATAGTGAGTCCCTCCTTAAAATGGTTCCGTTCTAAGTATAGCGAATCAAAGAAGGATAATCTATGTTTTAGATAAGAATAAATTGTGAAAGTGGTGTGTGTGTTGAATGAACCGTGGTTGCACAACGGCAAGTTGTCGAACGTATACGTCCTGTACGGGACAGAGAAGTACTTACTCGAGACGTGGGAACGAGAAATCGTCAAGGCGGCCAGTCCGTCTGGCGACAAATTTGACGTCATGCAGCTTGATTTACATGAAACGTCACTCGATACGGCGTTAGACGAAGCTGAAACGGTACCGTTCTTTAGTGACTACCGCACCGTCATCGTCAAACAGGCCCAATTTTTAACCGGCGCCAAAGAAAAACAAAAGCAAAATCTCGAGCGGTTGACCGAGTACGTGTTGCAGCCGGCGCCTTACTCGGTGCTCGTCTTCATCGTTGAAGCGGAAAAACTCGATGAGCGGAAGAAAGTCGTCAAGCGCTTGAAAGAGCGAGCCATCGTCCTCGAGGCGAAGAAGCCGAGCCAAAGCGAGCTCATGCGCTACGTCAATGACGAGCTGAACCGGCGCAGGCAGTCGATGGAGCGTACGACGGTCGAACGCTTGCTATTCCTTTGTCAAGACGACTGGGGCAAGCTCGTCCGGGAACTGGAGAAGCTCCAGCTCTATGCTGGCGACGGAGCCAACATCCCGCTTGAAATCGTCAACGATCTCGTGCCTCGGACGCTAGAAGATAACGTATTCCAACTGTCCGAGTATTTGGTGGGCCGACGGGCCGATTTGGCGTTGCGCCTCGTCCGTGATTTAGAAAAACAAGGCCAAGAACTGATCGGTCTCTTGGCGTTGCTCGCTCGTCAATATCGAAATATGTACCTCGCCAAGCAGTTGACCGAGAAAGGGTACGGCGAGAAGCAAATCGCCTCAAAAATTGGCGCCCACCCTTATACGGTGAAACTGGCGACGCAAGCGAGCCGTAACTTTTCAGAGGCGCAGCTCGCCAAGGCGCTCACGCTCATCGCCGATGCGGACGAAGCGATGAAGACAGGACGGGGCGACAAACAGATCGTGTTTGACACGCTCGTCTGTCAATTAACATTACTGTGAGGTGGTTGTATGTTGCAGCAAGTGTTGCTTGAAGAAGTGGTCCCGCTCCGGCATGAAGTACTGCGTCCAGGTTTAGCCGTTTCGACGTGTTATTTTGACGGGGATGACGCCGAGTCGACCCGTCACTACGCCTGGGCTGAAGACGGGCGCATCTTATCGATTGCGACGGTGATGCGACAAGACCGGGAGCTGTCTGGCGAACGAGTTTCGTTTCAACTGCGCGGCATGGCCACCGATCCGGCCGTCGCCGGGACAGGCGTCGGATCTCGTTTCTTACAGGCGGTCCATCGTGAATTGAACGCTTCTTGGTGGTGTAACGCCCGCGAGGTCGCGGTCCGGTTTTACGAACGCAACGGCCTCGTCATCGTCGGGGATCCGTTCGAAATTGAAGGCATCGGGACACATTACGTCATGCTATACAAAAAAACAGCCGGCTCCTGAACGGAGGCGGCTGTTTCGTTTGTTCTCTAATTAGAGAGCTGCGATACGAGCTGCGAGACGTGATTTGTCACGACCTGCTTTGTTTTGGTGGATGAGACCTTTTGCTGCAGCTTTGTCGATTTTCTTCGTAGCGAGGACGAAAGCTTCTTGAGCTGCTTCTTTGTTTCCTTCGACGACGAGAGTATCGACACGTTTTACTGCTGTACGCATTGCTGCTTTCTCTTGCGAGTTAGCGACGCGACGTTTTTCAGAAGTTTTTGCACGTTTGATTGCTGATTTGATATTTGCCATGTTATTTCACCTCCTGAAACAAGAAAGTGTATGTTCTCATTACTTCAAGTAATCATTCAACAGAACAAGCACAATTGTAGCAAACGGTTATTCGAAAAGCAACCACTTGATGATTATTCTGAAAACTATATGTGGTATTGTTGTAGTAGGTCGTACACATTAACTTAGGATTTTGATATAATGACACGGTATGCATGAGAAGGATAGGTGAACCCATATATGAATAAACAAGAATTAGAGAACCGTCAGAAGAAGATTCGCAACTTTTCCATCATCGCCCACATCGATCATGGCAAGTCGACGCTAGCTGACCGGATTCTCGAGAGAACTGGTGCGCTTACGGCGCGTGAAATGAAAGAACAGACGCTTGACGCGATGGATCTCGAACGGGAACGTGGCATCACGATCAAATTGAACGCTGTTAAATTGAACTATACCGCAAAAGATGGAGTTGAGTACATCCTTCATTTGATCGACACGCCTGGACACGTCGACTTCACGTATGAAGTCTCGCGCTCACTCGCAGCGTGTGAAGGTGCGGTCCTCGTCGTTGATGCCGCCCAAGGGATCGAGGCGCAGACGCTCGCAAACGTCTACCTCGCACTCGACAACGACCTCGAGATCATCCCGGTCATCAACAAGATCGACTTACCGTCGGCTGACGTCGAACGCGTCCGTCAAGAGATTGAGGACGTGATCGGACTGGACGCCAGTGATGCGGTGCCGGCTTCTGCCAAGGCAGGAATCGGGATTGAAGAAATTCTTGAACAAATCGTAGAGCTTGTGCCGCCGCCGACGGGAGATCCGTCAGCACCGCTTCAGGCTTTGATCTTCGACTCGTATTACGATGCGTATCGTGGCGTCGTCGCCTCGATCCGAGTCGTCAACGGTTCGGTCAAAGTCGGGGATAAAGTTCAAATGATGTCGACCGGTAAATCGTTCGAAGTGACGGATCTTGGTGTCTCGACACCTAAACCGTTATCTGTGAAAGAGTTGAATGTCGGAGACGTTGGTACGCTCTCGGCATCGATTAAAACGGTTGGCGACGTTCGTGTCGGTGATACGATCACGCTCGCTAAAAACCCATCGACCGAGCAACTTCCTGGTTACCGTAAGATGAACCCGATGGTATACTGCGGTCTTTATCCGATTGATGCGGCCAAGTATAACGATTTGCGTGAAGCGCTTGAGCGGCTCCAGTTATCTGATGCGGCACTCGAGTTCGAGCCCGAGACGTCACAAGCGCTCGGATTTGGTTTCCGTAGCGGATTCCTCGGCATGCTTCATATGGAAATCATTCAAGAGCGGATCGAGCGCGAGTTTGGAATCGACTTGATCACGACGGCACCGTCGGTTATCTATCACGTTACGACGACGTCAGGAGACGTCATCCACGTCGATAACCCGTCGAAGATGCCTGAGCAACAAAAAGTTGAATTGATCGAAGAGCCATACGTTAAAGCGGCGATCATGACACCGAACGATTACGTCGGCTCGATCATGGAACTTTGTCAGAAGAAACGTGGCAGTTTTATCGATATGGAGTACATCGATACGACCCGTGTTAAAATCACGTACGATATTCCGCTCAGTGAAATCGTCTACGACTTCTTTGATCAATTGAAATCAAGTACGAAAGGCTATGCCTCACTGGACTATGATTTGATCGGGTATCGTCCGTCACGCCTCGTCAAGATGGATATTCTCCTCAACAACGAGCTCGTCGATGCGCTCAGCTTTATCGTTCACCGCGACTTCGCCTACGAACGTGGGAAAGTCATCGTTGAAAAGTTAAAGGCGCTCATCCCACGGATGCAGTTCGAAGTGCCGATCCAAGCAGCGGTCAGCACGAAAATTGTCGCCCGGTCGACGATCAAGGCGTTACGTAAAAACGTCCTTGCCAAATGTTACGGCGGCGACATCTCGCGGAAACGTAAACTTCTCGAGAAACAAAAAGAAGGTAAAAAACGCATGAAGATGGTTGGATCCGTCGAAGTGCCGCAAGAAGCGTTCATGTCCGTCTTGTCGATGGACGAAGAATGAGTGGTCGCCCTTATCCATGGATAAGGGCGATTTTTTTCATTTGGCAGGATTCGTGACGTCCGGTACGGAATAGTACCCACTTACAGAAAAATAGAGGAGGAGTAGCGGTGACCGTCTATAATTTTTCAGCAGGGCCGAGCGTTTTGCCAAAATCGGTACTACAAGAAGTGCAAGACGAGTTTCTGTCTTATCAAAAAACGGGTGTCTCGATCGTCGAGATGAGCCACCGTTCGGAGCGCTTCATTGCGATTACCGAGGCGCTCGAAGCGAGGCTGCGGAGATTGATGGACATCTCAGACGATTACGCCGTCCTTTGGCTGCAAGGCGGGGCGACGCTCCAGTTCTCGATGATTCCGATGAACTTGCGTACGACAGGGCGTTTCGCTTATCTCGACAGCGGCACGTGGTCGAAAAAAGCGATCGCTGATGCCCGCCACTATGGGGACGTCGCCGTCGTCGGCAGTTCGGCGAGTTCGAACTATCGGGAACTGCCTGACTATGAAGGGGATGGCGAGACCGCCGATTATCTCCATTTGACGCTGAACAATACAATCGAAGGGACACGTTATACGATGCTTCCGGATACAGGCATCCCGCTCGTCGCGGACGTGTCCTCCAATATTTTGGCAGAATCGATCGACGTGAGCCGCTACGGTCTGCTGTACGCAGGCGCCCAAAAAAATATCGGACCGGCCGGGTTAAGCGTCGTCATCATTCGTCGCGACTTGATTGTCGACCGCGATTTGCCAAGTTATTTGAACTACGCCCGTCACACCGACACCGTTTTGAACACACCGGCGACGTTTAGCATGTATGTCGCCGAACGGGTTCTCGCCTGGGTCGAACGGACGGGTGGCGTCGCCGAGATGGAACGGCGCAACCGTGAGAAGAGCGCGCGATTGTATGCTTATTTAGACGGCTCAACGTTGTTCCGGTCGCTCGTCACAGGAGATATCCGTTCATTGACGAATATTCCGTTCACGACGGGACGGGACGAGACGGATCGAGCGTTTCAACAGTTCGCCGAGGAACGTGGATTGATCGAACTTGGTGGCCACCGCTCGGTCGGAGGGCTGCGGGCCAGTCTTTACAACGCGATGCCGCTCGAAGGAGTCGTTCGTCTAGTCGAAGTGATGCAAGCATTTGAACAGGAGGGATACGATGTTTCACATCAAAACATATAATCAAATCGCATCAGCCGGGCTAGAGCGTTTTGAGCCGAGAGAATACGCCGTCAACGCAGTGGAGCAGGCCGATGCCTGGGTCATTCGGAGCCATGACGTTCACGACGCCGAGATTCCCCCGTACTTGCTCGCGATCGCCCGGGCCGGGGCTGGGGTGAACAACATCCCGCTTGAGCGCTTGGCGCGTCAAGGCGTCGTCGTGTTCCATACACCAGGGGCGAACGCGAACGCGGTCAAAGAACTCGTACTCGCGAGCATGCTTTTATCGGTCCGGCCGATCCTTGAAGGCGCGCGTTGGGTGAACGAGCAAACGTTCCCAAGCCAAGCGTTACTTGAGCGGGCGATGGAAGACGAGAAGCGTCGCTTTGTCGGCTCTGAATTACGAGGCAAGAAGGTCGGCATCGTCGGCCTCGGCGCGATCGGGGCGTCGCTCGCGAACGACCTGCTTCAGCTCGGTGTCGACGTCGTCGGGTACGACCCGCATTTATCGGTCGATGGAGCGTGGAACGTATCAAAGCAAGTAAAACGAGCCAAGCATTTAGACGATTTGCTCAGAGACGTCGATTTGCTCTCGATCCATATGCCGCTCACGGACGACACACGCAACTTGATCGACGCTAGTTGGTTCAAACGGATGAAGCCTGGGGTGACGTTATTGAACTTCGCCCGTGGCGAGCTCGTGAACGATGCTGATTTGATTGAGGCGTTACAAGATAAAGTGGCGACGTACATTACAGACTTCCCGCAACAGGCGTTACTCGGCCATCCTCAAGTCGTCGCTTTTCCGCATCTTGGGGCTTCGACACGAGAATCCGAAGTGAATTGCGCGATTCAAGCCGTCGATACGCTGAAACTGTATTTAGAGACCGGAAACATCCGGAATTCCGCTAACTTTCCGGACACTGAACTTCCTTACGTCGGCAAGCGACGCTTGGCGGTGCTGCACTTGAACGTCCCGAACATGGTCGGTCAAATTGCGAGCCGGCTCGCCGAGAACGGGATCAACATCGATAACATGGTGAATCGCAGCCGGAACGATGTGGCCTACACGATGATCGACATCGATAACCATAAACAAGAAGAACTGTCCGTGCATGCTTTGTACGACATCGAGGGCGTCATGCGCGTCCGTGAATTTTAAGGAGGGATCAACATGGTCATATTTAAACCGTTTAAACCGTATATGCCGGCCCATCCTGAAGCTGTGGCGGCCGACCCGTACGACATCGTGAACGTCGAACAGGCACGAGGAGACGTCGAGCGACGTCCGAACTCATTTCTCTCGGTCGATAAGCCGGAACTGTTTGCCGCTGACCTGTCACTCGAAGCGTGGGGACGACGTGCGAGGACCGAGTTGGAACGGTTGTACGCGACTGAACTGACGGAACAGGCAAACGGCTTTTACGTCTATCGGCTGACGAATCAAGGGCGGCGTCAAACCGGTCTCGTGGCGACGTTTTCGGTCGCGGATTATGAGGCGGGCCGCATCAAGATCCATGAACATACACGAGAAGTGAAAGAGCGGGAACGGGTCGAACATGTGGCGGCGACGAAAGCGCACACCGGACCGATTTTACTGAGCCATGAGCCGGACGAGGCGTTACGGCGTATCCTTGAAGCCGCCACGAACGAACGACCTCTATTTTCCTTCACGGACAGTCAAGGTGTCTTGCACGAAGGCTATGCGGTGCCGCCGAAAGACCAGGCGCGTGTCATTATGATCGGGGCGACGATCCCGTCCATCTATATCGCCGACGGGCATCATCGGGCCAAAGCGGCGGCTGTCGTCGCGGCGCTAGAACTGCCTGAAGGTGAATCGAAACTAGAGCGCGATCACTTTTTAGGTGTGCTCTTCCCGAGCGACGAGTTGACGATCTTGCCGTACCATCGCCTGTTGACCGATGTTACGCCTGAAGAAGTCGCGGCTTTATTGGACGGGATTTCGTTCTCGTACGAAGTGGTGTCGACTGACGGCCTCGTCGTTCCGCAAGCGCGCGGTTCGTTCGGATTGTCTTACCGCGGCAAACAGTATGAGTTGACGAAACGACAGTCGACCGCGGCTCTCGACGTTGCCACGCTACAACGGGATATTCTCGAACCGTACTTCGGAGTGGACGATGTCCGGACCGATAAACGGATTGACTTCGTCGGCGGCTCAGACGCCGTCGAACAACTGGAACGGTTGGCCGAGCGACCGGATGTCGTCGTGTTGACATGTCACGCTACGGCGATGGGAGAGTTGATGCAGGTCGCCGATGAATCCGGACAGATGCCACCGAAATCGACTTGGTTCGATCCGAAACTGAAGAGCGGATTGTTCATCCATCGTTTCGATTGAATGCAGACAGTGGCGTGAAGACGTAAAAAGCGTTATAAATGGAAGGAGAAGAAAGGGGTGGCCGCCATGGCTAAAGCCGTATATCTTCACATTCCATTTTGTGAACATATTTGTTATTACTGCGATTTCAACAAGGTGTTCTTAAAGAACCAACCGGTTGATGACTATTTAGATGCGTTAGAACGAGAGATCGTCCTATCGCTTGAACAATATCCGACAGATGAGATCGAGACGATCTTTATCGGCGGAGGAACGCCGACCGCGCTCGATGAGGTGCAGATGAAACGTCTCATGGACATGGTCGAGCGGCACTTGCTCCCGCTCGCTACAAAGAATATAGAATACTCGGTCGAGGCGAATCCGAACTTTGTGAGCGCCGAAAAGCTCGATACGATGAAACGAGGCGGTGTCAACCGCGTCAGTTTCGGCGTCCAGACGTTCGACGACGGCGGGCTTGAACGGATCGGGCGGACGCATCGGGCGGATGACGTGTTCGCGACGGTGACGGAGGCGGCGAAACGGTTCGACAACATCTCGATCGACCTCATGTTCGGACTACCGGAGCAGACGCTCGAACAGATCGAACGGGACCTCGACTTGGCGTTCAAACTGCCGATCCAACACGTCTCGTCCTATTCCTTGATCCTCGAACCGCACACCGTCTTCGCGATCCAAGACCGCAAAGGCAAGCTTCGTCTGCCGGGTGAGGACATCGAAGTCGCCATGTACTTGAAAGTCATGGAGACGCTCGAACGCCGTGGGCTCAAGCAGTACGAGATCTCGAACTACAGTGTCGAGGGACGGGAGAGCCGTCACAACCAAGTGTATTGGCGGAACGAGGAGTATTACGGCTTCGGAGCCGGGGCTCACAGTTACTTGAACGGCGAGCGCCGGGCGAACGTCGCGCCGATCCCGCACTATATCAAGGCGGAAGGTTTACCGGTTCGAAGTACGACGACACTCGAGACGTTCGAGCGGATGGAAGAAGAGTTGTTTCTCGGACTCCGGATGCGCAGCGGTGTGTCGTTTGAGACGTTCGAAACGAAGTACGGTGTCTCGATGGAGTCGGTGTTCGGGCACGTCTTGTCCGAACTGAAAGCGAAACAGTTGATTGAAACGACGGACACGCACGTCCGGTTGACCGAGTCGGGACTCCCGCTCGCCAACGAGGCGTTCGCGGCATTCATCGGTGAGGCACGATTAAATGATGTGACAACGTAAAAACAGGCGAATCCGATGTCGGATTCGCCTGTTTTAGTTAGAGAACGAGCTCGCGGTAGATCGGCATGAGCCGTCCGAACGTGTCCTCGACAAGGGCGAGGAACGCCGCTTCGTTTTGGAGGATCGAGGCATCGGCCGAAAGTTGACGACCGATCAAGAAGTCGGCTTTTTTGACGGTCGCGAAGCGCTCGACGATGGCATCGATTGACGCAGAGGACGTCTCTTCGATCAAGAACGCCTCTTTTTTCATATGATCGCCGGCAAGATGGAAGTCGGGAAATTCATGTTTAAAGTCGATTGTCATGAGTCGTTTGCCGATTGCTTCTTTGTTCGGCATCTCATAGATGAAGGCAAGCCAGACGAAGACACGGTCGTCGAACAGACCGACTTGGAAATGCGGATGTTTCTTATAGCCACGTTTATCGTGACAGATCGCCATCCACGTATCTTTCGGCGGATTGACCGTCCGGCGGGCGTGCTTGGCGACGTGGAGATAGAGCGGGATGCCGACGTCGGCTTCAAGCTGCGGACCGACCTCGTCATAGATGCGATGGAACAGCGGTTGAATGTCCGCGCGAATACCTGACATGCGGGCGTCGAGCCCGTCTTGCGTAAACACGTTAAATTGTTTAGTTGTAAACATATGATCACCTCAATTCGTATCATACCGAAAGTGCGCGGAAGATGCATTTCGAATGACTTTCAATCGATGGAAAAAATGATGCATTTGAATTGACAAATAAGGAGAACATGATAATATTTGAAGTGTGATTAGCACTCAGTAAATATGAGTGCTAATAAAAATGAGGCCAATCCTTCAGAGAGGAGTGATGTTGTGCTGACAGAGAGACAATTGCTCATTTTACGAGCAATCATTGATGATTACATTCAGACAGCCCAGCCCGTCGGTTCACGGACGCTTTCGAAACGGGATGACTTGTCGTTCAGTTCGGCGACGATCCGAAACGACATGGCGGATTTAGAAGACATGGGCTTGATCGAAAAACCGCACACTTCAGCAGGACGAATCCCGTCTGAAGTCGGGTATCGTTATTACGTCGATCACCTTGTCGAGACGAAACTCATCGACGAGCGGGAAACATATCGGCTCGGGGAACGCTTGCGAGCGTCCGCCCAAGAGTCAGAAGTCCTCATTCGTCAAGCCGCTGACCTACTCTCTGATTTGACCAATTATACGACGGTAGCGCTCGGTCCGAGCAGTCAGATGAACCGGCTGGCACGGATCGATTTGATGCCGCTCGATGAACGGCGCGGTGTCGTCTTGATCGTAACGGATCAAGGGCACGTCGAACATCGAACGGTCGTGTTCGAATCGCCGATGGCGCCGGATATGGTCGAACAAACAATCCGATTTTTAAACGATCGTCTAAAAGGAACTCCGCTCGGTCAACTGAAGTTCCGTATCGGAGAAGAAGTGTCAAACCTTCGCCTCGCTCATCAACAACAATATGAGTCGATGATGCAACTCATTCAAGCGACCGTCGGGGTACATCATCCGACCTCGCTGTATCTTGGTGGGAAGAAAAACATCTTCAACCAACCCGAGTTTCAAACGCTCGATACGTTACGTCCGTTCCTAGAGTGGATCGACGAGCAAGAACGGTTGACCGACTGGCTCGAATCGTTGCCAAATCGCGAGATTTATGTGAGCATTGGGAGCGAGAATGGGATCCTTGCGCTTCAAAATTGTAGCGTCATCACCTCGGACTATACGCTCGACGGCAAGACGTTCGGGACGATTGCGATGATTGGTCCGACCCGGATGGATTATCGGCACGGGGTGCGGATGATGGGACAAATCATTGAAGCGTTAAGGCGAACGAAACTAGAAGAGTGAACGAAAGGAGCCTCAATATGACTACTGAAAATCAAAACGGGCCAGACCAAGAAGAAGAAGTGCTCGAAGAGAAAGATTTCGACGCGTTGCAGTCAGAGACTGCGGACGCTGACGAGGTTTCAAATGCTGAAATAGTGGAAGAAAGTTCTGAGGGACCAGATTTGCAACAAGAAATCGAAGCGCTCAAAGCGAGCGAGCTTCGGATTCGTGCTGATTTTGACAACTTCCGCCGCCGAACGAACGAAGAGAACGCGAAACGCGTCAAGTTCGCTTCGCAAGCCGTCATCGAGAAACTGATTCCGCTCATCGATAACTTTGAGCGTGCGCTTCAAGTCGAAGCGTCATCGGATGACGCTAAACAGATTCAAGCGGGTGTCGACATGATCCACCGTCAATTGCTCGACGTGTTAAACGCCGAGAACGTTGAAGTGATCGAAGCAGTCGGTCAGCCGTTCGACCCGAATTATCATCAAGCGGTCATGCAAGAACCGAGTGATGAGTTCGAGTCTGGGATTGTAACGATGGAGCTTCAAAAAGGGTACACGTTGCACGGACGCGTCATTCGTCCAAGCATGGTAAAAGTTTCGGAATAAAATTACTTAACTAGATGGAGGAATAGACAATGGCTAAAATTATCGGAATTGATTTAGGAACAACGAACTCTTGTGTAGCAGTTATGGAAGGTGGCGAAGCGGTCGTCATCTCAAACGCAGAAGGGAACCGTACGACACCGTCTGTCGTCGCATTCAAAGGGGAAGAGCGTCAAGTCGGTGAAGTCGCGAAGCGTCAAGCGATCACGAACCCGAACACGATCCAATCGATCAAGCGTCATATGGGAACGTCACATACGGTCGAAGTCGACGGTAAGAAATTCACGCCACAAGAAATTTCGGCCATCATTTTGCAAAAACTTAAAAAAGATGCAGAAGACTACCTTGGTGAGTCCGTAACTGAAGCGGTCATCACAGTTCCTGCCTACTTTAACGACGCTGAGCGTCAAGCGACGAAAGACGCCGGGAAAATTGCCGGTCTCGATGTCAAACGGATCATCAACGAGCCGACAGCAGCGGCGCTCGCTTACGGCCTCGACAAAGGTGAAGATCACACGATCTTGATCTATGACCTCGGTGGCGGTACGTTCGACGTCTCGATTCTCGAGCTCGGAGACGGCGTGTTTGAAGTTGTCGCGACAGCAGGGGACAACCGACTCGGTGGAGACGACTTTGACCAAAAAGTCATCGATTACCTCGTGTCTGAATTCAAAAAAGAGAACGGTATCGACCTCGCGCAAGACAAGATGGCGCTCCAACGCTTGAAAGATGCGGCCGAGAAAGCGAAGAAAGACCTTTCAGGCGTGACAAGCGCGCACATCAGCCTCCCGTTCATCACAGCAGGAGCAGCTGGCCCGCTTCACCTTGAAACAACACTCACACGTGCGAAATTCGATGAATTGACAGCAGACCTCGTCGAGCGCACGATGGAACCGACTCGCCGCGCGTTGAAAGACTCAGGCCTCACGCCGTCTGATCTCGACAAGATCATTCTCGTCGGTGGTTCGACACGTATCCCTGCGGTCCAAAAAGCGATTCACGATTTCACGAAGAAAGAGCCGTTCAAAGGCGTTAACCCGGACGAAGTCGTTGCCCTCGGTGCAGCGATCCAAGGCGGTGTCCTTGCCGGTGACGTGAAAGACGTCGTCCTTCTCGACGTGACTCCGCTTTCGCTCGGTATCGAGACGATGGGTGGCGTGATGACGAAGTTGATCGATCGCAACACGACGATTCCGACATCGAAATCACAAGTCTTCTCGACAGCAGCAGACAACCAGCCAGCCGTTGACATCCACGTCTTGCAAGGGGAACGCCCGATGGCGCCTGACAACAAGACGCTCGGTCGTTTCCAATTGACGGACATCCCGCCGGCACCACGCGGTGTCCCACAAGTCGAAGTCAAGTTCGACATCGATGCGAACGGAATCGTTCACGTATCGGCGAAAGACCTCGGTACGAACAAAGAGCAGTCGATCACGATCCAGTCGTCTTCAGGTATCGACGAGGCTGAAATCGAGCGCATGGTGAAAGAAGCGGAAGCGAACGCGGAAGCAGACAAACAGCGTAAAGAAGAAGCAGAGCTCCGTAACGAAACGGACCAACTCGTCTTCGCGACGGACAAGGCGATCAAAGACCTTGGAGATAAAGTCGACGCAACAGATAAAGACAAAGCCGAAGCAGCGAAAGAAAAAGCAAAATCAGCACTTGAAGGTACAGACCTCGAAGCAATCCGTACGGCGAAAGATGAGCTATCTGAAGTCGTACAAGAATTGACGCAAAAAGTATATGCGAACATGGCTGAACAGCAAGGTGCTGAAGGCGCTGAGACACAAACAGAAGCGAAAGACGATAACGTCGTCGACGCGGAGTTTGAAGATCTCGACGATCGTAAATAAGGCAACCGATAGATTGGATGGCGCCAAAGCAGGTTTCTGCTTTGGCTCTTTCCATGTTAAGGTAGAATCGGTAAAATCGAACTTGAAACAGTAAAGAGGAGAGAGTAACGTGGCGAAACGAGATTATTATGAAGTGCTTGGCCTAGACAAATCGGCCTCGGCGCAAGACATCAAACGGGCCTATCGCAAATTGGCACGGGAATATCATCCAGACATCAACCAAGAGCCGGATGCGGCCGATAAATTTAAAGAGCTCGGTGAGGCGTATGAAGTGCTGTCAGACGAGCAGAAACGGGCTCAATATGACCGCTTCGGATTTGAAGGAGCGAGCCAGTTCGGAGGCGGCGGTGACTTCCAAGGCGGATTCGGCGACATCTTCGACATGTTCTTCGGCGGCGGCGGACGTCGTCAAGACCCGAACGCACCGCGACGCGGAGAAGATTATCAATACGTCGTCGACCTCGACTTCATGGAGAGCGTGACCGGTAAGACGGAAACGATCGACCTTGAGATCGAAGTCGAATGTGACACGTGTATGGGTAGCGGTGCCAAGCCGGGGACGAAACCAGAGACGTGCGGCCGTTGTGGCGGTAGCGGTGTCGAAACGGTCGAACAGAACACGGTGCTCGGTCGCATGGTCAATCAGCGGACGTGTAGCCAATGTCATGGAACAGGCAAGACGATCAAAGAGAAATGTACGACGTGCCATGGCTCTGGTCACGTCAAGAAGACACAGCAAGTCGAAGTCAAAATTCCTGCCGGTATCGATAACGGCCAACAGATCCGCATGTCCGGCAAAGGTGGTCCTGGCGCTAACGGTGGCCCGGCCGGCGATCTTTACATCGTCGTCCGCGTTCGGGCGCACGAAATCTTCGAGCGTGTCGACCAGCACATCTCGATGGAGATGCCGGTCACGTTCGCGCAAGCAGCACTCGGCGCCGAACTCGAAGTCCCGACCGTGCACGGCAAGGTCAGCTTGAAAGTGCCAGCCGGAACACAGACCGGATCGAAATTCCGTTTGCGTGGAAAAGGGATGCCGAGCGTTCGCGGCGGCGGCAACGGCGACCAGTACGTCAATATCGTCATCATGACACCGACGAACATGACAGATCGTCAAAAAGAATTGCTCCGCGAGTTTGAAGAGATCAGCGGAGAAGCGGGCGTGGAAGAACAGCACGGCCTCTTCCAAAAGATGAAAAAGTTTTTTAGCCAGTAAAAGGAGCGTGTACAAGCGATGAAATGGTCTGAAATTTGTGTCCACACGACACAGCAGGCAGTCGAAGCCGTATCAAATTTACTACATGAAGTGGGGGCACAAGGTGTCGTCATCGAGGACGTCGAAGACTACGACCGGATGATGGCAGAAGATCATTTCGGAGAGATTTGGGACGAATCCGGCCGCGATACGTATCCAACGTCGGGTGTCCACGTGAAAGCGTACGTTCCTGTCTCAGGCGACCTACCGGACACGCTCTCGACACTGAAAAAAGAAATTGAACGGCTGCGCAATATCTTTGAAGTCGGCGCTGGTACCGTGACGGCGCTCGAGATGGATGAGGAGGACTGGGCCCACTCGTGGAAGCAGTACTATAAACCGGTCAAGATCTCGCAACATCTCACGATCGTGCCGCTGTGGGAAGAATACGTGCCACAACCGGAAGAGAACGTGATCTTGCTCGACCCGGGTATGGCGTTCGGGACCGGGACGCACCCGACGACGATGCTGTGCATTCAAGCGATCGAGAACTATATCCAACCGGGTGACCGCTTGATCG
The DNA here is from genome assembly GCF_004336795.1 of Exiguobacterium sp. SH4S7. Taxonomy (NCBI): domain Bacteria; kingdom Bacillati; phylum Bacillota; class Bacilli; order Caryophanales; genus Exiguobacterium; species Exiguobacterium sp. SH4S7. Next base: position 534,061 of record NZ_SJUT01000001.1, read on the forward strand.
ATGTCGGGACGGGCTCAGGCGTACTTGCCATCGCGGCGGCGAAGCTTGGCGCGGAACGAGTCGAGGCGCTCGATTTGGATGCGGTCGCGGTCGAATCGGCCCGCCAAAACGTCGAGACGAACGGCGTTCTAGACGTCGTCGACGTCAAGACGGGTGATTTGTTGAAAGGGATGAGCGGTGAGTATGACTTGATCGTCGCCAACATTTTAGCTGACGTCATCATGCTGTTCGTTGACGATGCTTACGTGCGCGTCAAACCAGGCGGCTATTTCATCACGTCGGGCATCATCGGCCAAAAACGAGATGAAGTGACGGCAGCGCTCAAGGCGGCTGGATTCTCGATCGAAGAGACGCGAGTCATGGAAGACTGGGTCGCCATCATCGCGAAGAAGGGATAAGCCATGCAACGCTATTTCTTACAACGTGATGCGTTTAAAACAGACACGGTCGCATTGCCGCAAGACGTCGTCCATCATATCGGGACGGTGTTGCGGGCGGGACCGGGTTATCAGATGGTGTTGTTAGACGGTACAGGTGTCGAGTACGTCTGTGAGGTGATCGCGCTCGAAAAAAAATCGGGGACGGCAAAAGTACTCGAAGCGCGGCAGGCGACGACTGAACTGCCCGTTGATGTGACGCTCGCCTACGCACTGCCGAAAGGTGATAAAGTCGAGCTTGTCGCTCAAAAAGCGACCGAGCTCGGGTTGCATCACTTGAAGTTGTTCGAGTCGAAACGATCGGTCGCGAAATGGGACGCAAAAAAAGCCCCTAAGAAAGTTGAACGGCTACAGAAAATCATGCAAGAAGCGGCCGAACAGTCGTACCGGGCCGTCGTCCCGACGTGCGCGTACGTCTCGTCGCGTGACCTGCTAGACGACTTTTCTAATTACGATGCGGTCGTCATCGCTTATGAAGAGTCGGCGAAGCAAGGGGAACAAGCGGCACTCGCGGCTGTCTTCAAAGCGCTTGAACGCGGACAGCGTCTCCTGCTGATCGTCGGTCCTGAAGGCGGATTTGACGATCAGGAGATTGACGCCTGGACGAATCAAGGCGCGCGCCCGTGTGCGTTCGGCCCCCGGATTTTGCGCACCGAGACGGCGCCGCTCTACGCGTTAGCGGCGTTATCGTATGCGCTTGAATTGAATTGAACACGAAATCAGCTCCCGCAGTTTGCGGGAGCTGATTTTATGTTTAATGACCACATGACAAGAGCCCTCGCCTAGGCGAGGGCTCTTCTTCATGACAGATTATTTTTTGAACAACGTGATCGTCTTCGTCGTCACGTTGCCGGCGAGGTCGACCGCTTCGAACGTGAACGTATTCTCTCCTGACGTCACAGGAAGCGTGACTTTTTCAGTTCTTGAGAAAGCGCGCATCTCATAAGGTGCTTTTAGTGCCTGGCTGAATTTCAAATCACCGTTCACGAGGAGCTTCACTTCATCAAAATTATCTTTGACAGTCACGTTGACGTTGACCGTAGTTTGTTTTTTCCCGATTTGTTTCGGTAGTTTCCCGATCTCGATGACGGCTGGTGTCGCATCGACGAAAATTGTCCGTTGGAAGTTGGCGACGTTTCCAGCCGCATCCTCAGCGACGAAGCGGAGTTTGTGCACGCCGTCTGTAAATGTCCGATTCGTACTGAAGTCATATCGTTTCGTTGTTTCATTCCATGTGAGCGGGACATCAATCCCATCGACTTGGAATGAGTTGATGTTTGATGCGTCTTGAATCGATCCTTTGATGGGGACGATTGACGTCGCGTAAGGTGACAAAGCGAGCGGCGCGTCCAAGAAGACGCCAGGTTTTTCTGAATCCGTCGAATAGGCGACTGTTTTGGTCGTGCTATTTCCGGCATGGTCTGTGACGCGGACGCTGACTTCATCGGTCTCATTAAGTGGCGACGTGAAGGCATGACTGGCCGACCCGTTTGCAAGTTTGGCGACAGACTTACCGTTCAAGAAGTATTCGACAGAATGGATACCAGAGAAGTCGTCGTTCGCTTTTACGGACAAACTGTCATCTTGCCACTTCGCCGAGAACGTCGGATCTGTATAGTCGACTTTAACCGGGAAGCGGAGCGTCTGTGCCTCTTTTTTCATGTAATCGATGCTCGCTTCGATCTCATAGAAGTACTTGCCGGCCGGGGCCGGGTTACCGTTCAATTGTCCGTCCCATTTGTAGTCGGCTGAGTAGTAGTAAGGTGTATTGCGTCCGCCATCGAAGTAGTTTTTACGCAACTCGTCATCTTGCCGGAGCGTGCGGACGACATCGCCTGACTCGTCGACGATGCGATATTTGACGTCTTTGGCGTTACGAAGGAGCGAGAAGACCGGTGTCGCCACATCTTTTACGTTGTCCCCGTCAGGAGAGAACGCGATTGTGTCGGACGTGAACGACTCATCTAGGTTCATGCCCAAATAATTCCCTGTCTGATCGACCATTCCAGCCGTCTGATAGAACGATCCTGATTCATAGATGGAAGCGTCAAAGATCGGTGCTTTGCCCCAGTCGCCTTCGAAACCGACGAACGGTACGACGAGTCCTGGATTGCCTTCTGCCCCGTTCACATCGGTCAAGCGCACGAAACCGTCGACGAAATAGCCGTTTTCAAATACGTCTTTGGCCGAGACGAGACCGTTCAGCGTCTTTGGATTGAGAACCTGCGCTTTCGAGACGTCGAGCGCGATTTTGAGTTCGACTGTTTGCTTCGCTTTCAGTTTGACCGTATTTGCTTTCTTCCCGTTGATCGTCACGCTGGCGTTTTGGAGTGGTTGGGCCTCCATCGCATTTTGAATCGTCCCGGCCGTCCGTTCGATGGCGAGGTCGGTCTGAAGTGAAGACGAAACATCGTATGACACGGCTTTGTCGGATAAGTTCTCGACAACAAGCGTGAACGTCGCCTTGCTTCGGTTGAGTTCTTTTAAGGCAACTTTTGCTTCTTTTGTTGTCTTTTCATAGGCGACGGCTGGCGTTGAGACGGCCGCGTGCAATTGCATCAAACCGGCTCCTCCCCGACGCGGCGTGTATGGGAGGTTCTGATTCAACTGTTGGTTGTATGGACCGATATCAGTCACGGCTTTCGATGTGTTGATCAACAAATTCTTCGCCATCGTTACCCGAGCCGTACCGCTTAAAGCGAACTCGCGATCGACACGTTCGAGCACGAGGGCGGCGCCTCCTGCGACGTGTGGTGCAGCCATCGACGTTCCGCTCATCAATCCGTATTGATCGTCATTCAACGTCGAGAAGATTTGTCCGCCTGGCGCCGAGATTTCAGGTTTGAAATCGAGGTTTGGTGTCACGCCCCACGAAGTGAAGTTAGACAGTGAACCGGCTGCACGGTTAGCGACGCTAATGCGGTCACCTGCGAATTTAATGTTCATTTGTTCACCGGCAACGAGTCGCTGTTGAAGCTCATTTCCGTCTTTAATGCTGAGTGACGCCATCGGGATTTGTGGGTTCGCTAGCGCCATACTGACGTAATCACCATGACCGACGGCACCGCGGACGATGACACCGGCAGCCCCGTTCGCTTCGGCTGTCTTTTGAATGTTCGAGTAGAAATAGGCGCCGTCACGCACCGCGAAGACAATCTTCCCTTTCACGTCTTTCCCGACGTATTGACCAGGCTGTCCGTCACCGACATGGACGAGTTCATAGTCCCCATTCGTGAAAGCTGGGCCATCTTGTTTCTTCCATCCGATTTTATCGGTCTTGTCACCGGATTGAATCGAGAAAGCGTCCAATTGAATTTGGTCGTTCTCGAGTGAGGCGACTGAAGTCGAGGCCGAGCTCACGCTCGGAGCGCCGACGACGCCGGTATCCGGATTGTTCGCATAAGGGAGATCGTATCCGTTTCCGAAGTACGCCGAGTTACCAGCTGAGATCGACATGAAGACACCGTTATCGACAGCACGCTGTACCGCTTGTTGCTCGGGTGAGTCGGCATCGACGAAACCGGCCGTCGATCCGAGACTCATATTGATGACGTCGGCGCCGAGTTTGATGGCATCGTCGATCGCTTTAATATAGATATCGCCGTACGTCGAGGCGTAGTTCGGGTCGTTGCTGAATACTTTGAGACCGAGTACTTGCGATTCTGGAGCGACACCTTTCAAACCGCCAGTCGCCTCATCCCCGTTGGCCGCGACCGTACCCGATACGTGCATCCCGTGCATCGAGGCGCCAGGGGAATCATCGCGAATATCATCGTTCTCGTCGTAATAGTTATAAGCATAAGGAACTTTCTCGTTTATGTAGGCTCCCGGCAAACCGAACTCACTGACTGCCGACTCGACCTCACCTTGCGTGAGCTCTGCTTTTGTATCGTCGGTTAAGCGGAAGTCGCGATGGTCTGCATCGACACCCGTATCGATGACGGCGACGATCGTTCCTTCGCCGGTATACCCATAGTCGCCCCATGTCTGTTGCGATTGGACCATGCCGTTACTCGTTACCATATCCGGTTTGACCTCGGGGCGCTCGTATTCATTGACGACATGGACGTGAGCGACTTCAGGCAACGCTTCAACTTTCTGGACGTCTGTAGCCGAGAGCAACGTACTGAATCCGTTGAAGACGGTCGTGAACTCTTCAATCGTTTCTGCTTTCACACCTTTTTTTGAGATGGCGGCTTTCGCTTTTTTCTGTTCGGCTTTGACGAGTCCGTGAGCATTGTCTTTCTCGACCTTCGTCAATTCATTGAATTTTTTCCCTTTCTTTTTTGCTTGTTCGATGGCAGGTGCACCGACGAGTTCGACGACGACACGCAATTTTTCTTGCTTGTCGGCGATCTCAGCATTCGGCGTAACGGATCGTTTGGCAAGTACCGGATCTGTTCCGAGTCCGAGCAGCCCAGGTGTCAACGCCAGGCATGTAGCGAGGGAGACGTTTACATAAAATTTAAAGTTTGGCAATTTGAAAATCCTCCAATCGTTTAATTGAGAAGTATATGTATTTGTGGAAAATGATAGCTGAATGCAGGGCGATAATCGCTCGTTTTTTTCGAAAACAAGGTAATGAATTTGAACAAATTTAAAAATTCTGACAATTACTTTCGGCCTATCTTTTACTAAAATAGCTAGGTCTAAATTCACGCGTTCAACTCAAGTTTCAAAATTTGGGCGTGATATGCCCTCGAATAAAATGATTCGAACAATTCGCTTGAGATTTTTTTTGAAAATTGGTATGGTCTGAATAGATAAAACATATAAAACTTATCGACATAGTCGGAATAAAGCGATGGGGTGGAGCAATGGGATTACAGTTCATGGACATTTTTAAGGAATGGGCAACGCAATACGACACGACCGTGGCCGGACATGACGAGCAATATAAAGAAGTGTTCGCAGGTTATGAGGAGATGTTGAGCGAGGTCGTGGATCATCTCGAAGGGAAGGTCATGGAGTTCGGAGTCGGGACCGGGAACTTAAGTATGAAGATTTTAGAACGTCACGAGCTGGTTGCGGTCGAACCGTCCCCGGAGATGCGGGCTGTCGCCGCCGAAAAACTTGAGATTGATATTATCGACGGTGACTTTTTAAACTATCCGACGACAGAGCAGATCGATACGATCGTGTCGTCATACGCGTTTCACCATCTGACGGATGAAGAGAAACGGACAGCGATTCAAGGTTACGTCGAGCAGCTCGATTCACCGCGATTCGTCTTACTCGACACGATGTTCGCCTCGCAAAAGGCGAAGCGAGACATTCTCGACTGGGCGAGCGGTAACGGGTACGACGACTTGGTAGAAGATTTGAACCGCGAATTTTATCCGTATACGCAAACGATTCAAGCGATGCTCGAAGCGAACGGTTATACGGTCTCGATGACACAAAAAAATAAATTCGTCTGGCTCGTCGTGGCCACGAAACAATCAGGAGGAACTCAATCATGAAAAGTTATAAAGTCGAAAGTTTTAATTTGGACCATACAAAAGTACAAGCGCCTTACGTCCGTTTAGCAGGAGTGAAAAAAGGGACGGCCGATACGATCTATAAATACGACATTCGCTTCATCCAACCGAACGAGGGTCTCATGCCGATGCGGGCCGTCCATTCGCTCGAGCACTTGATCGCTGAGAACAGCCGCAGTCACTCGGACCAAATCATCGACGTCTCGCCGATGGGTTGCCAGACTGGTTTTTATTGGACGATGTTGAACGACGGCGATTACGAATCGATGCTCGACCTCGTCGAGGCGACACTCCGTGATGCAGCAAATGCGACGGAGTTGCCGGCGCAAAACCCAATCCAATGCGGAAGTGCCAACCACCACGACTTTGAGGGCGCAAAAAAATTAGCGGCCGACATGCTCGCGAAACGTGACGAGTGGCACATCATCTTTAAGGACGAGGCGTAATATGCTCGTCAATAACGTCTATGAACTGATCGGGGACACGCCGCTGCTCGAGTTACGGACGTTGCCTGTTCCGAAAGGCGTTAAAATATACGGCAAGCTCGAGATGATGAATCCAGGCGGGAGTGTGAAAGACCGGCTCGGGCTTCATTTAATCGAACAAGCGCTTGAACGCGGCCAACTCGAACGGGGTGGTACGGTCGTCGAGCCGACGGCAGGGAATACCGGCATCGGGCTCGCCCTCGCCTGTCAGCGGTACGGGGTGAACTTGATCACGGTCACGCCTGAAAAGTTTAGTCAAGAGAAGCAAGCGCTCATGTCATTGCTTGGCGCGACTGTCATTAACACGGAAACCGAGCTCGGGATGAAGGGTGCGATCGAGCGGGCCAAAGCGCTGGCGGTTGAACATAACGCCTATTTACCGGAACAGTTCTCGAATCCGGATAACCCGGATACGTATGTCGATTCACTCGCCCGAGAGTTATTGCAAGATATACCGAATATCGACGTCTTCATCGCCGGCGCGGGCTCGGGTGGCACGTTCACTGGGGTCGCCGCGGTTTTGAAAAACCACGGCACCCGCAACGTTGTCGTTGAGCCCGAAGGATCAATCCTAAACGGTGGGCAACCAGGGCCCCATAAAACAGAAGGAATCGGTGTCGAGAAGTGGCCTGTGTTTTTAGATCGCGAACTCGTCGATGGGATTTATACGATTTCTGATGATGACGCGTTTTATTACGTCGCCCATTTGGCGAAGCAAGAAGGACTGCTCGTCGGAAGTTCTTCCGGTGCGGCCATCGCCGCCTGTGTGCAAGAAGCAAACCGGATGACCGAAGGTGTGATCGTCACGATTTTACCAGACAGTGTCGAACGATATTTAAGTCAAGGAATAGTCAAGGAGGCAGAACATGCGTACAAAAACAGCGCTTATTCACGGCGGTAAGACGACGGACCCGTTGACGGGTGCCGTGACACCAGCCATCTATCAAACGAGTACTTATAAACAAGACGGAATCGGCAATTTGCGGGACGGGTATGAATATTCGCGGACGGCTAACCCGACGCGGACGGCGCTTGAGACGCTGATCGCCGACATCGAAGGCGGGGCGCGTGGTTTTGCGTTCGCTTCAGGGATGGCCGCCATCTCAACGATTCTCATGTTAATGAAATCAGGGGACCACGTCATCGTCGGTTCTGACGTATATGGGGGAACGTACCGTGTATTCAATCGAGTATTTCAATCACTTGGCTTGGAAGCATCTTTTGTCGATACGTCTGACGCGGCGGCAGTCCGCGAAGCCGTCCAACCGAACACGAAAATGATTTATGTCGAGACGCCGACGAATCCGCTCTTGAACGTCACGGACATGCGCAGTGTGCGTGACATTGCGACCGAGGCCGACGTCTTGTTCGTCGTCGACAATACGTTCATGACACCGTATTTCCAAAATCCGATTGAGTTCGGTGCGGACTACGTCTTGCACAGTGCCACGAAATATTTAGGTGGACATAGTGACGTCGTCGCCGGACTCGTCGTCGCCCGGACAGAAGAACTTGGGGAACGTTTGGCGTTCCTACAAAACTCGGTCGGAGCCGTGCTCGGACCGCAAGACAGCTTCCTCGTCGTGCGCGGCATCAAGACGCTCGCGGTCCGGATGGAAGAGATCGAGACGAACGCGCTCGCACTCGTCGAGTTCTTGACGTCTCACGAGGCGATCAGCCGGGTGTTGCACCCGAGCATTGCCAGCGAGACAGCGAAACAAATCCATCTGTCACAAGCCCGAGGCTTTGGCGGCATGATCGCTTTTGACGTCGGATCGGCCGAAGCGGCAGAGACGGTCGTTGCGAAAACGAACTACTTCACGCTCGCTGAAAGTCTCGGTGCGGTCGAGAGCTTGATTAGCGTGCCGGCACGGATGACACATGCCTCGATTCCGGCCGAACGTCGGGCAGAACTCGGCATCACGGACGGGCTCGTCCGTATCTCTGTCGGACTTGAAGATGTGAACGATTTGATTGAAGACTTGGAGCAAGCACTTGCGGCCTTGACGACAATCACGAGCTGAATGAACGTGTGACACGAGGTGCGCTCTCAGAGCGCTCCTCTTTTGTCGTGGGAAGGTTGGAAGAAATCGCTTGAATGTCCGAAACGCATCGACTAAACTGACGATAATTGATTAGGAGAGCGGGTGAACAGATTGAATAAAGGAGTCATGCCCACAATCGGTGCGTACGTCATGTGGGGCATCCTGCCGATCTATTGGAAGTTTCTACAGGAAATACCGAGCAGTCAAATCCTCGCCCACCGTATCGTCTGGTCGTTTCTATTCATTTTACTCGTCTTGAAATGGACGAAACAGTGGACTGAATTCAATTATGCGCTCAGACATCGGGCGACGCGGAACGCCTTTATGTTGAACGGCTTTATCGTCAGTGCGAACTGGTTTGTCTACATATGGGCGGTCAATCACGGCTATATCATCGAGGCATCGCTCGGATATTATATCAATCCGCTCGTCAGCATGGTGTTAGGTGTCCTCGTTTTTCGGGAATCATTAAATCGAGTCCAATGGCTCGCGGTCGGTGTCGCGACGGTCGGGGTGCTCGTCTTGACGTTCGGTTATGGGTCGTTCCCGTGGATCGCTTTCATATTGGCGAGTACGTTCGGGTTTTACGGGATGGTCAAAAAACGGCGGCCGCTTGCGTCGACGGTCAGTCTAGGCATCGAGACTCTCGCGGTCGTTCCGGTCGCGGTCATCTTCCTCGCTTTCGAAACGTCGCGCGGCGGGCTCACGATGACGGGCGAACCGATTGTTTGGGCCGCGCTCTTAGGCACGGGCGTCATGACGGCGTTGCCGCTCCTGTTGTTCGGTTACGGGGCGCAACATATCCCGTTCACGCTCGTCGGTTTTTTACAGTTCATCGCCCCGACGCTCAGTCTGGCGATCGGTGTCATCTTGTACGATGAACCGTTCACGACGTATCATGTTTTCGCGTTCACGTGCATCTGGATCGCCATCTTTTTCTTCAGTTGGAACAGCTGGGTCCAAACGCGAAAACGCCGTCAACTTGCATGAAGTGAAAGCTGTTACATTTCTCAAAAACATGATAATATGTTAGATGTCAGACCTATATGTCAGAGGAGGAATTTATTATGGAATTAGCACGTTATATCGACCACACGGCCTTGAAGGCAGAAACAACGAAAGATCAAGTCACAAAATTATGTGCAGAGGCACTTGAGTACAAATTCGCGAGCGTTTGTGTCAACCCGACATGGGTCGCTTACGCTGCCGAGCAACTTAAATTAGATGAGGACGTCAAAGTTTGTACGGTCATCGGATTCCCGCTCGGTGCGAACACACCTGAAGTGAAAGCGTTCGAAACGAAAGATGCGATTGCTAACGGCGCAGACGAAGTCGACATGGTCATCAACATCAGTGCGATGAAAGACGGCGATTTCGACCTCGTCGAACGCGACATCCGTGCCGTCGTCGAAGCAGCAAACGGTACGCTCGTCAAAGTCATCTTTGAAACGTGCCTGCTTACTAAAGAAGAAATCAAAAAAGCGGCTGAGCTGTCAGTCAAAGCGGGTGCAGACTTCGTGAAAACGTCGACTGGATTCTCAACTGGCGGCGCTACCGTCGAAGACATCCGACTCATGCGTGAGACGGTCGGACCGGATCTTGGCGTCAAAGCATCAGGCGGCGTCCGTGATTTCGCAGGCGCACAAGCGATGATCGATGCTGGTGCAACGCGCATTGGCGCTTCTGCCGGAATTGCCATCGTCACAGGCGGGCGTTCGGACAGCGATTATTAATTGAAGTAGTAGTTGACCACACGACTTAATTTCACTATAATGTGGTATGACGTGTGAAACACGTTTCCTTAGTCGTGTAATTCGGAGGGAGGGAAAACTAGTGGAAACTCGTGTCCGTAAAAACGAATCGCTTGAAGACGCTCTTCGTCGTTTCAAACGCGGTGTTGCGAAAGATGGCACTCTTGCCGAAGTTCGCAAACGTCGTCACTACGAAAAGCCAAGCGTAAAACGTAAATTGAAATCAGAAGCTGCTCGCAAGAACAAGAAATTCTGATTGAAGTTTCTTTTGTAGAGAGGGTGTTGGCTCATGAGTCTGCAAGAACGCTTGACGGACGACATGAAGCAAGCCATGCGCGCTAAACAGAAAGATCGTCTCACGACGATCCGAATGGTCAAAGCGTCGCTCCAGAACGAGGCCATCAAACTTGGTCGACAAGATCTTACTGAGGAAGAGGAGCTCACGGTGCTCAACCGAGAGATGAAACAGCGCAGAGACTCCCTCCGAGAATTCGAAAGCGCTGGTCGTGAAGACCTTGCTTCTAAAGTAGCTGATGAAATTGTCGTACTAGAGGTCTACATGCCTAAGCAACTCTCTGAAGACGAAGTCACAGCAATCGTCAAGGCGGCAATTGCCGAGACGAACGCTGCGGGTCCGTCCGATATGGGTAAGGTGATGGGCGTCGTCATGCCACAAGTTAAAGGCAAGGCTGACGGTGGTCTTGTGAACCGAATTGTCAAACAACAATTGACGAATTAATGATAAAAGGCAGGGAACTTTGGAGAAATCCAAAAGTTTCTGCCTTTTTTTGCGTATTATGAAACCACATTCAATCTTGTTTCGTATACACTAGAGATAAGAGGTAGCTTTGGATTTGGAAGGGGGTAGCAATACGATGACATTTGGTCTCGGAGTGATTCTGACGGTGTTTTTCGTCGGGATTGTCCTTCTTGGAATTGAAGTGTTCGTTGCCGGTTTTGGATTGTTCGGGGTCCTCGGGATAGGCGCCGTCGTGGCGAGTTTGATTATGGCAGGTGCCACGATCGGGCAGCTTTGGCTGTCACTTGGTTTAGCGACGGCGCTTGTTGCGGGACTCGGGTTTTGGGCGTACCGTCGACTGCAGTCGAATCGCTCGCTCATGTATAAAGGCTTGATTTTGACCGATTCGACGTCGACTGATAAGGGGTATTTGTCTCATGATGACCGGAAGCGGTTGCTTGGGAAAGTCGGTGTCACATTGACGCCACTTCGTCCAGCAGGTACTGCTGAGATTGAAGGCGAACGAATCGACGTCGTGGCAGAAGGTAGCTATCTCGATGAACAAACAAAAATTGAGGTGTATAAAGTCGACTCAGGACGCGTTGTCGTCCGACGCTTTGTAGAACCGAAGGAGGATGTAACAGAATGACACCAGAACTATTAAGCACGTTACTCATCACAGGTGGGGGATTGATCGCGCTCGCCGTGTTCTTCACGTTTGTACCGGTCGGCCTGTGGATCAGCTCGTTTGCTTCAGGCGTCCACGTCTCCATCTTCACATTGATCGGGATGCGACTTCGTCGCGTCGTCCCGTCTAAAATCATCAACCCGCTCATCAAAGCCGTCAAAGCGGGCATTGGTTTGAACACGAACCAGCTCGAGAGTCACTTTTTAGCCGGCGGTAACGTCGACCGTGTCGTCAACGCTTTGATCGCGGCGCACCGTGCCGATATCGAGTTATCGTTCGAACGTGCCGCCGCCATCGACCTTGCTGGCCGGAACGTGTTAGAAGCCGTTCAGATGTCGGTTAACCCGAAAGTCATCGAGACACCGTTCATCGCCGGTGTGGCGATGGATGGGATCGAAGTGAAAGCGAAAGCGCGGATCACGGTTCGTGCCAACATCGACCGCCTCGTCGGGGGTGCCGGTGAAGAAACGATCATCGCCCGTGTCGGTGAAGGGGTCGTCTCGACGATCGGTTCGCAACATAACCATAAGCACGTGCTTGAGAACCCGGACATGATTTCACGTACCGTATTGACGAAAGGTCTCGATTCAGGGACGGCGTTTGAAATCTTGTCGATCGACATCGCCGACATTGATATCGGTAAAAACATCGGCGCGGTGCTCCAAACCGACCAAGCCGAGGCAGATAAGAAAATTGCGCAGGCGAAAGCCGAGGAACGTCGTGCAATGGCGATTGCCCGCGAGCAAGAGATGAAGTCGTCGGTCGAAGAAATGCGCGCCAAAGTTGTCGCGGCCGAGGCGGAAGTACCGCTCGCGATGGCAGATGCGCTTCGTAACGGCAAGCTTGGGGTCATGGATTACGTCAACTACTTGAACGTCCAAGCGGATACGCAAATGCGTAATGCGATCGGTCATCCAGTCGAATCTGATAGAGAGTAATCGATATGGATGGATTATGGATCTTACTATTAGCCGCCTTCGGGGTCGCTTCAGCGGTCATGAAGCGACTTGAGAAGTCGTCATCTACAGGAGAAAAGCCACCGAGCACGGATCTGAAACGGTATTTGGATACGGTCGGCGACATGATGAAAGAAGTCGATGGACCACTCAACGATCCGCGAGACGAACGACAGAACAAAGTACCGCAAAAAGTTCGTCGTCGTGTCGCGATTCCGGTCGAAAATTCAGACCGGCACGAGTTTGATCCGAATCGGCACGCACCAAAGTCGCGTGAGTCGCTCCCGAAAGTGAGCGCTGCGTTCGAACAGGCAGTCAAAATCCCTCCGATAACGGAAGCGACCGATTCACGACAGACAGCGCAACCACGCATTTCGATGAAGCAAGCGCGTCAAGCCATCGTCTGGAGTGAGATTCTTCAGCCGCCGGTCTCGAAACGCCGCCGTCGGTAATTTTTTAGCAGTGACTCGATGTCGCTGCTTTTTTTGTGGCTCGAGCTAACGGTCTTTCTTTCACGAACGGCATGATAGTGCTAAAGTAAAGAAGGAACAATCTATAGATGAGGGGGAGAAACATCCATTGATTACGACAGATAAGATACCGTTCGTCATGGAACATGCGAGCGAAGCGCAGGCACTCCTCGGACCGAAAGACGAGGTGTTCCATGCGATCGAGGCCGAGCTTGCCGTCGCGCTTACGCCCCGTGGCGAAGAGCTGATCATCCAAGCCGATAGCGTGGAGACGCTCGAATTGACGAAAAGTGTGATCAAGACGCTGCAACAACTCGTTAAACAAGGTGCACGGTTGAACGAGGGCGATGCGATCAGTGTCATCCAACATATTAAGATCGGCAAAGGGGAAGAACTGCTCGAACATTATGGCCGCGTCGTTTTCACGACGAACAAAGGGAAACCGATCCGGGCGAAGACGGTCGGACAGAGCCGTTACGTCCGGGCCATCGAGAAACGCGACCTCGTATTCGGGATCGGGCCGGCCGGGACCGGGAAGACGTATTTGGCGGTCGTCCTTGCTGCGCGGGCGCTGAAAGAAGGTCAAGTGAAACGGATCATTTTGACGCGTCCTGCCGTCGAGGCGGGTGAGAACCTCGGTTTCTTGCCGGGCGACTTAAAAGAAAAAGTCGACCCTTACTTACGACCGCTCTATGACGCCTTGTTTGACGTCTATGGTGTCGAACACACGAACCGTCTGCTCGAGCGAGGCACAATCGAAGTCGCCCCGCTCGCTTACATGCGCGGACGGACGCTTGAAGATGCGTTCGTCATTTTGGATGAGGCGCAGAATACGACGAAAGAACAGATGAAAATGTTTTTGACACGGCTCGGGTTCGGGTCGAAGATGGTCGTCACCGGTGATTTGACGCAAGTCGACTTACCGAGAGGGAAAGCGTCGGGGCTTCAAGAAGCGCTCCATCTCCTCGAAGGGGTCGACGGGATTCACTTCGAACACTTTAGCGCCTCAGACGTCGTGCGGCATCCACTCGTCAAAAAAATCATCAACGCCTACAGTACAGATATTACATGACGAAAGGGGGGGCACTGATGCAGCAAGCACGTCATTGGACGGTCGCCACAATCTCCGTCCTCTTTTTTCTCATCCTTGGCGCGATCCTCTACTTTACGGTGCGCCCATCAATCATCAGCGTTGAGCCGCTTGGCATCGCCGCACAAGATATCCGCTCCCCGATCACGATCGAGGACAGGGTCGCGTCGGACCGTCTGAGACAAGACGCGACGAACGCCGTCGGGAGTCAGTTCTCATTACGCCGTGAATTCGCCGATCAACAGATTGCCAAAATTGAGCAATTGTTTGCGGCGTTCGAAGACACAGATGAGGACACTGAACTGTCTGATATCAAAAATCGATTGAACTCTACAGAAGTGAACGGGCTCCTTGCAGACGATGAGTTGAACTCACTCCTGGAGGCGACCGTGAACACGCGTCGTACCGTCGAAGACGTCGCCGTGACGGCGCTTCAAGAAGTCATGGCCAATCGGATCGAAACGAGTTCCGAGTCGATTGCCGAGGCGAGAGACCGGGCGTCGACGGTCATCGACCAATCACCGTTGTCGTTAGAATTCCGAGCGGTCGCGACGAGTTTAAGTGACCAACTGATCGTCCCGAACTATGTCTTCGATTCGGAAGCGACTCGTCAGAAAGAACAAGAAGCGATCGACGCCGTTGAACCGGTTATCATTCAAGAAGGGCAGCTCCTCGTCAACCAAGGGGAAGTCGTGACCCGTGAAATCTATCGGAAGCTCGAATTGACCGGTGCGATTGACCCGAACCGTTCGTTCGCGCCTTTGTTCGGTGCCTATTTGCTCAGCGGACTCTTGACGGTCGGATTTTTATTCATGCTGATCCGTTCAAAAATTCAAGAGCTTTTGCTCCGACCTAAAATTTTGATTACTGTCTATGGCCTACTATTGCTGCAACTAGGTATTTTCTTCGGCGTCGGTTATATCGGGATCGAGTTCACGACGTATGCGTACGTCATCGCCCCGACGGCGTTCGTCGTCTTATTGCTCCGTATCTTAGTCGATGAACGGGTCGCGTTGGCTTCGGCGCTCATCACGATGATTGCTGGTTCAATTGTTGCGAGCTTTGGCCAAAATACGAGCTTTATGACGGTCGTTTACTTTGCGACCGGGAGTTTCCTGGCTGTCTTTTTGGTCGAACCGAAGATTCAACGGAAACGCTTGTTCCTTTCAGGCGTCTTGCTCGGAATCATCAACATCATCATGGTGCTCGCGCTCCTGTTCTTGCGGAACACGCAAGTGACGTGGGAGATGGTCGCCTATTTATCCGGTTTCGCAATCACGAGCGCCTTGCTGTCGATCGTTCTCACGTTCGGCTTCCTGCCGTTTCTAGAGCCTTGGTTCGGCGTATTGTCGTCCGGACGCCTAGTCGAATTGATGAGCCCGACGCATCCGCTGCTGCGAAAACTGTTGATGGAGGCGCCGGGAACGTATCACCATAGCATGATGGTCGCCAATCTCGCCGAGTCGGCGTGTGAGGCGATCGGGGCCGATGGTCTGCTCGCCCGGGTCGCGAGTTATTATCACGACCTCGGCAAGACGGAACGGCCGCTCCACTTTATCGAGAATCAACAAAACGGGGTGAACCCGCACGACCGGCTCACACCGGAAGAGTCGGCCGACATCATTATGGCGCATCCTTACGACGGCTCTGATTTGTTGCGGCGCTATAAACTGCCGAAAGAGATTATCGACATCGCCGAGCAACATCACGGGACGTCGCTGCTCAAGTTCTTTTATGTGAAAGCGAAAGAGTCACGAGACGTGTCGGAGTCACGTTTCCGTTACCCGGGACCGAAACCGCAGTCGCGTGAGGCGGCGGTCGTCATGATCGTCGATTCGATCGAAGCAGCGGTTCGGTCGCAAAAACAGCCGACACCGGAGCGTATACGTCAGCTCGTCAGCTCGATCATTCGCGACAAGCTTCAAGACGGTCAGTTCGAAGAGTGTGACTTGACGACGAAAGAAGTGTGGCGTGTCGGCGAGAGTGCATGCGAGACGTTGACCGGCTTGTTCCATGAACGGATCGAATACCCAGAACTAAAGAAAGAAGGCGAATTACATGCAAATCATCTCGAACGATGAACAAGGGTTGTTGACCGAGTCTCAGCTCGAGTTAGTCGAATCGATTTTAGTTCACGCGGCCTTGGCTGAACAAATCGAAGAACCGAGTGAACTGTCAGTCACATTTTTAACGAATGACGAGATTCAAGTGATCAACCAGGAATGGCGCGGCAAAGACGCGCCGACGGACGTCATCAGCTTTGCTTTTGACGAGATGGGAGAAGAAGAGATGGACTTCATGCTTGATGAGGATGAACCCCGTCTATTGGGCGACATCGTCATCTCGGTGGAGCGGTGCCGCGAGCAAGCGGCGGACTACGGTCATTCGTTCGAACGTGAACTCGGTTTCTTGGCGATTCATGGCTTTCTCCATTTGCTCGGCTACGACCATATGACGCCAGAAGAAGAAGCCGAGATGACGGTGCGTCAGGAGCAAGTGCTCGCTCATTTTGAGTTGAAGCGAGGCGAGGTGTGAATCCGTTCTGGTTTGCGGTGCACGGGATCGTGCACGCGGTGCGAACCGAACGGAACATGCTGATTCACCTCATTGCAAGCCTGCTCGTCGGATTGTTCTGTTGGTGGCTCCCGACGACAACGCTTGAAAACCTCATCTTGTTCGGGTGGGTCGTGCTTGTCATCGCTCTCGAATTGGTGAACACGGCCGTCGAACGGACGGTCGATCTCGTGACGAAAGACATCGAGCCGCTCGCCAAACAAGCGAAAGACGTCGCGGCGGGATCGGTTCTCGTCGCTTCGGGCGGAGCAGCCGTAACAGCGCTCGTCATTTTCGGGCCGTATTTATTCGCTTTATAATCAATGTATTGGAAATTTAGAAAGCAGGTGCACTATGTATCAAGAAGGTTTTAAATCAGGTTTTGTTTCAATTATCGGACGTCCGAACGTCGGGAAATCGACGTTCTTGAACCGGGTCATCGGTCAAAAGATCGCCATCATGTCAGACAAGCCCCAGACGACACGTAACAAGGTCCAAGGTGTCTATACGACAGACGACACGCAAATCATCTTCATCGACACGCCAGGGATCCATAAACCGAAGCACCGTCTCGGCGACTTCATGATGAAAGTGGCGACGAACGCGTTGCGTGAAGTCGACGCGATTTTGTTCATGGTCAACGTCACAGAGCCGCGCGGTGCCGGTGACGAGTTCATCATCGAGAAGTTGAAAGGACTCGACACACCGATCATCCTTGTGATGAACAAAATCGATTTGATTCACCCGGACGAGATTCCCGCTGTCATCGAACAGTATACGAATCAACTTGATTTCGCGGCGTACGTTCCGATTTCAGCATTGCAAGGCAATAACGTCGAACCGCTCATCGGTGAGATCAAGAAGCTGCTGCCTGAAGGGCCGATGTACTATCCGGCCGATCAAGTGACGGATCACCCGGAGCGCTTCATCATCTCGGAACTGATTCGCGAGAAAGTGCTCCATAACACGCGCGATGAGATCCCGCATTCGATCGCGGTCAACATCGAATCGATTAAGAAACGAGACAACTCGGACATGGTCGACGTCGAAGCCGTCATCATGGTCGAGCGTGACTCGCAAAAAGGAATCGTCATCGGCAAGAAAGGTGCGATGCTCCGTCAGGTCGGGACGGAAGCGCGTCATGACATCGAGCTCTTGCTTGGTACGAAAGTGTATTTAAACTTATGGGTGAAAGTCCAAAAAGATTGGCGCAATAAGATGGGCCAACTCCGTGACCTCGGTTTCCGCGACGACGAGTATTGAGCCATGTTACAAAAAGTCACGGGCATCGTCATTCGGACCGTCAATTATGGTGAATCCAACAAAGTCGTGACAATCTTCACAGAAGAGCTCGGGAAAGTCGCCGTCATGGCACGTGGTGCGAAAAAGCCAGGGAGTCGGTTGCACGCATCGAGCCAACCGTTCGTCGAAGCCGTCTATATCTTCCCGTCGAGCCGCGGTCTCGGTCAACTCAAGTCGTCTGACGTGATCACGTCATACCCGGAAGTGCGAAAAGATGTCGAGCGGATGGCGTATGCCGTGTACTTGCTCGAACTCGTCGATAAAACTGTCGAAGATCGAGTCCCGAACCGGCCGTTATACCGAATTTTGAATGACGCGCTCCAAGCGCTGAACGCCGGAATGGACCCAGAGATCATCACCCATCATTTCGAGCTCAGAATTATGTATCTGCTCGGTGTCGCCCCGGTCTTGACCGGTTGTGTCCGGTGCAACGATGTGACCGACCCGATGTTCTTTTCCGTGACGTCGGGCGGGTTTCTCTGTTCGCGTCACCAAGAGGCAGGGTCGATTCAGATGAGTGAGCGGCTGGCGAAGTTACTTTACTTGTTGAGCCGGCATGAGCTGTCAGAGTTTAGTAACGTCCCGTTGACGAAGGAGACACGTCTCCTGTTACGGCAACTGTTTGACGCCTATATGGACTCTTACAGCGGATTGAACCTCAAGACGAAACGAGTCCTCGATCAGATGCAGCGACTTTACTTGAACGATGATTGACAATTCATGCAAGGTTCGATACCATAATCTACGATTAGACAAATGAAATAGCGTGCGCTGTGAAGGAAAATGAGTAGTTCTTAAATCATGGGTAAAGCGAGTTCGGGAAGGTGAGAGCCGAACGCCATGAAGAGAGCGAATGGCGATTCCGGAGCGCCCCAATCCAAAGAGTGGCCTCGATACCGAGGCAAGTAGGGTGGAACCGCGGGTAATCCCGTCCCTATGTGCATGGCACATAGGGGCGTTTTTTGTCGTTTCAATACTTTTGGAGGTGTCACATATGAAGCACAAAACGGTGCAAGAAATCATTCTCACGTTGCAAAATTTTTGGGCGTCGAAAAACTGCCTGACGATGCAAGCGTATGACGTAGAAAAAGGGGCCGGAACGATGAACCCGATGACGTTTTTACGGAGTCTCGGACCAGAGCCGTGGAACGTTTGTTATACGGAGCCGTCACGCCGTCCGGCTGACGGTCGATACGGGGAAAACCCGAACCGTCTGTATCAACATCACCAATTCCAAGTCATCATGAAGCCGTCCCCAAACAACATTCAAGAACTCTATTTGGAGAGTTTGGAGCTCATCGGCATCAACCCGCTCGAACACGATATTCGCTTCGTCGAGGACAACTGGGAAAACCCGACGTTCGGTGCGGCCGGACTCGGTTGGGAAGTGTGGTTGAACGGGATGGAAATCACCCAGTTCACATACTTCCAACAAGTCGGCGGGATCGAGTGCGACCCGATCGCCGTCGAGATCACGTACGGCCTCGAACGTCTCGCGTCATATATTCAAGAAGTCGAGAGCGTGTTCGACCTCGTCTGGACAGACGGTTTCAAGTATGGCGATATTTTCTATCAGCCAGAGTTTGAACACTCGAAGTACACGTTCGAGCTGTCAGACGTCGATATGTTGTTCACGTTGTTCGACACGTATGAGAAAGAAGCGAAGCGGGCGCTCGAGGAAAACCTCGTCTTCCCGGCGTACGATTACATCTTAAAATGCTCGCACACGTTCAATCTTCTCGATGCGAAAGGCGCGATCTCGGTGACGGAACGGACCGGTTTCATCCAACGTGTCCGCAACATGTCGCGGGCATGTGCGGCCAAATTTATCGAAGAACGGGAACGCCTCGGCTTCCCACTCCTTAATCAAGAGAAAGCAGGTGCCTTGGATGCGTGACCTTTTACTAGAAATCGGACTTGAAGAACTACCAGCCCAATACGTGCTCCGCTCGGAGAAACAGTTAGGAGAGCGCGTAGCGGCGTTCTTGTCGGACGCCCGCGTCAACTTCGGAGCTGTCACGGTCTATTCGACACCACGTCGTCTCGCTGTACTCGTCCGTGACGTCGAGGAGAGTCAACAAGATTTGACGGAGACGCTCCGGGGACCGGCTAAAAAGATTGCGCAAGATGCAGACGGAAACTGGTCGAAAGCGGCAGCAGGATTTGCGCGTGGACGCGGACTGTCAGTCGACGACCTTTACTTCGCGGAAGAAAAAGGGGTCGAATACGTCTTCGCAAATCGTCACGAGTCAGGTCAGCCGACGGCTTCATTACTTGGCGGCCTTGAAGACGTCGTCCGCGGCATGACGTTCCCGAAAAATATGAAATGGGGTACGAGCAGCCTCCGTTACATGCGTCCGATCCGCTGGTTAGTCGCCATGTTTGGGACAGAACAGATCGATTTCGAGATCGAGGGCGTCAAAACAGGTAATGTGACACGCGGACATCGCTTCTTAAGTAAAGGCGACGTGACGATCTCATCACCTGACCGCTATGCGGCCACGCTCGAACAAGAGTTTGTCGTCGCATCGTACGACGACCGTCGCGAACGCATCGAGCGTCAAATCGAACAATTGGCGAACGAGCAAGGATGGACGGTGACACTTGACGCATCGCTGCTTGAAGAAGTGACGAACCTCGTCGAGTGGCCGACAGCCCTGTTCGGTGAGTTTGATGCGAGCTACCTCGACCTTCCGGAAGAAGTGTTGATCACGACGATGAAAGAGCATCAGCGCTATTTCCCGGTCTATGTCGGTGACACGCTCCAACACTATTTTGTGACGGTTCGTAACGGTAACGCAGACCATCTGCAAAACGTTGCCAAAGGGAACGAGAAAGTCATCCGGGCACGACTCGCCGATGCCGTCTTCTTCTATGAGGAAGATAAAAAGACGAAGATCGACGACCAGCTCGACCGTCTCGACCGCATCGTCTTCCATGAGAAGCTCGGAACGACAGGCGCGAAAGTTCGTCGCGTCCAACAACTCGCGCTCACGCTCGCTCCACTGTTCAGTGCCGATGCTCAAAAAGTCGAACGCGCTGGAAAGATTCATAAATTCGACCTCGTTAGCCAGATGGTTTACGAATTTACCGAGCTTCAAGGCGTGATGGGAGAAAAGTATGCACTCCAGCAAGGTGAGGACAAAGAAGTTGCGGCCGCGATCCGTGAGCACTATATGCCACGCTTCGCCGGAGACGCATCACCGGCCACGCCGACGGGGGCCGCGCTCGCACTCGCGGATAAACTCGATTCGATTGCTGCGTTCTTCGGGGTCGGCATGATTCCAAGCGGTTCACAAGATCCGTTCGCCCTTCGCCGCCAAGCGCAAGGAGTCGTTCAAATTCTTGGAGATTGGCACGTCGATCTACCAGTCGACAAATTACTTTCACAAGTTGTCGAATCTCAGGTGGAAGCAGGACTTTACGATGCCGATAAAGAACAAGTCAAGGCGCAACTTAACGACTTCTTTATGCTCCGCTTGAAGTATCGTCTGCAAGAGAGACAAGTACGATACGATGTGATTGATGCCGTTCTCACGACTGGTCTGACTGTCGAACAGCTCGACGCTCGCGCGGAGGCGGTTCAAAATATGCTGTCAGACGAGGCGAAACAGTTGATCGAGCAGTTGACGCGCGTCGTCAATATCGCTAAAAAAGGCGAACCAGGACTAGTGGATCCGGCCTTGTTTGAGAATGCTGAAGAGAAAGCCCTTCACGCCGCGGTCGAATCAACATTGCCCGAGACACATGAAGCGGTCGAAGTGGGCGACTACACGCGTGCCATCACATCACTTCGAGCGCTTGAACAACCGATAAGTGCTTATTTTGAAAATACGATGGTCATGAGCGACGTAGAAACGATTCGCCATAATCGTCTCAGTGAGATGAAGCGACTCGCTACGACGATCGAGCGTGTTGCTGACTTCAGCGCGCTCGTACTCTGATCAAACTAGAGGGGGTTGGCTATGCAGCTGAATGAACGCCAACAGAAGATTGTTGAGATTGTGAGAGTGAACGGACCGATCACGGGAGAGCAGATTGCTCAAGAGTTATCGCTCACCCGTGCCACGCTCCGCCCTGATCTTGCTATTTTGACGATGACTGGAATATTAGAAGCAAGACCACGCGTCGGCTACACGTTCGTCGGCAAGCGAAATTCATCGCTGCTCCGCGAAAAACTCGATTCGCTGACCGTTGGTGATTTCATGTCGTCCGCGAAAGTCGTCAGCAATGAAATGACCGTGTATGATGCGGTCGTCACGTTGTTCTTAGAAGATGTCGGGTCGTTGTTCGTCGTCGGAAAAGACAATGAGCTTGTCGGGGTGTTGTCCCGCAAAGATTTACTGCGGGCCGCCATCGGCAATCAGGACCTCGACCAATTGCCTGTCAACGTCATTATGACGCGGATGCCGAATATTACCGTTTGTGAAAAAGGTGAGACGCTCATTCGGGCCGGGATGAAGTTGATTGAGAAACAGATTGACGCCATGCCAGTCGTCGAAGAGAAGGATGGTTCGCTCATCGTGCTCGGCCGAATGACAAAGACGAACATGACCAAGGTGTTGATTGCACTTGCCAACGATGAATCGTTCTGAGGAGGAAATTGGTTTGACAAACAAACAACTCGTATTTGTCGTGAGTGACTCTGTCGGAGAAACGTGTGAGCTCGTCGTCCGGGCGGCAAGCATCCAGTTCCATGAGAACGCGATCGAGACACTCCGGATTCCTTTCGTCGAAGACGAACAGACGATTCATGATGTCGTCACGCAGGCTAGAGCCCAAGGAGCGGTGATCGCCTTCACGCTCGTTAATGAAGAACATCGCTCACTGCTCGTGTCGCTCGGTAAAACGTATGACGTCAAAACGATCGACCTGCTCGGCGACCTCCTAGACGTGCTCTCGGGAAAACTCGGGGAGAGCCCGCGTGAGAAACCGGGTCTGATCTATCGTCTAGACGAGGATTACTTCCGTAAAATCGAGGCGATGGAGTTTGCCGTCAAATATGACGACGGACGTGATCCGCGTGGCTTGAAAAAGGCCGATATCGTCCTCGTCGGTGTGTCTCGCACATCGAAGACGCCGTTGTCACAATATTTGGCGCTAAAACGTTATAAAGTCGCTAACGTCCCGCTCGTGCCGGAGTCGCGTCCGCCGGAAGAACTGTTTGAGGTGTCACCGGATAAGTGCGTCGGCTTGATCATTTCTCCGGACAAGTTGATTTCGATTCGAATGGAGCGTTTGAAATCGCTCGGTCTAAAACCGGAAGCGGATTACGCTCAACTCGAGCGAATCAATCGGGAACTCGAGTACGCGCGAGGGATATACGAACGAATCGGTTGCGAGGTCATCGATGTGACGAATAAGGCGGTCGAAGAGACGGCAGGAATCATCTTACGTCAGCTTGAACTGTCAAAAGATGACTGAGCGCTCGCATTAGTAATCGACGCGTGTTAACGGTATAATAGAGTATTGACACGATAGTGAAACGGAACGTGGTGAGCGTTCCGTTTCGTTGCGAGATTGGATAGGGAGTGGTGGAGTTGCCACGTATACCGGATGAAGTCATTGCGGAAGTGAAACAAGCCACGGATATCGTGGACTTGATCAGTGAACGCGTTGAATTGAAAAAACAAGGCCACCGTCTTGTCGGACTTTGTCCGTTCCACTCGGAAAATAGTCCTTCTTTTTCCGTATCGCCTGAAAAAGGCATGTACCATTGTTTCGGTTGCGGTGCTGGCGGGAACGTCTTTACGTTCGTCATGGAAACGGAAGGGTTGTCCTTCCCGGAAACGATTGAGCGCTTAGCGACACGGGCAAACATCGCTGTAGAAGGGGTGGCCGGTGACGAAGAGTTGACACGCGATCAAGTCGTTCGCAAACAAATGCGTGATGCTCATCGGATCATCGCCGACCTGTATCACGAGGTATTGATGAAAACCGAGGCCGGAGAAGTCGGCTTGACGTATTTACGTGAACGCGGTTTGGCTGAGGCGACGATCGGGCAATACAAAATCGGATACGCCCCTGATCAACGCCGCTTCACCGTCGATTCACTCGAGCGAAGAGGGTTCGACCTAGAAGTCATGGTCGAAGCAGGACTTATTTCTAAATCTAGATCCGGTGAATATTTTGACCGGTTCGAAGGAAGAGTCGTCTTTCCGATTGCGGATCGAGACGGCACGATCGTCGGATTTAGCGGCCGTGCGATTGACGACAGACAGCCCAAGTATGTAAATACGGCGGAGACACCACTCTTTAACAAGAGTGAGTTGTTATTTGGATTTTCACAAGCACGTGCATCGATGCGGAAACAAAAACGGGTGCTCCTTGTCGAAGGGAACGTCGATGTCCTCCAAGTCGCCCAAGCCGGGACGGCCGAGGTCGTCGCTTCACTCGGGACGGCATTTTCATCGCAGCATGCCCGGGCGTTGTCACGGATGGTCGATGAAGTCGTGATTTGTTACGACGGAGACCATGCCGGACAAGAGGCGACGCTAAAAGTCGTTCGCATGCTCGAGGCGTATCCGCTCGACGTCCAAGTGCTCATGTTGCCGGAGAAGACGGACCCGGATGATTATATTCGGACGAACGGTCGGGAGCAATGGCAACGTTTTGTCGAATCGGAACGCTTATCCGTCCTCGATTTCATGAACCGGACGCTTCGGCGCGGGAAAAATATGAATCGTGAAGGAGAACGGATCCGGTTTATTGAAGCTATGCTTGGGGAAATCAGCAAGACGGACAACTCGATTCGCCGCGATTTATATTTAAAAAAATTGGCGAATGAGTTTGACATTCCTGTCGAAACGCTAGCGAATCGAATGCCGCGACCGGTGTCGAGCCAAGTGCAGGCATCACCAGCGGTTCGTGAACCAGAACCAATCCGTAAACGATCGAGTAAAGCGAATGAACCACGTTTTGTGAAGGCTGAAAAATTACTGTTACGGGCGATGCTCAGTGGGCCGGAACGGGTTCGCTTCGTTCGCGACCGACTCGGCCTAGCTTATCAAGATGAGATTCATCGCATGTTGGCGACGGCGTTTTATGAGATCGTTTCAGAAGACATGACGCTTGAAGAGTTTGAGCAGGTCATGCCGCCTTTTATGGAGCGTCACTGCGACCAACGTCCTGACTATGCCAACCGCTATGCAGAGATTCGCCTCATGTCAGCGCCTGATGATCTGA
This sequence comes from Exiguobacterium sp. SH4S7, assembly GCF_004336795.1. Taxonomy (NCBI): domain Bacteria; kingdom Bacillati; phylum Bacillota; class Bacilli; order Caryophanales; genus Exiguobacterium; species Exiguobacterium sp. SH4S7. Next base: position 559,242 of record NZ_SJUT01000001.1, read on the forward strand.
CTGAAGAGGTTTTAGATGAATACATTAAGGTGATAAACAGTTATGAGGAACAGCGTCAAATCGAGCGAGCAAAAAGGGAAATCGGGCAGGATGCCGAAAGTATAGTAGACCAGGCATCGAAGCTACAAGAATTGATTACCCGGAGTCGCCGCTTACGTGAACGATGAACGCGAAGGAAGTTTGGAAGGAGTTGAACTGCTAGATGGCAGAGAAGAAAAAAGAGGATTTATTTAACGCCATAGACGAACTTGAAAAGTTGGGGAAAAAGAAGGGTGTCGTATCGATGCAAGCGATCCAGGATCGCCTCAGCCATTTTGAGGTCGATTCAGATTTTATCGATAACTTCATTGAAGATTTAGAAGGCAAAGACATCCGCGTCACAGAAGATGCGGCCGATGCCGAAGAGACTCCTACGAAAAAAGAAGACGAAGAGGTCGACTTGAATGATCTGGCTGTCCCGCCAGGAATTAAAATCAACGACCCGGTCCGGATGTACTTGAAAGAGATCGGCCGTGTCGATCTGTTGAGTGCCAAAGACGAGACCGAACTCGCGAAGCGAATCGAGCAAGGTGATGACGAGGCGAAGAAACGTCTCGCTGAAGCCAACCTTCGTCTCGTCGTCTCGATCGCGAAACGCTATGTCGGTCGCGGCATGTTGTTCCTTGACTTGATCCAAGAAGGGAACATGGGTTTGATCAAGGCAGTCGAGAAGTTCGACTACATGAAAGGGTTCAAATTCTCGACGTATGCGACGTGGTGGATTCGTCAAGCGATCACACGTGCCATCGCCGACCAAGCCCGGACGATCCGGATTCCGGTCCATATGGTCGAAACGATCAACAAATTGATCCGTGTTCAACGTCAATTGCTGCAAGACCTCGGGCGCGAGCCTGCTCCTGAAGAGATTGCCAAGGAGATGGAATTGACGCCTGAGAAAGTTCGTGAGATTTTAAAAATCGCTCAAGAACCGGTGTCGCTTGAAACACCAATTGGTGAAGAGGACGATTCGCACCTCGGTGACTTCATTGAAGACCAAGATGCGATGGCTCCTCAGGACGCAGCAGCCTATGAACTGCTCAAAGAACAACTCGAAGACGTGCTCGATACGTTGACAGACCGGGAAGAGAACGTACTCCGTCTCCGCTTCGGGCTTGATGACGGTCGGACGCGCACGCTCGAAGAAGTCGGTAAAGTGTTCGGGGTCACGCGTGAGCGGATCCGTCAAATCGAAGCGAAGGCGTTACGGAAGCTCCGTCATCCGAGCCGGTCGAAACGCTTGAAAGACTTCCTCGATTAATCGTGTTTTTGAATAAAATGTGAAGATTAAGAAGAAAGGAAGGAAAATGAGTGATTTTCCTTCCTTCTTTATTGTTTTTTGAGTAAAATAGTGAGGAATAGACATTTGGAAAGAACATGAGGGGGAAATACAATGCGTAATCCATTGTTACCGTTTGCAGCGATCGCGATCGTCGCAATCATCGCTATGGTCTCATTATCGTATTTTGGCGTAAACCAAGCGCAACAAGCCGCTGAAGGTCCAGCCGTCACCGAGATGAACCCGGAAGACTTGTACGCTGCTAAAGGCTGCACAGGTTGCCACGGCGGAAATCTTGAAGGTGGCGTCGGTCCGGCGTTGACTGGAGTCGGAGAACGTTTGTCTGCTGAAGAGATCGCGAACATCATCGTCAACGGTCAAGGTACAATGCCGGCCGGTCTCGCGTCTGCTGAAGAAGCCGACGTGCTCGCGACATGGTTGATTGAACAATAAGGGTGAGGCGTACTCCTTCTGGGGTACGTTTTTTGTTGTCCGGACAAGAATATTTCGTTACCCTAAAGAAGAAGAAGAAGTAGACAAAAGGAGTTGTCCCCATGCAAGAACAAGTCACGTTAGACCGGCGACTGAAGCGAGTCGTCGATTTTATACCAGCTGGAAGCATTTTAGCCGATATCGGTTCCGACCACGCTTACGTCCCGTGTTATCTCGTACAGCAAGGAATCATCGACCGAGCCATCGCCGGAGAAGTGAATCAAGGTCCGATGGAAGCGGCCAAAGCCCAAGTCGAATTGATCGGCGCATCGAGCAAGATTGACGTCCGGCTCGGTGACGGATTGGCGGTCCTGAATGAAGACGAGGCGACATGTATCTCGATCTGCGGGATGGGCGGAAGCTTGATCCGATCGATCTTAGAGAACGGACGGGATAAGTTAGGCGCGGTCGAACGACTCGTGCTGCAACCGAACGTCGATGGACAGCAAGTTCGGGAATGGTTGCTTGTATCAGGTTTTACGCTCGTCACGGAAACGATTGTCGAGGAGAATGATAAAATATATGAGATTCTTGTCGGGGAGCGGGGCACAGAAACGCGTTACAGTGCGGACGAGGCGGAGCGGACGTGGCAGCTTATGTTCGGGCCGGAGTTGCTGAAGACTCGTCCTGAACCGTTCAAATTGAAGTGGGGCCGGGAAGCGGACAAATTGGATTACGTGCTCGGTCAAATGGCCGAAGGCGCCCAGACCGAGGCGCTCGTCCGGAAGCAGGAGGAGTTCAAAACGTTACGCGACAAAATGAGAGAGGTGAGTCAGTGATGGCAAACGGAAATCATATCATCCAACTGTTTGAAGAGTTCGCACCGAAACATCTCGCGGTCGAAGGCGACAAGATCGGCCTACAGATCGGTACGCTGAATAAACAAGTGAATCGGGTCATGGTCACGCTCGACGTGCTCGAATCGGTCGTCGACGAAGCCATCGAGCAAGAGGTGGACTTGATTATCGCGCATCATCCGCCGATCTTTAGCGCGCTCACCCAAGTGACCGATCGCAACGCCGCCGGTCGAATCGTTACGAAATGTCTGAAAAACGATATCGCCGTCTACGTCGCCCATACGAATTTAGACGTTTGTGAGGGCGGGGTCAACGACTGGATGAGCGAGGCACTCGGATTGCGTGAGACCGAAGTGCTCGTCCCGACGTATGAAGAGCCGGTGTATAAATTGTCGGTCTTCGTCCCGGAGACACATCAGTCCGCCGTGTCTAAAGCGTTAGGCTCGGCCGGAGCCGGAAGGATCGGGAATTATGGCGATTGCCAATTCACGGTCACAGGGAAAGGGCAGTTCACCCCGCTCGACTTGGCCGACCCGTACCTCGGACAAATCGGGAAAACGGAGCAAGTCGATGAAGTGAAGATCGAGACAATCGTTACCGAAAGTAAGAAGAAGCGGGTGTTAAAAGCGATGTTTGACGCTCATCCTTACGAAGAGGTCGCTCATGACTTGATTCGGGATGAGATTACAGGGCCTGTCCTAGGTCTCGGCCGCATCGGTCGACTCGACAAGCCGCTGACGCTCGCTGAATTTTCGGAACATGTCAAAGCAAGCTTTGGTGTCGAAGCGGTGCGGGTCGTCGGCGACTTGGGCCGAACAATCAAAAAAGTGGCCGTGCTCGGTGGTGACGGCAACAAGTATGTCTCAGCCGCGCACTTCAAGGGAGCCGACGCCTACGTGACCGGTGACTTATATTTCCATGTCGCCCACGACGCGATGGCGCTCGGGCTCGCCGTAGTCGACCCGGGTCATCACGTCGAGAGCGTCATGAAACAAGGCGTCGTCGACGTCTTGCAACAGAAGTTCACGGCAGCAAAACTCGAGGTCGAGCTCCTCGTTTCCGCTACGGACACGAATCCTTTTAAGTTCCGCTGAAACTGAACACAACCCCCGCCCTCATGCATGAGGACGGGGGTTGCTTGTCATTTGCGAAGCGCCTTCACTCTCGGCAAAATGTTTCGCAGTTCGAGATAAGGTGTCTTGTCGTGTGTGCTCAAGTCATCACGGTCGTACTGCGTCAAAAAGTCGATGACTTTTTTCGTGATCGGCGTCGGTGTCGACGCGCCCGATGTGACCGCGACCGTTTCGACGTCTTGAAGCCAATTGAGATCGAGCTCACTCAAGTCACCGATGCGATAGGCATTCGTCCCGGCAATCTCTTTAGAGACTTGGGCGAGGCGGTTCGAGTTGTTCGATTTCGGATCACCGACGACGATGAGCAAGTCGCAGTCGCCGGCCTGTTCGGCCACGGCTTCCTGACGAACTTGTGTCGCGTTACAAATCTCGTTATGCACCTCGACGTGAGGATAGCGTTCTTGAATGAGTTCGATCAATGCCGAAACGTCCCATTGGCTCATTGTCGTCTGGTTCGTGACGAGAATGTTTGCGTCTAACAAATGATCTGGCAACGCCTCAAAATCGCTCTCGTACTGGACGAGATGGACTTTTCCAGGGGCGACTCCCATCGCGCCTTCAGGTTCGGGGTGACCGTGCTTGCCGATATAGATGACTTCGTAGCCGGCCGCTGTCTTCTCACGAATTAAATCGTGCGTGACGAGAACGTCAGGACAAGACGCATCGACAATCGTCAGTCCTTTTTCGATGGCACGCTTCCGAACGAGCGGGGAGATGCCGTGGGCCGTAAACACGACGGTCCCTTTGTCGATTGTTTCAACTGCTTGCATCCGATCCTCACCGTCTACGGTCTTGACGCCTAAGTCTTCAAACGCTTGGGTGACGTGACGGTTATGGACGATCATACCGAGTATATGGATAGGCCGTGGTAAATCTGGGTTGGCCACGGCTTCATTCGCTAATTTCATGGCATCGACGACGCCATAGCAGTATCCGCGTGGGCTAATTTTTTTAACTTTCATTTCGTGATGAACGCTCCTTTCGCGATGCTTTCCTACGTATTAGTCTAACATTGTTTCGAAAATACGAAAAGAATTGCGTGTATTCATGCTATAATCTTAAGGTTAGAAAGGAGGGACACCGTGGAACGCTTGAGAACATTGCTTGAAGTTCGAAAATCGTACTTCTTTCAAATCACATTTATTATCTTTATCATTCTTGGACTCGTCATCTCATCACTAGCTTTCTCTGCCGATCGCGTGACGGTGTCCCGCGCGGAAGAATTGGCGAAAGAACAATTTGACTATGCGATTGATGGGAGTATCGAGAACCTCGAGACAAGGCTTGGGAAATTGTATGAAGACCTCGTCTACCTTGGTGCTTATGTTGGAAACGAACCTTTGATTGAAGAGCGGATTCGGACGGGTTACTTGAACCAACGAACGAGTTTCACTTCGATCTTTTACTATGATTTACGAGAAGATGAATTCACTTGGTATTCGCAACGGCAAGTCCCCGCGATGACGTTAAAGGCTGATCCGAAATTTAAAGAAGTCATCACTTCGAACGGCGACGATTTATTCATGAGTGACCCTGTATCGATTTCTGGTGATGCGGGCACGTATCTTTACGTACCCGTCATCGAGGACAACCGACCGATTGGCATGTTTGGTGGAAGCATCAGTGTGCTTAACTCGGACCTCTATCGGCGCATGCTCGAATCCACGAACGATGATATGATTCTCTACCTCTTAAATGAGCGGGGAGAAGTGTTATCGACATCGTTTAACCTCGTCACGGATGCGGAGCGAAGGTTGTCACGCTCAATCGTCGAAACGACGGATGAGTATGACGTTCGGACGATTTTAAGTACCGAAGACGATGTCATCATGTTCGAACCGGACGCTCGAGTGAACGGATGGAGCGTATTGGCCAAGCATAGCACGGATTCGGTTTATGAGGCGGTCTATGATACACGTTGGCAATATTTGATGATTACGCTCGTCACTTTCTTCTTAAGTATTTTAGTCGGTCTCCTTCTCTCGAAGACATTGACGAGCCCGCTGCTCGAACTCGTTCAAAACATCAAGAAACAACAGTCACTCGAACCGATTTTACTCGAACGCACCGGTTCAAAGGAAGTCCAGACGCTCCTCGATACGTATAACGACTACTCGAATCGGATGGAGACGGCTCGACGTGAGCAGTTGAGCCAACAACAGCTCTTGCTCCAACAAGAGAAGCTCGCCTCGCTCGGTCAACTCGCGGCCGGGATCGCTCACGAGATCCGTAACCCGCTCACACCTGTCCAAATCACCTTGCAGATGGCGAAAGAAGGTCATGGTAGTGAAGAAATGCTCGACCTTGCACTGTCCGAGCTCAATCGGGCTAACCATTTGATTACGACGATGCTCACGCTCGCCAAACCAGATCAATCCAAGCTTCAAGAAGAGTGGCTCGACATGACTGAATTTGCGAGTCGGCTCGAGTTCTTACTCGACGCCGAATGTTATAAACGGGTGACGAAGTGGGAACTGATTGTTCCGAATGAGATGCCGCCGTTCTACTGTTCGAGCGACATGCTCGTTCAAACCATCTACAACTTGTTTAAAAACGCCGTCGAAGCCGTCGATTCAAAAGGGGCGGACGGTAGCGTCACGGTCACGGTCCTCTTCACGGAGCGGGATTATCGGTTCTTGATTGAGGATAACGGAATCGGGATGACGAAAGATCAAGTGAACACGGTCGGGTCGGCGTTCTATACGACGAAAGAGAACGGCAACGGGCTAGGGCTGTACATGATTCGAGAATCATTAAAAGCCGTAAACGGTCAAATGGAAATCGAGAGCGTTGAAGGAGAAGGTACGGCGATGATGATTAAAATCCCAAGGCGGACAAACGTATGAAGGGCTTCCGCTATTACTGGCTTTGGATTCCCGTCATCTGGGCCATGACGATTTTATTGATCACGTCGATCCAGTTGCCGGAACGCGCGACGACGAACAATGAGGTCGGCTTCGTGTTCGTCAGTGAAAAACACGAACACGCCAATAAGTTGTTAGCCGCATTTGTACGAACGGCCAATCAAAAAGGGTTCATTCCGATTCCGACGACAAGTGAGGATTCACGTGTCTTAGAAAAAGAGAAATTGGATTCTTTGATCGAGCGCGGTGTCAAAGCCATCTTCGTGACGACGCTTGACGAGACGTTCATTCAATCATCGCTCGAAAAGGCGAGAGACAAAGGGATTCCGATTATCGCGATCGACCGGATGATCGACCACGATAGCGTGCTCACGTCCGTCGTGTCCGATAACGTTGAAATCGGGCGGATGGCCGCCAACCATATTGCCGCCAAACATACCGCACTCGATCGGCCGATCCGTGTCGTCGAAGTGAGGGGAACGGCAAAAGTCCGCTCGACCATCGATCGTAGCCTCGGGTTGACCGAGTACGATAAAGCCCATGACGACCTCGAGGTCGTGGCCTCGCTCACGGGTAACTACGATCCGTTCCAAGCCGAGATCGAGATGTCGCGCTGGCTCGAGGAAGACATCCCGTTCGACGCCGTGTTTTCCCATAACGACGACAATACGTTCGGGGTCGTGAGGGCGCTCGAGAGCAAGAGACTAAATGACAAGACAATCGTGTCGGTAGACGGTGTGACAGAGATTTACCCGTTGATTCATAGCGGGAAAGTCGATGCGACGGTCGTGCAATCCCCGAACGAAATGATTGAAGTCGGGTTCAAAGCGCTCGAACAGCATTTGAGCAGTAAAAAAATCTCGGCGCACTACTATTCATCGAGTTACTTGTATGAAGGACTCGGTAAAGATTAATTGACAAATAACTAGATTCCGCTATGCTAGGAAAAGTGGAAAGAAACAGGAGGTGTATCGATTGAACAGCTTCCAACAGTTCAAATTGTTACCGTTTATCGTCGATGCCTTGACAGAAAAGCGCATCACTAACCCAACGGACATTCAGGCACGGATTATTCCAGCCGCGATGAATGGCCGTGACATCATTGGAAAATCACAAACCGGGACCGGGAAGACACTTGCGTTCCTCTTACCTATTTTAGAATCGATCGACCCGAGCGAACATGAAGTCCAAGCGATCGTTGTCGCACCGACACGCGAGCTTGCCTGGCAAATCCACGAAGAGTTGAAAACACTCCTCGTGAAGCAGCCTGACTATATTAAGACGAGTTTGATCGTCGGCGGAACTGACCGTGAACGTCAAATCGACAAGATGAAAAACCCACCACAGTTGATCATCGGGACGCCAGGCCGTCTGCTCGACTTGATGAAAGTTCAGGCGTTGTTCCCGCATAAAGTCAAACATTTCGTCGTCGATGAAGCCGATCAAATGCTTGATATGGGCTTCTTGCCAGAAGTGGACCGCATCGCGCAGTCGCTTCCGGAAAGACTGCAAACGATGGTCTTCTCAGCGACAATCCCAGAGAAGCTTGAGCCGTTCTTGAAGAAATATCTTCACGATCCGCGCTACGCTGAAGCAAGTGCCGAGCACCGCGTCGCACCGAAGATCAAGCACCACGTCATCCCGGTCCGTCACCGCGACCGCAAAGAATTGACGGTCGAAGTGGCCAAAGCGATCAATCCGTTCGTCTGCCTCGTGTTCACGAACACGAAACAAGACGCGGATGAGCTCGAGAAGTCGTTCCGTGAGGCAGGCCTCAACGTCGGGACGCTTCATGGCGACATGCAAGCCCGTCGACGCAAGCAAGCGATCAAAGACATCAACGATGCAAAATATCAATACGTGATCGCAACCGACTTGGCTGCCCGCGGGATTGATATTAAAGGTGTGTCGCACATCATCAACTTCGGTATTCCGAAAGATCTCGACTTCTACACACACCGTGTCGGCCGGACCGGTCGTGCCGGTGCCACCGGAGAAGCGTATACGCTGTATGAAGATCACGAGAACGGCCCGATCAATCGACTTGAAGAGCGTGGTTTCGCGTTCACACATGTCGATGTCAAAGGCGGGACGCTCCAAGAGATCAAGACTCGTAAACGCCGCGTGACCGACCGTAAGATGAAAGTATCGCACACGGCGCACAGCCGTATGGCCGGTGAGATCAAGAAGGCGAAGAAGAAAGTCAAACCAGGCTACAAGAAGAAGTTCAAGTATAAATTGAAAGAGACGGCTTCGCGCGAGCATATGCAACAACAGCGCACGGAACGTCGTGAGACCCGTAAGAAGAACAGACGGTAATCACTAAACAGAAGAATCGACTTCATGGAGTCGGTTCTTCTTTTTGTGTACACTAAAGGCAGAAGATTGCGAAGGAGAGTTGACTATGTTAAAAATTGGTTCACACGTTTCGGTTTCAGGTAAGAAGATGCTGCTCGCTGGCAGTGAGGAAGCCGTCTCGTACGGTGCGACGACGATGATGGTCTATACGGGCGCGCCTCAAAACACGCGTCGTAAACCGATCGAGGAGTTAAATATCGAAGCGGCGCTCGTCCACATGGCGGCGCATGACATCGAGGAGATCGTCGTCCACGCCCCATACATCATCAACCTGGGCAATACGACGAAACCCGAGACGTTCGAACTCGCGGTCTCGTTTTTGGCGGCTGAAATCAAGCGGGCCGAAGCGCTACAAGTCGCCCGCCATGTCGTCCTTCACCCAGGCGCCCATGTCGGTGCCGGCGAAGACGTCGGTCTCGCTCGCATCATCGAAGGCTTGAATGAAGTGCTGACCGGAGACGAGACGGTGAAGATCGCCCTCGAGACGATGGCAGGAAAAGGAAGCGAACTCGGGAAGACGTTTGAAGAACTCGCGACGATCATCGACGGAGTGACGCATAACGACCGGCTGTCGGTCTGTTTCGACACGTGCCACGTCCATGACGCCGGGTATGACCTCGTGGGGGACTTAGACGGCGTGATTGCCGAGTTTGACCGCATCGTCGGAATCGACCGACTCGGCGTCATCCACGTCAACGATTCGAAAAACGTGCGCGGGGCGAGAAAAGACCGCCACGAAAATATCGGCTACGGGGAAATCGGTTTTGACGCGTTGAACCGAATCATCCATCATGAGGCGTTCGCGCATTTGCCAAAAATTCTTGAAACACCTTACATTCCAATCAGCGAGAAGACGAAAGTCGCGCCGTATAAGCAAGAGATCGACATGTTCCGATTAGGCGCGTTCGACGCCGAATGGCGCGAACGATTCGCGCTCGCGCATCAATAAGCGATGAGCGTGCTAAAGATCGATCCAGAGACGTATGACGTATTTGCGGCGCTCCCGACATACTTTCGCGAGCAGAGCCCGTTTTACATTGAAGGAAGCATTGAGGGACGAGCCTTGATCGAAGTCGTTGGATATGGGATCGTCGCGGAAGTCGAGATTATGCTCGTCGAGACGACGACGCGCCCCGACGACCGGTATTGGCGAACGCGTCCCGACGATGAAGTTCGAGACTATTGTCTCGTCGATTTAGTCGGCCTTGATTTTCATCATCCGCTGCTCAAGAGTGGTATGTACGACGTGTCGACGTCATATGCGACGTTAAAAGATATGTGGGACCGCGGTTATCAAGTCCCGTCCCAACGCTGGACACGGCAAACGTACGAGACGCATCTAGCCCGGGAACGAATGATGATGCACCGTATCGCTTCCGTCACGGCTTGTACGAGCTGTGGAGTCGACTTGATAGACAGGTATGGGGCGATGGCCCATCGTCTGCTAGAGTACCATCTTGAAGGAGACAGCGGGATGTGGGTCTGTCCGACTTGTCATAAGGCGATCCATCATGCAGAGTAACAAAAAGAACGATGCCCGCGGGCATCGTTCTTTTTGTTTAAAATGGCCAGTTCGCAAGCGCGAATTGGTAAACTTTCATCCCGAGAAAGACGCCAAAGATTCCAATGACGCCAGGCAAGACCGGGGGGGCAGGCAACGGCAACTTCAAGGCAGTGAAAATCATGCCACAGATGAGGCCGGCGAGCAACGAGAGTAAGATTTCTTGCATAAATGATTCCTCCATATTCGAAAATGAAAGCGTTTCAACTAACTGAACGAACTAATTATACAATGTTCTTTCTCGTTTGAGAAGTCTAACATCAGTCATCAGTCATTTTCTCATTTTCGGCCCGGAGGCGAAGGACTTCACGTTCGGCCCAGTTTGACGGCTCCCGTTCGAAGACGCTCGGGATGTTGTTCCAACGGCCGCCTGTATATTGATGGATGATGATCTGCGATTGAATTTTCTCTTGGCCAGGTTCTTGCTTGATGTAGACGTAACTGCCATCGGCGCGTTGGATCCGCGCTTTGACGTTATCGACGAGCTGTAGCGCGAGCATGTCTTTAATGTATGACTTATGACCCGCATCTAGGATTGGGAACAAGATCTCGATGCGCTTTTTCATGTTTCGGGTCATCCAGTCCGCAGACGAGCAATACAAGTCTTCTTTCCCGTTTTGGTAGAAATAGAAGATGCGAGAATGTTCTAGATAGCGGTCGATGATCGAGACGACACGAATATTTTCCGAGACGCCTTTAATGCCCGGCCGCAGGCAACAGATGCCGCGAATGATCAAATCGATCTTGACCCCGGCCTGAGACGCGTCATACAGCTTCGTAATGATCGACTTGTCGGTGAGCGAGTTCATCTTGGCGACGATGCGACCGTTCCCATACTTCTCATGCAGTTTGATCTCGTCTTGAATCTTGTGAAGGAAGAAGTCGAGCATGTCGTCAGGCGACGTCTCGAACTCGTGCCAAGACGGTCGTTCACCGTAACCGGAGAGCCAGTTGAAGAAGTTGGTCGCATCTTCGGCCAAGTCCTCGTTCGTCGTCAACAAGCCGATGTCCGTATAAAGCTTCGCCGTCGAGTCGTTGTAGTTACCGGTACCGAGGTGGACGAAGCGTTGGAGGACACCTCCTTCTAGAATCCGTACGACAAGCGTGATCTTCGAGTGCGTTTTTAACTCTTTATAGCCGTAGATGACGTGGGCCCCGGCTTTTTCGAGCTGTTTCGCCCATTGAATGTTCTTCTCTTCATCGAACCGAGCCTTTAGTTCGACGAGGACGGTGACTTGTTTGCCGCTCTCAGCAGCGTCAGTGAGCGCTTTAATGATCGGTGAATCGCCAGACACACGGTAAAGCGTCTGCTTGATGGCCAAGACGTTCGGGTCTTTCGCGGCCTGGGCGATAAAGCGGACGACCGGGTCGAACGAATGGTATGGGTGATGGAGCAAGTAATCCTTTTTCAGGACGGCCTTGAACAAGTCCTTGCCGGGCTCGAGTCCTTCCGGGACGAACGGGATGAGCGTCTCGTTGATCATCTCATCATACTCGATTCCGATCTTATTATAGATGCCAAACAAGAACGTCAAATCGATCGGTCCGTCGACGACGAAAATGTCGCGGTCGTGCAGATCGAGGACGTCTTGCAGCATAAACAACAGTTCTTTACTGAGTGAACGTTGTTGGACCTCGAGGCGGATGCCGACGCCGTAACGGCGTTTCTTCAATTCTTTCTCGATCTGTTTCAACACATCGTGACTGCCTTCTTCATGGAACGGCATGTCAGCGTTACGGGTGATCCGGAACGGCATCGTCGACTCGACTTCAAAGCCTTTGAAGAGCGAATCGATGAATTGGATGATGACGTCTTCGAGCAACATCAAATCGGCATGTTCTTCGTCTTCTGTCGGCAGTTCGAGAAAACGCGGTAGGACGGCCGGTACTTGAACGAGGGCGAGTCGCTTTTTGCCTTCTGAGGTCGACGAGATTTCGACGGCGATATTGAGCGATTTTGACAACAGCATCGGGAACGGGCGATACGCATCGACCGCGATCGGTGTCAAGACCGGGAAGACGTGGGTCCGAAAATACAGTTTAACAAAATCAAGTTGCTCTTTGTTCAAGTGCTTCGGACGTAAAAAGCGGACGTTTTCTGTTCCGAGTTGTTTGACGATTTTTTTATACGTCGCATATTGGACTTCGACGAGTTCTTGGGCCTTGATTGAGATCGCTTTAATTTGCTGCTTCGGTGTCAGCCCGGCCTTGTCCTCCGGTTGGTTGAATCCGGCGAGCACCTCGTCTTTCAGTCCTCCAAAACGGACCATGTAGAACTCATCGAGGTTTGCACTGAAGATGCCGAGAAATTTGAGGCGTTCCATGAGCGGATTGCGGTCATCGATCGCTTCTTGGAGCACGCGCTCGTTAAAGCTGAGCCAGCTCAATTCGCGGTTGTTAAAATGTTCTGGTAAGTAAGTCGTCATAAAGTGATCCTCTCCTCTACGCGTAACTCGATCGTCGTTTCGATCGCGCGTTCTAAATGCTTTTTGTGACGGATGCCGCGCTGCAATTCAAAGCGCGGGGACGTCGATGTATGAAGGGTGAAGGCAAGCCCGTCGTCTGTTGTCTCGACGTCGATGTTCTCGACGACTTGACGCTCGGTCAAATCGAGCGCGTCGACAAGTTTGACGATTGATCCGATCAGCTCTAGACTCTTCAACATTTTCGAGTCGAACCATTCAGGAAAGCCCTCGATATGCTGTTCGAGCAGGCGCCGTGACTTGTAAGACGTGACGAGCGCCAGGGCGAGCCGGTCTTCGTTGTTCATGCCTTTAAAGTCATTGGTCGTGATCAAATGGAACGTGTGGTCGCTCTTGTTGTTATGGTCGATGTATTCACCGACGTAAGCGAGACGGCAAGCTGCTTCTAACAGTCCCGGTTCGAACGGTTTTGGTTTGATCGTCTTCGCCTCGATCAAGCCCATATAAATTTGACGGGCCAGATGGACGAGATGACGATGCCGGACCGGATCGACGTCGTATTGTTTCTCGAAGTGGCGGAAACTTTCTTCTTTGACATCGGCGAAACGGATCTCGTTGTTCTCTTTTAAATAGTATTCATAAAATAGCCCTTCCCGCAGACCGTTATTGCTCATCGTAAACTCAGGCACTTTTAAATAGCGGGCCAGTTCATCGATTGCGGTCACGGCCGGAGCGATGATGTCCATCCGATCTTTTGACAGGCCATCGAGTCGTCCGAGTTGTTTCGTCGACATGTCGATCAGTTCATCGACGACTTCGTGAAGCCGGTCGGCACCGAGCGTATATTGATGGATGCCTTCAAGCGGGAAGTGGGACAACGACTGTTCGACGCGGACGAGGTTTCGGGCGGTCCCGCCGACACCGACGAGCGGAACACCGTGAGGGACGAGCCAATCGATGTCTTTGAACGCCTTCTTCAAGAACGCGGTCAGTTGTTTCCGCTCATCTTTCGAGAGCGTGTCGCCTGACATAAAATCGTTCGTCAACGTGACGGCACCGAACGGGAAACTATGATAAAAGACGAGCTCGCGGTCTTTGAAGTAAGTCACTTCCATTGAGCCGCCGCCGATGTCGACCGAATAGCCGTCTTCGATATAAGTCGAGTTGACGATGGCCGAGTATCCGTAATACGCCTCTTCATAGTCACTTAACAAGCGGATCTCCATCCCGGTCGCGTCAAGGACCTCGTTTAAAATCGCTTCAGAATTGCTGGCGTTGCGGATGGCTGCGGTCGCGACCGGCAACATCTCTTTGACGCCATGATGCTTGTTCAGGCTAATGAAATGGTCGAGTGTCTCGATTAACGATTGGATGCCCATTTCGGACAGTTCGTTCGCATCGGTGATATGACTCGAGAGCCGAGCGACTTCCTTCACGTTCAACCGTTCAAAATATTGGCCGTGTCGATTCACTTCAAAAATGACGTTGCGAATCGAGTTTGACCCGATATCAATGACTGCTAATTTTTTTTCCACGGTAAATCCCCCTCTGCGATACCTCTAGTGTACAACGAACACTAGACAAACTCATCTTGATTTTGTGTGAAGACGTGACGACGAGCGCCTCGATCTTCTCAAACTTGAAGCATTTAATAATATTCTGTATAATACAGACGCTGAGCAAGTAGAAATGATTACGATTTATCAAACGAGAGAAGGGTAGCTCATGACGACATCTGTCGTAAAATTAGATCATGTTTCGTATTATTATGATGGCACGGCCGCACTTCGGGACGTGTCCATCGATATCAAGCAAGGTGATTTCGTCGCCATCGTCGGCGAGAACGGGTCAGGCAAGTCGACGTTGATTCGGACGATCCTTGGTCTATTGAGCCCGCAGGCGGGAACGGTCGAACTGTTCGGTCGCCCGCAAGGCCAATTCAAGGACAAGTCCCGTATCAGTTACGTTTCCCAAAAAGCGGCGTCATTTAACTCGGGGTTTCCGGTGACGGTCGAAGAAGTCGTCGCCATGGGCCGGTACGGACGGCTAGGCCTGTTCAAGCGATTGAACATGGAAGATAAGGCCGCCATTCAAAATGCACTCGAGACGGTCAACATGTGGCAGTATCGGAATCGCAAAATCGGAAGCCTGTCCGGTGGGCAGCAGCAGCGTGTGTTCATCGCCCGGGCCATCGTCAACCAACCCGATTTGCTCATCTTGGATGAGCCGACGGTCGGGGTCGACCAAAAGCATCTGCGGGACTTTTATGAAGTGCTCCACTTGTTGCGCGAGCAGACGTCGTGCACGTTCATCCTCGTCACGCACGACTTAAACGTCGTCACCGACCTCGTCACGAAAGTCGTCCATCTTGACCGGGGACGTATGGCCTGTAACTGTGGGTTGAAAGAGTATAGCGAACTAGGAGAACTTGCCGCCATCAAGCCGTATCCCGTCAAAGTCCTCGTTCATGAAGGTATGTCATGATTGCCGACTTGTTAACCTATAGTTTTTTACGTTATGCGTTCATAGCGGCCGTCGTCATCGGGTTTACGGCCCCGTTGATCGGTTCTTTCGTCGTCGTCAGACGGATGAGTCTGATTGCCGACGCTTTGTCACACGTGACACTCGCCGGCATCTCCTTCAGTTTGTTTCTCGGACAGTATGTCTTGTTCTTCTCTGACTTGAATCCGCTCTACCTCGGGACGCTCGTCTCGGTGCTCGCGGCGCTCGGTCTCGATTGGCTCCGCAATAAGTACGTCCATTTCCAAGAGCTGTCGATCCCGATCATGATGTCGGCGGGGATGGGGCTGAGCGCGATCTTCATTTCGTTGTCGCGAGGCTTCTCGGTCGATTTGTCGACGCTGTTGTTCGGTTCGATTTCAGCGGTCAGTCCGTCTGATATCGGTTTGATTCTAGCTGTCGCGCTCATCACGGTCATCGTCATCGTCGTGTTTTATAAACAGCTTTTGTTCTTGTCGTTCGATGAAGAACAAGCGAAAGTGTCCGGGTTGCCGAGCACGTTGTTACACATGTTGTTCATGTTCGTCGTCGCGCTCGTCATCGCTGTCAGTATGCGGATCGTCGGCACGTTGCTCGTCTCGAGCTTGATCACGTTACCGGTCGCGGCCGCACTCCGGTTCACGAACAGTTTCAAACAGACGATTGTTTGGGCAATCGTGTTCGGTGAGCTTGCGACGATTGGGGGACTTGTCCTCGCCTACGAACTAGACGTCGCCCCGGGCGGTGTCATCGTCTTGCTCGCCGTCTTGATTTTGGCTGCCGTCATGTTGTTTGAGAAGATCGGATCGTTACGGAAGAAGGAGGTACTCCATGAAACAGACTGAACAAATCGAACGGTTGCAATCGTCGTCATTGAAAGTGACGCCGAAACGGATTGAGATGTACGCTTATTTGGCGACCGAAGAACGCTACGTCAGTGCGAAAGACGTCCTGGATTATATGCGTTCGAAACATCCGACGATGAGCTTTGATACGGTCTACCGGAACTTGAAGTCGTTTGCGGAGGAAGGGTTGCTCGAAGCGACCGAGTTGAACGGTGAGAAAGCGTTCCGGGTCACGTGTGGCTCATCGCACCACCACCATCATTTGATCTGCCGCGGGTGCGGCAAGACGAAACTGCTCGAACTTTGCCCGATGCGTTACGTAGAGACGCTTGACCCTGATTTTGAGGTCATCGATCATAAATTTGAGATTTACGGGTATTGTAAACAATGTAAGTAAGGAGGTTGATTACTGCAACTTCCTTTTTTGTGTACATATAAGAAAGGAGTGAGTCGATGATTTATACGGCAAGCGACATCAAGCGAGCGGATGAACAGGCTTTTGCGCACGGGACGACGCCCGAAGCCTTGATGGAGCGGGCGGCGCTGGCCTTGACGAATCGTTTGGTGATTCGAGCAGAGGCGTCCGTCCTCGTCGTCTGTGGACGAGGGAATAACGGGGGCGACGGTTGGGTCATCGCCCGTGAACTGCACCGGCGTGGGTATGACGTCAGCGTCTGGGCACCACTCGGCGAGCCGAGATCGCCAGAAGCCTTGACGCACGCAGCGTTAGCGAAGCAAGTGGTCCCGGTCGTAGATGATCCGAGACGGACGGACTATATTATCGACGCCTTGTTCGGAGTCGGCCTTGACGGACCGGTCACAGGGAAAGCGAGAGACGTGATCACCTGGATGTGCGACCAAGCGGCGACGGTGATCGCGGTCGATGTCCCGTCCGGTGTGCCGAGCGACGAGACGAGCCGGTTCGACGGGCACGCGATCAAAGCCGATCAGACGTTGACGTTACATGGTTACAAGCGAAGTGCGTTCTTGAATCAAACTGCACCGTTTTACGGGAAAGTCGAACGAATCGACATCGGGTTGCCTGAGACGTCGAACTGGCGCGTGTTGACGGAGACCGATTTTGACCGCGGTCTGTTATCCCGTGATCCATATGGCCATAAATCGACTTACGGTCATGGCCAGCTCGTCGGCGGGAGCCGCCACTTGATCGGGGCACCGTTTCTAGCAGCTCAGGCCGCCCTTCGGAGCGGACTCGGACTACTCGATTTGGCGGTGCCGGCTGAGGCGATGGCACTGGCCGCAACGTTACCGGAGGCGATGTTTTACGAGATCGATGCCATACCGGATGCACGATACGCGGCGACGGCGATCGGTCCCGGCATGGTCGAGGATGAACGGTTGACGAACGCTTGGCAAGCGGTCAAGAAACGGACGACGCCAATCATCGTCGATGCCGGTGCGCTGACGCAGGAACACTTACAGGCGTCGGGCCCATTGACGCTCACCCCGCATCCCGGTGAACTTGCCCGGTTGACGGGACAGACGGTCGAGATGATCGAGGCAGACCGGTTCAAGGCCGCATCAGACTTTGCGAGGCAACATGGGGTTCATCTCATTCTAAAAGGGACGTACACGTTGATCGTTTCGCCAGACGGGACTGGTGCCGTCAACACGGTCGCAGCACCGGCACTCTCGAAAGGCGGGAGCGGTGACGTCCTGACCGGCATGCTGCTCGCGCTTTGGGCCCGGAGTGCGCGGATCGAGCCAGAGCAGCCCCCGAACGAACAAGCCGTCCTATGGCACGCGTTAGCCGCTAGGTCGGCGAGTGAACGGATCCATCCGGCAAGCGTTCTCGCGAGCGATGTCATCGAGGCGATCGGACTGGTATAAAAAAGAGGAATCCGGCGGCGGATTCCTCTTTTTTATAGGGTGATGATGGATTTTGTAGTCTCGAAGCTGTCGACGAGATGGAGTGCCTCGTTCCAAGACGTGATGCGTTTCACCCCGTCCGGTAACGGTCGACGATTATACGGGGCGTCGAACAAGAGCACCGGAATCAATGTCTGTTCATGGATCGAGATGGCATTCTCATAGCGATCCTCCATGAACAAGTCGAGCGCGAGATCTTTGACGACGCCGACTTTGTCGTGACTGCCTGTCATGATCAATGAGTCGAGCGGCAGTTCATGCTGTTTGATCCAGTCCTCGGTGACGGAGCGGACGGCCTCGCTGCGCGCCGTCACGTAGTGAAGTTGGTGCGTTTTCCGAATGTGCCAGAGCACTTCGTTCACTTCAGAGTGAGGGAGTGAACGCCGATAGATGGCTTCTTCATGACCGTGTTCGATCATGAACGTCCAAAAATCATGTTGCGTCATATTCGTGTACGTATGGAGCTCGTATTCGGTCGCCTGATGATAATCGATGGCGTAACCGAGCATGTCGTTCATATAGTGAAAGCAACTTTGCGGATCCGTGACGGTTCCGTCTAAATCTATCCCAATGTGCATCTTGATTCCTCCTTGCCATAACACTCATTGTATCAAAAGCCCGCTCGGTTGCAACCGAGCGGGCGAGAGATTAGTTAGATTGGTTGGCAAGTTGTTGTTCTTCAAGCTCACGCGCGGCAAGTTTCTCGGCGACGATGGCATCGATTTCTTTCTTCAACTCTTCGACCATCGTTGCTTCCGGTACTTTACGGATGATTTTCCCGTGACGGAAGAGCAGGCCTTCGTTACGGGCACCGGCGATGCCGATGTCCGCCTCACGTGCTTCACCCGGTCCGTTGACCGCGCAGCCGAGGACGGCGACTTTGATGTTGACGTTAATGTTTTGGATGTACTCTTCAACTTCTTTCGCAATCGAAATCAAATCGATTTCGATGCGGCCGCATGTCGGGCAAGAGATGAGCGTCGCGGCGTTAGCGGCTAGGCCGAACGACTTGAGCACTTCTTTGGCGACTTTGATCTCTTCGACAGGATCGTCAGACAGCGACACACGCACCGTCGAGCCGATCCCGAGTGAGAGGATCGCACCGAGTCCGGCCGCTGATTTGAGTGATCCTGAGAACAGCGGTCCTGATTCAGTGATCCCGACGTGGAGCGGGTAGTCGAACGTCTTCGCGGCGAGCGTGTACGCCTCGAGGGCAAGGTTCACGTCAGACGCTTTGAGCGAGATGATCGTGTTGTAAAAACCGAGGTCCTCTAAAATCTTGACGTGATGCATCGCACTTTCGACCATACCTTGAGCTGTCGGATATCCGTATTTTTCGAGGAACTGCTTCTCGAGCGAACCGGCGTTGACACCGATGCGGATCGGGATGCCTTTCGCTTTAGCGGCGTTAACGACCGCTTCGACTTTCTCACGGCGACCGATGTTACCGGGGTTGATCCGAATCTTATCGACACCGCTTTCGATGGCTTTCAACGCCAATTTGTAGTCGAAGTGAATATCGACGACGAGCGGGATGTTGATGCGACTCTTGATTTCAGCGAGCGCGTCGGCCGCTCGCTCATCTGGACAAGCGACGCGGACGATTTGGCAACCTGCTTCTTCAAGACGTAAAATTTCGGCGACAGTCGCTTCGACGTCGTGCGTTTTCGTCGTCGTCATCGACTGAATGACGACTTCATCAGACCCTCCGATGATGACGTTGCCGACACGAATCGGACGAGTTAATGAACGGTGTAAGATTTCTGACATATACGTAATCTCCTTCTTTTGGAAAGGTTCCAATCGATTTAGATGGTTGGTTTCTTTCTTATCATAACGAAATGCTTGTGAAAAAGCACCCGGCAAGCGCTCCTAAGATGTGCTCTTTACAAAGTCTAACGTTATCTTAACAGATGCTTCATAATTTTCCACCGTCTCAAGACCGATATATCGGACGAATAGCAAGTTGAGAAAGGTGAGGATTAGATGTGTTAACGCGATTGCAACAGCTGTGGAAGCAACGGCGTCCTGAAGGCGTCAAAATTGAACGGCGTCTCCAATGGACGCTGATGCCGCTTGTCGTCATCCTGTTTTTGACGACGTTCGGTTGGTTCGCGCTGAAAGCGGAACACCTGTTGACAGCTGAAGTCGAGAAGCGCTTACTCCGAGAAGCGACAGTCATGCGCGAGACAGTCAAAACGACGTATGGGGCATACCTATCAAATGAAAAAGGGTTGGTACGCTCGTTGAAGTCGACGTATATGCAACAGGCGTCAATTTTATCAGCGGACGGACTCGAGGCCGGTCAGTATTTGATACGAGACGAGCAAGTCGAGCAATTGACAGGAAAAAAAGCGAGCAAGCAGCTTGAAGACAAATTTAATGAAGTGACAGTGAACGAACTCGCAGTCATCGAACGAGGCGACTTCTTCTTAGCAACGGTTCCGATCCCAGAACTACAAGCTCATTACGTATTGGCTGTCACGAGACAATCGGTACTTGGGTCGATGTGGGAACTTCGACAGGCGCTTTTCGCTGTGATTGTCATAGCGATGGGAATCATTATCTATTTATTTTCTCGGATGATCCGTCGCGAAGTCAGACCGTTATCGCAGTTTGCGACGCGACTGCGTGAGGCGGTAGAGACGCGTGCTTTCAAAGAAGTAGACTTAGGAGCCAAGTCGTTCGAGATCCGTAGTTTAGAGCGTGAATACAATACGTTCATCGGGCTGTGGAAAAAGTCGTTGCTGACGATGGACGAGACGTCATCGGCGTTTGAGACGAGCTTGCCGACGTTCATGCGGCAACTTGCATCAAATGAACAACAAGTTGTCGCCTTTAAAGAAGTCGCAAGTACGGTCGAACAGACGAGTCGATCGTATCAGGCGTTCACGAGCGAATCGACGCATCGCTTTACGGACATTGCGGCCCATGTCGCGGCACTCAAACAAGATATTTCGGCTGTTGACTTGAGAGCGGTAGCGCTGCAACAAACGATTTCGAGCGAAATTGCCTCGTTTGCTTCGGTCAGAGGCGTGAGCGAGCAGTTCAAAGAGAAGGCGGGTAGTATCCAAGAACGTTTACGCGACAGCGCGAAAACGTCAGAACGAGCCGACGAAGCGCTTCAGACGATCTTATCGGTCGCGGCAGCCACGAAGATGTTGGCACTGAACGCCTCGATCGAAGCGGCTCGTGCCGGGGAACATGGAAAAGGGTTTGCTGTCGTCGCTCATGAAGTCGGTCAGCTAGCGAAAGTGACGAATGAATCTTCGATACTTGCCGTTGCGGCGATTGGGCAAATCAAATCCGAACGGGAAGAAATTTTTAGCGATATGATTCGCTTCGGCGACGATATCCTTCATCTAGGTGAGGCGTTGGACCGAGTTGAAGCAGGGATTGCGAAAATCAATTACGAAGTGCGTGACCAAATGCTTGAGTTCCAATCGATCACGGATCAGACGGCCGCAACGGGAAGGCAGTTGCTCCACATGGCGGAAGCGAACGAACAACTGAAAGAAATCGGCTTGGCGCTCGAGCGGAAGTTGAACGAATTGTATGAAGGGGTCGAAGTATGGACGGACGTTCAAGAAACGTTACAAGCAGCCGGGACAGACCTGGGTCACCAAAGTCGACGCCTGCAGGAAGTACTTACTGAACTTGCACCGAAGACGTGATAAAACTCGGGACAGCGCGAATTAGCGCCGTCCCGAGTTTTTTTGTTTAAGCGGGATTTGGAATAGTGGGACGGTCAAGTAGACGATCGTGACGACGAAACCGAGCCATAGAAGTGCGGACACGGCGTGATACAAGGCGACGAGCACGAGCGTCGGGACGAGTGTCATCGCGACCGCGTAAGGCCAAGCTTGCCGATACGGCCACGGTTTCTTCATTCGAAGTCTCGTCACGAGTTGAACGAACAAGGCGGCGACGGCGACCCACATCATATAGAAGAAGAAAATGGCGAAGCCGTGTAAAAACAGCCACATCGGTGCGAAAAAATCGGGCCGCAAGACGAGGTAATCTAAGACAGTCGCGACGATTGTAAAGACGAGGCTCGCCAACATATAAGCGTGTAGCGGAGCTAGACGGAGCCGTAGCGTTTGCTTCGTAGGTAGCAGGCTATGGCGGATAAACATTGATGTCGTTTTAAGCATACAGACAAAACCCCATTCTGTTATAGTACAAATTATCTAAAATACATAAAAATAAGACAGCTATTTAATAAAACCTTAACATTAAACGTGTTTACATCGACTCAGGGAAGAAGGCATAATGAGTAGGGCAACAAGAACCAATTAAACACAACCAATTCACAATCAAAAGGAGTACAAAAATCGTGGAATACAATTTGCAAGAAATGTTATTCATGTTTTTTGGAGGATTAGGGATCTTCCTATTCGGTATCAAATCGATGGGAGACGGCCTTCAAAAGTCTGCAGGAGATCGACTCCGCGACATCCTTGATAAGTATACATCGAATCCGTTCCTCGGAGTACTAGCCGGGATCATTGTTACGGTCTTACTTCAAACATCAAGTGGAACAACCGTCATTACGGTCGGTCTTGTCAGCGCCGGTTTCATGACGCTCCGTCAAGCGATCGGGGTCATCATGGGTGCGAACATCGGGACGACGGTAACGGCGTTCATCATCGGGATTGACATTGGTGCTTATGCACTTCCGATTATCGCAGTCGGTGCGATTCTTTTGTTCTTCTTTAAAAGAGAGAAATTCCAACACCTCGGACAAATCTTCTTCGGATTCGGGATGCTGTTCTACGGTCTCGAACTCATGGGAGACGGGATGCGCCCGCTTCGTTCGAGTGAATATTTCATTGATTTGACGCAATCGATGAGTGACAATCCGTTCCTAGGCGTCATCGTCGGTACGGTGTTCACGGTCATCGTTCAATCGTCTTCTGCGACGATCGGGATTTTGCAAGAACTGTACGCAGGTGGCTCGATCCAACTCGATGCAGCACTGCCTGTCTTGTTCGGTGACAACATCGGGACGACGATCACGGCGATTCTCGCTTCAATCGGTGCCTCGGTCGCGGCTCGTCGTGCGGCGGCAGCTCACGTTATCTTTAACTTGATCGGGACAGCCATGTTCTTGATTATTTTGCCGCTCTTCACGCGATATATTTTGTGGATCACAGACTTATTAGCTATCGAAGACAAGATGCAAATCGCCTTCGCGCACGGTACGTTCAACGTCGTCAACACGTTTGTCCAGTTCTGGTTCATCGGGACGATTGCTTGGCTCGTGACGAAACTCGTACCAGGTGAAGATTCAATCGTCGATACGAAAGCGCAACATCTAGACCCTGTCTTCATCCAACAGTCGCCTTCGATCGCGGTCGAGCAAGCAAAATATGAAGTCATCCGCATGGGTGATTTCGCGAAGCTCGGTCTTGACGAAGCGCGCAGCTATATGGCGTCAGGAGACAAGAAACACGCTGAGAAGTCGGCACATATCGAAGAAGCGTTAAACTCATTGAACTCTAAAATCACGGATTATCTCGTCAAATTGGCGGCCGTCGATTTGACGGAGCACGAATCACAACAGCATAAGACACTCATGCATGCCATCAACGACATCGAGCGAATCGGTGACCACGTTGAGAACATCATCGAGTTGATCGACTATAAGACGGCGACACGGATCACCCTCTCACCTGATGCTCAAAAAGAGTTGACGGAAATGTATGATCTGACACGGGCCACACTCGAGAAGTCACTTCAAACGCTTGCGAGCGGTGACATGGTCGAGGCGCGTCAAGTCATCGAGATGGAAGCGAAACTCGACATGCTCGAGCGTCAATTCCGTAAAAATCATGTCGTTCGTTTGAACACAGGTGAATGTGACGGCCAAGCTGGTATGTTCTTCGTCGATATGCTCTCGAACCTTGAGCGGATCGGTGACCATGCGATGAACATCACGGAAATCACACTTGAAGATGCAACGAACGAAATATCGGTCTAACGTTTCAAAAAGTCTTGCTACTTAAGTTATAAGTAGCAAGACTTTTTTGCGTACGTGTGACTTTTCATTGACAGTAGAGGCTTCCTTCAGTATATTATTACTGTATAACAACGTGGCGGTGTAGCTCAGCTGGCTAGAGCGTACGGTTCATACCCGTGAGGTCGTGGGTTCGACTCCCTCCGCCGCTACCAATAAGGACCCTTAGCTCAGCTGGTTAGAGCAGACGGCTCATAACCGTCCGGTCGTAGGTTCAAGTCCTACAGGGTCCATCGAGGGCAGCTTTCTAATGAAAGCTGCTTTTTTGTTTACATTGTTGTTTTCAAAAGTGAAGACGCGGGTAAATATCCGTTAGCATTTTGTTTTTGAAAAATATGAAACGAGGCGAAGCGAGATGGAACGAAATCATACGATGATGCAATTTTTTGAATGGCACGTCCCGGCTGACCAAAAGCATTGGAAGCGATTGAAAGAACGGGCTTCTAAATTAAAAAAAGCAGGAATCACCGCACTTTGGTTGCCACCGGTCACAAAAGGTCAAAGTGATGAGGATACGGGATATGGTGTCTATGACTTGTATGATTTAGGCGAGTTTGATCAAAAAGGAACCGTCGCCACAAAATACGGGACGAAGCAAGAGCTGCTTGAGGCGACGAAACACGCCCAAGAACTCGGGATGCAAGTATATATGGATGTCGTGTTGAACCATAAAGCCGGAGCCGACGCGACCGAGAAGTTCGACGTGTTAGAAGTCGACCCGGAAGACCGGACGAAAGTGTTGTCGGAAGAACCGTTTGAGATTGAAGGTTGGACGAAGTTTGATTATAAAGCGCGAAACGGTAAGTACTCGTCGTTCAAATGGAACTTCCATCATTTCAACGGCACGGACTATGACGCGGCGAGCGAGCATAGCGGTATCTTCTTCATTTTAGGCGATAACAAAAAATGGAATGACAACGTCGATAGTGAGTTCGGCGTTTATGACTATTTGATGTTTGCGAACATTGACTATCATCATCCGGAAGTCCGGGAAGAAGTGTTAAGTTGGGGCAAGTGGTTCATCGAAGAGACGAAATGTGATGGCTTCCGTCTCGATGCGATCAAACATATCAACTATGATTTCGTCAAAGAGTTCAGCCAAACGATGAAAGATGAAAAAGGCGAGAACTTTTACTTGGTCGGTGAGTTTTGGAAGTCGGAGCTCGAAGATTGCCGCGCCTTTTTAGACAACATCGACTACCACGTCGATCTGTTCGACGTGCCGCTCCATTACAATTTGCAGCGTGCCTCGATTGAAGGCGCATCGTTTGATTTGCGGACGATCTTTGACGACACACTCGTCCAGTCCCACCCGCTTCACTCGGTCACGTTCGTCGACAACCATGACTCACAGCCGGCCGAGGCGCTCGAGTCATGGGTCGAAGATTGGTTCAAACAGAGTGCTTACGGTTTGATTTTACTCCGCCAAGACGGTTATCCGTGTGTTTTCTACGGTGATTACTACGGCATCAACGGGCCCCACCCGGTCGAAGGGAAGAAGCTGGCCATCGATCCACTTCTGTACGCCCGTCGTGAAAAAGCGTATGGGCAACAAGACGACTACTTCGATAACGAGCACGTGATCGGCTGGGTCCGACACGGCAGCGAGGATATCGAGCGTTCAGGTTGTGCCGTCATCATCTCGAATAACGAAGAGGCGGAGAAACAGATGTACGTCGGGGAGCATCGTGCCGGTGAGAAATGGGTCGACTTGACGCAGACGATCGATGAAATCATCGAGATTGACGAAGATGGAAAAGGGGTATTTAAAGTAGCGGCAGGATCGATCTCGGTCTGGGCGTTGCCGGACGAAGATGTGGAATAAGCCTTTACAATTGAGTAAGCCGTCACAAATCTGTTACATTTAAAACGAACGTTGTTCAAACCAATTTTAAGGGGGATTTTAGTTATGGCTAAATTTGAATTACCACAACTTGATTACGCATACGATGCACTCGAACCACACATTGACGCACGCACGATGGAAATCCACCATTCGAAACACCACAACGCTTACGTCACGAACGTGAACAATGCACTCGAAGGAAAAGACGTAGAGTACTCTTCACTTGAAGACTTGCTCCAAAAACTCGATTCGCTTCCTGCTGACATTCAGACAGCTGTTCGTAACAACGGCGGCGGTCATTGGAACCACTCGTTCTTCTGGAAGTTGTTGAAGAAAAACGAGAACGGGACGCCAACGGGCGAACTCGCAACGGCGATCGACGAAGCGTTCGGCAGCTTTGACGCGTTCAAAGATGAGTTCACGAAAGCCGCTACAACTCGTTTCGGTTCAGGTTGGGCTTGGCTCGTCGTCAAAGGCGGCAAGCTCGAAGTCACGTCGACACCGAACCAAGATTCACCGATCATGGAAGGCATCACGCCGATCCTTGGACTCGATGTTTGGGAGCATGCGTACTACTTGAACTATCAAAACCGTCGCCCGGACTACATCCAAGCGTTCTTCCACGTCATCGACTGGGATTACGTCGCGAAGCTTTACGCTGACGCCAAATAATGACACGATCCCGAGATTCGGTTGAATCTCGGGATTTTTTCTACATTTCATTAATTTGTAAACAAATTATGATATAGTAAAAATCGAGTCTGAAAATAGAAATACAGAAAAGTATAATATAGAAGCAACTGAAAGTGGAAGGAGATAACTGAATTGGCTAGACACCGTGTGAAAGTGCCGAAAAAACGGCGTAACCACCTTCCGTTACGATTAAATTTATTGTTTTTTATCGTCTTCATTTTGTTTGCGACGTTGATCTTTCGGTTAGGCGTCGTCCAAATCGTCAACGGAGAGTTGATCGCCCGAGAGGTTCAAAAGACCGAGTCGAGCAAAATCAAGTACGAGGTGCCTCGCGGCAAAATCTACGATCGGAACGGTCAAGTGTTGGCCGACACAATCTCGAACTATTCGGTCATGTACCGTCGCTCCCAAGTGACGAAAACGGAGGAGCGTCTCGATGTTGCGGTCAAACTTGCTAAGATCGTCGACATTCCGGAGAAAGATCGCAAAGTGACCGAACGGGACCGCAAGGACTATTGGATCGCCATCGATCCTGAGCGCTCGCAAGAACGAGTCCAATCGCTTCTCGCCGAGCTGCCGGAAGAAGAGCGGGCCGCCTTGTCGAACCAAGCAGTCGATCAGTTGCTGCTTGATTCAATCACGCAAGCAGAGATCACGTTCGATGATGCGACCGAAGAGATCATCGCTATCAAACATAATATGGAGAGCGGGTACGCGTTAGACCCGCAAGTCATCAAAATCGGCGCGTCGCCGAAAGAGATGGCTTTGATCGAAGAAAACTTGGAGCTGTTGCCAGGCGTCAGCGTCGAACCGTATTACCAGCGGGCCTATCCGTTCGGTGAAACGTTCCAAAGCTTCCTCGGAAGCTATCGTCAAATCCCGGCCGAGCAACGGGCCTCGTATCAGGCGAAAGGCTACGGGTTGAACGATCGGGTCGGGACGTCTTATCTCGAGCAACAGTATGAAGATATTTTACGCGGAACCCCGGCTTATGACGTGTTCACGACGTATAAAGGCCAACCGGTCGGTGAGCCTACGCGCGTGAGCGGTAATCCCG
Organism: Exiguobacterium sp. SH4S7; assembly: GCF_004336795.1. NCBI lineage: Bacteria > Bacillati > Bacillota > Bacilli > Caryophanales > Exiguobacterium > Exiguobacterium sp. SH4S7. Next base: position 587,034 of record NZ_SJUT01000001.1, read on the forward strand.
GAAAAGATATCATCTTGTCGACGGACATCGAATTCCAAAAAGAAGTCGATGAGATCTTGAAGAAGGCGATCCGTGCCGGGCGTTCGGGGAGTCCGCACTTCGACCGGGCTTTCGTCGTCGTCATGAATCCGAAGACGGGCGAGCTGCTCGCTTTGTCTGGGCAAGAGTTAGATCTTGAGACGAACGAGTTTAAAGACGTCTCGACAGGAACCGTTCTCCGGGCGAGCCAAATCGGCTCGACGATCAAAGGGGCGACCGTCGCGTTCGGACTTGAAGAAGAAGTCATCAAGCCGGGCGAATACATTTACGACGCGCCGATCCGCATCGGGTCTTCGCTCAAATCGTCTTACCGGAACATGGGGAACATCAACGACCTCGATGCGCTTGCCATGTCGTCGAACATCTACATGTTCCAGATCGCGCTCAGGCTCGCCGATTATTATTCGACCGGCCAAATCGTCGGTGACAACGTCACCGAAGCGTTCAATACGATGGAGCACTACTATAAACAGTTCGGACTCGGGATCGAGACGGGCATCGATCTTCCTTACGAATCGATCGGTTTCCGGAGCGTGCCCGACCGCGTCACACTGTTGATGGATATGTCGATCGGTCAGTTCATCTCGTATACGCCGATCCAACTCGCGCAATATACGTCGACGCTTGCCAACGGCGGATATCGCGTGCAGCCGCATCTGTTAAAAGAGATCATTGAACCGGGCTCGCTCGATGAGATGAACAAACAAGTCGTCAGCACGTTCCAGCCGAAAGCGCTGAACAAAGTCGACATCCGCGACGAGTTCATCCAGCGTTCGCGTCAAGGCTTCCGTCAAGGGGTCGAGACCGGAACGTCACGGATTCTCCAACAGACGGGGATGACGGCGGCCGGTAAGACCGGGACTGCGCAAGCGATCGCGGAAGGGCCGGACGGCCAAGCGAAACGAAACGCGAACGGTGAGCCGATCAAGACGCTCAACTCGAACCACGTCGGCTGGGCTCCGTACGACGACCCAGAGATCGCGTGGGCGATCATCATGCCAGGTCTTGAGGCGGAAGGCGTCAACACGCGCGTCGCCCATGACATCATGAAAGTATATTTTGATTTAGAAGACGTCCAAGCACAGCTCCAGTAAAGAAGTCACTTCGGTGGCTTCTTTTTTTATCTTTACAATTCTTTTACGTTCCGTTTATTTATCGTTAATAGTAGTTTATTAGGATGTTAATTGTAGGACGAAACAACAGACCCGCAACACAAATCAAAGCAAACTCAAGGAGGACGTCAGAAATGTCTTGGATGAAAAAATCAGCTTTACTCGCTTCAATCACTTCGGTGGCCATCGTCGGTGCCGCGTGTGGAAACAATGAAGAAGGAAACGGCGGAGCCGAAGGGGACGCACTTTCAGGTAAAGTCGTCATGGACGGTTCGTCTACCGTATTCCCGATCATGGAAGCGGTCGCTGAAGAGTATTCAGCTGAACAGCCAGACGTTGAAGTAACGGTCGGTGTATCTGGAACGGGCGGCGGCTTCAAACGTTTCGTGACCGGTGAGACAGACTTCTCGAACGCATCGCGTGAAATCAAAGAAGAAGAAGCAGCCGAAGCTGAAGCGAACGGTGTCGAATACACAGAAATCGCGGTCGCACTTGACGGATTGGCGGTTGTCGTCAATCCAGAGAACGATTGGGCCGATGATATCACGATGGATGAGCTTAACAAGATGTGGACAGACAGCAACGTGAAGACATGGAAAGACGTCCGCTCGGACTGGCCGGATGAAGAGATCTCATTCTTCTCACCTGGTAAAGACTCAGGTACGTTCGATTACTTCAACGAAGCAGTTCTCGAAGATACAGACGTTCGCCAAGATGCACAGTTGTCAGAAGACGACAACGTCCTCGTGACGGGTGTTGCCGGAACGAAAGGCGCGATCGGCTTCTTCGGATACGCGTACTACATTGAAAACGAAGGAACGTTGAAAGCGTTGAAAGTAGACGGCGTCGAGCCGACAGCTGAGAACGTGACATCGTTCGAATATCCACTGTCACGTCCAATCTACACGTACGTGAACAACGCATCGATGCAAGAAAAGCCGCAAGTTGTAAACTTCGCACGCTTTATGAACGAAAATGCCGCAGCACTTGCTGAAGAAGTCGGCTACGTCGCGATGGAGCAAGCAAGTTACGATGAGAACGCTAAACTGATTGATGAACTCGCTGGTGAATAAATAGAGCAAATGGCAGAAGGTGAGAGACTCTCTCGCCTTCTCGCCATGCTTTCTAGTATGAAGAGGTAGGGAGCGATAAACGAGATGAACGAATCAAAAAATGAGTTCTCGATTCGAGAGATGATTAACGCGAATAAGCAAAAAAAATATAGTACGACGAACGTGTTTGATAAGGTCATGCCGTTCTTATTATTCTTGAGCGCATTTGTCTCGGTCGTCACGACGATCGGGATTGCTTTGACGCTCGGTTTCGAACTGTTCAAGTTCTTTGAAAAAGTCCCGGTACGCGACTTCCTCGGCTCGACCGAATGGTACCCGCTCAGTGCGGATCCGAGTTTCGGTGTTTGGGCGCTCGTCATGGGCACACTCCAAATCACGCTCATCGCGATGATCGTGGCGGTGCCGCTCGGACTCGCATCGGCCATTTATTTGAGCGAGTACGCGTCTGAACGGGCCCGGACGATTCTCAAGCCGATCCTTGAAGTCCTCGCCGGCGTTCCGACAATCGTCTTCGGGTTCTTCGCCTTGTCATTCGTCACACCGATCTTGCAGTCGCTCATTCCGGGGTTGAAGATTTATAACGCCCTCAGTCCAGGGATCGTCGTCGGCATCATGATCATCCCGATGATCGCTTCGATTTCGGAAGACGCGATGAGTGCCGTTCCGAAAAAGATTCGTGACGGGGCACTCGGCCTCGGTGCGACACGTCTAGAAGTCGCCCTCAAAGTCGTCATGCCGGCCGCGCTCTCAGGGATCATCGCTTCGATCGTCCTCGGGATGAGTCGAGCGATCGGTGAGACGATGATCGTCACGATCGCGGGTGGGTCGCAACCGAACTTCGAGTTCAACCCGCTCAACGCGATCCAAACGATGACGGCGTATATCGTCCAGATCGCCAAAGGTGACGCTGGTTACGGGACAATCGAATACTATAGTATCTATGCGGTCGGTGCGCTTCTATTCATCTTTACGCTCGTGATGAACTTGTTCGCGAACTGGGTGACGCGCCGCTTCAGAGAGGAGTACTAATATGGCTTTGCCGAACAGTGAGTTCAAGAATACGAAGAACTATATTGACCATGAGACCGTATCGCGACGGATTAAAAGTCGCCTACGATTGAACGAAGTATTTAAATACATCTTTTTAGCGGGGCTCGTCTTCGCCTTGCTTGTCTTATCGACGCTTATTTATGACGTGATCTCAAAAGGTGGCGGCTGGGTCAATCTCGACTTCCTCCGCAACTTCCCGTCACGCCGTGCCGAACAGGCCGGTCTTTATCCGGCTTTGATCGGGACGCTTTGGCTCATGATGCTAATCGTGCCGATGGTGTTTATCGTCGGTGTCGGTGCCGCGATTTATTTGGAAGAGTACGCACCGAAAAACCGGCTCACATCGTTTATCGAAGTGAACATCTCGAACTTGGCGGGTGTCCCGTCGATCGTGTTCGGTTTGCTCGGATTGACGTTCTTCGTTCGGACGGCCGGACTTGGCAGCTCGGTCATGACTGGGGCGCTGACGCTCGGTCTGATGAGTTTGCCGATCGTCATCGTCGCGTCACAAGAAGCGTTACGGTCCGTTAAGATGGAGTTACGTCACGCGTCGCTCGCTATGGGTGCCTCGAAATGGCAGACGACGTTCAACGTCGTTTTACCGTCAGCTATTCCAGGGATCATCACCGGGATCATCTTGGCCGTATCCCGGGCCATCGGCGAGACGGCACCGCTCATCATGATCGGAGCGGCGACGTTCATCTCGACGACACCGAACAATGTATTTTCAGACTTTACGGCGCTCCCAATCCAAATTTACAACTGGACGAGCCGTCCACAAGCAGAATTCCAAAACCTTGCCGCTGCCGGTATCATCGTCTTGATGACAGTGCTCATCACGATGAACTCGGTCGCAATCTATATCCGCAACAAGTATACAAATCGACATTAAGTCGCAGCAGTAAACGAGGAGGACTCTCGAGATGATGAAACAAACAGAGCTTAAAGGAGATCACAACGTGAATACAACGACGACCCAACCGAACGAGACCGCGATGCAAAAAGACAGCGCCTATGTCGTGAACAACTTGAACTTATGGTACGGCGACGATCAAGCATTGATCGACGTCAATCTCGACATTAAGAAAAACGAAGTGACGGCCATCATCGGTCCGTCTGGTTGTGGGAAGTCGACGTTCATCAAGACGTTGAACCGGATGGTCGAACTCGTCCCGACGGTGCGGACGAACGGGGAGATTCTTTACCACGGTCGCAACATCTTTGATCGTGACTATAGAGTTGAAGATCTCCGCACGTCAGTCGGGATGGTGTTCCAGCAGCCAAACCCGTTCCCGAAATCCGTGTACGACAACGTCGCGTACGGACCGCGCACGCACGGGATCAAAAATAAAAAAGTGCTCGACGAGATCGTCGAACGCTCACTACGCGGCGCCGCAATCTGGGAGGAAGTGAAAGATCGCTTGAACGAGAACGCTTACGGTCTCTCAGGTGGTCAGCAACAGCGCCTTTGTATCGCCCGGACACTTGCGATTGAACCAGACGTTATTCTTATGGACGAGCCGACGTCAGCGCTTGACCCGATCTCGACACTTAAAGTCGAAGAGCTCGTCCAAGAGTTGAAAGAACAATATTCGATCATCATCGTCACGCACAACATGCAACAGGCAGCACGTGTGTCTGACAAGACGGCGTTCTTCTTGAACGGGGAAGTCGTCGAGTTCGACGCAACCGATAAAATCTTCTCGAATCCAACTGACAAGCGGACTGAAGATTACATTTCTGGCCGGTTCGGTTAAGAGGGGGAGATTACTATGGCACAAAATCGCGCATTTTTTGATGTTAAATTAAACGAACTAGAAGAGAAAGTCGTTCGCCTGGCGAACTTGACGATGCGCCAAACGGCGACAGCAATCGAGGTGCTTGAGAAACGAGACCTCACGCTCGCCCAGACGGTAATCGACAATGATAACGAACTAGACGACCTCGAACTTGAAATCAACGACCAGGCGATTCTCTTGATTGCCAAACAACAACCGGTCGCGACCGATCTTCGTCGCTTGATCGTGACGATGAAGTCCGCGACCGACCTTGAACGGATCGCGGATTACGCGACGAACATCGCCAAAGCCGTGACGCGAATCGAGCACGTCCCGTACTTGCTTGACATTAAGCCGCTCAAGCAGATGGCCGAACAGTTGATCGATATGCTTGAACTCGCAACCCGTGCCTATCGTAAAGGTGAAGCCAGCCGGGTCCGTGAGTTGAATGAGATGGATAAAGTCATCGATGATCTCAACTTACAGGTGATCAAGCAATATATCGGAAGTCTACCGACGATGACGGTCGGAACGAACGATGTTTATGAGTTTGCAAACATCGCCCGCTATCTCGAACGGATGGGCGACCATGTGACCAATTTCGGGGAACATTTGATTTTTCTCGAAAAAGGGAAGCATTATGATTTAAATCAGTGATAAAAGTGGTAAAGAACAACAGGTCTGTTGTTCTTTACTTTTTTTTGTGCAGGAGTTCACTGAAAAAGAACGAATACGTAGAGCATATGGATTTTTTTTTGGAAGGGAGCCAGACATAAATGGAAGAAAAAATCGTATCCTTGAAACAACAAGGGCTTACGTTAAAACAGATTGCAGAACAATTAGACATGCCAGTCGGAAAAGTCCAGTACGCATGGCGTAAATGGCGTTCCCAGAACGGTGAGGTCACCAAGCCGACAACCGCTCCTAAAAAATCTTCTAATGAAGGGAAGGATAGAATGAAACGAAACGAGAAAGAAGCTCCAACAGTGGGGCAGGTCGCCTCGACACTCCATCACGAAGAGCCGAAGCAGTCACCGCTCCTTGAAACAGGTCCAGACGGTTTTTGGAAGCTTCCAGACCGCTACGATGTCGACCTCATGCACGCGGTCGTTCAATCCCCGAACGCGATCTATGTTTTTTGGGAAGTGTCAGACGCTGTGAAAGAGACGCTGACGATGCAGTTCATGCGCCCGTGGGAAGATTTGCCGAAGGCGTTCCGCATCTTAGACATCACCCTGCTCGATTACACATCTGGTCATGCGAACCGGTCTTATACGTTCGAGTTGCCGGAAATGACGAACAGCTGGTTCGTCCGTCCGCTCGACCCGAACACGACGTACGTCTTCGAATTCGGGATTCGGACGATGGAAGGCGAATTTCTTCCGCTCGTCGCCTCGATGCCGATTGATACGCCGCGGAACGAACCGGCAGGAGTCGGACGTTTTGCCGAGCCGGTCAGACGTTGGCAATTCGGTGAAGTCGAGTCACCAGAACTACTCGATACGTTACCAAAATATTCTGCATACCGCTGCGTACGCTGAGGAGGACACACTATGAAACCAGGTTATTTTTCACTCGTCCTACATGCCCATCTTCCGTACGTGAGGCATGAAGAGAAACACCGGCTAGAAGAACGCTGGGTATATGAAGCCATCTCCGAGACATACATCCCGATTCTGTGGCAAGTCGATCGACTTCAACGGCCCCTGCATTGGACGGTCAGTATCTCTCCGCCCGTCATCGAAATGCTCGCCGACCCACTCGTCCAAGATCGCTATCTCGGGCATTTAGATGAGATGCTTGAACTGATCTCAATCGAACTGGCTGAGGGTCGGAGCGAACAAGAAGTCGAGACGCTTCATTTTTACGAACGCCGTTATCAAGACTTGAAGAACACGTTCCTCCATTGGGAGAAAAATTTGAACCATGCGTTCCGTACATATCGTGAGCAAGGCTTCATCGATATGGTCACATGTACGGCGACACACGGTTTCAACCCGCATCTGTTCACCGATCAGGCGGCACGGGCCGAGATTCGGACTGGATTGAACTGCTTCGAGCGGCATTACGGCTTCCGTCCGACCGGCATTTGGTTACCGGAATGTGCGTATACGCCAGGAGTCGACCGCATCCTCTATGAGGAAGGGATTCGCTACACGTTCGTCGATGAGCACGCGTTGCTCGAAGCCGACCCGACGCCGGACAAAGGCATCGGTGCGCCTGTCTATTCGCCGCACGGAGTCGCTTTATTCCCACGTGATCAAATCATCTCCGGGAAGATTTGGAGTTCGATGATCGGTTATCCGGGGCATCCGGACTATCGCGAGTTTTATCGCGATCTCGCCTACGACCGGGACTGGGAATACATTCAAGCGTTCATGCATCCAGAGGGCATCCGCTTCGACACAGGTCTGAAGATGCATCGCATCACGGGCGACAGCGACGAAAAAGACTTTTACGTCCGCGGATGGGCCGAACATCAAATCGATAATCACGCGACCGATTTCGCCGAGACGCTCGCGGCGCATTTAGAAGCGCACGGTGGACAAACGTTCCCGCCGTTCCTCGTCACGGCACCGTTTGACGCCGAACTGTTCGGCCATTGGTGGTTTGAGGGCCCTGAATTTTTAGGGCAAGTCGCAGAGCGACTAGAGGCATACGGGATTGAGACGATCACGCCGGCACTCTTCCTCGAGCGTCATTTCCAAGACCTGCAAACAGTACAAGTTTCGATGAACACGTGGGGCCGGAAAGGTTACGGCGATGTGTGGATCAACGAACGCAACGAATGGATGCTCAGACATTTGCACACGATGGAGACGCAACTCGTCAAAGACGTAGCCGACTATCGGAACACCTCGCCACTCGCCGACCGGGCTTTGAGACAGCTCATTCGTCATTATGTGCTCTCAGTCTCGAGTGATTGGGCGTTTATCTTGGACGGCCAGACGACGGCGCAATACGCCGCCGAACGTTTCCGCGAACATACCCGTCTGTTTGCCGAACTCGAGACGGCGCTCTACGAAGGCAAGCTATCGGATCGCTTGCTAGACGAGCACTACACGGTCTATCCGTTCTTAGACGACGTGGATATTGATATCGATACGTTCCTATCTCCACACGACTATTATGTGACGCAGGAGCGTGGCGAAGAAGGTGAGGTCATTCTCGTCCTCACGCCAGAATATACAGGCAATATAGTGGGCGACCTCGGTCACCGCGTCGTCGCTGAAGTCGAGGCACGAGCGGCTGACGGGGAGACCGTTTACGTCCTCACGCCGCACAGTGAAGGATTGCCTGAATATGAGCGCCACAATCGCGTGCACGTGTACCGGGTCCCACTCACGAGTCCGTTTCTAGAGCATGTCATGAACCAAATCGCTGCTCAGAACGTCGCCTACGTGAAACTCGTCCAACAGTTACAGACGATGGTCAACTTCAAAGCGGTCCATCATTTTGATTGGATGACGATTCCAGCGGCACGTTCACTTGCGAAGTCACTAGATGTTCCGTTATACTCAACTATGTTGTCATTTGAAACGACCCGCAACCCGCACGGGCACGGTGGCCTGTTCGATGCGATCCATCGCATTGAGAACGGCGTCCTCTCGGAAGCTGATACGGTTTATGTCGGTGAACAGCTCTCGATCGAGGAGCTCGCGACGCGGTATGTGATCGGCGATAACGTAAAAACGTGCCTACCGCTCGACGCGTCACCGTACGGGCAGAAACGTTTGAAAAAGAACGTGAAATAACCTTGCTTTTTCAAAAAAAACTTGGTAGGATAATTGAGTATGCTTAGACTGTAAAGCAAAAGCACTTGATACAACATTAGTAAGATGGGAGTGAAAGATATGCGCGTTAAAATCACACTAGCTTGCACAGAAACAGGCGATCGCACGTACATCACGAAGAAAAACAAACGTAACAACCCAGAGCGCCTCGAATTGCGCAAATACAACCCACGTCTCCGTCGTCACACGCTTTACCGCGAAGTGAAATAATTGAGACCGGCCGTCACTCATGTGGCGGCCTTTTTTTTCGATAGGAGGAATAACAAATGACAGCTAAACAAGAGCTCCGAAAAGCGGTTCATGTGAATATTCGCGTGCTCACCGATCGTGACGGGCGTGATGAAGCGATCCTACATACCGTGGCGTCGCTCCCTGAGTGGCAACAAGCGTATACGGTCGCACTCACATTGTCACTCGATCTTGAAGTGAATACGCGTCCGCTCATCGATACAGCTTTAAAAGCAGGAAAATCGGTGTTGGTGCCGAAAGTAACGAAACAGGGGCTCACGTTCCACGAAATCAGGACGTTCAGCGACCTCGAGCCGGGGGTAATGGGTATTCTCGAGCCGACGACCGCGGAAACCGACCTCGACATCGATGTCTGTATCGTCCCAGGCCGTGTCTTTGACCGTTCTGGATATCGGATCGGTTGGGGCGGGGGTTATTACGACCGTTTCTTAGCGACATATCGCGGTGCGACGATCGCGCTCGCCTACGACGTACAAGTGCTCGACGAAATACCGATCGAACCACACGACATACCTGTCGAACTGATCGTGACAGAAAGGGAAATGATTCGATGCTCTCAATCGTCCTCGTAACTTGTCTAGTTGCACTGGCCGGATATCGTCTCCGGTCGTTGACGTTCTCTGGGGCGATCTTGACGATCGTGACAGGGACGGTCATCGGGTTTGGTTTTGGCTGGTTCGGGCTGTACTTGCTCGGTGTGTTCTTTTCGACGTCCTCGCTCGCTTCAAAATATCGCGCCCGCGACAAGGCGTCGGTCGATGACATCGTCGAAAAATCCGGACCGCGTGACTTCGTGCAAGTGCTTGCGAACGGAGGAATCGCTATGCTCACCGCCGTCGGAATGGCGATGACTTCGAACGAGGCGTGGCTATTCGCTTACGTCGTTTCAATCGCGGCGGCGACGAGTGACACGTGGGGGTCCGAGTTCGGCGTCCTCGCATCGCGCCGACCGCGCTCTATTTTGACATTGCGTGAAGTTGAACCGGGGACGAGCGGTGGTGTGTCACCGTTCGGTACGCTCATGTCCGTCGCCGGCGCGACGATCATCGTCTTGTCATCGCTCCCGTTCTTAAACATAACGATGGGCACGCTATTTCTATTGATTGCGCTCGGTCTGAGCGGCAGCGTCGTCGATACGTTGCTCGGTGCGACCGTGCAACGTAAGTATCGCTGTCGGACGTGCCGAAAACTGACGGAGAAAAAGCTGCATCACGGTGAAGCGACCGACTATGTATCTGGATGGCGCTTTCTCGGCAACGACGCCGTTAATTTCTTGGCGATCGCCTCCGCGGCAGCGATTGGTTTTCTTGTTTTCGCCTAAGGGTAGTACAGAGAATGAGGGTGTTTCAAACGAATGTGAATTTTGTCACAATATTGCCAAACTGAAAACGGTTTCTCTTGTATTGACTGTTTGTGAATGATGTTACAATCTAGGTGTAACAGACAAAACAAAAACATGAAACAGATTGTTTGAAGGGTGGAAAAACAACATGGAAACATTAAATCATGCAAAAGTAACACGGGTCGCTCTCGTCGGGGCCGGAGCGGTCGGTGCAAGCTTCGCGTATCAATTGACGACAGCGAGCCTATGTGAAGAACTCGTCATCATCGATATCAACAAGGCGAAGGCAGAAGGCGAAGCGATGGACTTGAACCACGGCGTCTCGTTCGCTTCGTCACCGATGCGCGTCTGGGCTGGAGATTACACGGACTGCGGTGCTGCAGATATCGTCGTCATCACGGCTGGCGCTCCTCAAAAACCAGGTGAGACACGTCTCGACCTCGTTGAGAAAAATGCGAAAATCATGAAATCGATGATCACTGAAATCATGGCTTCTGGCTTCGACGGTATCATCATCCTCGCATCAAACCCGGTCGATATCATGACACACTTGGCTTGGAAATACTCGGGTCTTCCGAAACATCGCGTCTTCGGTTCAGGGACTGTACTCGATACGTCACGCCTCCGCTACATGCTAGGTGATTACTTCAACGTCGATCCGCGCAACTGCCACGCTTACATCATGGGTGAGCATGGCGATACCGAGTTCGCGGCGTGGAGCAACGCCCGGATTTACGGCAAATCGGTCGAACAGTTGCTCGAAGAGAACGACGAGTATACGTGGGAAGACCTTGAAGACATCTACGTCAACGTTCGTGACGCTGCGTACCACATCATCGAACGTAAAGGCGCGACGTACTATGCGATCGGTCTCGGCTTGCTTCGTCTCGTCAAAGCGGTGCTCCGTAACGAGAACACGCTACTCACGGTCGGTGCCTACTTGGACGGAGAGTACGGCTTGAACGATATTCATATCGGTGTGCCGGCAATCATCAACCGCCAAGGCGTGCGTCAAGTCGTCGAAATCGAATTATCAGAAGAAGAGAAGCAGAAAATGCTCCATTCGGCAGACGTGTTGTTGAAAACGATGCAACCTGTTTTATAATATATTCGCGATATAGACGTAGTCGGCGTATGCCGGCTACGTTTTTTATGTGTTGGTACGGACGCCGGACAGATTCAGAAAGCGCCAACTTTTGTCGTCATGATCGAATTGGATTACAATTAAGACAGAAGGAAAGGAGGGGATTCAGTTGACGCAACCGGGATGTTTTTGGGAAGACATTTACCATGCGGTCGAGGCGGGCGGTCGGGTCGAAGGTATACTCGAGCCTTCGCGCGCGCTGGTATTGTTCGACACGAAAGCTGGAGACCTCTATCACCTGTACATAAAGACGGATAAGGCGTGGGCAAACCATGTCGCGATCGAGATCGAGGCGGTCATGAGCTCGTTCCGACTCGCACGACTCGGGCGTGCGAAGCTTCACGTTCATATATACGGCGACCCTCTCGTCGATGAGGAGCGACTTGAGACGTTGTCGTTCCAAGTCGCGGCCAAGGTGAGACTCGACAGGCACGCGTGTGGCGATGAACAAGATGAGACCCGGTTTCGGTCGCTCGCGCTCGCACTCGATAAACAGCGAAAAGCCGAACTGAAGAAGCGATTCTCATTCGGTGAACCGCAACTCGTCTATGCGCTCATGATGTTGACGTTTGTCGTCATGTGGCTCGCCGAATCGCTCGGCTCGACGCTCGATCCGAACACGCTCATCCGATTCGGCGCCAAAGTCAATCCGCTCATCGACGATGGCGAATGGTGGCGCCTCGTCACACCGATGTTCCTTCATATCGGCTGGTTTCATTTTGCGATCAACATGTTCGCGCTCTGGTCGCTCGGCCCGCTCGTCGAACGCATGTATGGGTCACCGAGGTTCTTGACGATCTATCTGTTGGCGGGCGTCATCGCGTCGACCGCCTCCTACGCGTTCAGTGAGGCGATTTCGGCCGGGGCGTCCGGCGCATTGTTCGGTCTCGTCGGCGCACTGCTCTATTTCGGACTGCGTGACCGCTCGCTGTTCATGAAGACGCTCGGCCCACCGCTGTTTATTATGTTAGGATTAAACGTAGGGCTCGCCTTCGTCCTCGGTGCCAGCTTGGACCACTCGGCCCATGCGGGGGGCCTCATCGGTGGATTTTTGATGGCGGGCGTGGTCGGATTACCTGATGAAACGACAAAAAAATGGCGCCTGTTGTTCACGGCGCTGGCAGTTTTATTGACCGGGACACTATACTGGCTCGGATATCATCGATGACAAAGGAGTAACAACATGATTGATACGTTAAAACGATTAGTAGAGATCCCGAGTCCTTCTGGAATGACGCACGAAGCAGTCAGTTACGTCGAACGTGAGCTCACGGACCTCGGGGTTGAGACGAGCCGGTTGAGAAAAGGTGCATTGTTGGCCAAGTTTCCTGGACAAAGCGGGCCGGCCCGTCTTTTGACCGCCCACGTCGATACGCTCGGTGCGATGGTGAAGGAAGTGTTGCCGAGCGGACGCTTGCGGCTGACACAAGTCGGCGGTTACGCTTGGACCGCGATCGAAGGTGAGAACTGTCTCGTCCATCGCGAAGCGGGCGAGGCAGTGGACGGGACGATCCTCGTCCATCAATCGAGTGTGCACGTCTATAAAGACACGAACAGTGCCGAGCGGACGGCGGCGAACATTGAAGTACGTCTCGATGCCGACGTTCATACGGCGGACGACGTCCGAGCGTTAGGAATCGAAGTCGGGGACTTCGTCTCGTTCGATCCCCGTTTCAAACAGACGGAGACGGGTTATATTAAATCGCGTCATCTTGACGACAAGGCGTCGGTCGCCATCCTGCTCGATTTGGCGCGTGACTTGGTCAAAGCGGACTTGCCACATACGGTCTACTATTTAATTTCGAACTATGAAGAGGTCGGTTTTGGCGGGAACGCCGGGATCCCGGACGAAGTTGACGAGTACATCGCAGTTGATATGGGGGCGCTCGGGGACGGGCAACACTCGGACGAGTACACTGTATCGATCTGTGCCAAAGATTCTTCAGGACCGTACGATCTCGAGTTGCGTCGTCAGTTCACAAAGCTTTGCCGCGACCACGACATTCCGTTCAAAGTCGACATTTATCCGTTCTACGGTTCGGACGCATCAGCTGCGATCCGGGCCGGCTATGACGTAAGACATGCGCTCATTGGTCCTGGGATCGAGTCGAGCCACAGCTATGAGCGGACGCACCAAACATCGCTCGAGGCGACACGAGCGTTGCTGTATCGCTACGTATTGACCGCGATGGGGGAATAATAATGAGAAACTTTTATGACGTGCAACAGTTTTTAAAATCGTTTGGCACGATTATTTACATCGGAGAGCGTGACGCCGAGATCGGTCTCATGATGATGGAGTTAGACGAATTGAACGCCGGTGGGATGATCGAACAGCGCGAGTATGACACGGCAAAGATTATTCTGACGCATGAACTAAAAAATTCAATAGATTGACAGAAAAACCTCTTGTGCAAATGTTTGCACAAGAGGTTTTATAGTGTAGACTATTGGATGAAAGCGATTTATTTGAGACGAGGAGTGGAATGCATGAAGTGGTTATTAGGAATCGACATCGGTGGGACGACGGTGAAAATGGCCGTCTTGGACATGAACGGGATCATTTCAGATAAGTGGGAGATCAAGACGGACATCCGTGATAATGGGGTACATATCCCGACTGATATCGCCGCCTCGTTTGAAGCGTACCTTCAGCAATCCGGAAAAGCGAAGCAAGATTTTGCGGGTGCGGGAATCGGAGCTCCAGGATTCATCAACTTCTCAGAAGGTGTCGTCGAATACTCGCCGAACATCGGATGGAAGAACTTTGAGCTCGTCGGCGAATTCGAGAAAGCAGTCGGATTGCCGGCCGTGCTCGAGAATGACGCGAACGCGGCCGCGCTCGGTGAGATGTGGAAAGGCGCCGGTGAAGGAGCGTCTGAACTGCTCGCGATCACACTCGGTACGGGTGTCGGCGGCGGTGTCATCACGAACGGGAACATCGTCCATGGGGCGTCCGGCATGGCTGGTGAGATCGGGCATATCACGGTCGAGCGCGACGAGGCGAAAGCGGTCATGTGTGGATGTGGGCGCAAAGGCTGCATCGAGACGATCGCCTCAGCAACCGGTATCGCCCGTCTCGCCTTACAAAAGCGTAAAGGGAGAACGACGTCATTGAACGAGTTAGGTGAAGTGACGGCTCGCGATGTGTTTGAGGCCTATAAAGCGAAAGACGAGGTCGCGACAGAAGTCGTTGAAGAGATGACGGAATATCTTGGGTTGACGATTTCAAACATCGCCAACACGTTGAACCCTAAAATGATCGTGATCGGCGGCGGCGTTTCAAAAGCGAGACAAGCTTTGCTCGAGCCGCTCGATGAACAATTTAAGCGGTTTGCCCTTGAACGGGTATATACGTCGACGACGTTCAAAATTGCCGAACTCGAGAATGACGCCGGGGTCATCGGCTGCGCTTGGCTGGCACGAAAACATTTTTTGCCGACTAGAGTCTAACCTGTAAAGCACACATGCGATCTCGCATGTGTGCTTTTGACGTACAAAGGGAATTGTAAAGGTGTGGTTGATTTTTTGTTAAAAAAGGGGTAAGATTTGGACTTGATACTGGACTGTTACCGTTAGTGAAATAGATAACAAGCCAACTACATGTTATTGAACTTATTCATGGCGCATCCTGCTTGAGGACGTCTTAAAACTGAAAAGAGGAGGAGGCCGTCAGATGAAGTCATCTCAAAGCTTATCGAAGCTGACTATGCGACTGAATGAAACGGTCCGCGCTTCGTTTCAAGAATATCGGTTATTTTGGATATTTAGTTTATTACTTTGGACGAAGACGTACGTAGTATACCAATTTTTCTTTAACATCCCGATTGAAAACACAGCTCAAGCATTCATCTTGTTGATCAGTCCGATCAGCTCGACCTTGTTCTTGTTCGCTTTTAGTTTCTTCTTTAAAGGAAATAAGCAAAAGTGGGTGCTGTACACCCTTTATGCGGTCGCCTCGTTCCTGTTGTTCGCGGACGCTGTCTACTACCGCGAGTTTACGGACTACTTGACGATGCCTGTCATTTTGCAACCGTCGAACATGGAGACGCTGTCGACTTCATTCATATCACTGCTTGAATGGAAAGACTTGATCATTCTTGGGGACGTGCTCGTCTTGCCGTTCGTACTATGGAAGATCAATACGTTGCAAACCACCGCGTCTCACCGCCGGGCGCTCATCACGTTCGTGGCAGCTGTCGCCGTGTTCTTGTTCAACTTGTCGCTTGCTGAGACGGAACGCCCTGAACTGTTGACGCGTTCGTTCGACCGTGAGCTGCTCGTCAAAAACATCGGGACGTTCAATTTCCACGTCTATGACGCGATGCTTCAAACGAAGACGTCCGCGCAGAAAGCGATGGCCGATGGGTCGGAGTTAGCCAAGATTGAAAAGTATACCCGCCAAAACTATGCGGCGCCGAATCCGGATTTGTTCGGAAAATATAAAGGTAAAAACGTGGTCGTCGTCTCGCTCGAGTCGACACAAAACTTCACGCACAATATGAAAGCCGCGAACGGCGAGTATATCACGCCGAACTTGAACAAGCTGATCGAAGAGTCCCATTACTGGCCAAACTATTACCATACGGTCGGGCAAGGGAAAACGTCAGACGCCGAGTTCGCCCTCGACAATTCGCTGTATGGCCTGCCACGTGGAGCCGTTTACTTCACGAACGCCGATAATGAGTACCAAGCTCTTCCTGAACTGATCAAAGAAGAGAACTATTATTCAGCCGTGTTCCATGCGAACAACAAATCGTTTTGGAACCGCGATTTGATGTACAAGAACACCGGCGTCGACATGTTCTATGATGAGAAGAGTTACGACCTTGGGAATCCTGAGGACATGACGGAGTGGGGCTTGTTGGACGATAGTTTCTTTGAACAATCGATTCCGATGCTCGAGGAACTCCCGCAACCGTTCTATGCGAAGTTCATCACGCTCACGAACCATTTCCCGTATACGATGCCGAGCGAGGATTACGAACTCGTGCCGAAATTCGAGACGAACTCGACGACGCTTAACAACTTCCCGCAGGCACTCGCTTACCAAGACTATGCGCTTGGCCTGTTCATCGACGAACTGAAACAGAACGGGATGTGGGAAGATACGATTTTCGTTGTGTACGGTGACCACTATGGCATTTCGACAAACCATAACGACGCGGTGGCCGGCTTGCTCGGTAAAGAAGAGTTGACGCCGTATGATGTGGCGAAACTTCAACAAGTACCGTTCGCCATCCATTTGCCGGGCCAAGAAACAGGCGAAGTCCATGAGACGATCGGAAGTCATATCGACATGAAGCCGACGCTCCTGCACTTGCTCGGCATCGATACGTCGGACTTGGTCGGGTTCGGGAACGACTTGTTCGCTGAAGACCGCAACAGTCGCGCCATCTTCCGAGACGGCACGGTCGTCACGGACGATTACGTGTGGACGCAATCGATGTGTTACGATGCGACGACTGGAGAAGCGGTTGAAGATACGACACTTTGCGGACCGGTCACGGAAGAAGCCGAAAAAATCCTGCAAATGAACGATGACTTGATCTATTCGGATTTGCTTCGCTTTAAAGAACAAACCGATTAATAATCAAGAGCTAGCGCTGACCGTTAAACGTCAGCGCTTTTTTTACGGAATAAAAAAAGACGACCGCAGTCGTCTTCGTGGTAAGTCAACATTAACCTGGGATTCCACCGAAAATCAATGTTGCGACGCCAAAGAATCCAAAGACGAGCGCGGTGATTCCGGCAAACGCAAGTGGAAAGAATTGGCGTTTTTTGAATGAACGGGCCATCCCCCAAAGTGCAACGAGTGCTACGATGAGTGAAATCCATCCAAATGGCTCATACAAATGCATGACGAGTTCCCCCTTTATTATACGTCATGAAATTCATAAAAATTTCACTGAAATATCACTATTATTTTATCCGAAATAACACACGCTGTCGAGCAAAGGTTGCCACCGCTACAATTTTGCCACAATATCGTTTAGAATGGTTGTGGAGGTGTTCTAGATGAATATTGTAAAAATCACATCGGGCCTTGCCCAAGAGAACGGATACGTGCTCGAACAAGACGGAACGGTCGTTATCGTCGACCCGGGCACGGACGACCCGAAATTCTTTGAGGCGGTGGAACGTTTCGGCGGATTGAACGCCATTTTGTTGACGCATGCCCACTTTGACCATATCGGCGGCATCGATGCGCTGCGCGATCGCTATCCGGTACCGGTCTATGTTCATGAAGCCGAGCGGTCATGGCTCGCCGACGGTGAAAAGAACGGGGCGGCAAAGTTCCATCTGCCCCACTCATCGATGCGACCGGCCGAACGAACTTATCAAGGTAAGAAGCTAGAGATTGGTGCGTTTACAATCGAGTTGCATCACACGCCGGGTCATTCACCGGGGAGTGTCACATTGCACATCCCGAGCGAACGTGTTGCCTTTTGCGGGGACTTGATCTTCAAACAATCGGTCGGCCGGACCGATCTATTCGGCGGCGACCAATCGACGCTCCTCGGATCGATCGATCGGATGCGTCAATTATTGCCGGCCGAGACGGTGCTCTATTCAGGTCACGGACCGAAGACGACACTCGAAGCTGAAATTCGTTCAAATCCATTTTTTGAACGGTGAACATAAAAAAAGATTGTCTCAACGAGAGACAATCTTTTTTTACATTTGGAAGTTACTCCAATACGTGAAGACGACGAAGAAAACAGTCAAGTAAGCGCCGAACACGTATACATACGTTTTTTCAGTCAGTTTCAAGTAGCCTAGTGCGACAAAGAAAATTGTTTGAGCTAAAAAGACAAGACCCATTACGACGAAGTCACCAGTATGTTCGCTACTGCTTTGATCTCCACCGAGTGCGCCCACGAAAGCCAGCGCCGCGATCAACCCAGTCCAAAAGCCTAGGACACGGAACATTCTCGCCATGTTAATCCCCCCATACGTACATTATTCCATTCTCATTCACTATTTTACCAACACATTCAGAAAAATGCTATGAAAACGTGTGAATTGAGCAAAATAATCGTGAAAAATATGTGAAATCGATATGTTATATAAAGTTGTACAAAAATTCAAAAAAGGTTGTACAAACTATGTACAAAAAGAGGAATAGGTTGTATAATCAACTTACAAACATTGAACGGAACAGGTTGTCAAATAAAAGGAGGCGCTGAAAGTGGCAAGTGAACTTATGTTTTATACGTATCCAAGCTGTACGTCGTGTCGAAAAACGAAAGCGTTTTTACAAGAGCAACAACTTGATGTGAACGAACGCCATATTTTCCGAGACGCTCCGACGGTAGACGAACTCTTGACGCTACTTGCACTTAGCGAAGACGGAGTCGATTCACTCCTAGCAACGAGAAGTCAAGCGTTCAAACAGCTCAACGTTGACGTCGATGAATTGAAACTGAGCGAATTGCTGAAGTTGATGAGCGAAAATCCGAAGCTGTTGAAACGCCCGATTTTGACAGACGGTAAAGAAGTCATTGTCGGCTACGACAAGGCATCAATCGAGACGTATGCCCGCCGCCATGATTTGACTTCGGTAAACGTTTCATAAGACAAGTCCACTTTCCTAAGAGTGGGCTTTTTTTTATGCTCATTTATGAGGTGGGGACAATGAAACTGGTGATTGATCGATTGATTAAAGCGGCGCGACGGCTCGAGGCGAGCGATGTCCATTTCATGCCAGGCAAAGACGCCGTTATCGCACAGGCGCGTCACGGGACGTCGATCACAAAGCTTGAGACGATACCACGTCCAGACTACGAACGGCTCACATTACATATGAAATATTGGTGTTCGCTCGCTGAAACGGATCATCGGGTTCCGCAATCCGGGATATATGATCGAAACGAAGAAATGATCAGGGTCACGTTTTTGCCGTCATTTACTGATGTGCTCATGTCATGGCGTCTGCCGAACGTCTCGTTCCAACTTCAAGAGTTGTTATCTGAAGTGGATGTGTTGCGTTTTCAAGGCATGGCTGAGCTGCGGCACGGCTTGTTTTTAATCGGTGGCGCGACGGGGGCCGGAAAAACGACAGTCCTCTATGCTTTTCTTGAAAGTTTGAAGAACCACCGGATCGTGACGATCGAAAACCCTCCCGAACAGCAATTGACGGGTGTGATCCAGCTCGAGGTGAATGTATTGGCAGGACTGGATCATAGACGTTTGTTGAAAGAAACGTTGCGAGCCGACCCGGATATCATCGTTGTCGGGGAGGTGCGGACGAGTGAAGAACTGCGTGTCGCGCATGATGCGGCACTGAGCGGACATTTGACGATCGCGACGTTTCATACGGCGAGTATCGAAGACGGTGAACGCCGTCTCGAACAGTTGATCGGCAAAGTAGAGGTGCCGCGCCATTGGTGTGTGTTGCAGCGGAGAGAGGAGGTGACTTGCTCATGGTCGATGTCCGTTCCAGTAGGGAGCTGAACACGATCCGGCGCTTCCTGCGACTGCAAGCACGAGGGGTCGGGTTGAAAAAGACGTTCGAGACGCTCGAGCTGCATGAGCGGGGGAAGCAAAAACAACTGATTCGTGCGATGCGGCAAAAGCTCGAGAGTGGTCTGGCACTCGCCGACGTATTCTCAGAACTCGTCACGGATGCCCGCATGCGAGACATGCTCGTCACGGCGGAACGGGGACATCATTTCATTGAAGGTCTAGAACAAGTGCTTGCCTTATCGATGATGCGTCGAGGCCTGCAGCAAGAGTTAAAACAACTGGCGAGGTATCCGCTCGTCATCTTGACGATGCTTTTAGGGCTTGGTGCCATTTATGCGCTGTACATCTTTCCGAAATTGCTCTCAATGGTGCAGGTCGACGATTTAGACGGAATCAGCGCCATCCTCTTGTCACGAAGTTTTTTCCCGGGCTTGTTCGTCGCGCTCGTTTTGACAGGTGGCTGGGGCTATTGGGTCGTGAAGCGAGGCCGGTCCGTCCCGATCCGATTCGTCGAGCGGGGAAGACGACTGTATATCACGTATTTGTTTGTCAGCGAACTGTCCTTACTGAGTGAAGGGCAAATTTCGGTTCGTCACGTCATCGAGCGTCTCTCTCACGGGGACGGGGAAGTGGCGCAAATCGCCCGGCGCATCCATGACCGGATGTCTGGTGGGATCGAGTTGGAGGCGGCGGCCCGAGAGGAACGTCTGCTCGATCATGAAGTCGTCAGCTTGTTCGGGGTCGGAACGGTGAGTGGAGACCTCGGGTTGATAATGGCGTTACATCGAGACTTGATCTTTGAAGAGATGGAACTGTATTGGAAGCAACTGATTGCCAAGACGGAGCCTCTCTTATATGGCTTCTTGACCGTCATGGTGACGATGATGTTCTATACGATTTATTTGCCGGTCAAATTGATCATGGCCCAACTATGAGGAGGAGAATTATCGTGGCAAAACTCAAATCAGACTGTCAGGCAGAGCAAGGATTCACACTCGTTGAAATGGCGGCAGTGTTACTGATCATCTCGGTCTTGTTGCTGCTACTCGTCCCGTCTATGTCGGACGGGAAGTCACGGGCGGATAGCGTCAGCTGTGAAGGGAGCGTACGGATTGTCGAATCTGAAATCAATTTATACTATGCGGAACATAAGGCGTATCCAGAATCACTCGCCGTCATCAAACGTGCTTCGACCGAGAACCCGCTCGAATATAGCTGTCAGTCGATGACCTACACGTACACGCCGAGCACAGGTGCGTTGGCGCTGAAATGAGACAAGACGGCTATACGCTCGTCGAGATGGCTTGGGTACTCGTCGTCCTGTCGCTACTCCTTTTAGTGGCGACGCCTACCGTCCGTTCGATGGACCGGCTCGCGCTCATCGACTTCACGGAGGCGCTCGTCCAAGACATCGCCGAGGTCGGCCAGTATCCGTATGTGGCCGCCGACGAAAAATGTGTCCCGCGCTTGAGATGGTACATGAAAGAACGGCGGTATCACATCACGTGCGGGACGACGTCGATCACTTCAGGCGTCGTTCCCGACGGTGTCGAGATGAGCCTGCCGACAACGAACGAAATCGTCTTTTCAAAGTCGGCGGCGACGTATGCCGGGCGGTGGAAATTTTACACGGGCCAAGTCGCGGTCACGTTGAAGTTCAGGATGGGCACGTATGAGCCGGAGGTGATCCGTAGTGGGGGAGGATGAGCAAGGCGTCACGTTTTGGGAAGTTTGTTTAAGTCTAGCCCTCCTGCTCGGATGGGTCGGTGTGATTGCGCCGTTCGTTACGGCGGGTACGGAGCGGTTGGAGCGTCTCGAGGCGACGGTTCGGACTTATGAACGGCTTCAAGGGGAGGTGTTGCTCGATGCGGCCGATCCAAGCGGTGAAGTCGAAATTTGTGAACAAGACATATGTCTGCCGACACTCTGAGGGTGGCTTCACGTTGCTCGAGATGACGTTCACATTATTGTTGCTCCCCTTGTTCATCGGGCTGCTCGTCCACTTTTTAGCGCTCGGGGAGGCGTTTTACGAACAACCGCGCGGTCAAGTGAACACGACACCACAACTCATCGTCCGCAAACTGTTCGACAGTCGTGACTGTCAGGTGCAAGAAGGTAGACTCGTCGGTACGTACGTTCGACCCGATGAGACGACGTGGACGTGGACGCTCAAGCAGATCAATCGGAACTTAGTCATGGTAGGCGAAGAAGGAGGGAACTTGTTATTTATAAGAGGAATCGATGGTTATCGCGTCGAACCGTTAGGAAACGGCTACCGGATTCAGTGGACCGACTCGATCGGTCCGCGGGAGAAGTCCGTGATGTGCATGCGCTCGGGTTCTTCGTCATCTCTACGTTAGTCCTCTTGACGTGGCTATTAGGTGCAGCTTTGTTTTGGTATACTGATATCGAACGAAGCACGGAACGTCTGACGCTCGAAATTTTGGCGATTCGCTTCGAATCCCATCTCATGGTCGCCAAACATTCGTGCCAGACAGAAGCAGAGATCATCGTCAAACCGACCGGTACGATTTTCTGCCGACCGCTCGGGCCAGGTACGACGGAGGTCGAGATCCGGTTGAAGACGGGAGAAAAGCATAAAGAGGTGATTTATTTCGATGACTAGACCGTTTTACATCATCGGGTTTATGGGTACAGGTAAATCAAGCTTAAAACGATATCTTGAAAAATCGAATCATGTCATCGATTTGGATGAAGCGCTCGAACGGCATCTTGGGATGGGTTTACCTGCTTATTTCGCCCGACACGGTGAGAGCGCGTTTCGGGCCGAAGAGACGGCGATGCTTCGAAACGTTCATGCGGACTATATCGTGACAGGTGGCGGAATCGTCGAGCGCTCAGAAAATATCGAATGGATGCGGCGGCATGGGCGCATCGTTGCCCTTGAGTTGCCGTTCGAACTGTGCTGGGGGCGCATTAAAGACTCGGACCGCCCGCTCGTGCAACTTGGTAAAAGGAGCGTCGAGGCGCTATACGAGCGCAGGCGTCCGCTTTACGCTTACGCCGATGTGACAATCGACGCCTCATTGAGCTCGGAAGCGATTGCTTGTGAACTAGATCGGTTGAAGGAGGAAGACAGATGATTTGGATTAATCTTGGTATTATCGTGCTCGCACTCGTCGGGCTAGGTGGATACGGATTTTTATTGTATCGGAACAAAATGAAGACCGATCTGCGCCGTGTGAAACGGTTGACGGAACGGTTTACGATTCGAATGAATGTGATTCAAGGCTTGGTCGGTGAGATCAAACAGCACATCGACACGGTCAACGCATCGGTGAAGCAAATGAAGGCTTATTCGGTTAAAGTGAAAGACGAATCGCTCGAACTGAAACAGGCAACGGTCGGCCTTACGAAGGAAATTAAGCGGACCGCTGGAATCGATCGTTCAGGCGTTTCCACTGAGACTGAAATATGAAATAATGAGGATGAAAACGTTTTCGTTTTCAATCCTCTTTATTTTTGCCCATTTTTGCTAGGCAGCGCGTCAAAAAATTGATAGAGTGGAATAGAAAACGAAATATTTCATCAAATGGATTAATTACGTTCGGGATTGGGGGATATTATGGAGAAGTTAACGTTGAAACGTACGCCTTTGTACGACCTGATTTCTACGAAGGCGAAGATGGTGGATTTTGCGGGGTTTGAGATGCCCATCATGTTCTCGTCAATCAAAGAAGAGCATCAAGCGGTTCGGGAGCGGGTTGGCATGTTCGATGTATCGCACATGGGGGAAATTCGGATTGAAGGTCCGGACGCGTTCGAAAACGTCCAACGTCTTGTGACGAATGACGTCTCGAAGCTGAATATCGGGCAAGCGCAATACAACTTGTTTTGTTTACCTGACGGCGGGGTCGTCGACGACCTGCTCGTCTATCGGCTCGATGAAGACGCGTATTGGCTCGTCGTCAACGCCTCGAATATTGAAAAAGACGTGGCCCACGTCCGTCGATACGTATCAGGGGACGTCACTGTGACCGATGAATCGGATGCGTACGGTCAAATCGCGATCCAAGGTCCGATTGCAGAAACAGTACTCGGACGAATCACGGACTTACCGCTACATGAGATCAAGTTCTTCCGGTTTTTGAGCGGCGACGTTGCCGGTGTGCCAGCAATCGTCTCGCGGAGTGGCTATACAGGTGAGGATGGGTTCGAAGTATACGCCCGGGCCGAAGATGTCGCGAAGATTTGGACTGCGCTCGAAGCAGAACAAGTGACGCCGTGCGGGCTCGGTTCACGTGACACGCTCCGTTTTGAAGCTTGTCTGCCGCTGTACGGGCATGAGTTAGACGAGACGGTGACGCCGTTCGAGGCCAACTTGAACTTTGCGGTCAAGCTCGATACCGACTTCGTCGGGAAAGATGCCCTCGTCAAACAAAAAGAAGATATTCCGCGCCGTCTGATCGGCTTGAAGCTGCTCGGCCGCGGGATTGCCCGACAAGGTGCGCCCGTCTTGTTTGACGGCGAGACGATCGGCGTCGTCACGACGGGAACGATGCCGCCGACCGTTAACGAATCGATCGCTTGGGCCCGGATTGATCGCCGGTTTGTCGAACAATCAAACTTCATCGTCGAAGTTCGGGGCAAACAAATAGAAGCCGAACGTGTGCCGACACCGTTCTATAAACGTAAATGATACAGGGGGATTCAGAATGAACAGAATGGAATTTCGTTATTTACCGATGACCGAGCAAGACGAACGCGATATGCTCCAGACGATCGGTGTCGAATCGATCGAAGATTTGCTTGAAGATATCCCGGCCACGCTCCGGGAGACGGCATCGTTATCTGCCATCGGCGCTCCGCTCCCAGAAGTCGATCTCGTCCGCCACATGACGAAGCTTGCCGAGAAGAACCTTCACACGAAATCACATCCGAGTTTTCTAGGAGCCGGCATGTACGACCACTTGTCGCCAAGCGTCATGAACCACATGTTGCTCCGTTCTGAGTTTTACACGGCGTATACGCCGTATCAACCTGAAATTTCACAAGGTGAACTGCAAGCGATGTTCGAGTTCCAGACGATGATTTGTGAACTGACGGGGATGGACGTCGCCAACTCGTCGATGTATGACGGCATTACCGCACTCGCGGAAGCGACTTACCTCGCGAGCGCTCATACGAAGAAGAAACGTGTCATCGTCTCCGGTGCTGTTCACCCGGAAGCGAAAGACGTCATCCGCACATACGCGGATGGACCGGGACTTTCAGTTGAATATACGCATGTTGCGGCCGGCGTGACGGATTTGACGGACGTCGATTTGACGGACGCCTCGTGTCTCGTCGTTCAGTACCCGAACTTCTACGGTCGCGTCGAGGACTTGGCGACGCTCGCGAAAGCGGCCCATGATGCCGGTGCGCTCTTTGTCGTATCGAGCAACCCGCTCGCACTCGGTATTTTAGAGTCTCCTGGTGCGCTCGGGGCCGATATCACGGTCGGCGATGCCCAACCGTTCGGGATCCCGCAAAGTTTCGGTGGTCCATCGTGTGGCTACTTCGCCGTCAAAAAGGCGCTCATGCGTAAACTGCCGGGTCGTCTCGTCGGTCAAACGGTTGACGAGGACGGGAAACGCGGCTTCGTCTTGACGCTACAGGCACGGGAACAGCATATCCGCCGCGATAAAGCGACATCGAACATCTGCTCGAACCAGGCGCTCAATGCGCTCGCCGCCTCGATCACGATGTCCGCGCTCGGGAAATATGGGATTCGTGACATGGCCGTCCGCAACATTCAAACGGCCCACTATATGAAAGAGGCGCTGAAGTCGGCCGGTTACCCGATCATCGACGAAGGACCGATGTTCAACGAGTTCGTCGTCGATTTCGGTACCGATGCGGAAACCGTGTCACGCCGCTTGCTTGACAATGGGATCATCGGTGGATTGCCTCTCGGAACGTATGATGCTGATCGTCAAACACAGATGTTGCTATGTGCGACCGAACTGCGCACGAAAGAAGAGATTGACGGATTTATTGAAGTGGTTGGGGGGACGAACTGATGCAACACGAACAAACGCTCATTTTTGAAGTGTCACGTGCCGGACGGACCGGTTATAACTTGCCGACACCGACCGTGCCAGAAGTTGATATTGAGGCGCTGTTACCGGCGTCGATGATTCGTCAAGAGGCGGCCGAACTGCCGGAAGTGTCGGAACTAGATGTCGTTCGTCACTATACGTCGCTGTCGACGCGGAACCATGGTGTCGATTCCGGCTTCTATCCGCTCGGATCATGTACGATGAAATACAACCCGAAAGTGAACGAAGATATGGCACGTCTGCCTGGGTTCGCCCACATCCACCCGCTCCAACCGATCGAATCGGTCCAAGGGGCGCTCGAGATGATGGTCGACCTTCAAGACCAGCTCGCTGAAATCACAGGGATGGACGAAGTGACGCTCCAACCGGCAGCCGGTGCCCACGGGGAATGGACCGGACTCATGTTGATCAAAGCGTTCCACCAGCATAACGGCGATATGAATCGGACGAAAGTACTCGTCCCGGACTCGGCGCACGGGACAAACCCGGCCTCGGCCGTCGTCGCCGGATTCGAGACGGTCACGGTCAAATCGGATGAGCGGGGACTTGTCGACCTCGCTGACTTAAAGGCGAAAGTTGGGGACGACACGGCAGCGCTCATGCTCACGAACCCGAACACGCTCGGTTTGTTCGAGGCGGACATCCTTGAAATTGCCAAAGTCGTCCATGAGGCAGGCGGTAAACTGTACTACGACGGGGCCAACTCGAACGCGATTCTAGGGATCGCCCGTCCTGGTGATATGGGCTTTGACGTCGTCCACTTGAACTTGCACAAGACGTTCACAGGACCGCACGGCGGCGGCGGCCCGGGCTCGGGACCGGTCGGCGTCAAGCGCGACTTGATCCCGTACTTGCCGACACCGATCGTAAAAAGAGCGGATTCAGGTTTTACGCTCGATTACGATCGCCCACAGTCGATCGGACGCATCAAACCGTTCTATGGAAACTTCGGCATCAACGTACGCGCCTACAGCTACATTAAGACGATGGGCGCCGAAGGACTGACGCGTGTCTCGCGCGAAGCAGTGTTGAACGCCAACTACATGTTCGCCCGTTTGAAGGACGCGTTCGATGTGCCGTACGACACGTACTGCAAGCACGAATTCGTCTTGTCGGGTAAACGTCAAAAAGCACTCGGTGTCCGTACGCTCGACATCGCCAAACGATTGCTCGACTTCGGATACCATCCGCCGACGATCTACTTCCCGCTCAACGTCGAGGAGTGCATCATGATCGAGCCGACCGAGACGGAATCGAAAGAGACGCTCGACGCGTTCTGTGACGCGATGCTCCAAATCGTCAAAGAGGCAGAAGAGAATCCGGAAATCGTTCAGACGGCGCCGCACACGACGGTCGTCAAACGACTCGACGAGACGCTCGCTGCCCGTAAGCCGGTATTGAAGTATGAGCGACGCCAACCATCGTCAATCAACTAAGCCAAAACCCGCTCGCAATTCGCGAGCGGGTTTTTGATTTGTGCCAAGATGAGTGGTTGTGACGATTGTATGAACTAAAAAATGTCTTAAATGTGAATAGTTGAACAAGTGTGTAGACTTGAAACTATATAACTAGCAAACTAGTTATATAAGAGGAGGTGATGAAGATGGAATGGACTTTGAAAACAGACGAAGAACTTCGCGAATCCTTACGTATCTGTCAATTTGATGAGGAAGAGCTCGAGCGACAAGCCGCCTTCCATAAAGGACTGGCAGATCCAACTCGGTTAAAGATCGTCCGCCTGTTAGGCATAGCCCCGATGTGCTTATGTGAACTGTCGAGCGCGCTCGAGGTGCCGAACTCTACGTTGACACATCACCTCCGTTTGCTAGAGCGTGGTGAAGTCATTCGCTCGACACGCTTGGGACGGAACACCGTTTTCCAATTGATAGAGAAAGAAGTGGGTGAACATGTTTGATCGGATTGGAGACTTTATCGCATACGACGTCCTTGATCTAAGTGGCCGTTTCGGTGAAGCTGTACAATTTTTCGTGATGGACGTCGTGAAAATAACCGTGCTGATGAGCATTATGATTTTTGTGATCGGATATATTCACAGTTATTTCCCTGTAGAAAAAGTTCGCGACTATTTGAGTGGCAAGCGGAAAATTGGCGGATATATTGGTGCCGCTGGTCTAGGCGTCTTGTCACCATACTGTTCCTGCTCGACGATCCCCTTTTTCATCGGGTTCGTGGAAGCGGGTATTCCGCTCGGAATGACGTTCACGTTTCTCATCACGTCACCGATTGTGAATGAAATTTCCATCGTCCTTCTCATCTCGATGTTCGGTTGGAAGATCGCGTTCTTATATGTATTTGCAGGGGTGATGGTCGCATTGTTCGCTGGCCTGCTAATTGAAAAGTTACATCTTGAAAAGTATGTGCAAGACTACGTATATCAAATCAAAAGTCAACAAGTCGCGGTCACGGTTGAGTTATCACAAGCAGATCGTTTAGTGACAGCGTTCAATGGCGTCTATGAGACCGTGAAAAAAGTGGGACCTTATTTATTGATTGGGATTGCGATCGCGGCAGGGTTTCACGGGTTCATCCCGGCCGAGTTCATTATGCGTGTCGCAGGGGGAGATAACTGGTATGGCCCAATCGTTGGAACGTTGATCGGGGTCCCGCTCTATTCCAATGCGATCGGGACGTTGCCAGTCATCGAAGTGCTTGTAGGGAAAGGAATGGCGATCGGAACGGCTCTTGCGTTCATGATGTCGACCGTCGCTTTGTCTGTACCTGAAGGTCTACTGTTGAGCCGAGTGTTGAAGAAAGAGCTCGTCATCATTTTCTTTGTCATTGTGACGTTGGGGATCACGATAATTGGTTACTTATTCAACTTTATACTATGAGGAGGAGTCGAACATGAACATAAAAATTTTAGGGACCGGGTGTCGCAATTGCAAAACGCTGGAGCAAAATGTCGTAGAAGCGCTACGATTAACTGGGAAGACGGCGACGGTTGAAAAAGTGACGGACATCGAGCAAATCATGTCGTATGGAATTATGAGCACGCCTGGCCTCGTCGTCAATGAGGAAATCAAATCGGTAGGGAAAGTTTTAGCACCGAAATCAATCGCTAAATTCTTTTGAACGTTCAATCAAACAAGCGTTGCCCCAACGAATGTTGGAGCAACGCTTGTTTGTGAGGGTCAGTCTTTTTTGACTTTCCCTTTCCAGTTTTTAAATCCGCCTTCAAGCATATAGATGTCGGTGTAGCCATTTTTCATGAGCAGTTTGGCCGCCTGGTTCGTACGTGACTTGCCTTGGCAGTACATGAGGATCGGTTGATCTTTCCGTAGCTCTTTCATTCGAAGTTTCATCTGGCCGACCGGGATATTACGGGCCCCGATGATGTGGCCTCCCTTGTACTCGTTCGGTTCACGGACGTCGATCAATTGTCCTTTGCGGAGCGAAGCGCGAAATTCTTCTTGTTTCATTTTTTTCAAACCACGAGCCGGCATGAAGCGCCAGACGATATATGCGATGAGCGCAGCCCAGAGGATGATGACGAGGATTGTTTCGATTCCCATTGATGTTCTCCCTTTCTCTATTAAGTTTCACCAACATTCATTATAAAGAATTTAAGGTCATGAGACAATGATTGACTAGACGATTTGCCCGTTCTGCTTTCGGTTTTACACGGGTTACGCTAAAATGGAGATTGGAGAACGGAACATAAGGGGAGGCTACGCCCATGCCGACACCGAGTATGGAAGACTACTTAGAACGAATCTACTTACTGATGGTCGAGAAAGGATACGCTCGTGTATCTGATATCGCCGAACATTTAGGGGTGCATCCCTCCTCAGTCACGAAAATGGTGCAAAAGTTAGACCGGGAAGGTTATTTGGTATATGAAAAATACAGAGGCCTGATGTTGACGAATAAAGGGCAGAAAATCGGCAAGCGGCTCGTCGAGCGGCATACGATGCTCGAGTCGTTCCTACGGCTGATCGGGGTCGATGAAGCGCACGTCTATGAGGATGTTGAAGGCATCGAACATCATTTGAGCTCGAACACGCTCGACTGCATGACCCAATTCGTCGAATTCTTCGAAGACAAACCTGAGCTGATGGAGCAGTTTCGACAGTTTCAAGAACTGAATATGACACGGGATGAGTGAAATCGACCGCGATCCGATCGTTGAATCGGATGGTGGTCTTTTTTTAGGCATTCGAAGCGAAAGCCGAACATTAACATCGTTTTATTGAATTAAAGTCTATTTTTAGGGTGATTGTATGATAGAATGGTTGCTGGATAGATAAATGAGGGGGTGACGGCGAACAATCGCCGACAAATGAACATTCAAATCAAAGGGAAGTTATTTGATGAAGCACAGATTAAACAGCGCGTCGCTGAACTCGCGGAACAGATCGAACGTGATGCGGCCGGGACGCCGATCGTCCTCGTCCCCGTGTTAAAAGGTTCACTCGTGTTCGCCGCTGATTTGATGCGACAGATGAAAGGGAGCGTCCAACTGGACACGGTCGCGACTTCGTCTTACGGGAAAAAGTCGGTCTCGAGCGGGAACGTCCAACTTCGGAAAGACCTCGACCTCGACGTCGAAGGGAAATATGTCGTCATTATCGAGGACATCATCGATACCGGCCAGACGCTCAAGTTTTTGTGTCAGCATATGAAGCTGCATCAACCGGGAGAGTTGAAAATTTGCACGTTGCTCGATAAACCGGCTCGTCGCCTCGTCCAACTTGACGCGGATTATGTCGGATTCGAGATTCCAGATGAGTTCGTCATCGGGTACGGCATCGACTACGCGGAACAATACCGCAACTTACCGTATATCGGATTTGTCGAGACAGACTAAAAGGAGCGCCTCTCGAGGCGCTCCTTTTACATGTTCGCTTTCTTTTTCTTCTTGCCTTTTTTCCCTTCGATGACGGTCAGGTGAGGGGCGTCGCTGCGATGGACGCTCGTGCGCTTCGACAGTTTGGTGACGTTCGAGCCTGGTTTGGTGTTCTTTTTCTTAGCGGCCGCTGCGGACGGTTTGACTTTAGGGCTATTGCCCGGTCGCGCCATCCGTTTTTTCGACGCTTGCGCGGTCTTCCGGTAACGCACGTCCTCGGCCGAAATTTTAGGAGCCATGAAGACCCGGTAAATCACGTAAAAGATTAACCCGAAAATACCGATGAAGAGTAGCTGTCTGAACAATCGACCAGGATCGGTCGCTAACATATGTCCGACTCCGATGAAGCCTAAGATGAACACGATGGTCGCCGCGGTCGAGCCGATTCTTTGTCTGATCATGGTGTTTTCCTCCTCTTTATCCCTCTCTTTGGACGTCCGGTTGACCGAGTTCGGAACGTTCCCACGTCTCGAACGCTTCGATGGCGACGCGGATCTGTTCGTCGTTCGGTTCTCGCGTCGTTAATAGTTGCAATGAAAGTCCTGGTTTACCGAGCACGGATAAAAACCGATGCTCCCGGAAGCGATTGGTGAATTGAAGCACCTCGAACGAGATGCCGATGACGACCGGCAACAGCGCGATCCGGCTGACGAGCCGGACCCAAAGTGGGTCGATCGGGACGACCATATAGACGCCGATGCCGACAAAAACGGTGAACAGGATGAAGCTTGAACCACACCGATAGTGGAGGCGTGAGCTTAAACGGACGTTATCAACGGTGATCGGTCGTCCGGATTCGTAGCAGTTGATAACTTTATGCTCGGCGCCATGATATTGGAAGACGCGTCTGATGAGCGGGGTCAATGAAATCAAGTATAGGTAGCTGAGCAGTAATACTAGTTTAATTCCCCCTTCGAGCAGGTTTTGAATCACGTGACCGGACAGTGCGGGCACGTTTTGGAACATAGCGGCAAGGAGCGCCGGGGTGACGTTGAAGATCAATTTGCCGAAGATGTAAGAAATGACACCGACGATGGCGATCATGATGACCATGAGGATGTTTTGCTTTTGCTCTGGCTTCTCCGTGACGTCTTCGCTCGGGTCGACGTCATAGCGATCGCTCGCGAAGTTCATGTGGGCCGATCCGTTCTTTAACGACTCGTATAAAGCGACGATGCCACGAAGGAACGGGACTTTTTTCAACGATTGGACCCACGGGACGAGGAGTCGAGGCTGTTTGAACGTCTCGATCGATCCGTCTTTACGCCGGATGGCCGAGGCGCTCTCGGTGCGTCCTTGGAACATGACGCCTTCGACGAGTGCTTGACCGCCGACGGGGATCAACTTTTTATTTTTCATAGGTTCTCCTCGATTCTGACAAGTATATAGTTGAATTATAACGTGATTCGATCGAAAAACGAAACCTCAGGTGACGCAATTATCGCTCTTCGCATAAATTTGTTACAATAAGAAAGACTTGACGAATGAGGGGGAAGGCTTGTGCATATACTTGTCTTGAATGGACCGAATTTGAACTTGCTAGGTAGACGGGAACCGGATGTGTACGGGGATGTCTCGCTGAAAGGCTTGACGGCAGAACTGTTGCTCGAAGCACCGGGAGATGTTCGTCTCACGTTCATCCAGTCCAATCATGAAGGTGAGCTGATCGATGCGCTGCATGAGGCGTATGATTACGCGGGCGTCATCTTGAACGCCGGGGCGTATACGCATACGTCGATTGCATTGCGGGACGCGATTGCCGCTATTTCAGCCCCGGTCGTCGAAGTACATATCTCGAACGTGCATGCCCGTGAGTCGTTTCGTCACGAATCGAAACTTGCCGGTGTCTGCCTCGGCGTCATCAGTGGCTTCGGATTGACGAGCTATACGCTCGCGTTGCGTGCACTCATCGAACATTGGAGGAATCGACATGATTGAACGCGTCAACAAGCTACAAGCTCAGTTAGAAATGAACGGGATCGATGGATTGCTCGTGACGAAACGAGAGAACATTCGTTACTTGTCTGGGTTTACCGGGTCGAGTGGGGTCATTTTGATCACAGCGAAGGCGGCGAGTTTCATCACGGACTTCCGCTATACCGAGCAGGCAGCTAGCCAAGTAACCGGTTATGACATCATCGAGCTCGAAACATCGCTCATCAAGTCGGTGTCTGACATCGCGAGCCGAGAAGGGGTGAAGCGTCTCGGAATCGAACAAGATGACATGACGGTCGGGACGTATCGGACGTATGAAAAAGAGGTAGCGGCTGAACTGGTCGAGACGTCAGGGATCGTGGAAAAGCTGCGCTTGATTAAGGACGAGGCAGAGATTAAGATAATGAAGGAAGCTGCGGCGATTGCTGATGCGGCGTTTGCCCACATCCAGACGTTCATTCGCCCGGGACGCACTGAGAAAGAAGTCGCCAATGAGTTGGAGATGTTCATGCGCGGCCAAGGTGCGGATTCGTCTTCATTCGATATGATCGTCGCTTCTGGTCATCGTTCGGCATTGCCGCACGGTGTGGCCAGTGACAAAGTCATCGAAGCCGGTGAACTCGTGACGCTCGACTTCGGAGCGTACTACAAAGGGTACTGTTCGGATATTACGCGTACGCTCGCAGTCGGCGAGATCTCAGACAAATTGCGCGAGATTTATGACACGGTGTTGCGTGCCCAACTGGCAGGCGTGGAAGGGACTCGGGCCGGTATCACTGGCATCGAGGCTGACGCGTTGACGCGTGACGTCATCAAAGAAGCCGGGTACGGCGAGTACTTCGGCCACTCAACCGGTCACGGACTCGGAATGGAAGTACATGAGGCGCCAGGGTTGTCGTTCCGGTCTGACACGGTGCTCGAACCTGGGATGGTCGTCACAATCGAGCCTGGGATCTACATCGCCGGCATCGGTGGCTGCCGTATCGAGGATGATGTCGTCATCACGAAGGATGGAAATGTCCGTCTCACGCAGTCGCCAAAAGAGTTAATCACGATCGAGGCTTGAGTCTCAGCTCATTTTTAGGAGGAAATCACTATGGTATCAGTAAACGATTTAAAGACAGGGTTAACAGTCAAAACATCAGATGGTTCGATTTGGCAAGTCATCGAGTTCCAACACGTCAAACCAGGTAAAGGCGCAGCGTTCGTTCGTACGAAAATGCGCAACTTACGTTCTGGCGCGATTCAAGAGACGACGTTCCGGGGCGGCGAGCGGGTCGAACGCGCTCACATCGAACGTAAAAAAATGCAGTATTTGTATCCGATGGGCGACACGTACGTCTTCATGGATACGGAGTCGTATGAGCAGCTCGAATTGACGGGCGAGCAAGTGAAAGCGGCGCTTCCGTTCATGCTCGAGAACATGGAAGTGAGCATCGCTGATTATAACGGTGAGATCCTCGGGATCGAACTTCCGACGACGGTCGTCTTGACGATCACAGAAGCTGACCCAGGTGTTAAAGGGGATACGGCGTCGAACGTCAAAAAGAACGCTACGGTCGAAACTGGCCATATCATTCAAGTCCCGCTCTTCATCGAGCCAGGTGAAAAAGTGACGGTCGACACACGTACCGGCGACTTCATGGGACGTTATAACGGGTAATACGAGCAGTGTCCATTCAAACGAATGGGCACTTTTTTTGTCGTTGCATTCACTGGTCTGACCAGTTATAGTAGAGTAGAGATTAGTACCAGGTATAAATAGGGGGTTTATTTCATGCAAATCGATCATATTAAAGAGCTGATTGAACTGCTCGACCAGACGTCTATCCATGAGATGGAGCTCGAGACGTCCGAGTTCAAACTGTCATTAAAAAAAGAAACGGCGCAGCAAATCGTCGCGAGCACACCGCTTGTTCAACCGATTACTGCTCCGTTATCTGCACCAGCCGTAGAAGAGAGCGAAGCGCCTCAAGCGGAAGTGAGCAACTTACGTACCATCACATCACCGATGGTCGGAACGTTTTATTCACGCCCGGCCCCGGATAAAGACTCGTACGTCAAAGTAGGCGACCGTGTCGAGACGGGTCAGGTCGTCTGTATATTAGAAGCGATGAAACTGTTCAACGATGTCGAGGCCGAAATCAGCGGGGAAGTCGTTGAAATCCTCGTCGCCGACGGCGATCTAGTCGAATATGGCCAAGCGCTCTTTAGCGTGAAGTGAGGGCGCTATGAAATTACTCATTGCAAACCGCGGCGAGATCGCGGTACGAATCATTCGGGCAGCCAAAGAAATGAATATCCCGACAGTCGCCGTCTTTTCGGAGGCAGATCGTGAGTCGTTGCACGTTCGTCTCGCGGACGAGGCGTATTGTATCGGGCCGAACCCGTCGAAAGACTCTTATTTGAATATCCCGAACATCTTGTCGGTCGCTTGTGCGGTCGATGCGACGATGATCCATCCTGGGTATGGATTTTTGGCAGAAAATGCCGAGTTCGCCGAGATGAGTGAAGCGTGCGGGATCCAGTTCGTCGGTCCGAGCAGCTATGCGATTCGGAAGATGGGCATTAAAGATGAAGCGAAGCGGACGATGATCGAGTCAGGTGTTCCTGTCGTCCCGGGATCGAGCGGTGTCGTGACGGATGATGAGGCGATTGAACTCGCTCGAGAAATCGGTTATCCGGTCATCATCAAGGCGACGGCCGGAGGCGGCGGACGCGGGATTCGTGTCGCTTTCGACGAAGAAGAGCTCATCAAAGGACTCGTCGCGACCCGTAAAGAAGCGAAACAAGCTTTTGGGAACGGCGACGTCTATTTAGAGAAATATATCGAATCGTTCCGTCACGTCGAGGTGCAAGTGCTCGCTGACCAGTATGGGAACGTCATTCATTTAGGAGAACGGGACTGCACGATCCAACGCCGGATGCAGAAACTGATCGAGGAGGCCCCGTCGCCTGCGATCGACGAGGCGACGCGCCAAGCGATGGGAGAAGCGGCCGTCAAAGCGGCGAAAGCGATCCAATACTCGAGCGCCGGGACGATCGAATTTATTTACGTCCCTGAATCGAACGAGTTTTACTTTATGGAAATGAACACGCGAATCCAAGTCGAGCATCCGGTCACGGAGATGATCACCGGCTTTGATCTCGTCCAAGCGCAACTTGAAGTCGCGCTCGGGCATCCGCTCGCCATCTCACAGGCCGATATCGTCTTTAGCGGTCATTCGATCGAATGCCGCATTAACGCCGAAGACCCGTTCACCGACTTCCGTCCGATGGCCGGCAAGATCGATCAATATATCGTTCCAGGAGGAATGGGGGTACGGGTCGACAGCGGCTTATACGCAGGTGCCGTCATCCCGCCGTTCTATGACTCGATGGTGGCGAAGTTGATCGTCCACGCCCCTACGCGCGAGGAAGCGATCGCGAAGATGCTCCGTGCCCTTGACGAGTTCACGGTGTCGGGTATTCATACGACGATTCCGTTCCATCAACAAGTCATGGCGCACGAACATTTCCGTAACGGTGCGTTCGACACGAAATTTGTCGAAAAAGAAATGATACTGACGAAATGAGTCGAACAAGGAAGCCCGAACATTATTTCGGGCTTCCTTGTTTTTTGTACTGAATTTGTGAGTGCTTTATGCTAAACTATCACAGTCAACAACCCGCCACTTAACGCCTTGACGGTCCGTTTGAGGTGGGGGCTTGCGTCCGTCGAGGACTCGACGGCGCCTCTACCCTCGTAGAGTACGGTTACGCTCGTTCCTGCCCGGTAGTGCGGACGGCGCTTGCGCCTCCTACCTTCGCGTGGCGGAACATCGGGACGGTTGACCTCGCCCCTTCCATGGGGGTCATGCTCCCGTGGCACCTGTACCGATGTGTTCGATGCCTTTCCGATGCAGGTTCATCGCGCCGACGCGATCATCATTCGATCGGTACCGGCAGTTCTTGCATTGGAACGTGTGCAGCTTCTTGTCTCGGTTCGCCTTCTCGGTGTGCCCGCATGTCGGACAGGTCTGGGAGGTGTGTCTCGGGTCGACGACGATCACCTTCTGACCGTTCAGTGCGGCCTTGTACTCGAGCATGCGACGGAACTGGTAGAACGCCCACGACACGGAGACGTAGCGGTTTCTCGCCCGCACCTTCTCTGTGGCGGCATGGATGCCGGTCAGGTCCTCCAACACGAACAGCGTGCCCCTCGGGTATCGGTCGACGAGTGCCTTCGTGACCTGATGGTTCACATCGGTCACATAACGGTTTTCTCTCGAGCCGAGCTGTCTCAGCCGCTTGCGGGCCGATGGGGTCTGCCGTCGTTGCAGCTGTTCGCGGGTCGCTTTAAACGTGCCTCGCTTGTGCTTCACCATTCTTCCGTCGTAGAAGGTGGTCTCGCCCTGGCTGTCGTACGTGACCGCCAGGAAGTTGATGCCGAGGTCCACACCGACAATGTTTGTGACGCAAGCGTCGTCGAGTTCGGGGAACGCCTTCGTCACGGGGATGTGTAGGAACCATTTCTCGTGTTTGTGCACCAGTTTGGCTGTGCCGAACCGCCACGTCCCGTTGAAGTACTGCCTCATGCCCTTACGCGCATAGTCCAGCTTGATCCGTCCGTCCAGCGTGTTCACGCTGAACCGGTCCTGGGTGAGCGAGTAGTCGCGGTTCCAGACGAGGTCGTATTCGGGACGCTTGAACTCCACACGGGACCACGCGTGCCCGTTCGACTTCGCCGACTTGTACCGAGCGATCACCGTCTTCATGACCGACTGGGCCATCTGGCTCTTCAGGCCGAACCGTTGCCGGAGCTCGGCATAGTGCGAGTCGTTGAGGCTCGCCTGGTTCAGGTCCCTCGTCTCGAAGACGTGTCCCGACAGCCAGTCACAAGCCGACCGGTATGCGTCCATCGTTGCCCTCAGGATAGCCGCTTGAGGGGGCGGGACGAAGAGTTGGACCTTCGCAGTGATGGTGGACATTGGGTTCACCGCCTTTCACTAGAGATAATATTTTTTTCCCGTAGAGAACAGTTTACAAACGAACAACCGGAGAGGATGGGCAAGAGATGAGGCCGGTATCGATAGCGACGTTGTCTGCCAAAACGGACATGCGTGATTCAGTCCCGGCGGCAATTTCTCCCCCACTTATCGTCGGGCTGTGCCCGGCGCACGATTGAAGTAGGGGTATCCTTGCCGATTAAAGATGAAAGCAAGCAAAAGGAGAGTATCTGAATGAAACGTCATGAAGCACGGGAAAAAGCGATTCAAACGCTTTTTCAAATCGAAGTATCAAAACTTGAGGTAGACGAGGCTATCGAATTTGCCCTCGACGGTATGGAAACAGATCCATTCTACGAGCAACTCGTCGTTGAAACGTTGGAGAAGAAAGACGAGATCGACGCGTTGCTCATCGAGAACTTAAAGAACTGGCGGCTTGACCGACTCGGCAACGTCGAGCGGACGATTCTTCGGATGGCGACATATGAATTGCTTTATGTCGAAACGATTCCAGATAAAGTCACGATCAACGAGGCGGTCGAACTCGCTAAGTCATTCGCTGACGAAGAAGCGGCCAAACTCGTGAACGGCGTACTCGGGAACATCATTAAAGCGTAAGCGAAGACAAGCACACGGTCTGTTAAACAAATAGAGAAGACACCACACCAACTACAGAGAAACCTAAGACAATGGGGGATGAGAGAGATGGCAGTAGTGATCGACGGGAAACAAATCGCAGCATCGTATCGGGAAACGTTGAAAGATCAGGTGACAGCTCTTCGGGCGCGCGGCATCACCCCGAAATTAAAAGTCATTTTAATCGGGGACGACCCAGCGAGCCACAGTTACGTTCGCGGGAAAGAGCGAGCGGCCAAAGAGATTGGCATCGACTCGCAAATACTTCGATTTGATGATGACATGACCGAAGCGGATTTACTGAAGCTGATTGATTTATTGAATGAAGATCAAGCGGTACATGGGATTCTCGTCCAACTCCCGTTACCGAACCATATCGATGAATCTCGCGTCATCATGCGGATTTCTCCAGAAAAAGACGTCGATGGCTTCCATCCGGAGAACGTCGGGAAAATGATGCTCGGTCTTGACACGCTGTTGCCGTGCACGCCGCACGGGATTTTACACCTCGTCAAAACGCAGACCGACCTCGTCGGGAAGCATGTCGTCGTCGTCGGGAGAAGCCAGATCGTCGGCAAACCGGTCGGCATGCTGTTTTTGAACGAGTCGTCGACTGTCACGTATTGCCATTCGAAGACGGCTGACCTCGGAGCGATGACGAGACAGGCCGATATTTTGATCGTCGCGGTCGGACGGGCCGGACTCGTCACGGCCGACATGGTCAAACCAGGTGCGATCGTCATCGACGTCGGTGTCAACCGTGTCGACAATCGTCTCGTCGGGGATGTCGACTATGAAGGTGTCAAAGACGTGGCGAGCGCCATCACGCCTGTACCTGGCGGCGTCGGACCGATGACGATCACGATGCTCATGCATAACACGGTCGAGGTCGCTTCGCGTGGCTAATCCGATTCAAGTGTCCGAAGTCGTCCGTTACGTCAAACGACAGCTTGACGACGATCCGATTTTACAACAAATCGCGGTCGTCGGTGAGATCTCGAACTTTAAACGTTACGCTTCGGGTCATTGCTATTTCACGTTGAAAGATGAGGCGTCTCGTATGAAAGCCGTCATGTTTTCACGTGACGCCAGAACGCTCACGTTCGAACCGACAGACGGGATGAACGTCGTCGTCGTCGCGCGCGTGACGATGTACGAGGCGACGGGTGACGTTCAGCTGTACGTTGAACTGATGCGTCAAGACGGTGTCGGTCTATTGTTTGAGCGTTACGAGGCGAGAAAACGCGAACTCGAAGCGAAGGGGTGGTTCGACGCGGAACGGAAGCGTTCGCTCCCGGCCTTCCCTGAACGAATCGGGATCATTACGTCCCCCAAAGGTGCTGCCTTGCACGACATCGCGACGACACTGCGGCGCAGGGCGCCACACGTAGCCATCACGTTCGCCCCGGTTGCCGTCCAAGGTGACTTGGCGGCCCCGCAAGTGGCGAGTGCGATTCGCTGGATGAACGAACGGACGGACTGTGACGTCTTGATCGTCGGCCGGGGCGGCGGCTCGATCGAAGAACTGTGGGCGTTCAACGAAGATATCGTCGTTGAAGCGATTTACAACTCGACGATTCCGGTCATCTCGGCCGTCGGTCACGAAACCGACTTCACGCTTGCCGATTTCGTCGCCGACTTACGTGCGGCCACACCGACGGCTGCGGCGGAACTCGCGACGGCGACGATCGATGCGCAGCGAAAAGACGTCGAGCGTTTGACGATGCAGTTGCAGCGTTCCGTCACGAATCAAATGACAGCTGTGCGCGACCGGCTCGAACGGGCGGCGAACAGCTACGGGTTGAAGTCGCCGCGGTTCACGCTCTCACAAAAGCGGGACCGGTTCGCTCAGGCTGAGATCCGTCTCGAGCAAGGTGTCACCAAACAACTGACGTTCGCCCGCCATCGTCTCGCTCAATCGCAGCAGCGGCTCGATGTCCGGAATTTGGCTCGGGCACTGCGGACGAACGATGAACGGTACCGTCAATTTGAAGGACGACTGAACCGGATTCGGCCGCTCGAACGGCCGACCGAACGCTTTGCCGCGCAGGTCGGCAGGTTGCATGCGGTCAGCCCGCTCGCGGTCCTATCCCGAGGCTATACGCTTACCGAGCAAGACGGGACGTACGTGAAAGATGTCAAACAACTACATGACGGAGTCGTGACGATCCGTTTCCGTGACGGTCATGCCGTCGCGGAAGTGAAGGAGAGACATTATGGCGAAGAAACAAGAAGAACAGACGTTTGAGACGGCGCTAGCCCGACTCGAAGACATCGTGGCGAAACTTGAGACTGGAGAAGTCGCGCTTGAAGAAGCGATGACGCTCTATGAGGAAGGTGTTCGTCTGTCGGCGCTTTGTCAGTCAAAATTGACGGCTGCCGAAAAGAAAATGGACGAAATTTTAGAACTGGACGGTACGCTCCGTGACAAAGGAGGCGCCGTATGAGTCAGTTGATGCTCGATGAGTGGAAACGTGCGGTCGAACAGGCGATGAGTCGTCTCGTTGACGACGCGGCCATGCCGAAGCGACTGTTCGAAGCGATGACCTATTCATTAGAGGCAGGTGGGAAACGGATTCGTCCGGCCCTCCTGTACGCCGTCCTCGATACATACGGCCGACCGATTGAACTCGGTCACGAAGCCGCCGTCGCACTCGAGATGGTACATACGTATTCACTCATTCATGACGATTTGCCGGCGATGGACGACGACGATGTCCGCAGAGGCC
Source organism: Exiguobacterium sp. SH4S7 (assembly GCF_004336795.1). Lineage (NCBI taxonomy): Bacteria > Bacillati > Bacillota > Bacilli > Caryophanales > Exiguobacterium > Exiguobacterium sp. SH4S7. The sequence continues at coordinate 628,301 of NZ_SJUT01000001.1, forward strand.
GCCCGACGAACCATCGTCAGTTTGATGAAGCGACCGCGATCCTTGCGGGCGATGCGCTCTTGACGGACGCATTTCAAGTGATCACCCGCACGCACGCCGCGCCTGAAAAACTAGTGAGTTTGATTTCACGGTTCAGCGAGGCGGCCGGTAGTGCCGGGATGGTAGGTGGACAGCTAGACGATATGCTAGCCGAGAAACGACAACACGTATCGTTAGAGACGCTTCAGTCGATTCATGCCCGCAAGACCGGGGCGCTGCTCGTCTATGCGCTCGAAGCAGGAGCGATTTTGGCCGATGCGTCCGCAAGCGACCAAGCGGCATTGAAGCGTTTCGGAGCGCATCTCGGTGTTGCGTTCCAAATCCAAGATGACATTTTAGACGTCGAAGGCGACGAGGCGTTGATTGGGAAGCGTGTCGGTTCGGATGAAGGGAACGATAAATCGACGTATCCGAAGCTGCTCGGTCTTGACGGTGCGAAACAAGCGCTCGCTCAAGAAGTCGCACAAGCTGAAGCTGCGCTCGCCGAACTGTCGGTCGCTTCACCTCGTTTGCATGAGCTACTTTACTTTGTCGTCAAACGCAATCATTGACTTTAGGTGACACGATGAGCACATCGTGTCACCTTTGTTTTTCTGTATGTATAGCATATATGGACACATTCTTGTAAAATGTAAGGTACGAATCAGTAATACGACAGGAGAAAGGATGGTCATCATGGACCTGACATCCATTCAAGACCCGTCATTTTTAAAGAAAATGTCGGTGACCGAGATCGAAGCGCTTGGCGCAGACATCAGACGGTTCTTGATTGAAAAATTGGCAGAAACGGGAGGGCATCTCGGGCCGAACCTCGGCGTTGTCGAGTTGACGCTTGCCTTGCACCGTGTATTTGACAGTCCGAAAGATCAACTCGTATGGGACGTGGGGCATCAAGCCTATGTCCACAAAATTTTAACGGGACGGACGAACCAGTTCGACACGCTTCGCCAGTATAATGGCTTATGTGGGTTTCCGAAGCGCTGTGAGAGCGAGCACGATGTATGGGAGACGGGGCACAGTTCGACCTCGTTGTCGGCGGCAATGGGGATTGCCATCGCCAACGAGCTAAAAGGACGAGCGAATGATCGCGCCATCGCCATCATCGGAGATGGTGCTCTCACGGGCGGAATGGCGCTCGAAGCACTCAATCACATCGGGGCCGAGAAACAAAACGTCATCGTCATTTTAAATGACAATGAAATGTCGATCGCACCAAACGTCGGGGCGATGCATAATATGCTCGGCCGGATGCGGGCGTCACGTAAACTGAAGCATGCCCGCGAGGAAGTCGAAGCGCTCATCAAGCACATCCCGATTGTCGGAAGTTCGCTCGAACGCAGTGGCGAACGAGTCAAGTATATGTTGAAGTCGGCACTCATACCGGGTACGTTCTTCGAAGAACTTGGCTTCACTTACTTTGGACCGACGGACGGTCACGATTTGAAAGATTTGCTCGAGACACTCGAGTATGCGAAAAAAATTGATGGACCGGTACTCGTCCATGTCATCACGAAAAAAGGCAAAGGCTATCGCCCGGCCGAACTAGACGGCATCGGGACGTGGCACGGTCTCGGACCGTACAAGATTGAATCTGGTGAAGTCATTAAAGGGAAAGTCAAAGGACCGAGTTATTCAAAAGTCGTTGCCGAAACGATTACGAAAGTCGCGGAGACGGATGAGCGTGTGACGTTGATCACGCCAGCGATGAGCGTCGGTTCGAAACTGGACTGTTTCAACAAGCAATTCCCGGAACGCATGTTTGACGTCGGCATCGCCGAGCAACATGCGGTCACGCTCGCCGGAGGTCAAGCGACACAAGGTCTCAAACCGGTCGTTTCGATCTATTCTACGTTCTTCCAGCGCGCATATGATCAGCTCGTGCACGATATTTGCCGCCAAAACTTGAACGTCGTCTTCACGATTGACCGGTCGGGCCTTGTCGGCGCCGACGGGGAGACGCACCAAGGCGTGTTCGATATCGCCTTCATGCGCCATGTGCCAAACATTCGGATTTTGATGGCGAAAGATGAGGAAGAATTGCAACATCTCGTCTACACGGCGTTAAAATACGATGATGGACCGATCGCTGTGCGGTTCCCGCGTGGAGAGGGCATCGGTACCCCGATGAGTGAGACGTTGCGTGAACTTCCGCTCGATGAGTGGGAAGTCGTGGCTGACGGGACGGACGTGGCTATCTTGACGTTCGGGCCGCAAGTACAAGATGCGCTAGAAGTGAGAACGCTCCTCGAAGGACAACGGAGCGTACGGGTCATCAACTGCCGTACGATTAAACCGCTCGACGATGCGATGCTTACCGCGCTCTATGAGGAAGGCATCCCGCTCGTCACGCTCGAAGAGGCCGTTCTTGCCGGAGGATTCGGAAGCAGCGTGCTCGAGCATGCGAGTGATGCGAGACAGTTCCCGCGCGTCCTTCGTCTAGGGATTCCGGACCGTTATATTGAACATGGCGCGGTCAATCAACTGCTAGAAGAGATCGGGCTCAGACCATCTCAAATCGCGGAATCGGTAGAGCAGTTCATTCAAATGACAAATCGACAGAATGTGTGAGGAATTATGGAAAAACGAAATAAAACAAGATTAGATGTATTGCTCGTCGATCGCGGATTAGCGGAGACGAGAGAGAAAGCGAAACGGGCCGTCATGGCCGGAATCGTATACAGCGGGACGGAGCGGCTCGATAAAGCCGGCGATAAAGTGTTTGACGACATCCCGCTCGAAGTCAAAGGGCAGACAATGCCTTACGTCGGCCGTGGCGGGCTAAAGCTTGAAAAAGCACTCCAAGTGTTCCCGCTCGACGTCTCCGGGCGTATCGGGATCGATATCGGCTCGTCGACGGGTGGTTTTACCGACTGTGCCCTTCAAAACGGGGCGACGCAAATGTATGCGGTCGACGTCGGTTACAATCAGTTGGCTTGGAAGCTTCGGAGCGACGAACGTGTCGTCGTCATGGAACGGATGAACTTTCGGCACGCAACGAACGAGCAGTTCCCGATTCAACCCGACTTTGCGACGATTGACGTCTCGTTCATCTCGCTTCGGCTGATGATTCCGCCGTTAAAACAAATTTTAAAACCGGACGGTGTCGTCATGGCGCTCATCAAGCCTCAATTTGAGGCCGGTAAAGCGGATGTCGGAAAAAAAGGCATCGTTCGGGACCGGTCGATTCATGAACGCGTCGTCAATGAGATGGTCCGCTACTTCGCATCTGAAGGGTTCTGGGTCGAAGGGCTCGACTTCTCGCCGATCACTGGCGGTGACGGCAATATCGAATTCTTGCTGTTCGCCCGTTACACGGGGATCGGTGGGGTCGAACCAGCTCTCGACGTGTCAGCGGTCATCGACAAGGCACATACTCAACTGAAGAAAACCGTATGAACAGCTGCAGACGATTTGTCTGCAGCTGTTTTTAAAGGTGGTTGCTCACCATATCTTTCCTTTTCAACCTTGGAATGGTAGACCTTTTTTCGTCAATACTTTAGAATGATACTGTATATGTGAAACGAAAAATGAGGTGTCAGGGCGTATGAACAAAGGACAACGATTGATTAAAATTCGAGAAATCGTTACGAATCGTGAAATTGAGACCCAAGATGAACTCGTGGACGAACTCCATCGGTCTGGTTACCCAGTGACGCAGGCGACAGTGTCGCGTGACATTAAAGAACTTCATCTCGTCAAGGTGCCGCTCAACGACGGCCGCTATAAGTATAGTCTGCCGGCCGACCAGCGCTTCAACCCGTATGGCAAGATGAAACGGATACTCGGAGACAGCTTCGTCTCAGTCGACTCGGCCCAAAACTTGGTCGTCATGAAAGTGTTGCCCGGTAATGCGGACGCGATCGGCGTCTTGATTGACCACTTGTCATGGGATGAATTAATCGGGACAGTGTGCGGGGATGATACGATCTTGATGATTGCGCGGGATGAGGACCAGGCGAAGCAGATCATCGAACGACTACTCGGAATGTTATGAGGTGAATTATCAGATGTTAGCAGAACTATCGATCAAACAATTTGCGATCATCGATGAATTGAACGTCACGTTCAAGCGCGGGATGACCGTATTGACCGGAGAGACCGGGGCGGGAAAATCAATTCTTTTGGATGCGATCGGACTGCTCGTCGGAGGACGAGGTTCGAGTGAATTCGTGCGTTACGGTCAAGATAAAGCGGAAATCGAAGGGCTGTTCGTAGTCGAACCCGATCACTTGATCATCGAGGCGGCGACGCAGTACGGAATCGAGATCGAGGAAGGGACCGTCATTTTGCGCCGTGATTTACATAGTAGCGGTAAGAGTGTGTGTCGTGTCAACGGCAAAATGATGCCGCTGTCGACGTTGCGTGAGTTGGGACGTCTCTTGGTCGATATTCATGGACAACACGAGCACCAACATTTGATGGATGCCGAGCATCATCTCGGCATATTGGACAGTTTCGGCGAAACGGATCTGGCCCCGTTGTTAGCGCGTTATCACGAGACGTACACCGATTGGAAACGTGTCGCTGATGAACTGAAACGACTCAGTCAGAGCGAGCAGGAATTGGCCCAACGAATGGACTTATTATCGTTTCAAACGAATGAAATCGACGCGGCCGAGCTCAAAGTCGGGGAAGAGCAGGCGTTGACTGAAGAACGGAACGAACTTGCAAACTTTGAACGGATTCATCAGCACGTCCGCTTGTCCTACGACGCCGTTGCGGACGAGGGGAAAGGGATTGATCAAATCGGCATCGCGATGCGGGAGATGGAAGAAGGTTCGGCGCTCACGGCATCACTTGCGCCGATGGCCGAGATGATCTCGAACGCATACTTCCTGCTTGAAGACGCCAAGTTCCAATTGCGCGACCAACTCGATTCGCTTGAATTTGATCCGATCCGGCTCGATGAGATTGAAACGCGCCTCGCGTTGTTCCAACAATTGAAACGGAAATACGGGGCGACGATTGACGACGTCATCACGTACGGAGAAAAAATCACAGAAGAGTTAAAAACGATGACAAATCGGGAAGAACATCTTCAAGAAATAACAGATCGTCTCGACAGGCTCGAACATTTGATGCGTTCGGCCGGCCTCGAGTTGTCGGCAGCAAGGAAACGAGCAGCCGGCGAGCTTGAGAAGGCAATTCAGCGTGAGTTGAAAGAGCTCTATATGGAGAAGACGAAGTTCGAGGTCCGATTCAAAGAAGTATCGTGCAAGGCGGACGGGCTCGATCAAGTCGAATTCTATATGATGACGAACGTCGGAGAGCCGTTCAAGCCGCTAGCGAAAGTCGCCTCAGGCGGAGAGCTGTCACGGGTCATGCTCGCGTTAAAATCGATTTTCTCAAGGACGGTCGGTGTCGCGTCAATTATTTTTGACGAAGTCGATACGGGTGTCTCGGGACGGGTTGCCCAAGCGATGGGGGAGAAGATTTTCCGCTTGTCGGTCGGTTCACAAGTGCTTTGTATCACGCATTTGGCCCAAGTGGCCGCCATGGCGGATCATCACTTGTATATTACAAAGACCGAGACGGACGAACGGACGAAGACAAACGTCGCCGCGCTTAGCCATGAGGACCGCATCGATGAACTCGGAAGAATGATTGCCGGTGCGCAAATGACCGATCTGACGAAACAGCATGTGGAGGAGCTGCTTGATATGTCCCTCCAATTAAAACGGAAGTTTATCGAAGGAGTGTCTTAATTGATTACATTATGCATTGCGGACGACAATCGTGAAATCGTCGACTTGTTGACTCGACAACTTGAGTCCGAGTCCGACTTGAAAGTCGTAGGGACCGCTTTCGACGGCGAAGCATGCTTAGACGTCGTCAAGACACACCAGCCGGATGTGCTACTGCTAGATATCATCATGCCGCATCTTGACGGGATCGGTGTGCTAGAACGGCTTCAAGTAGACTTGCCAAACACGAAGCCGGAAGTCATCATGCTCAGCGCTTTCGGGAAAGATGAAGTCACGAAACAAGCCGTTCAACTGGGTGCTTCTTATTTCTTGGTCAAACCGTTCAACATTCAACAACTGATTTCTAAAATCCGCGAGCTGGCTGCGGGTTCAAGCCGCGAGTTCGAACCGATGTCGCCAGAAGAACTCGACATCTCGCTCTTGTTGCAACAGCTCGGCATCTCGCCGCGGATCAAAGGATTTAAGTATATCCGCCAAGCGGTCGTCTATGTGAGGGAGCGGCAAGAACTTTTAGGGTTGATCACAAAGGAATTGTATCCGATGATCGCCAAAGAACATGAGACGACGTCGTCTCGGGTCGAGCGGGCGATGCGTCACGCGATTAAGACGGCTTGGGAAAACGGGATGCGGGATCACGAGATGTTTGACGGTCGTCCAGAGCGGGAGCGCAGCCCGAAAAACTCAGAATTTATTTCGTATTTCGTAACGTACCAATCGTTCAAACAACAGTGAAGGAGTCAGGGGAATCCCCTGATTTCTTTTCTTTTTTTATAAAGAAAGCGCTTGCATTTTTGATGATTCTTGTTATAATAAAGGTGTACCAAGTTACTTGGACGAGCGTCAGATGAACGCTTTCTAACATGTTCCGGAACAGGTTAGAGCAAGAAATCATCTCGGCTCGCTATCCGTTAATAGCTCAGAGGTGCGAACGACATCTCAAATCGTTATTGTTCCGACGAGAGGTCGCGACATTCGCTCATTTGCGAGACGATTCCGACATCGGTTCGAAGCTAGGGACCCATGTCAGGGTAAAACGAATCGTTCAGATGACCAAAAGGAGTGTTGTCAATCGTTGAACATCTCATGGCAAGCGTTCGACTTCACAATGGATGGTTGGACATGACCCGATGAATATTTGTTAGTAACTCGAATGAGTACGTTTCCGTTCACGCAAGACGGCAGTTACTAATTTCTTTCAAACTTCTTCATTAAGAAGACCATTGGATCTCATGTCAAAGCAGTATAGCAAGTCTGAAAGGAGATCATCCGTAGTGATCACAATTCAATATGAATAAAAAGGTTCCGCACTTGAAATGAAGTCAAGTTAGGGAACCTTTTTTTTGTGTGTTCAAGAATCTATTCGTGGGACTTTTCCTGTCTTCTTGTCGCGATTAAAGATATACCCTGCAACGAAACCGATACCGCCCATTGCCAGTAACAGACCGAACGTTCCTTGCAACATCGATGCTGCAGCAACCGACTCGATCCATGTGAATGGGGCACTCGTTTTTAAAAAGAAGCTGTCACGTAAAAGCTTGATGCCGTAAACGCCGAATAGGCCTGGGATGATTAGGATCAGAAGCGCGATCACACGCATAGTATCTCCTCCTTTTCCACTCATTATTTTAACAGAAAACGAGAGCGGAGACACTGCCTTTTTCGAAGAGTTGCGAAAAGGAAGGCGGTTGAGTAGCATGAATATAGATTAGGAAAATGGGGGATTTTAAAAATGAATAAACGATTGTTGATTGTCGGAGCGGGGAAAGGCGGGACCGAGGTGCTCAAGATGCTCCTTGATTCCCCACTCGTCACCGTCGCTGCCGTCATCGACTCGGACATAGCGGCAGAGGGATTGAAGCTAGCACGGAGTTGGGGCATCCAGACTTCGAGCGATTGGCGCGCGTGTGCCGACAAAAAAGTCGACTTTGTGATCGAGACGACCGGACAGAGCGAGACGTTCGTTGAACTGAAGGACCATTTTTCGGAGGCGGTCGTGCTGCCAGGCGAGTTTATCCGGATCGTCGTCGAGCGGCTGAAGCAGAACCAACAGATGCTCGAAGCGATCATCGACTGTACGAGCGAGGCGATCTCGGTCGCCGACCATAACGGGAATACGATTTTAATCAATCCGTCCTATACCCGCTTGACCGGATTTAAAAAAGAAGATGTCGTTGATAAACCGGCGACGGCCGACATTGGAATGCAGGAGAGCGTGCACTTGAAAGTTTTATCGACCGGTCAAGGCGTACGTGATATTCGGATGCAGATCGGGGCGACGCGCCGAGACATCCTCGTCAACGCCGAACCGATTGTGGTCGAAGGGAAGCTGCGCGGTTCCGTCGGCGTCATTCGCGACGTGTCCCAAATTCGGGCGTTGCGTGATGAGTTGAAGGAAGCGAAGACGCGGATTCGCAACTTGGAGGCGAAATATCAATTTACAGATATCATTGCGACGAGCGAAGCGATGCGCTTTGTCATCGAACAAGCCCGCCTAGCGGCACTCACGCCGGTCACCGTGCTCATACGCGGCGAGTCCGGCACCGGCAAAGAACTGTTCGCCCACGCCATCCACGGCGAATCGCCGCGGAAGTTTAAAAAGTTTGTCCGGGTCAACTGTGCAGCCATCTCGCCGACGCTGTTAGAGAGCGAACTGTTCGGGTATGAGGACGGTGCGTTCAGCGGGGCAAGGCGCGGCGGGAAAGTCGGCTATTTCGAGGAGGCGGACGGCGGATCTTTGTTTTTAGACGAGATTGGCGAACTCCCGGTCGACGTTCAAGTCAAGCTGCTCCGTGTCCTCCAAGAACATGAAATCGTTCGAGTCGGGGGCACGAACGCGATCCCGGTCGATGTCCGGATCATCGCGGCGACGAACGCGAACTTAGAACAGAAAGTGGCGGACGGGACGTTTCGTGAGGATTTATATTATCGGATCAACCGGATGCCAATCCACATCCCGCCGCTCCGTGACCGGCTTGAAGAGATCGAGCCGCTTTGCGAGCGGATCATCCGTAAACTGAATCAAGAGTACGGTCGACTCGTCCACGGGGTCGATCAAGCTGCGATTGAACTATTAAAGAGTCAATACTGGAAAGGGAACGTCCGTGAGCTTGAGAATGTGATTGGCCGGGCGATGATTTATATGGCAAGTTCTGAGCAATGGATCGCTCCCCATCACCTTCAACTATCGACACGGACCGTCACGGCGCGATCAGTCGAAGCCGTATCGCTTCAAGACGCCGTCGCTCGCTATGAACGAGATTTGATCGACCGGGCGATCGCTGAAGCGGACGGGAACAAATCAGAAGCAGCGCGGCGGTTACACATCTCGATCCGGACGCTGTATAATAAACTTGAACGTCTGCAGTAATATGCATGCATAATTTTGCTTACTATGTAATATATTGCAGGGTGGCCCTTTGTTTAAAGCGCTTTCAAAAATGGAAACAAACTTGCATAATATAAAGTGTAGACAGGTTAGGGGGGACAACGATGAACTTTGACAGGATGCTCGAACGGGCAAAACGGTTAGATGGATGCACCGTGTCGATTGCCGGGGCGGCCGACGTGGAAGTGATCCGCGCCGTCAAGCTTGCGACCGACCATGGATTGTCACGATTTATCCTATTCGGTGACGCCCGGGAGATTAAACGCTTGTGTGATGAACATGACATTGCCGAGTCGACGATCGATATTTTGCACGTCAAGGGAGAAGTCGATATCGCCAAACGAGCGACACTTGCGGTTCGCAACGGCGAGGCTGATGTTCTCATGAAAGGAATGGTGTCGACCTCGGTCTTCATGAAGGCGGTGCTCAGCCGGGAGTCGGGACTCAGGACGAGCCGGACGCTAAGCCACGTCGCCTTGTTCGAAATTCCAAATCGGGAGCGGTTGATCGGTGTGACCGACGCGGCGATCCATATCGCTCCGACGCTCGAAGAAAAAGTCGATATCATTCATAACGCGGTCGGCGCGATGCGAGACATCGGTTACGAGTTGCCGCGTGTCGCTGCAATCGCGGCAGTTGAAGTGGTCAATCCGCAAATGACCGCGACGATGGACGCCGCACTCCTTGCCCAGATGAACCGGCGTGGTCAAATCAAGGGTTGCGTCGTCGACGGACCGCTCGCACTCGACAACGCCGTCGACATGATTGCCGCCAAACAAAAAGGAATCGCTAGTGAAGTGGCCGGACAAGCCGACTTATTGCTCGTTCCATACATAGAGGTCGGCAACGTCCTTTATAAATCGATCATGTACTTCGCCGGGGCCAGCGTCGCGGCGATCGTCGTCGGGGCCAGTGCCCCCGTCGTCTTGACAAGCCGGGCCGATACGGCCGAGGCGAAACTTTATTCGCTCGCGTTCGCCCTATTGCACGCTAAAAAATAACTGATGACTCAGGAGGAATAAAAAATGATGGAAACAAACATGGAACCACGCTTTCGAATTTTTGACGTATTGCAGGCTGAAGACTATGAGCAGATCGTATTTTGCCAAGATCAAGCATCAGGCTTGAAAGCGATCATCGCGATTCATGATACGACGCTCGGACCAGCCCTCGGCGGACTGCGGATGTGGAATTATACATCAGAAGAAGAGGCGCTCACAGACGTGCTACGTCTCGCCAAAGGGATGACGTACAAGAATGCGGCGGCGGGACTCAACCTCGGCGGCGGGAAAGCCGTCATCATCGGGAACGCGAAGACGGACAAATCGGAAGCATTGTTCCGTGCCTTTGGCCGCTACGTCCAGTCGCTCAGCGGCCGCTACATCACGGCTGAAGACGTCAACACGACCGTCGCCGATATGGACTTCATCCATATGGAGACCGACTACGTGACGGGCGTCAGCCCAGCGTTCGGCTCGAGCGGCAACCCGTCTCCTGTTACTGCGTACGGTGTCTATCGCGGCATGAAGGCGGCCGCGAAGTGGAAGTTCGGTTCCGACTCGCTCGCCGGCAAGACGGTCGCCGTCCAAGGTGTCGGGAACGTCGCCTATAATTTGTGCCGCCACTTGCATGAGGAAGGCGCGCATCTGATCGTCACGGACATTAACGAAGACGCGCTCAAACGTGCCGAGACGGACTTTGGGGCGACAGTCGTCAAACCGGATGAGATTTATGCGGTCGAGTGTGACATCTTCGCGCCATGTGCGCTCGGTGCGGTCATCAACGATGCGACGATCCCGCAACTGAAAGCTCAAATCGTGGCCGGTGCGGCCAACAACCAACTCGCTGAAGACCGTCACGGCGACGTGTTAGAGGAGCGAGGCATCTTGTACGCACCAGACTTCGTCATCAATGCAGGCGGTGTCATCAACGTGGCCGATGAGCTCGAAGGGTACAACCGCGAGCGGGCCATGAAGAAAGTCGACTTGATTTATGACAACATGCAGCGTGTGTTCGAAATCGCTGAACGGGACGGGGTACCGACTCACGTCGCGGCAGAGAAGATGGCCGAAGAGCGCATCGAGATGATGTCGCGTTCGCGCAGCCAGTTCTTGAAAGTCGAAAAGAGCCTGTTAGGTGGGCGCTAACATGACGAGACAACTCGTTCTAGCGATCAACCCGGGATCGACGTCAACGAAAGTCGGTTTATTTGAGGGCTCAGACGAAATTTTGTCGAAAACGGTCCGCCACGGAGAAGATGTCACAGGATTGTCACTCCCGGAACAATTGCCTCACCGGGAGCGAGAAGTACGGGACTTGTTAATTGAATCAGGCATCGCCGGCGAATCGTTGTCGGCGATCGTCGGTCGCGGCGGACTGCTCGCCCCAATGACTTCGGGGACATATGTTGTCAATGAACTCATGCGCGAAGATCTCACGAGCGGGCGCTACGGCGTGCACGCATCCAACTTGGGCGGCTTGATCGCCCATAAGCTCGGTGAATTATTTCAAGTACCGAATTTTATCGTCGACCCGGTAGTCGTCGACGAGATGCATGACCTCGCTCGAGCGACGGGCATGCCAGAAATCAATCGACGGAGCATCTTCCACGCCTTGAATCAAAAAGCCGTGGGCAAGCGCTTTGCCGCAGAAAATGGAAGCGATTACAATGAGCTCAACTTGATTATCGCGCATCTCGGGGGCGGCATCACGGTCGGGGCGCACGCGTCCGGGAACGTCATCGATGTGAACAATGGACTCGACGGGGACGGTCCGCTCGCACCGGAACGAGCCGGCTCGATTCCTGTTGGACAGGTAGTAGAACTATGTTATAGTACCAGGTATAATAAAAACGATATGAAACAGAAAATCGTCGGTCGTGGTGGACTGTATGCGCACCTCGGAACGGTCGACGCCATCGAAATCGAAGACCGGATGACGGCAGGTGACGATAAGGCCGCACTTCTCTATGAGACGATGGCGTACCGAGTCGCCCAAGAGATCTCCAAGCACGGGGCCACGCTGTCCGGGAACGTCGATGCCATCATCTTGACGGGCGGGATCGCCTACTCGGATTGGCTGACCGGGAAGATCAAAGACCGGGTCGGCTACTTGGCACCCGTCCACGTCTATCCGGGTGAGGATGAATTGAAGGCGCTCACGGAAGGGGCCCTTCGGATCATCCGGCAGGAAGAAGCTGTAAAAGCATATGAGGGGGATACACATGGCACGAGAATTTGATGTCATCGTCATCGGCGGCGGACCTGGTGGTTACGTCGCCGCGATCAAAGCGGCGCAGGCCGGTAAGCACGTCGCGATCGTCGAGGCGGAAAAACTAGGCGGGACATGTCTACATAAAGGCTGCATCCCGACAAAAGCGCTCTTGAAGGCAGCGCACGTCTATCAAACGGCGAAACATGGCGAAACGTATGGCGTAGAAGTCGAGACGGTCACGTTCAACATGGGACGGGCACAAACGTTCAAACGAGAGCTCGTCTCCGGCCTTGAGAAAGGCATCGAGCACTTGATGAAGCAAGGGAAAATCGAAGTGTTCCGCGGCAAAGCCTCGATCTTGGGACCGAGCATCTTCTCGCCCCAACCGGGAACGGTCGCGGTCGAGGATGAAACCGGCGAGTCGGAGCTGTTGTTGCCGAACCAGTTGATCATCGCGACGGGATCGATCCCCCGGGAGCTCCCAGGGTTGCCGTTCGATCATGAGCGCATCCTCAATTCAGACGACTTGCTCCGGTTCGAGCAGTTGCCGACGTCCATCGCCATCATCGGAGGCGGCGTCATCGGCGTCGAATGGGCGTCGATGCTGATCGACCTCGATGTCGACGTGACGCTGATCGAGGTCGGCGAACGTCTGTTACCGCTCGAAGACAAGGCCGTCTCGCGAGAAGTCGAGCGACTGCTCAAGAAGCGCGGCGTGCGTGTGAAGAAAAATGTGACGGTCGACCCGGAACGGACGACCGTGTCAGCGGACGATGTCGCGCTCGCGGTCGGTGACGAACAACTTACGGTCGACTGTGTGCTCGTCTCGATCGGTCGGATCGCGAATACGGAAGACCTCGGGCTGCAGAACACGTCGATCATCGTCGAGAACGGCGTCATCCAAGTCGACTCGCAATATCGGACGAAAGAACGTCACATCTTTGCGATCGGTGACTGCATCGGTAAACTCCAGCTCGCCCACGTCGCGTCAGCTGAAGGTGTCAAATCGGTCGAAGCGATTCTCGGTCAAGAACCGACACCGCTCGACTACAACGTCATCCCGCGCTGTGTGTACGGTGTACCCGAAGTCGCATCGGTCGGATTGACCGAAGAGGCGGCAAAAGCAGCGGGACACGTTGTCAAGACGGGGACGTACCGTTTCAACGGTCTCGGAAAAGCCCGGATCGAAGGACAAGCCGACGGATTCGTCAAGCTGATCTCAGATTCGGACACTGACGACCTGCTCGGAGTCCACATCGTCGGACCGAAAGCGACAGAACTGATCACGGAAGGCGGGCTCGCCCTCGTCTTGAACGCGACGGCTTGGGAGATGGGTCAGCTCGTCCACCCGCACCCGGCACTGAGCGAAGCATTCCAAGAAGCGGCGCTCGCCGTGGACGGGTTACCGATTCACGCCTAAGGAGGAAACAGGAAATGGAACAAATGACTGTGAATTCATATGAAGAGCTCGGCTTGTCGAAACAAGACCTCACCGCGATGTTTGAGACGATGGTCCGGGCCCGTAAAATCGATGAACGGATGTGGAAATTGAACCGAGCCGGAAAAATCCCGTTCGTCGTCTCGTGTCAAGGACAAGAAGCGGCCCAAGTCGGGGCGGCGTTCGCCCTCGAGAAAGGGACCGACTACATCCTCCCATACTACCGGGACGTCGCCGTCGTCTTGCATTTCGGTCAGACGGCGCGTGACTTGATGTTGTCGGCGTTCGCCAAAGCGGAAGACCCGAACTCGGGCGGCCGGCAAATGCCAGGTCACTTCGGCTCGAAACAACTTCGCATCGTGACGGGGTCGTCTCCGGTGACGACGCAAGTGCCGCACGCGGTCGGTGTCGCACTCGCGGCCAAACTGAAAAAAGAAGAGCTCGTCACGTTCGTATCGTTCGGTGAAGGCTCGTCGAACCAAGGGGACTTCCACGAAGGGGCAAACTTTGCCGGCGTGCATAAACTTCCGGTCATTTTGTTCTGTGAGAACAACAAGTACGCGATCTCGGTACCGCTGTCGAAGCAACTCGCCTGCGAGCGCGTCTCGGACCGGGCGAAAGGATACGGGATGCCAGGAGTGACGGTCGACGGGACAGACCCGATCGCCGTCTACGTCGCCGTGAAAGAGGCGCGCGCCCGCGCACTCCGCGGAGAAGGGCCGACGTTGATCGAGGCGGAAGTCGAACGGCTCGTGCCGCACTCGTCGGATGACGATGACAAGGCGTACCGCTCGTCAGAAGAACTCGCCGAACTGAAAAACCGCGACGGGATTCAGTTGTTCCGGAAGCGATTGCTCGAAGATGGCGTCGCAACCGAGGCCGAACTCACAGACATCGAGACGAAAGTCGACGTCGAAGTGAACGAAGCGACGACGTACGCCGACAAGGCGCCTTACGCGTCACCGGAATCGACGATGGACCACGTGTACGAGGGGGATAACTGATGAAAACGTTTATTGAAGCGATCAACGAAGCAATCCATGAAGAGATGGAACGCGATGAGAACGTGTTCGTGCTCGGTGAGGACGTCGGCGTCCGCGGTGGTGTCTTCCGGGCGACGCAAGGCTTGATTGAAAAGTATGGTGAGGACCGTGTCATCGATGCTCCGCTCGCTGAAAGTGCGATCGCAGGCGTCGGGATCGGTGCGGCCATGTATGGGATGCGGCCGATCGCCGAGATGCAGTTCGCCGACTTCATCATGCCGGCCGTCAACCAAATCGTGTCCGAGGCGGCGAAAATCCGTTATCGCTCGAACAATGACTGGACGTGTCCGATGGTCATCCGGGCGCCGTTCGGGGGCGGGATCCATGGCGCGCTCTATCATTCACAGTCGGTTGAGGGCATGTTCAACTCGACGCCTGGTTTGAAAGTCGTCATCCCGTCCGACCCGGTCGACGCCAAAGGACTGCTCAAGGCGGCGATCCGTTCGAACGATCCTGTCCTCTTCTTTGAGCATAAACGGGCGTACCGCTTGTTAAAGGCGGACTTACCGACTGACGACTATACGGTCGAGATCGGCAAGGCCGCCGTAAAACGCGAAGGCGACGACGTGACGATCATCACGTACGGCCTCTGTGTCCATATGGCCCAAGAAGCCGCGAAGACGCTCGAGGCGGAAGGGATCAGCACGCATATTTTGGATTTACGCACGGTCTATCCGCTCGATCAAGACGCGATCGTCGAAGCCGTCAAGAAGACGGGTAAAGTCCTGCTCGTGACCGAAGACAATAAAGAAGGCAGCATCATCGGGGAAGTTGCAGCCATCATCGCCGAGAAAGCGCTGTTTGAACTCGATGCGCCGATCGAACGCTTGGCAGGACCGGACGTGCCGGCGATGCCGTACGCGCCACCGATGGAGAAGTATTTCATCGTATCCCCTGAAAAAATTGCGGAGCGGGCCCGTCAGCTCGCTGCGTTTTAAGGAGGGGTCTTATGGAACAGACGATCAAGATGCCACAACTCGGGGAAAGTGTGACCGAAGGGACGATCACGACATTCCTCGTCAAGCCGGGCGACCGGGTCGAAGAGTATGAACCACTCGCTGAGGTCATGACCGATAAAGTGACGGCCGAGATCCCGGCGACGAGTGCTGGGATCATTAAAGAGCTGTTGATTGGTGAAGGCGATACCGTTAGCGTCGGCACGCCGGTCTTGACGATGGAAGTCGCAAGCGCTACCGATGAGCCCGCCGAATTGACAACTGAAGACACGAAGCAGCCGGAACAGGCTGCGGTCGTCGCGACCGTTCCTGTTTCCGCGCCGCCGCGTAATAGAAGCGCGAACGGGCGTTTCTCACCGGCCGTCATCCGTCTCGCGAGTGAGAATGATATCGATTTGGATCAACTCGACGGCTCAGGACTCGGTGGCCGGATCACGCGCAAAGACGTCCTTCGTTACTTATCGGAAGGTCGTCCGCGTCAACCGGAACCGGCGACGCAAGTACCGGTTCAAGAGACGATGACGCAAGTGAAGCTCGATGTGCCAGAAACCGTCACGAAGCCTGTCGTCGCGCCAATGACCGCTTCGACACCGAGTGAATCGTCAGACCGTATTGAGATGATCCCGACGGCGGGTGTCCGTCAAGCGATCGCGAGCAACATGGTCCGCTCGAAGCACGAGGCACCGCACGCGTGGCTCATGATCGAAGTCGACGTGACGAACCTCGTCGAGGCGCGCGCCAAATTGAAAGATGAGTTCTTCGAACGGGAAGGCGTCAAGTTGACGTTTATGCCGTTCTTCATGAAGGCGGCGGTCGAGGGTCTGAAGAAACATCCGATGATGAATTCGGAGTGGGCCGGGGACCATATCAAAGTCCATAAAGATATCCATCTATCGGTCGCCGTCGCGGCGAACGATGCGCTCTACGTCCCGGTCATCAAGCATGCGGACGAGAAGAACATCAAAGGGCTCGCCGTCGCGCTTCAAGACGTCGCCGGCCGTGCCCGCGCAAACCGCTTGAAAGCCGACGAGATGCGTGGCGGCACGTTCACGATCAACAATACGGGCGCTTTCGGATCGATCCAATCGGCCCCGATCTTGAACTACCCGCAAGCGGCGATTCTCTCGGTCGAATCGATCGTGAAACGTCCCGTCTGGGTGAACGGTATGTTCGCGGCACGCGACATGGTCAACTTGTGCATGTCGGTCGATCACCGCGTCCTCGACGGTCTCGTCGCCGGACAGTTTTTACAGGCGATTAAACAGTCGCTCGAATCAATCGACCCGAACACGTACACACTTTATTGATCCAAAAAGGAGCCATGGACGCATGTCCGTGGCTCCTTTCGTTAAATTGACCGTTCAATCAATGACTCGATGTCGCGGCGAATACGTTCGGGCGAAGATAAGTCGGCCTGTGAGTAACTGAGCCGATGTGTCGACTCATCGGTCCCGGTTAAGTCGGCGAATAGACTGCCTAAACTATGGACGCTCTTGTCGACTTGGATCAACAAGTCGAGGCTCGTCTCGTCTTGCAGTAAGATGACCTCGAGTTCGTCGAGCCGACGTCCGAAACTTGTGCCGTTCGGCGAATACTCGAGCTCTTGAGCGATTGGGAGTCGTCCCGAGCGATGTCTGGCCGGCAGCATCTCGGTGTCGGCTTTTTTTAGCCGGAAACCGATATCGTCGAGCACGTCGAGGATGACTTGCTGCTCGCGGTTCGGTTTGACGAGAATCGAGTCCTCGTCTTTCGGGTCGACCGCTTGGGCGATATCGAGGCCGGTCTCGATCCATGTCTTCGACTGGCTGACGGAGATCGGTGTGTTGAACGGCACTTCGATCGTGAACGGGATCTCTTTCACTTCGTCCGGTCCGATCATGAATGGTGCCTCGTTCAACAGGATTTTTTCGATCGTGAACGTCGAATAGGTCGTCTTGTCATTGACCTCGTGCTTGTAGAGCGTATTGAAGAAAATGTAGATACGGTCGACCGATTGTTCGACGTTGCCGCCTTTGATGTGGACGACCCCGTCGAGCGTACCGCCGGGAACACAACTGTTCTCCGCCAGGCGCGTATCGACAGTCGCAGCCCCGATTCCAATCGATGAAAGTAACTTTTTAAACATATGGTGATCCTCCTTTGACGTTTGCACGTGTTCGTGTAATAGTATGTACGGATGCACGTTTAAAAAGTTTCGCAACTACTTAAAAAAAGGATGAATCAAGTGGAATATACAGATTTGATGGAACGGCTCAACGGTCTGATCGAAGATGGGGAGCTTGTGACGGCGACAATCAGTCAACCACGTCAAAAATCGAGCGATTTACGCCGGGTGAAACTGAAGCCGGTATTGTTGAAAGATGAGTACCACATACAGTTTGAATACCAATTTGAGCGCGTCATGAAACATAAAAATTTACGTACGGAAGAAGCGATCGCAGAGCTTGGACAGCTGCTCGAAAACTTCCGGCAAGGACAGTTTCAGCTGAAAGCGACCGAGCTCCATTTCCAACTCTCGAAAAAGTTTAAAGTAACGTATAAAGAGCGGCCAACGGACGTGAAGCAAGTGAAACTGACGCACAACCGCGAAAAGCAGTACGTGTTGCCGGTCGATGAGCCGGTCCCGTTCCTGATTCGCCTCGGCGTCCAGTCGGTAGATGGGAAAGTGAAGCGTCAGAAGTACGATAAGTTTAAACAAATCAACCGGTTCCTCGAGTTCATCGAGGATTCGATCAAATACCTCCCGACCGACCGGACTGTCCGGATTCTCGATTTCGGTTCGGGCAAATCGTATCTGACGTTCGCCTTGTACCATTTCTTGCATGAGATGAAAGGGTATGACGTACACATCACCGGGCTCGATTTGAAGAAGGAAGTCATCGAGGAGTGCGCCGGGATCGCCCGCGACCTCGGCTACGAGCGGCTCGAGTTTCTCGTTGGGGACATCAATGAATTTGAAGGCGAGTCGGCGGTCGATATGGTCGTCACGCTCCATGCCTGCGACGTCGCGACCGACATGGCGCTCGCGCGAGCGGTCCGCTGGGGGGCGAAAGTCATCTTGAGCGTGCCGTGTTGCCAGAAAGAACTGAACCGGCAACTCGAGGCGCCGAGCCTCGACGTCATGCTTCAACACGGCCTCGTCAAGGAACGGTTCGCGGCGCTCGCCACCGATTCGATCCGGGCCGAACTGCTCGGTCTCGTCGGCTATGAAGCGCAGTTGCTCGAATTTATCGACATGGAACATACACCAAAAAATATTTTGATTCGCGCCTATTTGACGAACCGCGAAGCGACCGAAGAGCAGCGCGTCCGCTACAAAGCGTTCAAGTCGTTACTCGGTGCGGACCCGTTCCTTGAAGGTCAGTTGAGCGATAGACTTGTCCTAACCGATCCACAAGACGTAAAATAAGAAAGATAAGACGAAAGTCGAAAGGGGAAACAATATGGATTTTCAATTATACTTTCAAGATGTAGTCGAACAGGCACGCAATGAGGTACGGGCAGCAGGATACACCGAACTGACGACACCGGAAGAAGTCGATGCGGCACTGAAGAAAGAAGGCAAGACGCTCGTGCTCGTCAACTCGGTATGTGGTTGCGCCGGTGGGATCGCTCGTCCGGCCGCGGCCTATGTGAACAAGATGGAAGGCACGAAACCGGATCAGTTCGTCACCGTCTTCGCCGGACAAGACCGGGAAGCGACGGACCGGGCTCGTGAGTATTTCGAAGGGTACGCCCCGTCGTCACCATCGATCGCGCTACTCGAAGATGGAAACATCGTCACGATGGTCGAACGGAGCACGATTGAGTCGTCGACGGCTGAAGAGCTCGTCGAACAGTTACAGACGTTGTTCGATATTTATTACGCGTAATCAATGTGTGGGCGCAAAGGCTTTGCCTTTGCGCTTTTCCTTAAGAAGGGATCGATCGAATGGAACCAGTCGTTAAAATCATGAGTGAGGCGGAATATGCGATCGCCTTGTCGCGAGGTGAGATCAACGAAGAATCGCTCCAAACAGAAGGGTACGTTCGTTGCTGCACCCCGCAACAGATCAGTAAAGTCGCGAGGCGTCACTATCACGGGGAGCGGGTCGTGCTCGTCTCGTTCCATATTAAGCGCCTTGGTAGCTTGCTCCACTACGAGCTAGATGAGGACGGAGATCGCTATCCGCACGTATATAGCGCCATCCCGATCACGTCGGTGAAACGGGTGCAACCTTATGGGTCGACAGATAACGGTACGGTCACGTATTTCGCTTACGAGCGGATGTGACCGTAATTTTTTTGATTTTTATGCATGAATATACTTTACAATTAATAATTATGTGTATATAGTGGTTGAAGACAAGTCAGACATATGAAGAGCGAAAGAACTATTGAGACAGAAAAACAAATATGTCATAATTTTGTTAAAGTTCTGACAATTCCATCTTGTTGAAAAGGGGAAAATGAACATGAAAAAAAAGTTTTCTAGCATTATGTATCGCAGCACTGGCTGCATTTTCGGTCGCCTGTGGCGCCGACGTCAATGAAGGCGGGTCATCGTCGACGAATGAGGAAGACGACAAAGTCCTCGTCATGGGGACGAGCGCGGATTACTTCCCTTATGAGTTCGTCGATACGGCGAGCGGTGACGAGATCGTCGGATTCGATATCGACATCGCCAAACAAGTGGCCGACAACATGGGCTATGAATTGAAAATAGAAGATATGGACTTCGGTAGCTTGCTCGGGGCCTTGAACGCCGGACGCGTCGATTTCGTCATGGCGGGCATGACGCCGACTGAAGAGCGGAAAGAGAACGCCGACTTCACAGATATTTACTTCACGGCGAAAAACTTGATTCTATCAAAAGGCGACGCGATTCAAACGCTTGAAGACCTAGACGGGAAACAAGTCGGCGTCCAGCTCGGTTCGATCCAAGAAGGGATTGCCAAAGACCAGATCCCCGGCGCGGAAATCGTCGCCTTGAACAAGATCCCTGAGATCATTCAAGAGATCAAGACAGGCCGCATCGACGCAATGGTCATCGAAGACACGGTCGCGAAGAAGTACCTCGACCAAGACAGCGAGCTAGCGACGTTTGAAATCGTTGACGAAGAAGAAGCCGGCTCGGCCGCGGCTTTCCGTAAAGACGATGAGCTCCGCGATCAGTTCAACGAAGAGTTGAACAAATTGATCGAATCAGGAGAAATCGAGAAGTTAGCTCAAAAATGGTTCGAAGAAGAGGCAGCACCAGCTGAATAATTATGGATTAAGGCTGACTGAAAACATCAGTCAGCCTTTTTTAGGAGGAACTTATAATGGATTTTAGTCGGATTTATGATTCTATGCCGTACATTCTTGAAGGGATCCCGGTCATGTTCCAAGTCGTGCTCGTCTCGGCGCTGTTCGGGATCACGTTCGGTGTCGTCGTGGCCACGTTCAAGATTGTGCCGAACCGTCTCGTCAACTTCATCGGACACGCCTACACGGCCGTGTTCCGGGGAACACCGCTCATCTTGCAACTCGCCATCATCCACTTCGGCTTGCCGCAGTTGACGGGCTTTATCACGACACCTTATCAATCGGCCGTCATCGCCTTCTCGCTCAACTCGGCGGCGTACATCTCGGAGATCATTCGGGCCGGGATTCAAGCGGTCGACAAAGGCCAGTGGGAAGCGTCTGACGCACTCGGTGTCCCTTATGTCAAACAGCTGCGCTCGATCATCTTGCCGCAGGCGTTTAAAAACATCTTGCCTGCACTCGTCAACGAGATGATCACGCTCACGAAAGAGTCGGCACTCGTCTCGACGGTCGGCGTCCTCGATATTATGCGCCGGGCCCAAATCGTCGGAGGACAGAAGGCGATCTACTTCGAACCGCTCCTGTTCGCCGGTGTGATATACTTTACGATAGTAATGGTGTTGACATACTTTGGTCAACGTCTTGAAAAACGGTTAAGAAAGAGTGATGGCAGATGATACAAGTAAAGGATTTATACAAACAGTTCGGTGACCTTGAAGTGTTGAAAGGGATTACGACTTCGATTGAAAAAGGAGAAGTCGTCGCTGTCATCGGTCCGTCGGGTTCCGGTAAGTCGACGTTCTTACGTTGCTTGAACATGCTCGAAGTGCCGACAAGCGGAACGGTCAGCGTCGCCGGATACGAGTTGACGAAAAAAGGGGCCAACGTCTCGAAGGCACGGCAAAATATCGGGATGGTGTTCCAACAGTTCAACTTGTTTCCGCATATGAACGTGCTCGACAACTTGACGTACGCACCGATCAACGTGTTGAAAGTCAGCAAGGCTGAAGCGATCGAACGAGCGAAGACGTTGCTCGAGCGTGTCGGATTATCGGAGAAGATCGATGCTTATCCGAGTCAGTTGTCAGGCGGACAAAAACAACGTGTCGCGATCGCCCGGGCGCTTGCCATGGAGCCGAACGTCATGCTGTTTGACGAGCCGACGTCGGCGCTCGACCCGGAGATGGTCAATGAAGTGCTCGACGTCATGAAAGGACTCGCCGATTCAGGGATGACGATGGTCGTCGTCACGCACGAGATGGGCTTTGCCCGTGAAGTGGCTGACCGTGTCCTGTTCCTTGATGAAGGCATCTTGATGGAGGAAGGCAAACCGGCCGACCTGCTCCTCAACCCGCAGACGGACCGAGCCAAACGGTTCTTAGAAAAAGTCTTGTGATGACACGTTCCATCTGACACCAGAAAGGGAGGATTCGAATGAAGATCACTTACTATGGCCATGCGACAGTCCAGCTCGATATCGACGGAATGAGCGTCTTGATCGATCCGTTTTTGACGAGTAACCCGCATACAGACGTCGACCCGGCGACATTGACAGCCGACTACATCTTGTTGACGCATGCGCATTTTGATCATATCGAGGACGTCGAACTGATCGCGAAAGAAACGGGCGCGACGATCGTCGCGACACATGAACTCGCGACCTATTACGAGAAAAAAGGCTATTCGGTCCACGGCATGAACATCGGGGGCGGGTATTCCTTCCCGTTCGGCCGTGTGACGATGACGCAGGCGTTCCACAGCTCGAGCCTTGACATGGGCGACGTCCCGGTCTATATGGGGATGCCGGGGGGCTTCATCATCGAGACGAACTCGCTGACGCTTTACCATGCGGGTGATACGGCATTGTTCTCGGACATGAAACTGTACGGTGAACGGTTCGAGATCGACGTCGCCTTCCTGCCGATTGGGGACAACTTCACGATGGGGCCGGTTGACGCGCTCGATGCCGCCCATTGGCTGCAGGCGAAACGAATCGTCCCGATTCATTTCGATACGTTCCCACCGATCAAACAAGATGCACGTGCCTTCTGTGACCAGTTACATCAGCGCGGTCTGTTGATCGAACCGAACACGACGATCGAGATTTGATGGCGCGTCAAGCGATTCAAGCGACCGAACGCTTCGTGACGAAGCTTCATACCGGGGATCATACCGGGCATGACATGAG
Source organism: Exiguobacterium sp. SH4S7 (assembly GCF_004336795.1). NCBI lineage: Bacteria > Bacillati > Bacillota > Bacilli > Caryophanales > Exiguobacterium > Exiguobacterium sp. SH4S7. Next base: position 651,554 of record NZ_SJUT01000001.1, read on the forward strand.
TCATCTCGAACGGGTGCGTCGGCTCGCCGAACATCTCGCTGAAGGGATGGCGGTCGACCCGCTCGTCGTCACACTCGCGGCGCTGCTTCATGACGTCGAGGACGCGAAACTCGGTCGAGCCAAAGGGCTCGTCCGGCATCATCTCGAGACGATCGCCCTCAGTACAAGCCAGACGGATCACATACTCGCCGTCATCGCGGAGACGTCGTTCTCGCAAGGCAGACTGCCGACGACGCTCGAGAGTGCGATCATTCAAGACGCAGACCGGCTCGATGCGGTCGGTGCGATCGGCATCGCCAGGACGTTCCAGTATGCCGGATCACGTGGCACACCGCTCTATGATCCGGCCGACCCGTCGAGCGCCATCGCGCATTTTAGTGACAAACTGCTCTTGCTCGCAGACGGGATGCATACGGACCGGGCGAAAGCGATCGCCCGCGACCGTCACGCGTTCATGACGTCTTTCTTGAAGCAGTTCGAGGCGGAATGGGTTGGCGAAGATATGTAAAACGGCCGAGGAGGGATCCTCGGCCGTTTGGCGTTAAAATGGATGTTTATTGAGCCAATGCCCGCCGTCGAGCGAGATGCATTCACCGTTCAAGTAACGCATCTCATCCGACGTCATCCAGAAAGCGAGGTCAGCGATCTCTTCCGGTGTCCCGAAGCGGCCGAGCGGGACGTTGCGGCGGATGCGCTCGACTTCTTTGACGTGGACGGCGAGTTTGTCGGCCCCGCCAGTCCGTTCGATCGGTCCCGGGCTGATCGCATTCACGCGGGCCCCGAACTGATAGCCCCATTCGACGGCGAGCGTCCGGGTCAAATTCAGTACGCCTGCTTTAGCGGCGGCGCTTGGTGCGACACCAGCACCTGCCTGCCACGCGTACGACGCGACCATGTTGATGATCGAACCGTCACGGAGTTGTTCGCGCTCCCAGTGCTTTCCGAGGACGTGCGTACAGTTGAACGTGCCGTTCAAAACGATGTCGATGACACTCGTCCAACCGTTCGGTGTCAAATCGAGCATCGGGCAGACGAAATTGCCGGCGGCGTTATTGACGAGCGCATGCACCGGACCGAATCGTTCGACAATCTGATCGAGCGCTTGGGCGCACGCCTCGTAATCGCGGACGTCGTGTTGGACGGGTAACGCTTGACCCGCACCGATCGCCTCGAGTTCACCCATCGTTTCTTGCAGGCGCTCTTCGTTACGGCCGCTGATGGCAACGTTCCAGCCTTCGCTTTTAAATTTTAGCGCCATCGCTTTCCCCATGCCGGACGAACCGCCGGTAATCCAAATCGTTTTCAAATGAATCTCCCCCTTTGAATGAATGGTCGTTCATTTTTAGTATTCGGGTTTGACTCTAGGGATTCCTGCAAAAAAAAAGCGACGGCCGTTTGGCCGTCACTGGAGCTGTTCCAAATAGTTTAATCCGAGCTTGCGGTCGATGCGATACATCGTCCCGGCGACTTTCTCGCCCCAATACGGGTCCGAGGCGTAGAAGACGTTGACACCTTCTTGCTTGTTGCCGGGGAACGGGCCGCGGTCGTACGATCCGGTCACATACTTCTCGGCGAACAAGCGGGCCGCAGCATCGACACTCGCCTCGATTGAAGCGAACGTCGAGGCGTTGCCGCTCGGGTCGTCATCTGTCGCTTTGAACCCGAAGAGATTATTTTTATCGCGGGCGATCGCGGACGTCCCGTATCCCGACTCGTGACCGGCGACGGCGAGTAAGAACAGGGCGTTAATACCGAACTCGGCTTCGGCGTCCTTGAAGGCATCACCTTTTCCGGTGAGCGGACTGTCACCGAGCGTGGCGAGAAATTGATCGAGTTCGCGGGCCGAGTACGGCGATTTGGACTGAATCGAGGCGAATTGGTACGGTGAATCGAAGACGTCCCGGACGTTTTCGGTATAAAACCGGTCCGACGTTTCCTGCGGGGCGGGTCCGACCAAAAACGTCCCAGCCAAGTTCCCGTTCGCTTCAACGGTATGGAGCACTTGTCCGTCCCGCATCTCGTAATAGCCGCGTTTCTCGACGACGGCGTCCGGGTATAGCGTCATGTCGGCCAGCGGTACGTACACGTCGGCACCGGAGATGGTGACTCGCAAATGGTCAGAACCCTTTCCGACGAGCCTAAGCCGGGTGCCGCCGGCGACGTACGACTGCCGCTCCTTGAACGCGGCATCTTTATACAGGTTCGTGACCCGGTCAGTCGGCGTGACGGCGATGCCGGTGCCGGTAAAGTCGATGACTTCGCCGGACGGGCCAAGCAAGGCGCGATTGCCGCCGCGTTCCATATAGGTGCGGGCTTCAGCGAGCGACTCGAAGTGACGGGACGAGACGTCACCATCTGCGAACGTCTCGACGGTGTACGTCCCGTTGCCTCGCTCTTGTAACCAAAGAAAGCCGAAGATGGCAAGTGCTAAGCTGAGCAGGGCGGGCAAGAGCCGGCGTCGTTGTTTTTTCTTCAATAGGATCACTTCCAAACTTGAGGATTGCCAAACAGAGAAAACTAGTAAACAATTTTGTATGAGAGGAGGGAATGATATGAAAATTGGTACACGTACGTTAAAGACGGCGGTCGCGGCTGGGATCGCGATGCTCATCGCTGAGACGATCCATCTCGATTATTACGTCTTCGCGGCCATCATCGCCATCCTCAGTATCCAAGAGACGCGCAAGAAGTCATTTCGGGCCTCATATGAACGTGTCATGGCAAGCTTGCTCGCCATCGGGATGGGCGCGTTGATGTTCACGCTGCTCGGCTATTCGCCGGCGACGCTTACACTTTATTTTGTCATGTTCATCCCGCTCGTTCAACAGCTCAAACTGCAGGACGGCATGATCACGAGTGTCGTCATCTTGACCCATCTGTACACCGAAGGACGGTTCTCACTCGACTTGTTCTTGAACGAACTCCTGTTGATCGCGATCGGGGTTGGCGTCGGACTCGTCGTCAACATGTATATGCCGACGCTCGATAAAGACATCGAGCGCATTAAAGAGAGTATCAATCGGGCGCTCGCGGTCCACTTCTATGACGTCGCAGCCTGTGTCGAGACCGGTGTGTACAATAACCATTCGATGATGCTGTTGAAGACGCGTGACTATTTAAAGAACGGGAAAGACTTGGCCCTCCGCCGGATGGGAAACTCGATCGGGAAGCGCAACGAAGACATGGACTATCTATACTTCCGGATGCGCGAGCGCCAGTACGACATTTTGAAGCGGATTGCTGATAATGCGCGGGAGATCACGATGGTCGTCAATGAGGCGAAACCCGTCGCCACATTTTTACGCCGCGTCGGCGACAACGTCAACGAGCAGGCTGACGCCTCGGCGTTTCTTCGCGAGCTCGAGGAAATCATCGACCATTATCGAAAAAACGTACCTCTCCCCACATCGCGTGAGGAATTTGAGGTACGCTCGTCGCTGCTCAATATTTTGTCAGATGTGAAGAGTTACTTGATCTTGAAAGAACGGTACATTCTCCTGTTACAGGAACATGGCCATCCCCGACAAAAACGTGCTAAGCAAGAAGATTGATACGATGACGACGACGCCGATTTGAATGATGCGTTGTCGTTTTTGTTGTTTTTTTCTCATGAGGATCCTCCAAAACGTGTTTGACCTCATTGTACAGAATGGAAAAGGTTCGTGCAAACGACATGAGTTTGTTATAATAACCAAGAAATGTTTGGATGGAGGGATGTTTTTATGGTAAACGAGACACGTGTGCTGGACACATTTTTACAGTTGGTCAGCATCGATTCAGAGACAAAAGAAGAAGCGGTCATCTGTGAGCATTTAAAGTCGGTCTTCACAGAACTCGGATGTGACGTCTACGAAGACGACGCATCGACAAAAACTGCGCATTCAGGAAACAATCTTATCGTCACGTTGGCTGCGACGAAACAGGGCGTTGACCCGATTTACTTCACGGCCCACATGGATACGGTCACACCAGGTAAAGGCATCAAAACGAGTATTAAAGACGGTTATATCGTCACAGACGGGACGACGATTCTCGGTGCCGACGACAAGACGGGGCTTACAGCGATGATCGAACTCGTTCGGGTCTTGAAAGAGGAGGCAATTCCACACGGTCAGATCCAGTTCGTCATCACGGTCGGTGAAGAATCGGGTCTCGTCGGTGCGAAAGTGCTCGACCTCTCGAAAATCGATGCGAAATTCGGTTTCGCCCTCGACTCGGACGGACCGGTCGGCGATATTATCGTGGCAGCTCCAACCCAAGCAAAAGTGAACGCGAAAATTTACGGGAAGACGGCCCACGCCGGTGTCGCCCCAGAAAAAGGCGTCTCGGCGATTCAAATCGCAGCAAAAGCGATCGCAAAAATGAAGCTCGGCCGGATCGATGAAGAGACGACGGCTAACATCGGACGCTTCGAAGGCGGACGCGCGACGAATATCGTCTGTGATTACGTCGAAGTGCTCGCCGAGGCCCGTTCGCTTATCCACGATAAGATGGAAGCGCAAGCTGAAGCGATGAAGCAAGCGTATATCGAAGTTGCTGAGACGCACGGTGGTCGTGCTGAAGTCGAGATTGACATCATGTACCCGGGCTTCAAGTTCGAAGAAGGCGACGAGGTCGTCGAAGTGGCGAAGTCAGCGGCGACAGCGATTGGACGTCCGATTCGTATCCTTCATTCGGGCGGGGGCTCAGATGCGAACGTGATCGCCGGTGGAGGCATTCCGACGGTTAACCTTGCTGTCGGGTATGAAGAAATCCATACGACGAACGAACGCATGCCACTCGTCGAACTGTATAAGTTAATTGAACTCGTTGTTGAAATTGTCGAGCAAGTCGCAACACGGGAAACAAACTAAAAAAAGAGCCGACGCTAAGTCGGCTCTTCCTATGTGTTCGTGTGTTTATGCGGCGAACTCCAACGATTCTAAGACGAGTTCGTCTGAGCAGTGAAGTTCGGTCGCTATGTCGTGAATTCGGATCGAGGTGCCTGCATCTTGTTGGTGTTTGCGATTCATTGAAGTCGCTCGTTCCCGAATCACTTCATACAAAGCATCGGAATGTTCAACTTTATTCATCACGGATCACATCCTTTTCAACGAGTGACTCAAGTATAGCATGGATTAGGCTAGCAGAAAGGACAAATATATTTATGAAGTTACATTTTTTAGGAACTGGTTCAGGCATGCCTTCGAAACAACGGAACGTTTCCGGGCTCGCACTTACATTGCCTAAACAGACGTGGCTGATCGATTGCGGGGAGGCGACCCAGCACCAGATTCTCCATACCACGATCAAACCGCGAAAAGTATCGGCTGTTTGGATCACGCATCTACACGGGGACCATGTCTTCGGGTTGCCAGGTTTCTTATCGACGCGTTCCGCCCTCGACGGAAAGGATCCGCTCACGCTGTACGGGCCGCGTGGCATCAAGCAATGGCTCGAGCTGACGTTGAAACTGACCGGTTCATATTTAGGCTATGACCTGACGATTGTCGAATATGAGGACGGGGACACGTTCGAGCAAGACGGTCACCTCGTCACGGTGCGGAAGCTCGCGCATCGCTTTCCATCTTACGGGTTTCGCATCGAGGCACCGGCGCGTCCGGGGACGCTCCTCGTCGACAAAGTGAGAGCACTCGGTATTCCGAGCGGTCCAGTCTATCGGACAATCAAACAAGCAGACACGTTTGAATTTGCAGGGAAAACATACGCGTCTAAAGAATATGTCACAGAATCGGTCCGTGGAGCGATCGTCGCCATCTTAGGGGATACGACTCCGTGCGAGAATGCATTCGTGCTCGCACAAGCTGCCGACGTTCTTGTCCACGAGGCGACGTTTATGCAAGGGGAGTCAAAACTTGCGAGACAGTATGGTCACTCGACGACGGTCGAAGCCGCAAGGCTCGCGAACGAGGCGGGAGCGGGCCGGTTGATCGTCACCCATATCTCGGCCCGCTACCAAGGCCGGGAAGCAGAATTTGAGGCCGAGGTCGTGTCTGGGTTTGCGGATAGCCATGTGGCAACCGACTTTTCCGAGTTTATAGTGGGGGATTGATGTGACAATACAACTATACGTTTGGCTAGGTTTCATCGTCATCAGCCTGTTGCTAGGTGTAAGATTGAATCAGTTGAAAGAGCCAGAACCGAACTTTTTCGCCAAGTTCTTATTCTACTCGTTGCTCGGAATCGTTTCGTTTCCGATCGGCGGGTTTCATATCCCAATCGGATTTTTGATGTCATTCTTGTTCTTTCCAAAACGAAACAGCCGGTATAAATGGTACGGGGCACTCGTCGGCTTCTTCTTCTTCATCGTTTTACTGTTCGTACCTTTGTTCGACCAATCCGAATTCCGGGCCGAATCTCAACAAATCGGGCCGGTGTCGGTGCAAGACGAGTCGTTCGACCGGATGACAGATACGATTTTACGCCGGATCAACGGCGAGGTGATCAAGCTCGATCGTAGCAAGATAGTCGTCGACCGGGACGGTGAACTGCAGTCACTCGAGTATTTGCTCATGGTCGAACGCAGCAGCTCGTTCCAGCAAATCCGCATCAACTATGACGACTCAGGGGAACTTGAATATCGTCAAGTCGATGAGATGAACAAAAGTTCCGGTCGAGCCTTTTTCGAGAAGCTCGTTGACTTCGAACACGTGATCGAAGCCGTACGGGGGACAGCGTGGGAAGACTTTGCCAAACAAGTCGAGGCACCGCTCTTGCAGCTCTCATTTGACGGACTGTACGACATGTACACGTTCGAGAACGAAGCGATGCTCATGATCAACCGGGACGGACGAATCGTCAAATTCTGGCTCCAGCGCGAACCCGTGCTCGCCAACAGTATTCAATTGACCGGTTTGACCCGTGAAGGCAGAACGACAGGCGAAAAATATACGATTCTTTACAACTACTCCATCCACCAACGAGAGGATTTGACGGATCAATGAAAAAATTGCTCATCATGGGTATGATGATACCTTTATTGGCAGCTTGTGCTGGAGAAGAGACATCGAACGGACAAAGTGAGTCTTGTGACGTCGAACCGACAATTTCCGTTTACGACGCGTCGACAGAAGAGACGTTGTACCATGAGAAAAGTGTCTGCCTAGAGGATGGGTCGACGGTGCTCGATGCCCTCAAGGCGACAGAATTGCCGATTGATTCGGTCGGAAGCGGGGAGATGACCTACGTCACGGCAATCGACGGGATTCAAGAAAAATCGGCCGGTCAGTCATCTGGTTGGGTGTACGCCTTTAACGGCAGCCCTGGCGATGAAGGGGCGGCTGCAAAAGAAGTCGAGTCCACCGATATTATCCAATGGCGGTTTGAAGAAGATGCGATTTCTTTCTTCGAATGAGGCGGATTGGGAGCGTAGACATGCTGTCACGCTCCTTTTCTTTCTACTCGTCCATCTGTACGTCTTGATCCATGTGAACGGTTCGTTAAGTCTGCTCGCCGGGCTGGTCTTGTTGTTACTGTTGGAGCGGCGCTTTCCCGTCGCGATGCTCGGTCTGCTTGTCGCGTTCGCGCTGATCTCGCTCGCACCGATTTTGCTCCAGTGGGACGTCTCCATCCGTGCGCTCAGCGACCAAATTGTCCGCTTGGCGACGTTTTTATTCGGAATGGTTTGGGCGAGCCGTTTCATGCGATTAGAACGGCTATTGCCGCTCTTGCGACGCTTTCCGCAATCGACCCGGTTGCTGTACGGTGCTTGGGCGCTCGTCCCGTCGATGGAACGGGCCATCCGTTTGTCGCTCCGCAGTCACCAGCGACAAGATTGGCGAGAAGCGATCGTCGTCGGGATTGACAGCCAGCGCCGTGAACCCGTTTACGCGTTGCCGCGCCTACGTTCATTCCAAGGCGATGATCTCGTTCATCTGTTCATCCTGTTTATTTGCTTTGTGGCGGCGCTTAAGTGGTCACCACTCATCTGGTTGCTTTACCCGTATTTGACGAAAGGAGGGGTGCGAGATGCGTTGGTTATCCTCAGAGCACGGACGTCAGCAAATTGAGGAGTGGGTCGCTTCAGAGCGGGCCCATATCGTCAATCTCGATGACCCGCTCGCCGGTTCGGTCGCCTCACTGCTCGCCGGTGATGATGCGATGCGCGGCGCCGAACTGGCAGCTCTCTTGCAAATCGATCATCTGTCCAAAAAACGATTTGATGAATGCTCGAGCGGAGAACAACAACTCGTTCGAATCGCTCACGTGCTCGGCGAAAATCCCGATGCGCTCGTTCTCATCGAGCCGTTCCGTTATCTCGATCGATTCCGAAGCGAACACTTGTCGATGCTGCTTCGGCGGCTAGGACAGCTCGGGATTAGCGTCGCTTATACGGACCGGTCGCGTGAAGGCGGTGCAACACATGCGTTTACGGTCGTAAAGTCGTCTAGTGAAGCATCGATTAACGTCAAAGACGTTTCCTATCGTCATCCGTTGCAACCCACCTACGCGGTCGAACACGTGTCGTACCGGTCTGACGGACCAGGGTTAACGGTGTGCATCGGGACGAACGGCAGTGGCAAGTCGACACTCCTAGAACTGATGGCGAAGAGTCTGCGTCCGCTATACGGGAAAGTGAAGTTATCAGAGCGGCCGCTCTATCTTCCGGCAGACCCCGAGTACGGACCGTTCCCAAAATCGTTGAATCGACGGGTCGAACAGTTGCAGGCGGTACTCGCGTCCACGTCGTCACTCATCGTCCTCGACGAGCCGACGGTCGGACTGTCGGAGAACGAACGCGACGCCTTCGTTGCGGCAATCGTACAAAAAGCCGAGACGGCGCGTGTTTTATGTGCGACCCACGATGAACGCTTGATTGCGGCGGCAGGTCATGTCTTATGTATGGCGAGCGGAGCGGTCGTGTTTGACGGCACGCGCGAACAGTACGTGGATCGGAGTACGTTATGGTCACTTACGTCCTCGCCCTCATAACCGCGTTCGCACTTTTGTCGAAGTTTGAGCGGACGAAGTCACCTATTTCTGTATTGACGCAGCTTCTTGCGCTCGCCGTCATCGGACGGTGGCTTTTCATGGCCATACCGAACGTGCAACCGACGACCGCATTATTGATGCTGACCGCGCTCTATTTTGGATGGACGAGTGCAGGCATGCTCGCTTTATTCGTCCCGATTTTATCTGGACTTTTACTCGGGCTCGGTCCGTTCGTTTTGTATCAGTTTCTCGGTTGGCTGCTCGTGATCACGCTCGTTTACTTGTTACGACCGATCTTGTTACGGTCGCGCATGTTACTTTGGTCAATCGGGCTCGGCTCTGGTTTTTTATTCGGCTGGACGGCGAACTTGTCGTTCGCGGAAGTGATTGGAGCCGACTTTATCAAATTGCTCATCCTTAGCTTGCCGTTCGATTTGGCGCATGGAATCGCAAACGTCTTCTTTTTGATCGTCCTACATGATTTATTCGTTCGCATATTTGTCCGAGAAGACGGGTAAACATGAGTACTACTCGAGTGAGGTGGTTGAGCATGGGCGGATACGTCAATATGTATGAGATCGGTTTGTTCCTCTTCATCGGACTATTGTTTATGGCCGTCAATATCTTCTTGATGTCGCGTCGGCTCATTCGGACACGATACGCGATGTTGAGCATCCTCGCTTCTAGTGTCTGGCCGGCACTGATGACCGTCTTGTCCGTTCAAAACGTCAATCTTCTCGAGGAGCTACGAGCCCGAACGGTCACACTTGAAGCCGTGTTCGCCTGGTCTCTCGTCGTCACGACGGCGCTCATGACGGTGATACCAGCTTTTATCTTTATTCGACGTCTGATTCAGCTGTCACGCCATGGCGACTGATTCCTCAACCTAAAAAAGCAGAGCGACTCAAACGTTTGAGTCGCTCTGTTTTTTTAGGTTCAAGATGTTGGGAGCTGTTCGACCGAGGCATCTGTCGGTTTTTGGAATCGACGTAAAATTTCGAGACTGACCGCTCGCGGCATAATTTTCGCGAGTCCGACGAGCGCTTGGTTCGACAAACCTGGGATGATGACCCGTTTATTTTTCATGACGCCCTTATAACCGAAGAAAGCGACGAGATGAGACGGCATTTTCGATACCATCATTTCACTGCCGGCCCGGTTAAAGAAACCGGTGTCGGTCGGACCCGGGCAAAGGACGCTGACGTTTACGCCTGTGCCTTTCGTCTCGGCATGGAGCGCTTCTGTAAGTGATAAGACGTACGCTTTCGTCGCGTAATAGACGGCCATATACGGTCCCGGCTGGAATGCGGCGACAGAGGCGACGTTTAAGACATAGCCGTGATTGCGGGCGACCATGTCAGGCAAGTACGCTTTCGTCAATTCGGTCAAGGCGTTGACGTTCAACCGGACCTCTTCGGCCTCGGTTTCCGCATCGAGCTCGATAAACTCGCCGGCCGTACCGAAACCAGCGTTATTGATTAAAAAATCGACCGTGAGCCCGGCGTCGTCAATCGCGTTCGTCAACCGTTTCACGGCATTGTGTTCAGATAGGTCGAGTGCGAATACGTGCACGTTAATCGTGTATCGTTTTTCAAGCACTTTTTTGAGTTCATGTAACCGTGGCTCGCTACGAGCTACGAGAATACAGTCAAATCCATCTCGGGCCGCTAAGACGGCGAGATCTAGGCCGATGCCAGTCGAGGCACCGGTAATCAAGGCTGTTTTTGTCAAAATCGTCCACTCCTTCAATTAAAAAGTCATACATTGTTACTGATTTCTTCACCAGTTGTTAAATTCCTGCTTCGTCGACACGCTTGAACGTGTGCTAAAGTATATCAAGAATATGTGATTAGACTCACAAAGTCAGGAGAAAAAACAGATGATGATTCAGCTAGTTACTACAGCACAAAGCGTCGAACAAGCAGAGGCGCTGATCATGGCGGGGACAGACCGTCTATATATCGGAGAGTCGACGTTTGGTTTACGCCATAAAGGTGACTGGTCGCTTCCTGCTGTGAGAGAAGTCACAGCGCTCGCCCATCGTTACGGCAAAGAAGTGACGGTTGCCGTCAACAATTTGATGCATAACGATCAAATCGAGGCGTTGCCGGATTATTTACACGCGCTCAAGCAAATCGGGATCGACAGTGTGACGGCGGGCGATCCAGGTGCCGTCCGCTTGATCCGTAATGCCAATATCCCCTATTGGTACGATGCTCAAACGCTCGTCACGTCGGCGCGACACATTCAATTTTGGGGTAAGCGCGACGCCATCGGGGCGGTCGCGGCCCGTGAAGTGACACTGACCGAACTTGGGATGATTCAACAGCAGATCGGGCTCCCCGTCGAGGTTCAAGTGTACGGACCAACATGTATCCATCACTCGAAACGACCGCTATTGACGAACTATTTCAATGAGATCGGTCGGTCGAGAGGAGACGCGGAAGCGCGCGAGTACTATATGAGCGAACCGTCTGATGCGGACAGTCGCTATCCCGTCTACCAAGACGACAATGGGACGCACGTCTTCTCCGAAGATTTGACGCTCATGGGTCAATTGCCGGTGCTCTTAAAAGGCGGACTGCATACGTGGAAACTCGAAGGATGGCATGCCGGGGACGCGTTCGTCGACATCGTCCGTCTGTTCGACAAAGCCCGGTCCGATTTGTTGAATGGCCAGTTCGACCGCACGCTCATGGAACGGCGTCTCGCCGAACTCCAACCTGAACAATTCCGGCTTGGGACCGGACTGCTGTTACGAAATCCAGAAGAGATCAAGTGAGGGAATCAAGATGAAAAAACGTCCAGAACTACTAGCTCCGGCAGGAAACTTAGAAAAATTAAAGATGGCGATTCTTTACGGGGCCGATGCGGTCTTTATCGGTGGTCAACAGTTCGGGCTCCGCTCGCGGGCCGGCAACTTCGGATACGAGGAGATGACTGAAGGCGTCGCATTCGCGCACGAGCGCGGGGCGAAAGTGTATGTCGCCGCGAACATGGTGACCCATGAAGGGGATATCGATGGCGCGGGCGATTTCTTCTGTCGACTCCGTGACATCGGCATCGACGCCGTCATCGTCTCGGACCCGGCCATGATCGAGGTCTGTCTAACGGACGCGCCCGGTCTTCCAGTCCATTTGTCGACCCAGGCGTCGGCGACGAACTACGAGACGCTCCGTTTTTGGCAAGAGGAAGGGCTAGAGCGAATCGTCCTCGCCCGTGAAGTATCGATGGAAGAGATCAAAGAGATGAAGCGTCAAGTCGACGTCGAGATCGAGGCGTTCGTCCATGGCGCGATGTGTATCTCCTACTCGGGACGTTGCACGCTGTCGAACCATATGGCGCTCCGCGATGCGAACCGCGGCGGCTGTGCCCAGTCGTGCCGCTGGAAATACGGCTTCTTCGAGGCGGATGAGTTGTTGACAGACGACATGGCAGCGCGCGATGAGGAACCGTTCTCGATGAGTTCGGTCGATCTTGCGATGGTCCGGCACATACCCGATTTGGTCGATGCCGGCGTCGATAGCTTGAAAGTCGAGGGACGGATGAAGTCGATCCATTACGTGGCGACCGTCTGTAACGTCTATCGTCAAGTCATCGATGCCTACTGCGCGGATCCTGAAGGATTCGTCTTCGACCCAGCATGGGAAGAAGAGATTTGGAAAGCGGCGCAACGGGAGCTCGCGAGCGGGTTCTATTACGGCATCCCGACCGAGAAAGAGCAACTGTTCGGCAAACCGCGTTCCATCCCGCAATATGCGTTCGCAGCGCGCGTCATCTCGTATGAAGCGTCGACAGGCATGGCGACGCTCGAGCAGCGTAACCATTTCCGCCGCGGAGAAGAAGTCGAATTCTTTGGCCCCGGGTTCGTCCGCTTCACGCAACGGATCGACGAGTTATTCGATGAGACCGGGATGCCGCTCGAGACGGCGAACCAGGCGATGATGACGGTACGCGTCAAAGTCGACCAACCTGTCGCGACCGACTTCATCATGCGAAAACGAAAAGTGGCAGCAGTGAAAGTTCCCGCTTCGAGTGCCCGTTGACACATCCGTCAAGGCAACATAGTCGACCGTTCCATCCAATCTTGCTACCCTATTAACATATACGAAAAAGGGGATGGAAGGATGAATCAGAACACGGAGCAACTCCGGACCGATCCGATCGGACGCCTGCTGTTCAAGCTGTCGCTGCCGGCGATGATCGGTATGCTGGTGACGGCGCTCTATAATATAATTGACACGATTTTCGTCTCGCGTGGCATCGGCCCTGCTGCCGTGGCCGCGATCGGGATCGCGTTCCCGATTCAAATGATTCTAATGGCCGTCTCGAGTGCGGTCGGTCTCGGTGGGGCCTCGATCAGTTCGCGGAAACTCGGCAAAGGAGATGACGCCGGTGCCGCCGTCACGTTCATGAACGTGCTCGTGCTCGTAGGCGTGTTCGCCGCGTTCGCGGTCAGTTCGGCCATCTTCATGCTCGACTCGATCTTGACCGTGTTCGGAGCGACGTCGGAGATCATGGAATTGAGTCGTCAATACTTATCGGTCACGCTGATCAGTTCGCCGTTCTTCATGTTCACGCTCGCGGCGAGCGCGATGGTGCGGGCCGAAGGACAGGCACCTTATCAGATGAAAGTGATGCTCACGACCGTCGTCGTCAACTTGGTGACGACGCCGCTGTTCATCTTCACGTTCGGATGGGGTATTTACGGGGCGGCCTGGTCGACGGCGCTCGCTCAAGTCGTCGGGTCGGTGCTCATGTTACGCTTCTTCTTCGCAAAAAATCGCCGGACCGAGCTCGACTTCCAATGGCGGAAGTTTCGGCTGCGGTTCGGCGAGTTGAAGGAGATTATGGCAATCGGGTCATCCTCGTTCGTCATGATGGTGTCGCAATCGATCTTGTTCGTCTTCGTCAACATCATGCTCGGGACGTATGGGGGGACCCAAGAATTGGCCACGTTCGCCATTTTGAATAAGTTCATGGCGCTCGTCGGGATGCCGATCATGGGCATCGTCCAAGGCATGCAACCGATAGTCGGCTATAACTTCGGGGCGCGACAGTTCGAGCGGATGCGCGAGACGATTTGGACGGCGCTACGGGCCGGAATCGCGATTGCGGTCTTCATCTGGCTGACGCTCCAGCTGTTCCCGGAACCGCTCATGCGCATGTTCACGTCCGACGCGAACTTGATTGCTGGCGGGGTGACGGCGATTCATGTCCTGTTCGCTGTCTCGTTTTTAACGAGCGTCCAAATGCTTGTCAACGGCATCTATCAATCACTCGGGAAAGCCCGGGTCGCGATGTTCTTGTCGTTGTCTCGACAGACGCTCTTTACGATTCCGCTCGTGTTTATCTTACCGAACTTCTTCGGTGTGTTCGGTGTTTGGCTCGCCTTCCCGATCGCCGACGGCTTGACCTTCCTGACAGCGGTCGGCATGGCGGTATGGGACCGCAAGCTATTGTTCCGTCCGTCTGAAGAAGAGGCAGAAGCGAAAGTGACCAACTTATGAAACGACGTCCGTTCTTGTAGAGCGGGCGTCTTCTTTTAGGAACAAGTAGATTCCGCCGAGCAAGACGGCCGCGCCGATCCATTGCATCACGCCGAGCCGTTCCTCGAAGAAGACGAATCCGAACAACATGCCCCAGAGCGCTTCACCGAGGATGGTGATGCTGACGACGGTCGCGCTGACACGAGCGAGGGCGTAGTTGAACAAGTTATGTCCTAAAATCGTTGGGAAGAAGGCAAGGGCAAGGAAATACCACCAGTTGACAGATTCGAAGGCGGTAAAAGTCGTCCCCCGGAAGAGGAGCATGAAGCAGAGAACGACCGTGGCGACGAAATAGACGCTGAACGAGTATGTATTCGTGTTCATTTCGGCACGGACGTGTTGGCCGACGAGCCAATAGCCGGCGATGAGCAGAGCGGCGACTAAGGCGAGTAGGTCCCCAAACAGAGCTTCACGTCCGAGTTGAAGGTCACCTGCCGCGACGAGCATTCCGCCCAAAACAGCGATGAGCGCGAAAGCCAACCCTTTTCGTGTCGGATGCTTTTTAAAAAAGAGTGCATTTCCAATCAAGACGAAAATCGGGCTCGACGTCACGAACAATGTCGAACTCGCGACGGTCGTATAGTCAAGCGATAGAAACCAAAGCCAAAAATGAAACGCGAGCAGTGTCCCGCTGAGCAACAAGGCGTATCGCGTCATAAGGCGTGTCCCAATGAGTGACTTGAAGTCAACAAATGGCAGTAGCATCACACACGTAATCAGCATGCGGTAAAATGCGGCCGTCTCCGCCGGAGCGGACGTCCATTTGACGAACAAGACGCTCGTCGACAGGAAAAAGACGGCGGCAAATAAAATTAAATAAGACAACAGGCATCCCCCTTTGGTTTTGTACATATTCCTCTAATGATATAATGAAACATACGAGAAAAAACATTCTTTTTCGAAAGTGTCGTTCCGACGAGATCGTCCGAACGACAACGAAAGTAGGGATCACATGAGATTAATCATTGCGGAGAAACCGTCGCAGGCACAAAAGCTGGCGGCACCGTATCCATCAAAAAAGAGAAAAGACGAGATTGAAATCGCGGCATGCCCTCGTTTCCCGGAAGGTGCCATCGTCGTCTGGGCAGTCGGGCACTTATGTGAACTCCAAGAGCCGTCCCACTACCGTCCGGAGTGGAAATCTTGGAAATATGAATCACTTCCGATTGTCCCAGATCGGTTCGACTATCGCATCTCGAAGGGCAAGTCGAAGCCGTTCCAGACAATCAAAAAATGGCTCCACGACCGCTCGATCACGGACGTCATCATCGCTTCTGACGCCGAGCGGGAAGGAGAGGCGATCGTTCGTCTCATCTTGCGCCTTGCCGGCAACAAAAAACCGCTCGAGCGCTTATGGATCTCGAGTTTGACCGAGCAGGCGGTCGATCGCGGTTTCGCCCAGCTGTTGCCTGGTGACCAGACGATTCCGTATTACCATGAGGCGATGAGCCGCGCCTGTGCCGACTGGCTCGTCGGCATGAACGCATCGCGCGCGTATACGACGCTGTTAAAGACGATCGGGATTGAAGACGTATTCTCGCTCGGACGCGTCCAGACGCCGACGCTCGCCTTGATCGTCAATCGGGAGCGTGAAATCAAACAGTTCGTCCCGGAGCTTTATTTCGAGGTCGAAGCGACGCTCCAAAAAGGACGGGGCACGTTCAAAGCGAAATATACGCTCGGCAAGACGACGAAGTTGAAGACGCGTGAACAAGCCGAAGCGGTCGTCAACCGAGCGACCGGGACGGCGATCGTAAAATCAATCGATAAAGAAGAGAAAGTGGAACACCCTCCGTTCTGGTTCAGTCTGTCGGGTCTCCAAGCTGAGGCCGGCAAACGCTTTGGTTTCGGGGCGAAGAAGACGCTCGATATCGCCCAGAAGCTGTACACGAAAGGGTGGATCAGTTATCCACGGACCGATTCCAGTTTCGTGACGCCGGACGAGGCAACGCTGTTCCCCCAAACGAAAGCACGGCTGTTGAAGTCTGCGGCATATGCTGGACTCGCTGACGTGTTGACCGAGAACCCGTCCCGGAACAGCCGCT
This sequence comes from Exiguobacterium sp. SH4S7, assembly GCF_004336795.1. Taxonomy (NCBI): domain Bacteria; kingdom Bacillati; phylum Bacillota; class Bacilli; order Caryophanales; genus Exiguobacterium; species Exiguobacterium sp. SH4S7. The sequence continues at coordinate 668,079 of NZ_SJUT01000001.1, forward strand.
ACGTCAACGCGAAAAAAGTGAGCGATCACTATGCGATCATTCCGACCGAAGCGTGCGGCGATGTGGGTCGACTTAGCGGGGATGAGGCGAAGCTGTATGACTTGATCAACCGCCGCTTTCTCGCAGCGTTCGCCCCCCCGGCCAAACTCGAGAAGACGACCGTCGACCTCATGGACGGGGAAGACTTATACCGGGCAAAAGGGACGGTCGTTGTCAGCCCCGGGTACCGTCAAGTCGTCGAGATGAAGTCAAAAGACGTCGAGCTTCCGGTGCTGACAACCGGTGAGCCGTTGACTGAAAAGAAAGTCGAAGTGTTATCGAAACAGACCGATCCTCCAAAACGGTATACGGAAGGCGCGCTCATCATGGCGATGAAAGTCGCCGGGAAACAGCTCGACGACGAGGAACTGATCCATATCATGAAAGAAGTCGAGGGGCTCGGCACGGAAGCGACTCGGGCGAACATAATCGACGGCTTGAAGAAGCGGGGTTATGTTGAACTTCAAAAGAAAGAGCTCGTCCCGACCGATAAAGGCCGTCTGTTAATCGATGTGCTCGGCGACAGCATTCTCGCCTCGCCGGCCATGACCGCGAAATGGGAGAAGCGGCTCCATGAGATCGGACAGGCGTCTGCGTCTGCGGCCGAATTCATCGACCAGGCGAAAAAGATGTCGATTCATCTCGTCGAAGAAGCCAAAGCGAGAGTCGCGGCGGCGAATCCGGAAGGCTATACGATTGAACCGAGACGATTCGGGAAGAAATCTGCCTCGCGGCCAAAAGCGTCGTTTGGCGTCTGTCCGAGCTGTGGAAAAGGACTCGTCGAGCATCCGAAGTTCATCGGGTGCAGCGGGTATCGTGAGGGCTGCAAGTTTACGATGTCGAAACAAGTGCTCGGCGTCGGACTCGCGAAAGATGAACTGAAACAGATGATCAACGGCGGGCAGTCAAATGTTCATGCGTTCAAAAAAGGCGACAAGACGTTTGATGCCACGCTCTATCTTGAAAAAGGGGCGCTCCGTTTCGAATTCAAATAAAAATAGAGCCATCCGTCGTGGATGGCTCTATTTGTCCTGCTGATCTTGTTCGGTGATGCGGCGATTAATCTCATCGTAATCGAGGACGATGTCGTCTTTGTTGTCTTTGTAGGCGTATCCTTTTTGGATGACGACGACAGAGGCGACCAAGACGAGTAAAATAATCAATCCGCTCACGGCAAATATCCATCCCATAGCGCATTCCTCGCTTTCTTTCTCTTAGTATGACAAAAATCTGAGACGTTCTCCATGTTTGAGTCTCTCACAACTGTTACAGGTTTGAAATGGTTGGTCTCTTGATTAGATATGATACAATAACATATAGAAGAACACTGACAGAGAAGGTAGGGATGACTATGGCGATTTTGATTGTCGACGACGAACCGGTCAATACGATGGTTCTCGAACAATTATTGCATCAACACGATTATGAGACGGTCTCGGTCTCAAGTGGTGAAGATGCTCTCGCGCTCCTCATGGACCCGCAAGCCCCGTCGCTGTATGACCTCGTCCTGCTCGATGTCGAGATGCCGGGCATCTCAGGGATTGAAACGTGCAAACGGATTCGACAAATGACAGGATATGAAGAACTGCCGGTAATCATGGTGTCGGGCCGGACCGAAGAGAAGCAAATTGCCGAAGGGCTAGATGCTGAAGCGTCCGACTATACGACGAAGCCGATCAAAATCACCGAACTCCTCGCTCGGATTCGCTCGGCGCTCCGTTACAAAGCGGCCGTCGATGAACGGAAAAAATATGAGGCGCGTCTCCAATATGACCTAGATTTGGCCCAAAAGATTCAGCAGAGCGCGCTGACCCCACCAATCAGTAGCGCGGAAATCGATATGCGGGCGCTGTACCTGCCATCTAAAAAATTGGCGGGTGACATGTACGCCTGGTTCCAAGTCGCGCCTGATCGTTACGGCGTCATCATCTTCGACGTGATGGGTCACGGCGTGTCTTCAGCCTTGATCACGATGGGAATCCGCTCGATCTTGCCAGGCCTTGTCGCCAACGTCCAGTACCCGGTCGACGTCATGACCGAACTGAACCGACAGATGACGTTCCTGTTTTCGGGCGACGATATGCAAAGTTATTTCACGGCCGTCTATTGTTACATCGATACGACGAATCAACGCATCGAGTACGTCAATGCCGGCCATCCGCCTGTGATCGTGACGTCTCCGGAAGGGATGACTCGTCTCGAGACGACTGGGGTGCCGGTCGGCATGTTCGAGGAACCGAATTATGAATCGAAAGAAATCAAGATCACGCCAGGTATGGTCCTGCATATGTACACGGACGGACTGATGGAATGTTACAGCAAAGACATCGATGACGGCATCCGTTGGCTTGAAAAAGACATCGCCACGTACGGCTTAGATTATGCCCGTCACGTTGCCGAACGGCTCGTCCCGAAAATCGAGATTGACGACGACTTGTGTCTCGTCACGGTAAAGCTTATTTAAATGACAAAAGGATGAGACCGTCGCTCGTGACGATTTCATCCTTTTGTCTAGAAATAACGTTTCCGCCATAAAATATAAAAGGCGAGACTCGAAAAACCGACCATCAATGTGATGGCAAAGATGAAGCCGATTGATTGACCTTCGAACGGGACTTGGACGTTCATCCCAAAGATCCCGGAAATCATCGTCGGAATGCTGAGCACGATCGTGATCGACGCCAAGAACTTCATGACGAAGTTGACGTTGTTCGAGATGATCGACCCGAACGCATCCATCTTAATGCTGATGATGTCGTTATAAATCGAGGCCATCTCCATCGCCTGACGATGCTCGACGAATACGTCTTCTAACAAGTCTTCATCTTCTTCATGCTTCTCAAGACTCGGCGTCTTGACGATGCGGTCGAGGACGCTATCATTCGCTTTGAGCGATGTCATGAAGTAGACGAGCGACTTCTGTAAGTTCATCAACTGGAAAATTTCCTGATTTCGCATCGAACGTTGAAGTTCTTGCTCTAGCTCTTCCATTCGCCGGTCGATCTGGCGAAGGAACCGCAAGTACGTCATGCTGACTCGGTGCAAAATCTGGAAGACGAACCGGCTGCGATAGTTTGTCCGGAACAAGCGGGCTTTGCCGTTAGCGAACAAGTTGAGTACATCGAGGTCACGCGAACAGACGGTGATGAAATGTCGTCCCGTGACGATGATACCGAGTGGGATCGTATTATAGGCACGTCCCGTATCGTCTTCTTCGACGTATGGAACGTCAATGATCATGAGCAGGCCTTCGTCATCTTTCTCAAAGCGCGGCTTTTCTTCAATATCAAGTGGGTCGTACACGAAGTCTTCAGGAATGCCGGAGGCGGCAATGACTTGATCGGCCTCGTCTTTCGTCGGATTGACGAGTTGGATCCAGCTTCCTTTGTCAAAGTCTTCGATCTCGTGCACACGACCAGATGCGTCGGTACGGTAAATCGTTAGCATAATCTTCCTCCTACCTTAGCTCAACTTTATTATAGGTAGGCGAGTAGGAGAGTGCAATCGCAAAGAAGGAGATTTTTTGTTTTCTCTCGAAAACATACTACAGTGAGTTAGAATGTCAGAAGGAATGAGTAGAAGGAGGGATGGAGATGACTCAAACACCCCAAAACGCTCTGTTTAACGAAGAGAAATTAGCAGAGCTCCATCAAATCGCTAGTGGAAATAAAGATTTTCTGAAAAAGATTGCAGAGACGTACGTCGCCCAGTTCGAGGCGAAGTTTCCTGAATTAAAGCGCGTGGTCGAGACGAAAGATCATGAACAAATCGAACAACTCGCCCACTTGTTAAAGGGCGCCTCTTATTCGGTCGGACTCGACGAGACGGCGTCGCATTTCCAACAACTTGAACTCGCCGGTGAGACGAACGAGGTCGAGAACCTTGAACCGGTGCTTGAAGACATCGAGCGTCAAATGAAACGGTTCGCTGTCGAGTGGGACGCCTATTTCAATCGATTGGTGTAATGAAAGAGGGGCCGCAATTTTGCGGCCCCTCCGTTTGTCATTAGGCTAAAAACTCATCGAGCGTCGCGATCAACATGCCGATCTCAGGCTTCGTGATTTGTGCGTTCGCGCCGACGGCGTCGCCTTTATGTTTCAAGTCGTTTGAGATGAGTGACGAGAAAATTACGATCGGTAACGTCGCGTAGCGGTCCATTTCGCGTAGCCGTCTCGTCAAATGTAACCCGTCCATTTGTGGCATCTCGATGTCGGTGATGAGCAGATCGCACTCGACACCATCTTGCTCGAACGCATCAAGCGCTTCTTTCCCGTTGTTGAAGATTGTCGTGTTGAAGTAGCCTGCCTCATCGAGCGTGTCGATGATCAAGGTGCGAAGCATCTCCGAATCTTCTGCGATCCACACTTGTTTGTTCGAGCGTTCCCTTGCACCGAGTCGTTTGACGGATTCACGAGCCATGATGTCTTTTCGTGACAACTCGAGAGCGATGCGCTCATAGTCGAGAAGAATGATCATTTGGTCTCCTGTTTTGACGACGCCGTTCGTGATGCCTTGGACACCGCGGGCGAGATCTGACGGTGTATCGATCTGTTCCCATGAGATGCGCTTGATCTCTGTCACTTGGTCGACTCGGAGCACCGATTTCTCACCGTTAAACTCACAGACGATCAAGCGATCCCCGTCTCCGGCTTCACGTGGATGGCCGATGACCATCGGGAGATCGATGACCGTCATGACTTCACCGCGTAGTTCGATCAACCCCATGATCGCCTCAGGCGTTCCAGGTAACGGGGTGAGTGGAAGCATCGTGATGATCTCGCGAACCTTCATGACGTTAATCCCGAAAATAAACGGGCCTGACTGGAAAATGACGATTTCTAACTCGTTCGTACCTGCTTCAAGTAAAATATTATGATCCATGCTCAATGGTGGTCCCTCCTATATCGCGTTCTCTCTTCCTCTCTATCGGTCAAATCGATCAAAGTCTTCAGTTGAAAAGTGTCAAAGTCAGGTCAAAAATCACGAAAAGTCATGGAGTAACCGTTTACATTACATAAACTGAATCTTTATAGTTGTTCAACGGAATTGATTTTGCATACAATGAGGGTGGCAACGAGATATCACAGCTTACTCAGGAGGCAGATAGAGATTATGAGTATGAACACGTATCCATATTTAATTAACGGGCAATGGCAAGAATCAACAACAAATGAGACGATCGAACTCGTTTCACCTTATACAGAAGAAATCGTCGGACACGTCCAAGCGATGTCGCGCGACGAAGTCGACGAGGCGATTCACGGTGCTAAACGTGCACAACAAGAGTGGGCGGCGCTTCCGGTCAACAAGCGCGCCGAGCTGTTGTACGCATGGGCGGACAAACTCGAAGAACGCGTCGATGAGATCGGTCAAATCATCATGCGCGAAGTCGGGAAGAACTTGAGCGACGCGAAGAAGGAAGTCGTCCGCACAGCTGAGATTATTCGTTATACGGCTGAGGAAGGACTTCGTTTCACAGGTGGATTCATGCAAGGCGATTCGTTCCCGGGCGGATCAAAGAACAAAATGGCGATCATCAAAAAAGAGGCACTCGGTGTCGTTCTCGCGATCTCACCATTCAACTATCCGGTCAACTTAGCCGCTGCTAAAATCGCTCCAGCCCTTATAACGGGGAACGCGGTCGTCTTCAAACCGGCGACGCAAGGTGCGATCAGTGGCGTCAAAATGGTTGAGGCACTGCAAGACGCCGGTCTTCCGAGCGGATTGTTGAACCTCGTGACGGGTCGCGGTTCGGTCATCGGCGACTACTTGACGTCGCACCCAGGTGTCGACATGATCACATTCACAGGCGGTACAGGAACCGGTCAACATTTGTCACAACAGGCATCGATGGTCCCGGTCGTCTTAGAGCTCGGCGGCAAAGACCCGGCGCTCGTCTTAGAAGACGCGGACATGACGCTTGCGGCGGATCAAATCGTCAGCGGTGCGTTCTCTTACTCGGGTCAGCGTTGCACGGCGATCAAACGCGTCTTCGTGCTCGAAGATCAAGCGGACGAACTCGTCGCCATGTTGAAACAGCGTGTCGAGAAGCTCACGGTTGGTTCGCCAGTCGACAACAGCTTCATCGTCCCGCTCATCGACAAAAAGTCGGCTGACTACGTTCAAGGCTTGATTGACGACGCCGTCAACAAGCGTGCGACGGTCGTCCACGGTAACGAACGTGACGGCAACCTGCTCCACCCGACGCTGCTCGATCACGTCACGCGTGAGATGCGTGTCGCTTGGGAAGAGCCGTTCGGACCTGTTCTTCCGATCATCCGTGTCAGCTCGCTCGACGAGATGATCGAACTGACGAACGAGTCAGAGTTCGGTCTTCAAGCGAGCGTGTTCACGCAAAATGTGAACAGTGCGTTCACGGTCGCCGACAAGCTTGAAGTCGGTACGGTCCAAGTCAACGGTCGAACGGAACGCGGTCCTGACCACTTCCCGTTCATCGGTGTGAAACAATCAGGTCTCGGTGTCCAAGGGATTGGACGCAGTCTTGAAACGATGACACGCGATAAAGTGACCGTCATCAACTTATAAACGATTGGAGGGGAGAAATCCCCTCCTTTTTTTGTGCCATTGAAATCCCTTCTTTCTGACAGGTATAATGAATGAAGATAGGTGGAAGGGGTTGTGTGGACGTGGCGAACTGGATTTCAAGCCAACTGGCAAGACTCGATATTCCGACACCGTTTGAGGTCGGTAACGTGAACGTATACATCGTAGAGCATGGGGGCCGGTTTTTCATGGTCGACTGTGGCCCGGATACGGAAGAGGCATGGGCATCCTTGAACGGCGAATTGGCTGAACTCGAACTGACGCTAGCGGATATCGATTTTCTGTTTTTAACGCACCATCATGCCGACCATGCCGGTCAAGCTTGGCGGCTGCGGGACGCCTCGATTCCAGTCTACGGTCACGAGAAGCTCGTTCGTTATTTGGAACAGACACCGAACTTTATTAAAAAAGGCAATCACTTCTTATATGAACTGGCTCATTGGTTCGGGGCACCGGAGTCGATCATCAACAAGTTGCCGGACTACCGGGAGGCGCTACGTTGGATCGGTCCGACGACCGTCACGATGACGTTCGAAGAAGGACAAGACGTGACGAGCGACGGGGCATGGAAGACGATTCACCTGCCTGGACACGCGAGCGATCAACTCGGACTGCTCGGACCGGGCGGCGTCTTGATCGCCGGTGATCATTTGATCGATGCGGTCGAACCGAACCCGTTGATCGAACAACCGTATGAGGACGAAGGGTTTGCGTCACCGGTCTTACTGTATCTCGACTCGCTTAGAAAGTTACAGGAGCTTGATATTAAGCTCGTCGTGAGCGGACATGGCAATCCGATTCAGCATCCGCGGGTACTCATCGAATCAAGGATCAGTCAACGCTATGAACGGAGCGAGCAGCTGCTGAACGACTGGGCCGACGGCTTGAGTGTGTTCGATTGGTCGATGCGGCTGTACGGGCGGAAGATGCGCCGGGCGATGCCGCTTGTCTTCAGCGAAGTGTTCGCGCGGTTGACATTGCTCGAGGAGCGCGGTCATGTCGTCAAGCAGTTAGCCGATGGCAAATGGATTTATGTGAGAGTGGAGGAAGCAATGGAATGAGACATATTGTGATCACGGGTGCGTCGAGCGGCTTTGGTGCCGCTTTGGCGCATTCTTTTTCGGCAGCGGGCTATAAGCTGACGTTAATTGCCAGAAACGAGACGCGCCTTCGAGAGCTCGGGACGAAACTATCTGCAGACTGGATGGTCGCGGATGTTTTGACAAGTTATGAGACGCTCGTCGACGATGTCGTACGGAAATATGGACCAATCGACGGTTGGGTCAACAACGCCGGCGTCGGTGAGTTTGACCGGGTCGTTGATCAAACGACGGACGTCATCGAAGAGACGATGCGCTTGAATGCGATCGCGCCGATGGTGATGTCGCGTGACTGTGGGCGCCGGATGAAGCGAGGCGGGACGATCATAAACGTCTGCTCGCAAGCTGCCAAAGTGCCGACCCCGAAGTCGGCCGTGTACGCCGGATCGAAAGCGGCATTGCTCCAGTTTTCAAACGCGCTCCGGCTCGAGCTGAAGCCGGCAGGTGTCCATGTACTGACGGTCAATCCTGGTCCGATCAACACGCCGTTCTTTGATCGGGCTGATAAGACGGGGCGCTATGAACAGAGTGTGCGTCGTATCATGCTCGACCCAGATCAGTTGGCACAGGGGGTCGTCTCAGCGTTTGAACAGTCGAAACGTGAAGTCAACGCCCCGTGGTGGATGGACTTAGGCGGAAAACTGTACGCAATGTGCCCGATTTGGTTCGAACGGTTGGCAAAACGGGGATTTGACAAAAAGTAGTAGAGAGAGGGGAAGTACGATGCGACGAATACGACAATTTGGGCTGCTGTTTGCGCTTGTTTTCCTCAGCGCCTGCGGGACGACGGGAGCAGACTTGGCCCCGACGTTTGACGAGGCGGTTCAAGAGGCTGAGCAAACGACGGTCAACTTTTACTTGTGGGGTGGGGACGACGGCATCAACCGTTACATCGATGACTACGTCGCACCGCGCCTGAAAGAAACATACGATATCGAGTTGAATCGCGTCCCGATGGACACGGCCGAATTCATTCGCCAACTGTCACTCGATAAACGTTCGAACCGAGAGGCGGGCACGATCGACCTCATGTGGATCAATGGTGATAATTTTAGAAACGCGGCCGAGGCGGAGCTTCTACAAGGCGACCTGCTCGATAAAATCCCGAACGCAGCACTTTTGAACGAAACCGCGCAAGCGACCGACGCCGGGACGCCGACCGACGGACTCGAGGTGGCGTGGGGCAACGTTCAGTTCGTGCTGCACTATGATGCCGACAAAGTGACGAATCCTCCGGCGACGTTCGAAGAACTACATCGTTGGACCGAAGCAAATCCAGGCCGTTTCACGTATCCTGAAGTGACAGACTTCACCGGTAACGCGTTCGTCCGCCATCTGCTCTATGCCGAGTACGGGGAAACGATTCGAAGCGATCAAACAATCCCGGATGCATTTTGGGATGAACTCGCGACGTGGTCACCGAATCTGTGGAAACAAGGAGCGACGTATCCGAAGTCACTCGCCCAACTCGACCAACTTTATGCGAAAGGTGACGTGTGGATGACGATGGGATTCAATGAGCGTCGTGCTGAGGCCGAGCGAAACGACGGCGTGTTTCCAGACGGGACGCGTGCACTCGTCCTCGACCATTCAATCGCCTCGACGCATTTTCTCGCGGTCCCGTTCAACGCAAGCAATCCGAACGGTGCCATCGTCGTGATCAATGAATTGTTGTCACCGGAAGCCCAACTCGCCAAACAAAATGCGACGTATTGGGGGGACGGGACGTCGCTCGATTTGACGAAGCTTGAACGAGCGGACCGGGAAGCCTTCCTCAAACTGGACACGGGCGTCACGTATCCAGACCCTGAACAACTTGCCGAACGTTCGATTGCCGACTTCGGGCCGAGCGTGATCGATCAAGTTCGTGAAGGATGGTCCCGTGTCGCGAGGTAGCGTCGGCTTGAGCGTCATCGTCTTATTGCTACCGCTAGCCGGTCTGGCGTTTCTAGCCGGTGAGACCGCTTCATTCGAATGGACGTCACTTTGGCGCGATGCGGCGTGGCGGGCGAGTTTAGCCGTCACGCTTTACGTGACGCTCGTCTCGACGACGATTTCGCTACTCATCGGGACGTGGTTGGCACGAACGGTCCGGATTCGAGAGGCGGTTTGGCTTTCAGCGCTGCTCAAATTGCCGATGTTCGTGCCGCATGTCGCAGGTGCGTATTTATTTTTGTTGTTGTTCTCGGGCGGTTTTCCGTTTTACGGGCTTGTGGAAGCGAACGAGCGCCATCACTTTGTCGTCATATTGACGTATGTGTGGAAAGAAGTGCCATTCGTCTTTTTGATGATGCTCGGCACATACGGGCAACTGAATCGCGGCTATCTCGATATGGCGAAGACGCTCCAACTCACACGGTTCGAGCAGTTCAAAGTCGCGGAGTGGCCGTTTTTACTGAAGCCACTCTTGGACTCGTTTTGGATTTTAGTGGCGTTCATCTCGTTCGCTTACGAGGTACCGGCCCTGCTCGGGGTCACATTCCCGGAGCTGCTCGGGGTGCTCGCATACGAACGGCTGACGACAGGGTTGTTTTTAAACGCGAATGAATCCTACGCGGTCGCACTCGTTTGGACACTATTGATCTCAGTCGGGGCTTTTGTATCGTATCTCGTTACGGCCAAACGAAGACGCCGGATTGAAAAAGGGGTGAGGCGATGAGTCGGGTCCTTATCATCAGTTTCATCTTGTTCCCGTTTCTCGGCTTACTCTTCGGTTTGCCTTCTCCGATCCGATTGGATGAAGTGCTCATGAACACGGTGTTCTACGTCATCAGTTTGGCCGTCATCAACGTCTGGCTCGGTCTCGGGACAGCGTGGTGGCTGATTTTTACAGAGTCGAGATGGCGGACACTCGTCGAGTGGCTCGTCTTTATCCCGTTGTTCATTCCGGTCATGGCGAGTATGTTCGGTATGTACATCGTGCTCGCGAACGTCGGGCTCGTCGGGACTTATGCCGGTGTCTTGCTCGTCTTGCTCGTCTCGACGCTCCCGTACTCGATCCGGCTCGCCTACAATGCGATGTATGTGATCGGACGTCCGCTCCTTGAGCAGACGATGACACTGCCGCCGCTGCCTCGATTTAGCATGGTGCTGTTTCCTTTGTTGGCGGCGACGATGCGGACGATCGTCTTGTTCTCGACGGTCATCGTTCTCGGTCAGTTCGTGCTCGTGCAATTGATCGGTGCAGGGCTCATCCCGACCGTCACGACACAACTGTATCAATCGTATGCGGGAAATGACGTTTCATTGGCACTACAAAACACGTGGGTCCTCATCTTGTTGCCGGTCTTGTTGTATATCGGTCTCGGAGGATTGTTCCGCGCAGCGGTAAGAATTATGAAGGAGCGGTTAAGATGAGTTTAGTCGTTACGGGAATACAAAAAAACTTTAAACAACGCGACGTGTTGAACGGGGTCGACCTGATCGTTGACAAGAAAGAGATCCATGCGCTTGTCGGGGTGAGCGGGTCCGGGAAGTCGACGTTGCTACGGATTATCGCCGGACTTGAGACGGCAGACACGGGGACGGTGACGTGGGACGGAGAGCCGCTCCTCGGGACGCCTCCTCACAAGCGGCGCATCACGATGCTGTCACAATCACCGCTTCTGTTCCCGCATCTGTCGGTCGGGGAGAACGTGACGCTCGCGACTCAAAATCGGTCACGGGAGCAGGCAGAGGCGTGGCTTGCCCGTGTCCGCCTTCCGGGCCGATATGACGATGACATCCACGAACTTTCCGGAGGCGAGCAACAGCGTGTCAGTTTTGCCCGTGCCCTTGCGGCCGAGCCGCGGCTCATTTTATTAGATGAGCCGTTCACGAATCTCGATCCGGATTTGAAGTACGAGTTGCAGCGGCTGATCCGGGACCTCGTCCAACAACTCGAGTTGACGGCGTTGCTCGTGACCCACGACCGGGAAGAAGCGATGCTCGTCGCCGATCGGGTGACGTTGCTCGAGGACGGAGAAGTCCTAGCGACGGGGACGCCAGGCGAACTTTACGAGACTGAGCCGGCGTTTGGAGACTTTATCGAGCTTTCAGGTTCGTCTTATCCGGCGACGATGATGGAAGTGACTAAACAAGCAGGCGAACCGGTCGTACTCGTCCGACAGTTGAATCGCTTCGGCAATCGCCTAGGCGAGTATCGCCTCGCGACCGGTACGTACGTCATTCTCCCCCGGGATGAATCGTTTCAGGTCGGGGAGACCTACTATTTGCGGAAGAAAAAAGGAGTGGTTTGATGCTAGACACGTACGGAAGCCGCTGGGTTCGTCCCATCGTTGAACGAGGGGCCGATCGGCTTCTAAAATGGAATTTCACACCGAACGAAGTGACAATCCTTGGAGGGATCATCGGGATCTCGGTCGGGTTCTTTATTTATAATGACATGCTTTGGACAGCGGTCGCCCTGCTTTGGTTGTCGGGTCTTCTCGATGTCATTGACGGGACGATGGCGCGCCGCTCTCGGAAGACGGGGTTTGGCACAGTGCTCGACCTCGTCTTCGATCGCATCGTCGAGATCTCGGTCGTCGTCGCGCTGGCGCTTCGTTACCCTGAGCACATGCCGGTCTTTCTCTTCTTGCTCGGATCCTTCGTCGTTGCGATGACGCTGTTTCTCGCCGTCGGAGCCAGTAGTTCAAAACGTTCTGAGAAATCATTTTATTATCAACCAGGTCTCCTTGAACGGACGGAGTGCTTCATCTTGTTCACGCTCATGATTTTGTTCCCGTCGTGGATCGGGGTCGTCGCGACGCTGTTCCTCATCCTTGAAGTGTTCACGATCAGCCAGCGCCTGTTGGAAGCACGGCGGATTTTACGATGAAGCCGCGGCTCGTCCTAGTCGGGCTCGGTCACGGGCAACTCGAAATTTTAGCGCGGATCGAACAGTTGCGTGAACGGTACGAGGTCAGTTATGTCGGACTTGAGGAAACGATTTATACCGGGGCGTTCCCCCAAGTGATCGCAAATGAGATGGCTTCGGCAGTCGTCAACTTGCGACCGGACGTCACACCGGTCGCGAGCAGACTCATCTCGCTCGACCCTGTCAAACGAATCATCGAGACCGATCAAGGTATGATCGCTTACGATCATCTCGTGCTCGCGACAGGTGCGAAGAGCCGAGGGATCGGAACGGGCTTGAAACCGATGACAGACGTAGCAATCGAACACATTCAAGCGAGCCGTGCGGTCACAATCGTCGGAGGGGGCAAAGCTGGCGTCGAGCTCGCTTTCGCTTGCGTGAGGTCGAAGCAACACGTCACGCTCTATGCGAAGCAGATTTTGCCCGACTTGCCGAACCGGGTCGGCCGTCATATTGCCCGTCGTCTCGTTGCAAGCGGGGTGACGCTGATCGCGCAACAGTATGAGGGTGGGGACGCGCCAGACGGTCTTGTCCTTGACGCGACTGGAGTCGTGCCGGTCGAGTGGTGGCACCGCTCAGGCCTTGCCGAGGAGGGGTCGTTTATTCCGACCGACGCTTATTTGCGTCACGCGACGTATCAAGATATTTACATCACCGGGGATATGGCAATGGGCTTGAACGGAGGCGTCGACGCGGTCCGATCGGGCCGTCACGTCGCGTCGGCGCTCCTCGGTGACCAAAAGCCATACAAACAGCGGACGTCGCTCAATATTTTATTGACGACCCCGGGACACGCCTTACTCACGTTTGGGCGCTTGACGTGGCACGGCCGGTGTTCGTATTGGATCAAGCGTCAAATCGACAGGCGCTACATGCAGAAATTCACGCACTAAAAAAGACGACCGCGGTCGTCTTTTGATTAGGCGTTCAACGTGTCGAGGAACGACCGAATTTGCATTTCCGTCTTCGCATGCGCCGAATGAAGGTGTTCTTGTTTGACGCCTTCTTTATAGAAGAGCAGTGACGGGATGCCACGGACTTCCTGCGTGTCAGACAGTTCAGGCAGTTCGTCGCGATCGACGACGTACCAGTTGAATTGCGGGTAGTCTTTGACGAGTTCGTCGACGTACATGTCGAGGCGGCGGCAGTCCGGGCACCAAGACGTCGTGAAGATGACCATTCCTTTATCTTGAATGGCAGTTTGGAATTGTTGTTCAGATTGTATTGGTTTCATGATTGATCACTCCTTTCTCTCATTGTCTGTGTCTTCGGTGCGCCCGTCAACCGATTGACATTCTCGGACTTACAAGAGATTGTGCTACACTTAAAAAAACTGAACTGCAAGGGAATGGTGATGGTTATGGCGTTACGTCATGCACTACTCGGGTTGTTGACCCATCAGCCTGCGACCGGCTACGCCTTGAACGCGACGTTCAAAGCGCAAATGATCCACTTTTGGCACGCCCATCATACACAGATTTATCGGGAACTGTTAAAGATGGAAGACGAGCACCTCGTTTCGTCAGAGCATGTGACCCAACATGATCTTCCCGATAAGAAGATCTATTCGATCACAGCGACGGGACGTCAAGAGTTGATTGACTGGCTCAGACAACCGACGTCGTTTCAGCCGAAGATGAAAGATGAGAACCTGCTGCGCGTCAGCCTGCTGCAACTGCTTCCGCTCGACGAGGCGATCCGTTACGTCGAGGAGACGAAAACGCATCATGAACAAGTCGCACATCAAATTCGTGCGTTCCAAGCAGCCCATCAATCGGAAGCGGACACGCTCGGGTACTTATTGACGAGTGAATATGCGATCCGCATGATGGAAAACTATGCCGATTGGGCCGATTGGGCGATCGAACAAATGAAACAGCGCGATAAACATACGACCTGACGTTCAGGTCGTATGTTTTGTATACGGATGAATCGGTAGACGAGCCAGTAGTTTATCGAGTGCACGCTCATTGATGTCGTCATGATACGCGTCAATCGTCTGCTGCAACTGCTCAACAGAAGAAGCGCCAGGCAAGACGACGGCACACGTCCGTTTCGCGGCAGCGAGCGCATACGCTTGAATCGGGTGTGGTAACGTCGACAGGAGGTTGCGTAACTCGGGTTCGCTCCACGACTCGAAGCCCTTAGCGCTCAAGCGCTCGGACCATTCATCGGTCAACAGCCCTTTAGCGAGCGGTCCTCGACCGACGAGCGGAACGTCTTGCCCGAGCGATTCGATGCGGCGGTCGAGCAGTGAGTACGGTGTCATCAAGACATCGAGCTCCCCGTGCTCAAGCCAGTAGCGGATCACGTTCGGACGAATCGAGGAGAGCCCGATTTGACGGATGACCCCGGCCTGCTTTTGTCGGCGCATGAAATCGATCGTCGCGTCAAGGTCGTCTTCCATCGTTCCACCATGTACGTAATATAAGTCTAAGTAATCCGTCTGTAGTCGTTCGAGAGAACCGTGAAGCGCCTGTTCTAAATAAGAAGGGGTTGGGTTCCAGCGCATTCCGTCCTCGGTCCATTCATTTCCGCCTTTGCTCGTCAAAAACAAATCGTCCCGCCGACCGGCAAACGTCTCACCGACGAGCCGTTCGACGTCGTGACGGTCATAGACGTCAGCCGTGTCAAAATGACGGATCCCTGACGCGTAAGCCGCCTCGAGAATCCGTCGGCCCTCATCGTCACCTTGTTTTAAAATCGACATCGTTCCTAGTCCAAGTTCTGCCATCGATAATTCCTCCTTGTTCCGTCCATTGATTTGACTCATAATTACAGTATATAAGAAAACGTGAGGAGTACATAACCATGGAAGAGAAAACGATTGAACGGGAAGTCATCTATCAAGGGAAGATTTTCGATGTCGAGAAGCATGTCGTCGCGCTCCCGAACGGAGGAACGTCGGTCCGAGAGCTTGTGTATCATAATGGGGCCGTCGCGATATTGTTGATCGATGAGGACGACAAGATCGTTCTCGTCGAGCAATACCGGAAAGCGTTCGAATCGATGTCACTCGAGATTCCGGCCGGGAAACTTGAAATCGGAGAAGAGCCGCTCGCGAGTGCGAAGCGTGAACTCGAGGAAGAGACCGGTTATAAAGCCGAGTCGCTTGAAAAGATGTTCTCGTTTTACGGGGCACCTGGATTTTGTAGTGAGCGCGTTGACGTGTTCGTCGCCAAAGGTTTGACGGCGGGAGCGATGAACCTAGACGAGGACGAATTTTTACAAGTCGAACGTTATACGTTCGAAGAAGCGGGCGAACTTTTAGCGAGTGGCCGGATCACCGATGCCAAGACGATTATGGCGATTCAATGGTGGCAATTATCTAAATTGAAATAATTCTAATCTGTAGTAGGTTGTGATAGACTTACATAGTAATGATTTTAATTTGAAAAATCGACGGAACTTCGGTATGCTTTGAATAGTGAATTATGTAAAGAGGGGGCGCCTTATGGAAACGCGAATTGAACGGATCAAACAGCAATTGAGCGCCAAAGGATATAAATTGACACCGCAACGAGAATCAACGGTCCGTATCTTGCTTGAGAATGAGACAGACCATCTAAGTGCAGAGAACGTGTTCATGCTCGTCAAGAGTATCGCACCCGAAATCGGTCTCGCGACCGTGTACCGGACACTCGAACTGTTGACCGAGCTCGGCGTCGTCGACAAAGTCAACTTCGGTGACGGTGTCGCCCGGTTCGATCTCAGACCAGAAGGGGCGAACCATTCGCACCATCACCTCGTCTGTGTCGAGTGCGGATCAGTCGAAGAGATCATGGAAGACCTGCTCGTCGACGTCGAGAAGAAAGTCGAGAGCAAGTATGAATTTTTAATCAAAGACCATCGTTTGACGTTCCATGGCATCTGTAAAGTGTGCCAAGCGAAAGGCGTCACGCTCGAAGGGCATAAAGCCGTCATTAACGGTTGACGAAACAAGGGAGGACAAGCCGAGCGGCTTGTCCTCCTTTATGTTGATCATCAGATCAAATCGTCAGTTCAATTTTGTTTCGTTCTGGATCGTGGACGACGCTCTCATAATAGCCGTCCCCGGTCAGACGCGGTCCATCGACGAGTTCATAGCCATCAGCCTGCAAGCGCGCCGTTAATTCGTCGACGGCCTCGGCGCTGCCTAGCGCGAACGCCACATGCGCCCAGCCGAGTGTCGGCATCGCTTCGCCTTGGATGTCCGACCGCGACATCAGCTCGAGTCGGCACGCTGATTCCGGAAACGTTAAAAAATACGATGTGAACTGTTTGTGCCGGTTCGTATATTTGTCGTTGGCGCTGGCACCAAAGTATGTCTCGTAAAAGCGGCGCATCCGTTCGAGGTCGTGGACCCATACGGCAACGTGTTCGATGTTCATCGTCATCCCTCCTTTTCAACTACGTTCATCTTACCAGTGATGCAGCGGGATTGTCAGTCGATTTCCTGGAGAAAACGGGCGTGAAATCGATGACAAAAAACTGTCAAAAAAACTTACAAAAAAATGAGGTCAGACGTCTTCACAACGGTTTACATAAGTGATATGATGTAAGCGTATTCAGGTGTAGCGAGGAAGGAGGGGGATGTCATGCGTTCGCAAGTCGAGTCGTTTTTACAATATATGACGGTTGAGAAAAGAATGTCCACCAACACGAGACAAGCCTATGCGAGCGATTTGACCCAGTACTTATCGACACTAACCCAACTTGGGGTGACCGAGTGGAATGAAGTCACGCGCTCACATATCGTCAAGCATTTAGAGGAACTGTCGCAAGCGGGTCGGGCCGCCTCGTCACTGCGGCGAGCCGTCAGTTCGATTCGCACGTTTCATCACCATCTGAAGATGAGCGGCGGCGCCTCGACTGATCCGGCACTTTACTTAGAGACGCCGAAAGCGGAACGACATCTGCCGGACACGTGGTCGCAAGACGAAGTCGAGCGCTTGCTCGATAGCGTCCCGACGAACGATCCGCTCGCGCTTCGGGATCGTGCCATGCTCGAACTGCTCTACGGGACAGGCATGCGCGTCAGCGAACTTCTCGGTCTTGATTTGGATGATTTACAGTTTGAACTGGGGTATTTACAGTGTGAAGGCAAAGGCGAGAGCGCCCGGATCATTCCGGTGTCGTCGGTCGCCCAAAATTTTGTCGAACGTTACATCCAGCAAGCGCGAAACGGCCTCGGTGGTCGGGAGACCGAGGCGTTGTTCTTGAACGGACGTGGCGGTCGGCTTAGCCGCCAAGGGTTTTGGAAGATCATCAAGCGACGGGCGAAAGACGCCGGTATCCCGAAAGAGATCACACCGCACGTGTTGCGTCACTCGTTCGCGACGCACTTGCTCGAGAATGGTGCCGATCTGCGCGCCATCCAGCAAATGCTCGGCCATGCCGATCTCTCCACCACTCAAATCTACACACATGTCAACAAGGCGCGGCTCCACGATGTGTACCGTAAGCATCACCCGCGGGCCTAGACACTTAAAGGAGGAACTTTTGTGAAGAAATTTAAACGTATATTCTTAGTCGTCATGGACTCAGTCGGGATCGGGGAAGCTCCAGATGCCGACCAGTTCGGAGACGTCGGTTCAGACACGTTAGGTCACATCGCTCGTGAGCATGGCGGCCTGAACATGCCGAACATGGGCAAGCTCGGATTGGCGAACATTAAACCGATCGAAGGCATCGAACCGTCAAGCGCGCCGAGCGCGTTCGGGCGGATGGAAGAAATTTCGGCCGGGAAAGATACGATGACTGGTCATTGGGAAATCATGGGTCTCCACATCGATACGCCGTTCCGTGTGTTCGAGGAATTCCCGGACGATTTGATCAACCGGCTTAAAGAGTTCAGTGGACGCGACATCATCGGCAACAAGCCGGCATCAGGAACGGAAATTTTAGACGAGCTCGGTGAAGAGCATGTCGCGACAGGTGCGTTGATTGTCTATACGTCGGCCGACTCGGTGCTTCAAATCGCGGCCCACGAAGAAGTCGTCCCGCTCGAAGAACTGTACCGCATCTGCGAATACGCGCGCGACATCACGCGCGAAGATCCGTACATGCTCGGACGGATCATCGCCCGGCCGTTCCTCGGAACGCCTGGTGCTTGGGTCCGGACGTCAAACCGTCACGACTATGCGCTCAAACCGTTCGGCAAGACGGTCATGAACACGCTCGAAACAGCTGGCAAAGACGTGATTGCCCTCGGGAAGATCAGTGATATCTATGACGGAGAAGGCGTGACGAAAGCGGTCCGTACGAAGTCGAACATGGACGGGATGGACAAACTCGTCGCTTCGCTTGATGAGGAGTTCGAAGGGCTCTGCTTCTTGAACCTCGTCGACTTTGACGCATTGTTCGGCCATCGCCGGGATCCGGAAGGATATGCGGTCGCGCTCGAAGAGTATGACGCCCGTCTTCCTGAAGTGTTTGCTCGCTTGCGTGAAGACGACTTGCTGATTATCACGGCCGACCACGGTAACGATCCGACGGCACCAGGGACGGACCATACGCGGGAATATGTCCCGCTCATCGTCCATCACCACGGTTCGACTGCGGTCGACCTCGGCGTTCGCGCTACGTTCGCAGATATCGGCGCCACGGTGGCGGATAACTTTGACGTCGACGCACCAGCAATCGGAAACAGTTTCTTAAACGAAATTTGAGGAGGCACTACACATGGTAAATTGGAACGAAACAAAAGCATTTTTACAGGAACGCATGAACGGAACGCCAGAAATCGGACTCATTCTCGGATCGGGTCTTGGCGTGCTCGCCGACGAGATTGAGAATCCGGTCGCGATTCCTTACGAAGATATTCCGCACTTCCCGGTCTCGACAGTCGAAGGTCATGCCGGACAGCTCGTCTTTGGTGACCTTGAAGGGAAACGTGTCGTTGCGATGCAAGGACGGTTCCATTTCTATGAAGGATATTCGATGGAACAAGTCACGTTCCCAGTCCGTGTCCTCAAATTGATCGGTGTCGAGACGCTCATCGTCACGAACGCCGCTGGTGCTTGCAACGAGGCGTTCAACCCGGGCGACTTGATGGTCATCACGGACCATATCAATTTCTTCGGCACGAGCCCGCTCATCGGCAAGAACGCGAGCGACTTCGGGACACGCTTCCCGGATATGTCAGAGGCGTACGACAAACAACTCGTCGCGTTGACAGAGCGGGTCGCGTCAGACCTCGGTCTCAAGATTCAAAAAGGCGTCTACTTCGGGAACACCGGTCCGACATACGAGACACCGGCCGAAGTCAAGATGGCCCGTCTGCTCGGCGGCGACGTCGTCGGCATGTCGACCGTACCAGAAGTCATCGTGGCTCGTCACTCAGACATGCGTGTCCTCGGAATTTCGTGCGTCTCGAACATGGCCGCAGGTATCCTTGACCAACCGCTCAACCACGAAGAAGTCATCGAGACGACAGAGCGCGTCCGTCAAGACTTCCTTTCACTCGTACGTGGCACGATTAAAAGCATGTGACTAAAACAATTCTAGGAGGACGAAACTTATGCGTATGGTCGATTTGATTTTGAAAAAACGTAACGGTGGAGAATTAAACGAACAGGAGATCCGCTACGTCGTGGAAGGCTTCACGAATGAGACGATTCCAGACTATCAAATGTCTGCTTTGTCGATGGCGATTTATTTCAATGGCATGACCGAGAAAGAGACGGCGGCGTTGACGATGGAAATGGTCAAGTCAGGTGACGTCATCGACCTTTCTAAAATTAAAGGGAAAAAAGTCGATAAGCACTCAACTGGTGGCGTCGGTGACAAGATCAGTTTGATCGTCGCCCCACTCGTCGCCTCGATCGGTATCCCGGTCGCTAAAATGAGCGGGCGCGGGCTCGGTCATACAGGTGGGACGATCGACAAGCTCGAATCATTCCCAGGGTTCAACGTCGAGTTGACAGAAGCGCAGTTCACGAAGCAAGTGAACGACATCAAGATGTCGATCATCGGGCAGACGGGCAACTTGACGCCGGCCGACAAACGTCTTTACGCGCTCCGCGACGTGACGGCGACGGTCGAGTCGATCCCGCTCATCGCGAGCTCGATCATGTCGAAGAAGATCGCGGCCGGTGCCGACAGCATCGTCCTTGACGTCAAGACAGGGTCTGGTGCGTTCATGAAGTCGTTCGACGACGCGAAAGCACTCGCTGAAGAGATGGTCGCCATCGGGAAGAACGTCGGTCGCAAGACGATCGCCGTCATCACCGATATGGACCAACCGCTCGGCTTTGAGATCGGGAACGCGAACGAAGTGAAAGAGGCGATTGAAGTATTGTCTGGGAAAGACGTCAAAGACTTGAAAACGATCGCACTCACGATTGCCGGTCATATGGCCGTCCTCGGTGAATTTTATAAGACGTTTGACGAAGCATACGCCGATCTTGAACGCCGGATGGCCGACGGTCACGCGCTTGAAGTATTCCGTCAGTTCGTCGCGGCACAAGGTGGGGACGCCTCACTCGTCGATGATGTGACTAAATTCCCGCAAGCGAAATTTGAGACGACGTTCGTCGCGAAGACAGCCGGTTACGTCGAATCGATCATCGCGGACGAGGTCGGTGTCGCAGCGATGCTCCTCGGAGCGGGACGGGCAACGAAGGACGACTTGATCGACTTCGCGGCCGGTATCACGCTCGAGAAGAAAGTCGGCGACAAAGTCGAGGCTGGTGACGTCATCGCGGTCCTTCGTTCAAACATCGAAGACATGTCTTCGGCACTTGAACGCATGGATCATGCTTACACGATCGGCGCCACTCAACCAGAGGCACGTCCGCTCGTCCACGCGGTCATCCAGTAAGTCAGAACGTCTGTTTCCACAAAACAGTGGAGGCAGACGTCTTTTTTTGATAAGATGGGTAATGTGAGTGATTATTGACTATATGAACATAAAGGGGTATTTCCATATGAAAAAAGGATCAATGAAATTAGAGAACGGTGAAATGATTGAATTTGATTTATTCCATGACGCAGCACCGATCACGGTCGACAACTTCGAAGAGCTCGCGAACCGCGGCTTCTACGACGGATTGACGTTCCACCGTGTCATCCCAGGCTTCGTCAGTCAAGGCGGATGCCCGGACGGAACAGGTATGGGCGGTTCAGGTAAAACGATTCCTTGCGAGACATCGACTTCGTTCCCGTACAAACATGAAGCCGGCTCGCTTTCGATGGCACACGCTGGGCGCAACACGGGCTCATCACAGTTCTTCATCGTCCATGCGCCACAACCGCACCTTGATGGGGTTCATACTGTGTTCGGTAAAGTGACGTCAGGTCTTGAGCACGCAGTCAAACTTCGCCAAGGCACGAAGATGGCTGAAGTCAAAGTTTGGGATGAGAATTGATTTCTGCCTAAACGTTATGGCACAATGAGCCATGTCTCTCACGTGTTCACTTCGTGAAACATGTCTGACTAAAGGTGGTGAGACCAGCCATGCTGGTGAAGTATAAACAATCGCACGAGAAGACGGCGATGGGGCTGCTCGCATTTTCATGTAGCGACAAGTCTCCGCTCGCCCTTCTCGAACTCGTACGGTCTTACGAGGAAGATGCTTCGAAGTTCCTCTACTTGTGGAAAGTCGAAGAAGACTTCGTCGGGATCATCGGGATGGAACAGCTTGAGACGACCATGTGCATCCATCATATCGCCTTGTCGCCTTCGTTCCGTGGCGAAAAACGTTCATATGAACTGCTCGATGAGACGCGGAACTTGTTACCGCTCGATTTGACGCTTGTCGGTCACGGGAAGACGAGTGACTTGCTCGATAAATGGAATCAAGTCTCGATATAAAAAGCTAGGCTCAGCGCCTAGCTTTTTGTCGTTGTTCTAGCGCGAGCAGACGCTCTTCAACGACGGGCGTCCGGTCACGGTGGATATGTTTATGGACGAGCTCGTCGAAAGTCAGGGAGGTCGGTTCGAACGTGGGTTTCAACCGGTCGATTTGTCGGCGTGTCGCCTCGTCTAGCGGGAGTGTGTCCGAGAGCGGCCAACGTTCCAAGTCGCGTGTGAACGCCTCCATGTCGATGCCGAGCGGTTCAAGAGAGCTTTTGGCCAAAGGAAGCTTTTGCTTCAATGCAGCGACGCTCTTGACGGCCCCGGCCGTATTGCCCCGGCGGAAGTGGTAGTGGGCGACGGCGTACTGGATCAAGACGGCATAGCCGAGATGTTCACGGTTCCCATCCTGCCACGCCTCTTCGAGCACCTCGTGGCACTCGAAATAATCGGCATGACATTCAAACAGCAATGTATACTGATAAAAAGGGGTAAGCATCAATTTTCTCCTTTCGTGGTCACTGTACTACAAAACATGTTATACTAAAGCGCAAAAATGTTAAATGGCAGGTGTCTCTATGGAAGCGTATAACGTCAAAATCGATACGTTCGAAGGCCCGCTCGACTTGTTGCTCCACTTGATCGGCAAGATGGAGCTCGATATCGCCGACATCTCTGTTTCCGAAGTCACGGACCAGTATGTCGCCTTTATCCGGACGATGCAAAAGTTTGAGCTCGATGTGGCCAGTGAATATTTGGTCATGGCGGCGACGTTGCTCCAATTAAAGAGCAAACAACTGTTGCCACCGGTCCCGATCGAGGACGATGAGATTCCGGATTTCGGCGAAGAGCCGACTCGGGAAGGGTTGATTCGACAGTTGATTGAATACAAAGCTTATAAAGAAGCGGTCGTCTTCATGCGCGAGCAGGAAGAGCAACGGCTCGAACTATATAGCCGTCCCGGCGAAGATTTGACACGGTACATGTCTGAACTGGTCCAACCTTACGATGGACCGCTCAACTTTTCAGATTTGTTGCATGCCTATTCAAAGATGGTCGAGCGGAAGCGTTGGAAAGAACGGCGTAAAAAGACGATCAAGCGGGAAGAGCGGACGCTCGAACAGCAGATGACCCGTTTGCATGAGCATGTGTCGGCGAACCGGAACACGTCGTTCTTTGCATTCTTCGAAGAACGGCCGGACGTGTCCGACCTCGTCGTCACGTTCATGGCGCTGCTTGAGTTGATTAAGTTACGAGTCGTCACGACAAAGCAAGTCGACCGAGATATTCACATTTCGTTTGTCGAAGCGTCAAAGGAAAGGGATGAAGCCGTTGTTGTCTTATGAAACGATCATTGAAAGCCTATTGTTTGTCGTCGGAGAAGAGGGCATGGAAGTCCGGGCGCTAGCAGATACGCTCGATATTTCTGAGGCCGCTGCCCGCGAACAATTGAATAAGCTAGGGGCGTCGTTCACGGATTCGGGGCGTCCGTTTCAATTGATCGAATCGGGCGGCGTGTACAAGCTCGTGACGATCCCGGACGTGTCCGAGTACATTCAACGGTATGTCGGG
Source organism: Exiguobacterium sp. SH4S7 (assembly GCF_004336795.1). Taxonomy (NCBI): domain Bacteria; kingdom Bacillati; phylum Bacillota; class Bacilli; order Caryophanales; genus Exiguobacterium; species Exiguobacterium sp. SH4S7. The sequence goes on from NZ_SJUT01000001.1 coordinate 691,990, forward strand.
ACGATGGCCGAACAGGCGCTGTCTCGTGCGGCCATGGAGACGCTCGTCATCATCGCCTACAAGCAGCCGGTCACACGGGCCGATATCGAGGAAGTCCGCGGTGTCAAAGTCGAACGCGTCATTCATACGTTGTTGTCAAAAGGACTGATTGAATCAGCCGGCCGGGCGAAGACGATCGGGCGCGCGAAACTGTACCGGACGACCGAGCATTTCCTTGACTATTTCGGATTCAATTCACTCGAGGAGTTGCCACCATTAACGTTTGTTGACGAGTTGGCAGACGAAGGCGATCTGTTCTTCGGCCAGCCAACTTCGATTACGGAAGATAGATTGGAGAATGATTAAATGGAACGTTTACAAAAAGTGATTGCCCAAGCGGGTATCGCCTCACGGCGTAAAGCCGAAGAAATGATTTTAGACGGACGGGTTCGCATTAACGGCAAAGTCGTTCGTGAACTCGGGACGAAAGTCGGACCGAAGTCGGAGATTGAAGTCGACGGCGTCAAAATCGAACAGGAAGAACACGTCTACTACGTGCTCTACAAACCGAGCGGCTACGTGTCGACGGTCGACGATGATAAAGGACGCAAAGTCGTTACCGATCTCGTCCCACCAGGGTCACGTGTCTTCCCGGTCGGTCGTCTCGATTACAATACGACGGGACTCATCATCTTGACGAACGACGGAGAATTCTCGAACATGATGACTCATCCGAAGTTCAAAATCCCGAAACGTTACGTCGCGAAAGTGAAAAACATCCCTTCGTATATCGCTATCAAGCAGCTCGAGTCAGGCTTAGAGCTCGATGACGGTTATAAGACGGGCAGCGCGAAAGTCAGAATGAAGACAGTCGACCATAAGAAGAACTCGGCGATTCTCGAAATCGTCATTTCGGAAGGGCACAACCGTCAGATTCGACGCATGCTCGAAGCAGTCGGTTCGGAAGTCATCAAACTGAAGCGCGAACAGTTCGGTTTCTTGACGCTCGACGGACTCACGACAGGCGACTGGCGCGAGTTGTCACGCAAGGAAGTGAGCAAGCTCCGTGAGCTCGCGAACCCGGTCGTGCCAAATGAACCACGAGGCAAGAAAAAGAAAAAATAACAAGTTAAAAATCGTCCTTACACAGGATGATTTTTTCTTTTGTGGAGATTCTGTGACAAAAAGATGAAAAAAGTCTGTTAATGTGCGTTATCGTTGTTTTTTCAGTACAATAGCAACTGAAGGATGGTGTGAAATCATGACGAAAGAGACGAAACAAGGCGATCGGATGAATCAAGCGATGGCCCATAAGAAAAAGCGGTCATTTTGGCGCCTCATGATTATGACGATGGTGCTGTTTGCCGGTGCGGTCGTCATCATGCAATTGATCGAGCAGGCCGGGAACGATGGCCGGGTCGAGGCCGGAGACGACGCGCCGAACTTTAAACTCGTCAGTCTTGACGGTGCGACGATGGTCGAGCGCGAAACGTATGATGGGAAAGGGATGCTGTTAAATTTCTGGGGTACGTTCTGTGAACCGTGCGAGAAAGAGATGCCGGTCGTACAAGACAACTATGCCACGCTTCAAAATATGGGCGTGGATTTTTGGGCCGTGAACGTCGGTGAGACGCCGCTGCGGGTCGACAACTTTATCAATGATCTCGGCGTCGAACTCGACTATCCGATCTTGATGGATACACGTAGCGAAGTCGAGAAGGCGTACGGCATTTATAACTTACCGGTGACGTTCGTCATCGATGCCGACGGAAAAGTCATTGAAAAGTATGAAGGCGAACTCACGAAAGAGAAACTGTTAGAGTTAGCCGAGAAGTCATTGTAAGCGAACGGGGGGCGCACACATGCTAGATATGAAATACGACGGCGCCGATTTACGGTCGAAGCGTCGTCCGAGATCTTGGATTGACCGTGTCTGGAGTTTCTTTGCATCGGTCAAAGTCGGTCTTTGGTTGATTGGACTCATTATCGTCGGCTCTGCGGTCGGGACGACATTTCCGCAAGAGATGTATATTCCGCAACAATTGCCGGCTAGTCAATACTATACCGAAGAATATGGCACGCCAGGAACGATTTATTACACGTTAGGATTCCATAACTTATATACGTCGTGGTGGTACATCACGTTGATCGTGATGCTGACGTTGTCACTGATCGTCGTCTCGATCGATCGATTCTTTCCGTTGTATAAAGCGTTGAAATATCAACCGGTCCGACGCACCGACCGCTTCATGCGCGGGCAACGCCTGATCGGTGAAGGTAAAGGGACGGACGAACAGATCGACGCGCTCGGTGAGGCATTAAAGTCTAAGCGTTATCATGTAAAACGCGACGGCGATGCGCTACTCGCCGAGAAGTATCGGTTTGGTCGTTGGGGTCCATACATCAACCACATCGGGCTTGTCATCTTCTTTATGGGGGCGATGCTCCGCGTCTTCCCGGCATTTCACACCGATACGCTCGAATGGGTGAGAGAAGGGGACACGGTCGCGCTCGAGGCGACCGATGACACGTATTACATTCGTAACGATCAGTTCATCCTCGAGATGTATGATCCAGAAAATAATGCGGAGGACGCCAAGTTCGCCGAAGCGATTGAAAAAGCCGGTGCTGTCCCGAAAAACTATGAGACGGAACTGACACTGTTCAAGAAGACCGGAACGAACGAGGACGGATCGCCGCAACTCGAGGAAGTCGAAACCGGTTCGACGAAAGTGAACCATCCGTTCAAATTTGATAAGTACGAAGTGTATCAGGAACAGTATTCAAGCCGACCGGAGTTTTTGTCGATGTCGTTTAACGTCGGTGACAAACAGACAGGTGACATATACGGACCGTTCACGGTTGACTTGACGGACCCTGAGACGACATACGATCTCGGCGAGGTCACGGTGACGCTCAACGACTTGTATCCGGACTTTGAAGTTCGAAACGGACAGCCGGATACGAAATCACCACGGGCGTTGAACCCTGCTTTCTTCTTAGCGGTCGAGAACCCGGATGGGACGACCGAATCGAACTTGATCGGGATTCGATTGAACGTTGCCGATGAAGACAATCGTTACGCGATCCAGTTCGCAGGAACGGAAATGGCGAGTACGAGCGGACTTCGGGTCAAGAGCGACTCGACGTATCCGATTTTAATTGTCGGTGGGACGATCTTCATGATCGGGATCGTCATGGGGATGTATTGGCCGCACCGCCGGGTCTGGATCCGACGTCATAACGAGACGGACGTGCTCGTGGCTGGATTCACGAACAAGAACCCGTCGTCGCTTCACCGCGAGATCACACCGCTCCTAGAAAAAAATGGGCTGCCGATTTGGGAAGACCAGGCTCGGTTCGAAAAAAAGGCAGACATCGACTCAACTAAAGAAAGAGGGGAATCATAATGGAGTGGATTCAGTGGAGCAGCCGCCTGCTCTTGATCGCGTTCATTCTTTACGCCGTGGCGACCGTGTTGTTCACAATCGCGGTCAGCGGCATGCGCAAAGACCGAAACGTCAACCGGATCGCTTACGGTAAGTATGCGTTCACGCTAGCCGTCATCGGCTTTGTCGCCCAAATGGGATATTTTATCATGCGTTGGATCGGGGTCGGCTACGCGCCGGTCTCTAACCTTTACGAGTATACGACATTCTTCGGAATGATGATGGTGCTCGGTTTTCTCGTCGTCTACGGGATCTATAAAAACGATGTGCTCGGCTTGTTCGCCATGCCGGTGGCGCTTCTTGTCATCGCGTTCGCATCGATGTTCTCAAGCGAAGTGGCACCGCTCATTCCGGCACTGAACAGTGTCTGGTTGAAAATTCACGTCACGACGGCCGCGCTCGGTCAAGGGATTCTCGCCATCAGTTTCGCCTCGGGCTTGATCTTCTTGCTGAACGAGACGTCGATGCGCGAACAATCGAAATCGCGCACATGGCTAGAAGTGACGATGTTCGTCCTCATGTGCACGCTCGGCTTCATCCTCGTATCGATGCTGTTTAAAGCAATCGGTGCCGGCGGAGTCGTCGAATTTACGAATGACCGCGGTACGCAAGAGTCGTACGAATACTTCATGCCGATCTTGTTCGTACCGGAAGGCGCACAACTGTTATCAGGTGCGAGTGGACTATCGCTCGAATTGCCGACGTTCATCAATACGTTGAAGTTGAACACGTTGCTCTGGTCGGTTATCGCTGGCGCCGTCATTTACCTCGTGCTCCGGTTCGTCGTCTTACGCAAACGTATTGCGGAAGCGTTGCAACCGCTCGCGAAGAAAGTCGATCTTGACCTCGCGGACGAGATCAGCTACCGTTCGATCGCGATCGGGTTGCCGGTCTTCATCCTTGGGGGGCTCATCTTCGCCATGATTTGGGCGCAGATTGCCTGGAACCGTTTCTGGGGCTGGGACCCGAAAGAAGTATGGGCGCTCATCACGATGCTCATCTATATTTATTACTTGCATATGCGCATCCAGCGGGGCTGGACGGGGACGAAAGCAGCATGGCTCTGTGTCGGCGGATTCGCCGTCATCATGTTCAACTTAGTGTTCGTCAACCTCGTCATCGCCGGATTACATTCATACGCTTGATGAAAAAGAAGTCACTTCGGTGGCTTCTTTTTCGTAAGGGCATACAACTCACCGTTGTTAAGCGAAATAATAGAGTGGTATAGTTATGAAAGAGAGCGAAATGTTCACAATTGTGCAACATTCGCTACATCTTGTAATGGTTCTCTGGGAGGTTTAGTTGATGGCTGATAAAACAAAAATTCTAGTAGTCGACGACGAAGAAAGAATTCGCCGACTGTTAAAAATGTATCTAGAACGGGAGCAATACGTGATCGAAGAAGCGACGAATGGTGAAGAAGCGCTTCAACTCGCACTTGAAGGCGACTTTGACGTCATCTTGCTCGACTTGATGATGCCGAAGATGGACGGGGTCGAGGTGTGTACCGAACTCCGTAAAACGAAAGCGACACCTGTCATCATGCTGACGGCGAAAGGTGAGGAGATCGACCGGGTTCAAGGGTTCGAGGTCGGCGCGGACGACTACATCGTCAAACCGTTCAGTCCTCGTGAAGTCGTCTTACGCGTCAAAGCGCTACTCCGTCGCTCAGGTTCGACAAAGTTTTTGCAAACGGCCGAAAAGTCGAAAGACTTGATCGTGTTCCCGCATTTGACGATCGACAATGACGCACACCGCGTCACGGTCGACGGAGAAGAAATCGCCCTCACGCCGAAAGAGTATGAGCTATTATTCTTCCTGGCCAAACAAGTCGATAAAGTGTTCTCGCGGGAGCAACTGTTAAAAGAAGTATGGAACTATGAATTTTTCGGAGACCTTCGAACGGTCGACACGCACGTGAAACGGCTTCGTGAGAAATTGAACCGTGTCTCTCCATCCGCGGCCCAAATGATCACGACGGTATGGGGTGTCGGATACAAGTTTGAAGTCGTCAGTGAGTGATGATCCGCCGCAATAGTATTGTCACGAAGCTGTGGCTGACGATCCTCGTGTTGGTCAGCCTGATTTTGTTCATCGTATCCGTCCTAATGCTCGAGTTCTTCAACTCGTTCCATATTGATCAGGAACGTGGGCATTTAGCGAAACTCGGTGGGCAAGTCCAGTCAGTCTTGCTAGAGGAAGGCGATTCGTCACGGACGGTCGACCAAATCATCGAAGTGTACGGAGCGAACTATATTTTAGAGAACGGGTCGGTCCGTTCGAACTTCGGCACGGAAGTCGATGGCTTGATGACCGAACTCGGACGTCAGTCATGGGGTCCTTATCAAGCTGTAGGGGAGACGGCGATCGGGAACTTCTCGTCGTTCGATGACCAGGCTGCCTTGGCATATCGGACGACATTCTCTCTTGAGACGGGCGAGTATACACTCTATTTGATTGAGCCGCTCAATGCGATCTCAAGCGCGAATGAAGGGGCGCGGACAATCATCTTTTGGACGGTCGCCTCGGCGATCATCGTCACGACCGTGTTCGCTTTCTTCTTATCGACCCGGATCACGGCCCCGCTGCGTGAGATGAGGGATGCCGTCAATAAGACGGGTGAAGGACAGTTCGATCTGCGGCTCGTCCAGAAGACGAATGACGAAATCGGTGAACTTGCCGGCTCATTCAATGCGATGAGCAGCCAGCTGTCGACATACGTGAACGCGCTCGACCGCGAACGGCTGCAGCTCGCTTCGATTCTACGTTCGATGGCAGACGGTGTCATCACGCTCGATCGCCATGCGAACGTGATCGTGACGAACCCGCAGGCACAGCCGTTATTGCACGACGATCAACCGCACGAAGTCGTGCTCGCGCTCTACGAAGACGTCGTCGGCGGTGCGCCTGAGAAGACGATTGAAGTGAAGCAAGACGATCACTACTACACGTTGACGGTCACACCGCTCCTCGGGGAGGAAGATTTCGAGGGAGCGGTCGTCGTCATCCGTGATACGACCGAAAGTCACCGCCTCGACAAGATGCGGACCGACTTCGTCGCCAACATCAGCCACGAGCTGCGAACACCGCTCGTGACGCTCCAAGGCTATTCCGAGGCGATCATCGACGGCATGACCGAGAGTGACGAGGCGACGAAAGAATTCGCTTCGATCATTTACGACGAGTCGTTACGGCTTGCCCGGCTCGTCAACGATTTACTCGATTTGGCGAGAATCGAATCAGGGAAAGAGACGATGCAGTTCGCGGCGTTCGATTTCGGCGAATTCTTACCTCGGGTGATGCGCAAGTTTAACCAGATGGCGAACGAGAAAGGGATCACGTTGTCGACCGTGGCTCCGAAGCGGATGATTGAAGCGGATGGGGACCGGTTAGAACAAGTGTTCACGAACTTGATCGGCAACGCCATCGCCCACACCGAGAGCGGAGCGATTCGGCTCGAGGCGACCGAAGAAGCGGACGGCTTCTTGATCTGTTTGACCGATACCGGCAGCGGAATCCCGAAAGAGGACTTGCCGTTTGTGTTCGAGCGGTTCTATAAAGCGGACAAGGCCCGGACGAGCGGCGGGAAGACCGGAACAGGCATCGGACTCGCCATCGTCAAGAACGTCATCGACGCCCATCATGGCACGGTCGACGTCACGAGCGTGTACGGTGAAGGGACGACGTTCACGATTCGGCTCCCTTACGACCAACCGCAATCATAACGACAATGGTGACTCCTATGGGTCACCATTTGTGGCATAGAGGAGGAAATGACATGAAGCGATATACACGTGGAGGCGACAAGGGTGAAACGTCATTGATCGGCGGACGCGTCTTGAAAGTACACCCGCAAATCGAGGCGATGGGGTTGTTAGATGAATTGAACAGTCACATCGGTCTCGCGCTCGCGCACCAGACGGACGCGACGTTACGGGATCAACTGACGAAAATCCAGCACGATCTGTTCGACCTCGGTTCAGAACTGATGTACAAACAAGATCCGCCGCAGCAAGTCGACTTAGCGATCGTCACCGAGCTCGAGACGTGGATCGATGAACTAGAGACGAAGTGTCCAGAACTCGTCCGCTTCATTCTGCCGGGGGGCAGCGTGGCCTCGGCGAGTCTGCACGTCGCCCGGACGGTCTGTCGCCGCGTCGAACGCGAGCTCGTCAACATCGATGCGGCCGTTCGTCAATTGTCTTACTATAACCGCTTAAGCGATTACTTGTTCACGGCCGCCCGTTATGCCAACGTGGTGGCGGGCGTACCCGATCAAGAGTATGCGCGCGGTGCGTCCGTGTTCCAACCGAAAACGAAAAAGGAGTAGATGATTCATGAAAGGGATCGAACAATTCCGTAACCAGCTCCACTACTCGGTCTATCCGACCGATAAATTTAAAACGACGACGTGCCTCGTCTCGTTCGCGGCGCCGTTGTCTGCAGAGACGATTGCCGACCGGGCGCTACTGCCGTACGTCATGGAAAAAGCGACGGCGGCGTATCCGTCGATTGAACTGTTTCATACACCGCTCGAACAATTATATGATGCCAGCCTATTCGCCGGTGCGTCAAAAGTCGGGAAAGAGCATGTCATCCAGTTCCAACTAGAAGTCGTGAACGACCGGCTCGTCGGGGAACCGGTCCTGTCTCAGGCGATCAAGCTACTAGAAGAAGTGTTGCTCCGCCCGAACGTTTACGACGGCGCGTTCCAACCGCTCATCGTCGAACAAGAATCCCGTCTACAGCGTCAACGTATCGAGTCGGTATACGATGATAAAATGCGCTTCGCCCAGCAGCGATTGCAAGAACTGCTCGGTGGAGAACTCGCGATCCCGTCGCTCGGGACACTCGAACAACTTGACCAGGTGACGCCGCGATCGCTCTATGAGGCGTACACGTCCATGATCAAGCACGACCGCATCGACGTCTACGTCGTCGGGGACGTCACGCGCGACCAAGTGACCGAGGCGTTTTTGCCACTCGAAACGCTCGGCTCGCCGCTCGTCCGAGAGTATCCTGAACCGGTCGACCGAGAGTTTCAACGACTTGAGGAACAGCAGGACGTGAAGCAGAGTAAACTTCACCTCGCCTATGAGGCCAACGTTGACCCGCGCAGCGAGGACGCGATCAAGATGCAAGTCGTCAACGGCTTGTTCGGTGGGTTCCCACACTCGAAACTGTTCATGAACGTCCGTGAAAAGGAGAGCTTGGCGTACTATGCGGCGTCGCAATACAGTTCGCTTAGCCGGATGTTGTTCGTCTATGCCGGGATCGATGCCTTGAACCAAGTAAAAACAGAACAAATCATTGCCGACCAACTTGCCGACCTGCAAGCAGGAGAGTTCGATGACATGACGCTTGAGCAGACGAAAGAGATGTTGTTCCATCAACGGCGCCAACTCGGTGACAGTCCGCGTCAACTGATCGCCTGGATGAGTGGCTCGGACATCCGTCCGTTCTCACTCGAAGAAGAGATGGCCATCCTTGCCCGGACCACGCGAGAAGACGTGGCCGCGCTCTCGAGTCAAATCAAACTGAAGGCGATTTATTGTTTAAAGGGGGGGACAGCATGAAACTAGATTTTCCAAACGTCGGTGAGACGATTCATCACGTCGTTCTCGATAACGGGCTGACGGTCTACTTGCTGAAGAAAGCTGGATATGAAAAGACGTACGCCACATTCACGACAAAATACGGTTCGATCGACCGCCGCTTCAAAACGGACGACTGGATCGAAGTACCCGACGGCATCGCCCATTTCCTTGAACATAAAATGTTCGAAAAAGAGGATGGCGATGTGTTCCAGAAGTTCGGACAGCTCGGGGCGTCGGCGAACGCTTTCACATCATTCACCCGGACCGCTTATTTGTTCGGTGCCACGTCAAACGTCGAGGCGAACTTAAAGACGTTGATTGATTTCGTCCAAGACCCGTACTTTACGGAGGCTTCGGTCGAGAAAGAGAAAGGCATCATCGGCCAGGAGATTCAAATGTATCAAGACAACGCAGGATGGCGTCTTTATTTCGGTTTGATCGAGGCGATGTATGAAGCGCATCCGGTCAAGATCGATATCGCCGGAACAATCGAGTCGATCAGCGCGATCACGGCCGCTGACCTTTATGCGTGTCATCAAGCGTTCTATCACCCGAGTAACATGACGCTGTTCGTCGTCGGCAACATCGACCCTGACATCGTGCTCGAACAGATCCGTTCGAATCAGGCCGCGAAAACGTTCGAACCGCCTGTACTCACTGAACGCGAACACGTGCAAGAGCCGAGAACGGTCCGCTTAGCCACGCGTGTCATCGAGATGGACGTATCAGTCCCGAAAGTCATGATCGGCTACAAGGACACGCCACGCGCCGGGGAAGACGGGATGAAACAAGAACTGGCCGTCGAACTGCTCATGCACGCCTTGTTTGACACGACGGCGCCGCTCTATGCAGAGCTTTACGCCGAAGGGTTGATCGATGATGCCTTCTCGTTCGACTATACGTCGGAAGAATCGTTCGCCTTCGCCGTGCTGTCGATGGAGACACCGCATGTCGATGCGTTCGTCGCCCGCATCACCGAGGTGCTCGAGCGTCCGCTCGACATTGGAAATGAGACACTCGACCGTAAGAAGCGGATGATGAAAGGGCAGTTTTTGAAGGCGCTCAACTCACCCGAGTTCATCGCCAACCAATTTTCACGCTACGCGCTAACGGGCGGGAACATGTTCGATTTGCCTGAGCTGCTAGACGCGGTCACGCTTGAAGACCTATACGACACGTATGACCGATTGTTCAAACCGGATCAACGGACCGTCTGTGTCGTCAAAAAACCATGACGACACTCATCACCGGGGCGAGTGGGGCGATCGGTCGTGCCGTCGCCCTTTCCTTTCGCGATGATGAGCTCATCTTACATGCGTACGCGAACACGGAAGCGCTCGAAGCGTTCGTGAAGACAGAGGGTTTGTCAGGACAAGTCGTCACGTGCGACCTCGGCGACGACCAGGAGCTAGACGCCTGGCTCGCTACGGTCGGCGCGGTCGATCGGATTATTCACGTCGCCGGTAACCACGCCTACGGGCTGCTCGTCGACGCGGACATCACTGAACTCGATCGTCTCTATCGCGTTCATGTGCGCGCGATGGTTCGACTCGTTCAACACGTCGTCGGGCAAAAAGCTTACGATCGCCCGCTCGACATCGTCATCGTCTCGAGCGTCTGGGGGGAAGTCGGAGCGGCCGGAGAAGTGATGTACTCGACCGTCAAAGCGGCACAGCTCGGCTTCGTCAAAGCGTTCGCGCGCGAGTCCGGCCCGTTCAATGTTCGCATCAATGCCATCACGCCGGGGTGGATTGAGACGCCGATGAATGATACGGTAGAAGAGACGAAACAAGACGTTAGAGATGAGATTCCGCTCGGCCGTCTCGGTCATGTCACAGAAGTTGCCGAGACGATCCGTTTCCTCTGTTCACCGTCCGCGTCCTACGTGACCGGCACGGTGTTACGGGTCGATGGCGGTTGGCAGTGAAAACTTTGTCGCCTCGGTTGAAACGAGTTCTTTTCAATTCTTCTAAAATAATTTAGAATGAACAAGGTAGCGAGCCTACATTCGGAAAGGGTGGACGAGATGGATCATAAGTTCGAAGAATGGTATCTCGAATATGAACTTTGCCAAAATCGCCCCGGTATCCTCGGCGATATCGCCTCGCTGATGGGGATGCTCCAAATCTCGATCGTGACCATCAACGGGGTCGATCTGCAACGTCGTGGGATGTTGCTCAAGGCACCGGCCGCCGATCACGTCCATCGGCTCGAGCATATTTTGCGGAAGATGGAAGCAATCGTCGTCATCAAACTCCGCCGCCCGAAACTGAGGGACCGGATTGCGATCCGTCACGGCCGCTATATCGAACACGACAACGACGACAAAAAGACGTTTCGCTTCGTGCGTGGAGATTTGGGAGTACTCGTCGATTTTGTCGCTGAACTGATGAAAGAAGAACGACATCTGTTGATCGGTGTCCGGGGCAACCCGCGCGTCGGCAAGACAGAGTCGATCGTCGCGGCGAGCGTCTGCGCAAACAAGCGTTGGCTGTTTCTCTCGTCGACGCTCATGAAACAGACGGTCCGGACGTCACTGTTTGAAGAAGAACGAGAAGGCGATCACGTCTACATAATCGACGGCGCCGTTTCGACGCGGACGATGGACGAACGTCATCGTCAGTTGATCCGGGAAGTCATGCGTCTGCCTGCCGTCAAAGTGATCGAGCATCCCGATCTTTACGTCCGCAATACCGATTGCGTGTTTGAGGACTTTGACTATATTATCGAACTGCGAAACAACCAAGATGAAATCATCATCATTCCGCAAGAAACGAATCGTGAAGCAGAATGGTTTGAATAATTAATTGAATGGAAGGTGTGGACCCCTTTGACAGAACTAGGGACTTTTTTGAAACAAAGGCGTGAGGCGAGCGGTCTGACGCTTGACCAAATTCAGCAGACGACGAAGATTCAAAAACGCTATATCATCGCGATCGAGGAAGGTGATTATAAAAATCTCCCTGGTTCGTTTTATGCACGGGCGTTCATCAAAACGTATGCGGAATCGCTCGGTCTTGATGTCGATGAGCTTTACGAGACATATGCAAAAGATTTACCGAAAATCGAACCGCAACCGACCGCTCAATTATCACGTAAGCAAACTTATTCAAAAGCTTCCGAGACGTCGAGCCGCGTCTCGAGATGGGTGCCGAAAATCATGCTCGTGCTTGTCGCCTTCTTGCTTGTGACAGCGGTCTACTACGTCGTTAGAAATCTCGATTTTGGAGGCGGACAGGACGCGACACCGGCTGAACCACCGGCTTCAGGCGTGACGATCAATCAAAATGAAGACGTTCCTGAAGAAGAGCCGACGGAAGAAGCGCCGGTCGAAGAAACACCGGCCGAGGAAGAGCCGCCAGAAGAAACCGGACCGATCGCGGTGACGGAAACGAACGGGGCCGACCTCACGTATGAGATCGCAACAGCTGACAAGCTGACGACCGAGATTCACGTCAAAGAATCACCGGCGACTTATGTCGGCGTTCGCGATACATCGCTTGAAGGAGCGTTCCTTGCACCGGAATATCCGAACCAATCGAAACAAAACCCGATCGTCATCGAAGGTGCCGAAACAGATACGCTTCGGATTCGGATCGGTTTGATCGGTGGCGTCGAGAAGATTGTCGTCAACGGCCGTGAGCTTGAGCTTGCTGATTCTCCGGTCACACAAAATATATTTGTGAAGAGAGTCGACGCTGAATAAGTCGACGTCTTCTAGAGGAGGAGTTCTCGATGAACCTACCTAACCGCCTGACGATGTTGCGGGTTTTGCTCATCCCCGTATTCGTCGTCTTGCTCGCTGTAGATTTTAACTGGGGAGACATCGCTTTCCTCGGGGCGGAAGTACCGCTCCATCAATTCATCGCCGCGGTCGTGTTTACGATCGCAGCGATTACGGATTGGCTTGACGGGCACTTGGCCCGTAAGCACAACTTGGTCACGAACTTCGGCAAGTTCATGGATCCGCTCGCTGACAAGTTACTCGTCACGGCGGCGCTCGTCTTGCTCGTCGAGATGGACCTCGTCGCGGCATGGGTCGTCGTCGTCATCTTGTCACGTGAGTTCGCGGTGACGGGGCTTCGTCTCGTCGCGGCTGATGAAGGAATTGTCGTGGCGGCCGGTAAGTCGGGTAAAGCGAAGACATGGGTCCAGCTCTTTGCCATCATCTTCTTATTGTTCGGCAACCCGATTTTCAACTATATCGGCATCCCGTTCGGGGAGTGGGCGATGTGGCTCGCACTCGTCTTGACGATTTATTCTGGGGCCGAGTATTTCGCACAAAACTATAAGATCATTGTAAAATCGATGTAAATCGACGACAGGCGAGTTGTGGGAGCAACTCGTCTTTTTTTTGAATCAAAGGAGGAACTTCGATGAAACGGACCGAAATCATTGCGGTAGGTTCTGAACTACTCTTAGGGGAAATCTCGAACACGAACGCCCGTTACTTATCAGAGCAGTTGTCGAAATATGGGCTGTCCGTGCTGTATCATGTAGTGGTCGGGGATAACTTCGATCGCCTGAGAGAAACGTTCGAGCAAGCGAAGCGGCGGAGCGAACTCGTGATCGTCACCGGGGGACTTGGTCCGACGAATGACGACATCACGAAACAAGTGCTCGCTGACTTGCTCGGCCGTCCGCTCGTTCGGGACGAAGCGTCTTTAGACACGATCCGACGCTTTGTCGCCTCGCGGGGACGAGCCATGAACGACGGGGACGCCAGACAAGCAGATGTTTTATCAGGAGCTGAAGTGCTCCACAATCCGGCCGGTCTCGCTCCCGGCATGTGGGTCGAGGACGAGACGACGTGGCTGCTCTTGCCCGGGGTGCCACGCGAGATGACAGCGATTGTCGAAGCGACGTTTCCGAGCAAGTTTTCGGGTGCGACGATCGTTTCTGAATCACTACGTTTTTATGAGATCGGTGAGTCGGCGCTTGACGAGGCGGTATCCGATCTAATGGACGGGGTGAACCCGACAGTCGCCCCGTACGCGGAATCAGGGGAAGCGCGACTGCGTGTCAGCGCGAAAGCGGAGACCGAGGACGCGGCCCGGCAGATGATCGACCGCGTCAAACGAGACATTCTGTCCCGTGTCGGCGCCTATTATTTCGGTTCAGACGAGGATACGCTGGCTGCGCATTTGATTCGCGAGCTAAGACGGCGCCACGCGACGCTATCGATCGCCGAATCGTTGACCGGGGGACAAGTCCAAGCGATGCTGACGGCGGTCCCAGGGGCGTCAGAAGTCTTTCTAGGAGGCGTCGTCACATACTCGGACAAGCTAAAAAATAGGTTTTTAGGGGTATCCCTTGCTACAATTGAGTCACAGTCGGTCGTCTCAAAACAAGTTGCTTTAGAAATGATCCAAGGGCTCGCTGATCAGACGAATTCGGATTACGGATTGTCCTTCACCGGTGAGGCCGGACCCGTCTCAAATTCGGGTCGACCGGTCGGCACCGTGTTCATCGGGGTGAAGACGCCGTCAGGTATGGAAGTGATCGAACGCGTCTATCCACACCAACAGCGGAACGTCATCCAGGCGCGCGCGGCCAAGGATGGGTTATGGGCATTGTGGCAACGAATGAAAAAAGGCGAATAAACGTTCGTAAAAACCTTGTGTAAAAGGTTGGGTTCGTTTATAATGAAGATACAAATCAAAGGAGGCTCATTAATCTATGAGTGATCGTAAACAAGCGTTAGAAATGGCATTACGCCAAATTGAGAAACAATTCGGTAAAGGCTCAATCATGCGCCTCGGTGAAAATACAGATCAACAAGTATCCGTCACTCCGTCAGGATCGATCGCCCTCGACATCGCGCTCGGCGCAGGCGGCTATCCACGTGGTCGTGTCATCGAAGTGTACGGACCAGAATCTTCAGGTAAGACGACAGTGGCGCTCCATGCGATCGCTGAAGTCCAAAAACGCGGTGGCCAAGCAGCGTTCGTCGATGCGGAGCACGCGCTCGATCCGAAGTACGCGCACAACCTCGGTGTCAACATCGATGAACTGCTCTTGTCACAGCCGGACACAGGGGAGCAAGCGCTCGAAATCGCAGAAGCGCTCGTTCGTTCTGGTGCCGTCGACATCCTCGTCGTCGACTCGGTAGCGGCACTCGTGCCAAAAGCCGAAATCGAAGGTGAGATGGGTGACTCACATATGGGACTTCAAGCCCGTCTCATGAGCCAAGCGCTCCGTAAGTTGTCGGGTGCGACGAACAAATCGAAGACGATCGTCATCTTCATCAACCAGATTCGTGAAAAAATCGGTGTCATGTTCGGGAACCCGGAAACAACTCCAGGTGGACGTGCCTTGAAATTCTATTCGTCGGTTCGTTTAGAAGTCCGTCGTGCAGAGACGTTGAAGCAAGGCCAAGAAATGGTCGGTAACCGGACGAAGATCAAAGTCGTCAAGAACAAGGTCGCCCCACCATTTAAAACAGCTGAAGTCGACATCATGTACGGTCTAGGGATCTCACGTGAAGGTGAACTCATCGATATCGGTGCCGATCTTGATATCGTTCAAAAAAGCGGTGCTTGGTATTCGTACAACGAAGAACGCGTTGGACAAGGTCGTGAAAATGCGAAGCAGTTCATGAAAGAAAATCCACAAATCGCCGCAGCGATCGAACAACAAATTCGCGATCACTACGGTCTCAACGGTGAGAAGACGGTCACGGTCGAAGCCGACAGTGATGAAGTGCTCTCACTCATCGAAGAAGATTAAGCAAGCGACCCGCCGGATGCGTCCGAGCGGGGTTTTTGTATATCACAATATTTTTTAAGGAATTGGGAGTTCTATCCTGTCCTTGCATTGCATTCTAACAAGTAAATAAGTACAATAAAGCTATGCGCGGGTCCCCCCGTGTCATTCAATCTTAAAAAAATAAAATAACCTTGCGAAAGGGAGGTGAACATGATGGAATGGCTAAATTGGCTTATTCTGATCCTCCTTTTGCCGATAGCTTTTGTTGCAGGTTTTTTTGTGCGTAAATCGATCGCCGAAGCGAAGATTCAAGGTGCTGAGACGGAAGCGACCAAGATTGTGGAGCAAGCGAAACAACAATCGGAAGCGATGCAAAAAGAGGCACGGCTTGAAGTAAAAGAAGAGATGATTCAACTTCGCAATGAGACGGAACAAGAGTTACGTGAACGTCGCGAAGAGCAGAAAGTGAAAGAGAATCGCTTCGTTCAAAAAGAAGAGCTTCTTGACCGGAAAGCAGACATGCTCGAACGGAAAGAAGATGCTTTGGATGAACGCGAGGCGGGCATTGCGAAACGGAAACGTGAAGCAGAGACGCTCGAAAGCAAAGTGGAGGAATTATACGAGGAAGCCCGTCAAGAACTTGTACGCGTGGCGGCCTTGTCGAAAGAAGAAGCACGAACCATCATCATGGACGAAGCGAAGCAGGAAGCGCTTCACGATGCTGCTCTCCTTCAAAAAGACATCGAGCAAAAAGCAAAACTTGAAGCTGATAAAAAAGCGAAACACTTGTTGTCTCTCACGATGCAACGTTATGCGGCTGAACATGTCGCTGAGACGACGGTATCCGTCGTCAACTTGCCGAGTGACGAGATGAAAGGGCGCATCATCGGTCGTGAAGGACGTAACATCCGCACGCTCGAGACGCTCACTGGGATCGATCTCATCATCGATGACACGCCTGAAGCGGTCATCTTGTCCGGATTTGACCCGGTCCGTCGTGAGATCGCCAAGATGACGCTAGAAAAACTCGTGCAAGACGGACGGATCCATCCGGCCCGGATCGAAGAGATGGTCGAGAAGTCACGCCGCGAAGTCGATGAGCGCATCCGTGAATACGGTGAGGAAGCGACGTTCGAGGCTGGTATCCACGGGGTACATCCTGACCTTATCAAAACACTCGGGCGCATGCGTTACCGGACGAGTTACGGTCAAAACGTACTCGCCCATTCGGTCGAAGTGGCCCACCTCGCCGGCATGATGGCCGCCGAGCTCGGGGAAGACGTGACGCTCGCCAAGCGAGCGGGACTCCTCCACGATATCGGGAAAGCGATCGACCATGAAGTCGAGGGCAGCCACGTCGAAATTGGCGTTGAGCTGGCCACGAAGTATAAAGAACATCCGGTCGTCATCAACTCGATCGCCTCGCACCATGGAGACGTCGAAGCGACATCGACGATCGCTGTTCTCGTCGCAGCGGCAGACGCGCTGTCTGCGGCACGGCCGGGCGCTCGTCAAGAGACGCTCGAGAGTTACATTCGCCGCTTAGAACGCCTCGAGTCAATTTGTGAGTCGTTCGAAGGTGTCGAGAAATCATATGCGATCCAAGCAGGACGCGAAGTCCGCATCATCGTCCGCCCAGACGTCGTCGACGACGTCGTGGCGAACAAGATGGCCCGCGATATTTGCAAACGGATCGAAGATGAACTGGATTATCCAGGACAAATTAAAGTGACGGTCATTCGTGAAACGCGTGCCGTCGATTATGCGAAGTAAAAAGCGGAGACATTCTCCGCTTTTTCTGTTTTGAAGGAGGAAATATTTATGAAGATTTTATTTATCGGTGACGTCGTCGGGAAACCGGGTCGTGACATCTTGGCAGCACAAATCGGGCGCTTGAAAAGCAAATATAGTCCGACGTTCATGCTCGTCAACGGTGAGAACGCAGCCAACGGACGCGGTATCACAAAAAAAATATACCAACAATTTCTCGAACTTGGATTCCATGGCGTGACGATGGGGAACCATACATGGGACAACCGTGAAATCTTTGATTGGATCGACGACGCCGAGCGTATCGTCCGTCCGGCCAACTATCCGGACGGCACGCCCGGTGTCGGCATGATGGTGCTCAAGCAGAACGGGAAGAAGCTTGCCGTCATCAACGTCATGGGGACGGTGTTCTTGCCGTCGCTCGATTGTCCGTTCCGCAAAGTCGACGCCCTCGTCGATGAGGTGCGGGACGACGTCGATGCCATCTTCGTCGACATGCACGCCGAGGCGACGAGTGAGAAGATCGCGATGGGGTATCACCTAGACGGCCGTGTCCAAGCCGTCGTCGGGACGCACACCCATGTCCAAACCGCTGATGAGCGTGTGCTCAAAAACGGGACGGCGTATATCACTGATGTCGGGATGACCGGTCCGCTCGACGGTGTCCTCGGCATGGACGCGTCTGTCGTGTTGAAAAAGTTTGTGACACAACTCCCGGTCCGGTTTGAAGTTGCCGAGGGACGGGAACAACTTAATGGAGTTTTAATCACGATCGACGACCAGTCGAAACGAGCGACCAAGATCGAACGCATACACCTAGATGATCAGACCGTCTGGTTTGATTGAACAACCTACCCGAGGGGGAAACAAGAATGGACGTACTCAGAGTTTCAGCAAAATCGAATCCCAACTCCGTTGCGGGTGCATTAGCTGGCGTTCTTCGTGAAAAAGGAACGTGTGAGATTCAAGCGATCGGCGCCGGTGCGCTCAATCAATCCATCAAAGCTGTCGCCATCGCCCGCGGTTTCGTCGCGCCGAGCGGTCTTGATTTGATCTGTATTCCAGCGTTCACGGATATTCTAATTGACGGGGAAGAACGAACTGCCATCAAGCTCATCATCGAACCTAGATGAGCTTGTGCGGTCGGGACATAGGTCCTATTCTTGTGAAGAGAAGCCATCGGAGCGGATGGCTTCTCTTTTTTGTTGAAAAATGAGGTTCTATCTTCTCAGTTTCGTCATTTTATGACAAGATGAAAGAGAACGTGAAGTTCGACAAACAGACAAGAGGGGGACGTTTTCGATGGAACAGCTCGTGTCAACGACAGAGAAGGAAGCAACGACACCTGTTATGAAAGCGATTCAAAAACACACGGCCGGATTTGGGGCAAAGCTGGTCGAGGTGCCGATTCCGACACCGGGTGCCGGTGAAGTATTGATCAAAGTGAAAGCGACATCGATTTGCGGGACCGACGTCCATATTTATGAATGGGACGACTGGGCAAAGAGCCGGGTCAAACCGCCTTACGTGTTCGGGCATGAGTTTTCAGGGGAAGTCGTGGCGCTCGGGGAAGGCGCGAAGCGCATCAAAGTCGGTCAGACCGTGTCGGCTGAGACGCACATCGTCTGCCATCAGTGTAAACAATGTTTGCGTGGCCAGTATCATATCTGTAAAAATACGAAAATCATCGGGGTCGACACACAAGGCTGTTTCGCCGAGTATGTCGTCATGCCGGAAGAGAACTTATGGGTCAACCCGGAGACGATGCCGTCGAAGCTAGCGTCGATTCAAGAACCGCTCGGGAACGCGGTCCATACAGTGCTCGCAAGTGACGTAACGGCACAATCTGTCGCCATCGTCGGCTGCGGCCCGATCGGTCTCATGGCCGTCGGCGTCGCCAAGGCGGCCGGTGCGAGCCGCGTGTATGCGATTGACATCAATCCGTACCGGTTGAAGCTCGCAGAACAGATGGGAGCGGACGTCGTCATCAACAGCATGGACCAAAATCCGCTCGACCTGATCATGGCTGAGACGGACGGGGACGGGATCGACGTCGTCTGTGAGATGAGCGGGCATCCGGTCGCGATCGACCAGGCGTTCAAGATGGTGACGGCGGGCGGTGACGTCAACGTGTTATCACTTCCGGCACGACCGGTCGCGCTCGATTTGACGCGTGACGTCGTCTTCAAAGGAATCCGGGTCCAAGGCATAACCGGTCGTAAAATGTACGAGACGTGGGGCCAAGTGTCGACAATGCTCGCGTCCGGCCAATTGAACGTCGAACCGATCATCACCCACGTCTTCAAGCTCGAGGAGTTCGAGCAAGGTTTCGAGCTCATGCGGGCCGGGAAATGCGGGAAAGTCGTCTTACTACCATAAACAGGGGGAATCGATATGGCATTTGAACATATTACAGAAGCAGTCAATGAAATGAAGCAAGCGGGCACGTTCCGCTCGCTCGTGCCGCTCGAATCGGCGCAAGGGAACGAAGTCATGATCAACGGTAAGTCGCTCGTCCAATTATCGTCGAACAACTACCTCGGACTCGCCAACCACCCACGCTTAAAACAAGCCGCGATTGAAGCGGTCGAAGCGTTCGGGGCCGGGACGGGATCGGTCCGGACGATCGCCGGAACGTTCGAGATGCATGAAGCGTTCGAGCGCGAGCTCGCCGAGTTCAAGCATACGGAAGCGGCACTCGTGTTCCAATCGGGATTCGCGACGAACCTCGGCGTCTTATCAGCGCTGCTCGGACCGGAAGACGTCGTCATCAGTGACGCGCTCAACCACGCCTCGATCATCGACGGAATCCGTCTGACGAAAGCGGCCCGTCGCATCTACAAGCATACCGACCTTGAAGACTTAGAGGCGGCCTTGAAAGAGACGCAAGACTACCGGACGCGGCTCGTCGTAACGGACGGCGTCTTCTCGATGGACGGCAACATCGCACCGCTCCCGGAGATCGTCGAGCTCGCCGAGAAGTATGATGCTGCGGTCATGGTCGACGACGCGCACGCGTCGGGCGTCCTCGGTCAGAATGGACGCGGGACGGTCAACCACTTCGGTCTCGACGGCCGCGTCGCCCTCCAAGTCGGGACGTTGTCGAAAGCGATCGGGGTCCTCGGCGGCTACGTCGCCTGTTCGAACGACGTCCGTGACTTCTTGATCCAAAAAGGGCGTCCGTTCTTGTTCTCGACGTCACACCCGCCAGCGGTCGTCGCGGCGAACCGTGAGGCGATCCGGGTCATGAAAGAAGAAGAGGAACTGTTCGACAAGCTATGGGCGAACACCGAGTTCTTCAAATCGGGTCTCCGTGACCTCGGCTTCGACATCGGCCACGCGACGACGCCGATCACGCCGGTCATGCTCGGTGAGGAGACGCTCGCGCACACGTTCTCGGACAAGCTGAAAGACCACGGCGTGTTCGCACAGAGCATCGCCTTCCCGACGGTCGAGAAAGGCAAGGCCCGTATCCGGACGATCGTGACGGCGGAACATACCCGTGACGACCTCGAACGCGCGCTCGCCGCTTTCAAGGCGGTCGCCGAAGAGTTGAACGTCACGCTTCACGCGTAAGATTGGACTGCAGACGATTTGTCTGCAGTTTTTTATGTGTCAAAAACGTCTATACTATCCTCTTCAATCTATGAATATATCGTGTCAACTTAATCAACCGTGGAGTAAGAGATGACCTATTTGAACAAGTTATACTGGTTCGTCTTGAAAATTTTGGTAGACATTCGAGGGTGCAGACTCTAAAATTTGAAAAAGAATAATTTAGAATTTAATTTTATTTCAAATACCGAATTTAGAATTAAAAAGTTCAAAGAATGTCATTATGGATTGATGTTATCGGAATCGCCTGTATGAGTGTACTTTTTTCGACAGCGGGCATTTATCTATTGATTAAACCGGGAAAAGCGATCACGGATAGTTCAGGGAGCGTGGATGGCATCATCGCTACGATTGTGATTCACGTTGTCCTTATATTTATGACGACAAAACATTTGGGGGCAATCTTGTTACTTATCGGCATCGGCTTGGGGATGGGACTATACGTCGAACTGTATGACGCATTGTTACCGCACGTGAAAGCGATGAGGATGCGTTGATGGACCAACATTCAAGTTTAGTTTTAGGGTCGTTTATGACAGCGGAAGAATTCTCTATTCTGACGATTTCACCGCTGTTCATTATTAACGTTGTGATTGGGATCGGGATTTTGGTCGTCGTGTTCTCTATCGACGTGGAGTCATGGAAAGACTTTTTCTTGTTTTTAGGGATGACGATTTGGGCCTCGGTTTTCGTTTCGGTTTATGCGATGGCATGGTACGTCCGAATTAAGTACGATACGTCGCCGGATTTTTCGGCAACGTTTGGTCTGGATTCCTTTCCAGGATGGGGGACGTTAGTAAGTAAATGGATGCACGAACCTCATGTTACACAGAACGCTTTGATTAATGGCATCGTGTTGATTATGATGCGTAAAGAGAATGCCTGGTACATCTGGTTGTTGAAAGCACCGTCGCTCTTCTTCGTGAGTCTCTTTTTCGTCAAATACATTCCGCTCGTCTTCAAGTGGCTATTCACATAAAAAGAGCAAGGCACTTGGCCTTGCTCAAACAATGAACATCCCTCGGAACCCGCGGGCCGCGTAATAGGAATCCGCACCATTGTGGTAGACGAAGATGTGGTCATAGCGGCGGTCACAGAACAAGGCGCCGCCCTTTTGACGAATCGCTCCCGGGGTGGCAATCCAGCTCGATGTCTTCAAGTCGAACGCGCCGAGTGTTTGCAGATGACGATACGTGACCTCATCCAATAGTTCAATCCCCATCTCTTCGGCCAACGCGACGGCGCTCCCCTCTGGTTTGTTCTTCTTCCGTGCGGCTAACGCCTGCTCATCGTAGCAGAGGCTCCGTCGTCCGCTCGGAGTTTCCGGTGAGCAGTCGCAAAAGGCGAGGTCACCGTTCGGAAGTCGAATCACGTCAGGTTCGCCGCCGGTCCGTTCCATTTCAGAGAGTGTAAGGAGCTGGTCCGGATTCGTCTCAAGCTTCGTCAACACGTCTGACCAGACGACATCGGGATGCCGCTCCATGTGGGTTTGAAAGCGCGATTTGAGCGTGTTTAACAAGTCGATTGTTTCTTCGTTTGAGAGGTTGGGCATGTTTCTCACTCCATTTCAGCAGTTTCTCTTAGTATAAGATATTTTTCGTCATCATTTATAATTCATTGAGCGAAAGGAGAACGCACGATGAACTTCGATAACATAAATGTTCAGCAACTACACGCAAAGACGTTCCAGAAAATTGATTTGTTTCAACTCAAAACGATTTGGTCAGGTTGTCTGCCGCATGCGTCTTACCGGGTGACAGACTTTTCAGAGCTGAACTTACATGTGACGAAGCCACAATTGATTCAGCTTCGATGGATCGATTTGACGTTACCGTTCGGCATCTATTCAAATGAAAAACTAGTTTTTTTGTATGATCCGTACGCTCGCGAGCTACATACGGAAGAAGGGGGTATACTCGAGCAAAACCACCCTAACGTATCGATTGTCGATTTTTTAATCGCGCACGGGCAAACGTTTCATGATCCGGATACATATTCTTTGAAAATGGAGGATGCTTATGGTTTGTCACCGGATAGCCATTGGAGACAGTTCGGTTTACCGAAAGTGAAGGCCCCTGCGGCATTCATTGCGAACTTATTAACCACATTCGGTGTTATCTCATTCCAAGTCGTCTTATACAAAAATAAATTATTATCAGATATTGAGTCATGGGCGAAGCGGACGGGAAGCAATTATACAGTTGAATCTAGTAGAAAATGGGTGTGGCCGAAAACGTATAAGGTGAGCTGTGATGTCTCTCAACAATCGGAACAAGCTATCCATCAACTTGTGTCAATTCTGGATCACTATGAAGAGTGGGAAGGTGTTCGATTCCTAATCCCAACCGAGACAGGAACCGTCTCATTGTTCATCGGAGGCGATTTGACGCAAGGGTATGGGTACGGTGTGTTTCAGTATGAACATCCTGGTGAGGTGGTTTCAAATGAGATTTGAAGATTTGTTTCTGTATGACGGGATGATGCACGTGTTTGCTTTCAATTATGACATCGGACCCAAAACTTTGACGTTCAATCTACAGCTCTTCGACCACCCTAGGAAACGGAACGCCTCCTTCCGTGAGCGGCTCGAGGCGAATGGGATTCATCCGCAAAGCGAGATGGTGAACGTGAAGCTTTGCTTCAAAGACGTCATCTATATGGAAATCATCGATGAATCGTATGCCGATGGGGTGGTGATGACGCCTCACGACAAATGTGAAGGGCATCAAATCGTTCGCTATTCAAGATCAGGCTATCTCGAGCAGCTACAAGAAACGCATTTCCAATTGTGGGAGTGCATCAAATCGGATGTTGCTACATTTTGTCACTATCGGATTTGCGGATTGGATACGGTCCTCGAAATCATCACTATATCGGACCCGACTGTCGAGACGGCGATTGGGTTGAATTGTATCCGTCGCGGCAGCCCGACCATCTATTTTGGCGGGGAGCATTACTACGAGAAGTCGTAAGCGATATGTAGAACATTCGAAAATACAAATAGGCGCCATCTCCTACTGAGAAGGCGCCTTACTATTACACGGATTGGACCAAGTCGTCCATCTGGTCGATTTGTCGGCCGAGCCAGACGAGTGGGATGGTCAAACCTGCGCCAATCAAGTAGACGACCGCAATCGGCAATCCGTCCGCGAGCATACCGAACGTCAGGCTGCCGATGCTGAAGGCGAACGTGTAGGTCGTCTGTTGGACGCTGTAGACGTACGGGAGTTGTGCGGCCGGTGTCGTCTCTTGGAGCGCTGTGTTCGTCTGGATGATGAGGAGCTGGGTGGCGTATCCTTGAATCGCGAGCGCGATGAGTGCGAACACGATGTGAGACGTCAGCCCGAACAACAGGGCGGCCCCTACAGACAAGACGGAGCTGATGGCGAGCGAACTGTTGCGCTTTGCACGGTACAGGTAAGCGCTCGCTATGATCATACTGACCAAGAAGCTCGCGTTCATCGTTCCCCACCAGCTCGTATCGATGTGGAGATGGCGCTCCAAATAGACGAGTAGGAGCGCTGAAATCCAAAGTGTGCTGACGAACGATTCGAACGTGACGAACACCGTGATCAGTCGAGCATAAGGTGCTGTTCGCACGAAGGCGAGGCTGTCCTTTAGGGAAATGTCCGATTCAAGCTCTGTTTCCGTCACATCGTGGTCGAGCGAATGGACGAATTGAAACGTGACGAGCGTTGACAGCGTGAACAAAATCAAAGCGACGGTTAGAGCCACCTCGCTTGAAAACGAAGCGACAAGAATCGTCCCAAGCGGCCACATCGCCAGCTGGATGAACTGGTTCGACCCTTGGACGAGACTGTTTGCTTGTTGGCGATTTGTCGTCAGCCGGGGAATGAACGACGCCTGGACCGGACGGGCGAACCCGTCTAAGAAAGCGATTAGTACGACAAGACCGAGGACGTAGACCGATTCCGTCTGAATCACCGCAAGAAGTAGGATTGTTTTCAGTAATTGCGTGACGAGTAGCGTCTGACCGAGCGTGAACCGAGATAGGACGCGGGCAAAGAACAGACCGCTCACGGTCATGCCGATCGTGACGGCAATCGGGAAACTAGCCGCTGCGAGGGCGGAACCGCTCTGTTGATACAATAAGGCGATCAAGGCGACGATATAGAGCACGTCACCGATGTTGGCCAGCCATTGACTGACCAAGAGCGTGTAAAATGACTTCATCACAAATCTCCCCCAGGACTATTCAATTTTGGATGGGATGGATGAAGCCAGATTACATATTTTCACCGCTTTCAAATTATTTACAGATAGCTTACAATAAATCATCAGTGAACACAATAAATGGGAGATGGATGGGGGGACGGTAACATGTTGGCTTATAATATCGATGAAAAATTACAGCTACGGATGTTCACCGTCGACGACGCGGAGGCGTTGTTCGAACTGACGATGGCATCGAAGCCATATCTTCGCGAGTGGCTCGGGTGGCTCGATTACACGGAGACGGTTGAGGATTCGCGGCAGAACATCGAAGGACGAATCAAAGGATTGATCGAGACGGGTGGCTATCCAAAATCGTTCGCGATTCTGTATCAAGGCGAGCTAGCCGGGACGATCGGCTTCAACGATCTTGATCGTGGCATCAAGTGCGGGACGGTCGGCTATTGGCTCGGCCAAGACTTTCAAGGGCATGGCATCATGAGCCAAGCACTTGAAACGATCATCGAGTACGGATTTAAGGAACTCCGCTTACATAAGATTGAGATCCGTGTCGCGACCGGGAACGTGAAGAGCCGGGCGCTGCCGGAACGGCTCGGCTTCAAACAAGAAGGCGTGCTTCGAGACGCCGAATGGCTGTACGACCGGTACGTCGACCATGTCGTCTACGGGTTACTAGAAGATGAATGGGCCCATTGATCGACAAAGCAAAACCCGTCCTCGGAAAAGGGCGGGTTTTAGTTCGTCACATTTTCACCGAACAGCTCGGCACCGAACTCGGCATACGCCTGCTCATAACGGCGGAGCGACGACTCTTTATGCATGCACGTCACGTTCATCCGCTCGAGAGAGGTCATGTCGGTCGCATACGTCTTCAAGACATGGGCGTTCCGGAGCATCGACGGGGTGACCGAGCGGGTGACGCCGCTGCGCTCGTTCAACTGGCGCATCATCTTCGTGATCATGACGATCGTCAGCTGTTTCGGCTGATTCTTGGCGTACACCCAGCGGAACGTCATCCGGGCAAAGTCGAACGAGACGAAGACGGGATCTTCCGAGTACCAGCGCGGGCGCACCGGTGTCGGGATGTCAGCGAGATAGTTCATGAGGAGTGATTGGTCCTCAGGCGTCAGCTTCAGCGTGAATTTGTTACCGAGCCGGTCATAGACATCGAACTCGTAGCTCGCCAAGTGTAGGTCGTTCATTTTCAGACGGATGATATGATGGACGCGCAAACCGTATTTGTAGAACAGTGTGACGATGAGCGCGTTGCGGTTGACGAGGTACGGATGGGCCTGAAGCTGGTTCTCGCTCAATCCCCGCGGCGACCGGATCGTCCGGACGAGCTTGTCGAACTCGGACTGTAACGCGATCTGGTCGATGGTGAGCGTGTGCGCCGGTTGCGAATAGGCGAGCATCTTTTTGCGGAGCGGGTTCAAAAACTGGGTCAAGCTGTTGATGACGGTGACGATGCGGGCGACCGTCGCCTGTTGGTACTGTTTCTCTTCGATCAAAAAATCGTTGATGAACGTCTTCCATGACTCGAGCGGGACGGCGAGCCATTCCTCGGGGGTGACGAGTTCGACGTTATGGTCGCTGAAGTATTTGTGCACGTCGATCAAGTCGTAGCGATAGCGTTTCAGCGTCGATGGCTGGCGGCCGCTCGCACCGAGATGATATAAATACGTTTCGATATACTCGGGGAGCGAGTACTCTTTTCTGCGTTTCGTCATGGGACGTCCCTCCTTCTCTTCATATCGTACCACAAACGGACGTTCTCCATTCATGGATTCGTGGTAAGATGGAGGATGAGACTTATTAGGAATGAGGGATGTATATGGAACGAGAGAAAGTGATTATCGTCGGGTGTCAGCTACCGACCGTCGACGATTGGACATATGAACAATCGATGGGTGAACTCGTCGAGTTGGTCGATACAGCAAAAGGTGAGGTCGTCGCAAGACTCGACCAGAAACGGCAACAAGTCGACCGCCGGACGTTTATCGGGAAAGGGAAAGTCGAGGAGCTCGCCGTACTCATCGAACAGTTCGAGCCGGATATTGTCATCTTCAACGCTGAGCTGTCACCGGCCCAATCGAAAAACATTCGGATCTCGTTGAACGACCCGGACGAGATGAAATTGATCGACCGGACGCAACTTATCTTGGACATCTTCGCCGGACGGGCCCAGTCGAAGGAAGGGAAGCTCCAAGTCGAGCTCGCCCAGATGAACTACTTGCTCCCACGCCTGATCGGGCAAGGCACACAGTTGTCACGACTCGGAGGCGGGATCGGGACGCGTGGACCGGGTGAGACGAAACTTGAAAGTGACCGTCGTCACATCAAGCGCCGCATCGATGAGATCAAGAAGCAACTTGAAGGCACGGTCGCGCACCGTGACCGCTACCGTGTGCGCCGGAAAGAGAACCGTGTGTTCCAAGTCGCGCTCGTCGGTTACACGAACGCCGGCAAGTCGACGATTTTCAACCGTCTGACCGATGCCGACACATACGAACAGGACGAACTGTTCGCGACGCTCGACCCGCTCACGCGTGAGCTCGAACTGCCGCGCGGCGGGAAAGTGCTGATCACCGACACGGTCGGGTTCATCCGCGACTTGCCAACGAAACTCGTCGCCGCGTTCCGCTCGACGCTTGAAGAAGTGCTCGGGGCCGATCTCGTGCTTCATGTCATCGACGCGTCAAACCCGCACTACATGAACCAGATCGATACGACCAATTCGGTCTTGTCTGATCTCGGCGCGAGTGAGTTGCCGCAGCTCGAAGTGTACAACAAGAAAGATCGCTTGACGGCTGACTTCGTCGGTGGACCGCTCGTCATCTCGGCGCTCGACTCGGCCGATATCGAGACGCTCATCGGCGCGATCGAGGACAAGATTTCGGACGTGTTGACGAAAGTGCACGTCGTCTTGCCAGTCAGCTCGTTCGAACATTACCATCCGGCCAAAGATTCGATGTACCGGCTCGAGGAGAACTTCCTTGACGACGGCTCGGTCGAACTTGTCGGTTATATGAGAGAAGACACGCGTCTATATGCGACGCTGAAACCATTTGAGGTGTGAATGATGTGGCAAGAAAAGATTGAGCATTACGATGAATTGGCCCCGTTCGTCAAGCAAGCGGAACAACGGGTGAAACCTTATTTTGAAGCGATCGAGGAAACGGCGGAGTTCAACCAATACCGTGTCCTCGAATCGTTCAAGAAGCATAAAGTGTCGGATTTTCATTTCAATCCGACGACCGGGTACGGCTATGACGATATCGGGCGCGACACGCTCGAGTCGATCTATGCGGACGTGTTTGGGGCCGAACTCGCCCTCTGTCGTCCGCAAATCATCTCGGGGACACACGCGATCGGGATTGCCTTGTTCGGTGTGTTGTTACCGGGAGATGAACTCTTGTATATCACGGGTAAACCGTACGATACGCTCGAAGAGATCGTCGGCATCCGTGGCGACGGCCGCGGTTCATTGAAAGAACTCGGTGTCGGCTACGATACGGTCGAGTTGAAAGACGATCAAATCGATGTCGCGGCTGCGATCGAACGGATCCGCCCCGAGACGAAGCTCGTCGGCATCCAACGTTCGAAAGGGTACGCCAATCGACGCAGCATCCCAGTCACAGAAATCGGCGAGGCGATCGCGGCGATCAAAGCAGCGCACCCGCACGTGTTCGTCTTCGTCGACAACTGCTACGGCGAATTTGTCGAGACGATTGAGCCGACACATGTCGGGGCCGACCTCATGGCCGGTTCGCTCATTAAAAACCCGGGCGGTGGCTTGGCGAAGACGGGTGGCTATATCGCCGGGACGAAAGCATTGATCGAACGATGCTCGTTCCGGATGACGACGCCAGGCATCGGCAGCGAGGCCGGTCCGTCGCTCTATTCGCTGCAGGAGATGTATCAAGGCTTTTATATGGCGCCGCACACGGTCGCCCAAGCGTTGAAAGGGGCCCATTTGACGGCGAGCCTGCTCGGCCTGCTCGGTTTTGAAACCGATCCGCATTATACGTCACGGCGGACCGATTTGATTCAATCGGTCACGTTCCGCGACCGCGACAAGATGATCGCGTTCTGTCAGAGCATTCAGATGGCGTCCCCGGTCAACGCCCACGCACTGCCGGTACCGGCCTATATGCCAGGATATGAGGATGACGTCATCATGGCAGCCGGGACGTTCATCCAAGGTTCGTCGATCGAACTATCAGCGGACGGACCGCTCCGGGCACCGTACACGGCATACGTCCAAGGCGGCTTGACCTATGCGCACGTTAAAGTCGCGTTAATGCTCGCCTTGAGCCAATTGCGGACGAAAGGGCTCGTCACATTTGACCGTGAAAATTCAACTCAAACGTTGTAACCGAAATGTCATGTTAACTTTCTTAACATCTATTGACAGGAAAGTTGTCATGTATTATTCTCACATTGTGAGACAGAAAAGGAGGGGTAAGGGATGGCCGATCAATTTCGTCGCTCCAACCCGTTGTTTCCGATTGGGATCGTCCAAGATCTGACGCAACTGACAGGCAGGCAGATTCGATATTACGAAGAACAGGGTCTGGTTTCGCCTAGTCGGACGGAATCGAAACGACGACTTTATTCCTTTAATGATGTCGAACGTTTACTCGCAATCAAAGATTTCATTGACCAAGGCTTCAACTTGGCGGCGATTCGCCATATGCTCGACAACGACGGTGCCAAAGAGACAGAACAATCTGCTTCTACGGCCCCGCCAAGCGAACCGCCAAAGATTTCCGAGAAAGAGTTACATCAATTATTGAAAACGCAGCTTCAAGAAGCTGGTCGTTTCAATAAAACGTCGCTCATCCAAGGAGAGTTGTCACGTTTTTATCGATGACGCCAGTACACAAACCATTACACAATGTGAGAGGGGACTTTTACCATGGCCAGAAAAACGTTCACAAAAGAAGACATCAAACGGATCGCACAAGAAGAGGACGTACGCTTTATTCGTCTTCAATTCACGGATATCCTCGGTACGATTAAAAACGTCGAGGTGCCAATCAGCCAATTGGACAAAGCACTTGATAACAAGATGATGTTCGATGGCTCTTCAATCGAAGGGTTCGTACGCATCGAGGAATCAGACATGTACCTCTATCCAGACCTTAACACGTGGGTTGTCTTCCCATGGACAGACGGCAGCGGTAAAGTCGCTCGCTTAATTTGTGATATTTATAATCCGGACGGCACACCGTTCAGCGGTGACCCGCGCGGCATTTTGAAACGCAACCTCGAGCACATGCAAAAGCTCGGCTTCACAGCGTTCAACGTCGGACCAGAGCCAGAATTCTTCCTCTTCAAGAAAGACTTGAACGGACAGCCGACACTCGAATTGAACGACCAAGGCGGTTACTTCGACTTGGCACCGGTCGATTCAGGCGAGAACTGCCGTAAAGAAATCGTTATCGAGCTCGAAAACATGGGCTTCGAGATCGAAGCGTCACACCACGAAGTCGCACCAGGACAGCATGAAATCGACTTCAAATACGCGGATGCGGTAACGACTGCCGACAACATCCAAACGTTCAAACTCGTCGTCAAGACGATCGCGGCGAAGTATGGCCTTCACGCGACGTTCATGCCGAAACCACTCTTCGGTGTCAACGGTTCAGGGATGCATGCGAACATGTCACTCTTTAAAGGCGACACGAACGTGTTCTACGACCCGAACGGTGACATGGAGCTCTCGGATACGGCACGCGCCTTCACAGCTGGTATCCTTGAGCACGCACGTGCGTTCACGGCGATCTGTAACCCAACGGTCAACTCGTACAAGCGTCTCGTGCCTGGATACGAAGCACCATGCTACGTCGCATGGAGCGCTCGTAACCGTTCACCGCTCGTTCGTGTACCGGCTGCCCGCGGCCTCTCGACACGTATCGAAGTACGTTCGGTCGACCCGGCGGCGAACCCGTACCTCGCGCTCTCGGCCCTCTTGGCTTCTGGTCTTGACGGCATCGAGAAAGATTTGAAAGCACCGAAACCGATCGACAGCAACATCTACGTGATGGACAAGCCAGAGCGTGTTGCGAACGGGATCGACGATCTTCCGGCGACACTCTTCGACGCGCTCGAAGTACTCCGCGCCGACAAAATCGTCATGGATTCGCTCGGTGACCACATCGGCGAACACTTCCTCGAGTTGAAAGAGATCGAGTGGGACATGTTCCGCACGCAAGTAACAGAGTGGGAACGCGATCAGTACATGACGCTCTACTAAGTCGAATGAACTTGAAAAAACGCTCGATCCAGTTTCTTGGATCGGGCGTTTTTTTAGTCAAAACAAGCGACCACTCGAAATTGAGTGGTCGCTTGTTTTGGGATTAGAACGCACGCTTGAAAAACGTGGACGCGTAGTCGAGCGCCGTATGGAGTGTCGTCGCGAACACGAGACCGAGGAAGAACGGGATGCCGTTCAAGTCGAGCCACGTCTTCACAACCGCTTCATACGGAGTGAACGTAAGGATGAGCGCGAGCGGGAAGCCAAGGTAGATGACACGAATGAGATCGCTCAACACCGGCAAGTGCGACAGCGGAGACCGGTGCGGCATCAGCTTCACGTAAGGGAGCCAAAAGCCACGCAGCGGTCCCCACCGATAGTATGCATCCGATTTTAAATCGAGGTCCGGGGAGAGCCAGAACGTCCCGATAAGCGCACCGAGGAAAAGGGTAGTCGGGATATCGACATCAATAAAAGGCGTGGCAATCGCTAAAGCACCGATTGCCACGAGGTTCGTACGCGTATGTGTCTTGCCGCTAGCCATTAATGGATCGTCCGGTATACACCGATGACCTTCCCTAAAATGGATACGTTATCGAAATACATCGCCTCAAGTTCATCGTTCTCCGGCTGGAGTCGGACTTTCGACGCCTCTTTGTAGATCCGTTTGACGGTCGCCTCACCCTCGTCCGTCATCGCGACGACAATCTCTCCATTGTCTGCCGTGTTCTGTTGTCTCACGAGTACACGGTCTCCGTCGAGGATTCCGGCGTTGATCATCGAATCGCCAGAGACGGAGAGCATATACACGTTATCCGAACCGACGATATGGGCCGGGAGCGGGAAGTGTTCTTCCACGTTCTCGATCGCCGTGATCGGTGTTCCGGCCGTAACTTTCCCGATGACCGGGACGTACATGACCGTCTCACGCTCCTCGATTGACGGGGCGTCCTCGCTCAACACTTCGAGCGCACGCGGTTTTGTCTTATCGCGCCGAATCAATCCACGTTTTTCAAGACGGTCCAAGTGACCGTGCACGGTCGAGCTCGATGCGAGACCGACGGCTTCACCAATTTCTCGGACTGACGGCGGATAACCTTTCGTCCGAACTTCAGCTTTTATAAAATCAAGAATCTGTTGCTGTCTTGCTGACATTTTTTTCAATGGATTTCACCTCGTTTATGTCGAATAACCTGCGAACGCATCCTATTCTTTATGGATTTATTTTAACACAAGAACATATGAGCGTACAAACATTCGTTCGTTTTTTCTTGACCGAACAGAAGTTCTTGTTTTATGATGAGAACAGATAAACGAACAGACGTTCCTAAGAACGCATATTCTCATATTTGGAGGCGGTTCAAATGAAAGATACAATCAACGGATTCATATTGGTCGGAATGGTAGTGCTCGGGATGTTCGCCTTTTACTTAGTCGGCGAGTTTCGCCAAGGCGAAGTTGTCGAGCCGACAGTGATGACGGTCGAAAGAAGTATCGAACAAGAAGTTGCGTTCAACGAAGCGGAAACGCTCGAAGCCCAGCTGTTAGCGGAACGTGCGGAAAAAGAAGAACGGAAAACGACGTGGTTCGCCGCTGAATGATCGATTTGGATTGCGAACACCCGCTCATCCTGTGTATCGTAAAAGGATGACTGGAAAGAAAGGGAGTGACGAGATGCGAGTCGTCATTTATTGTCGCGTATCGACGAACAAGTCAACTCAGGAAACCTCGCTCACGAGGCAAGAAGCGGAATTGTTACAGATGGCCAAACGTCTCGATGCGGAAGTGATCGATGTGATCACCGAACAAGAGAGCGGTTTCGAGGTCAATCGGACGGGTCTGCTCGATCTGTTAGAGCATGTGTCGGCGTCAAAGCTCGATGCCGTGCTCGTGAGCGATGACAGTCGCCTCGGCCGAGGGAATGCAAAAATCGCCATCTTGCATACGCTCATGAAGCATAACGTCCGGCTGTTGACGATGCAGTCGTCCGACGAATACGTCGTCTCTGACGCCGAGAAGATGGTGCTTGAGATTGTCAGCGTCGTCGAGGAGTATCAACGGAAGATTCATAACGCCAAGATATCGCGCGGTATGCGCCGGGCGGTCGCGAACGGCTTCAACCCGCAACGCAACATTCAGCACCATGACCAAGGTGGGAGGAGCCGGATCGAAGTGCCGATCGAGGAGATCGTCCAACTTCGGGAGCGGGGGCTCACCTTCGCTGAGATCGCGGCCACGCTCCGCGGATTCGGCTACGAAGTCTCGAAAGCGACTGTGAACCGTCGCTATTTGGAACATGTGGCAGTGCCAGAAACTTGATTCCTGCGCCCTGATTTTGTACAGTAGAACTACAAATTCAGTAGAGAGGGGGCGAACCTCATGTTAGCACCCGAACAATTGGAGCGGATTAACTTCCTCGCCAACAAGGCAAAGACAGACGGCTTGTCACAACAAGAGATGGACGAGCAACAAGCGTTGCGTCAACAATATTTAAAAGCGTTCCGTCAATCGTTCAAATCCCAGATGATGGGCATGAAAGTCGTCGATCCGGAAGGCAACGACGTGACACCAGAAAAACTAAAAGACGAACAGAACCGACACCGTTCTGAATGAACTCGAATGCACATCCTATTTCGTATAGGATGTGCATGTTTGTTATACACGAAGCTCGATAAGGTTCGACCATTCCCTCGAAAACAGACGTATGGAAGTAAACGATTCCAATCAATGTGACATACTATTTAATTAGTTGTGACACACGATTGAGTGTGCTAAAATATGACGGGTAGAAACTTTCTTAACAACAGAGAGGATGAAATTAGTGGAAACAACTACTAAAGAATTATTAGCGATTAACTCGATTCGGACGCTCTCGATTGATGCTGTCCAACAAGCGAACTCAGGTCACCCAGGTATGCCGATGGGTGCGGCCCCGATGGCGTTCACGCTTTGGACAGACAAAATGCGTCACAACCCGAAAAACCCGAACTGGTTCAACCGCGATCGGTTCGTCCTTTCAGCGGGACACGGTTCGATGCTGTTGTACTCGCTGCTTCACTTGTCTGGTTACGACCTTTCACTCGACGACCTCAAGTCGTTCCGTCAAAAAGACTCGAAGACGCCAGGACACCCTGAGTATCGTCACACGGCTGGTGTAGACGCGACGACGGGACCACTCGGTCAAGGGATTGCGATGGCTGTAGGTATGGCAATGGCTGAGAAGCATTTGGAAGCAACATACAACCGCGACGAGTTCAACGTGGTTGACCACTATACGTTCGGAATTTGTGGAGACGGTGACTTGATGGAAGGTGTGTCGGCTGAGGCTGCCTCACTCGCCGGTCACTTGAAACTCGGTAAACTCGTCGTCTTGTATGATTCAAACGACATCTCGCTTGACGGGGATCTCCATAAGTCGTTCTCGGAAAGCGTAGAAGATCGATTCAACGCTTACGGATGGCAAGTCATTCGCGTCGAGGATGGAACGGACATCGATACGATCGCCAAAGCGATCGACGAGGCGAAAGCTGAGACGTCTAAACCGACGATGATTGAAGTGAAGACGGTCATTGGTTTCGGTTCACCGAATAAATCAGGTAAATCGGCATCACACGGCGCTCCACTTGGAGAAGCAGAAATCGAGCTCACGAAACAGTTCTATAAATGGGAAGGCGAGAACTTCTACGTCCCGAACGAAGTGTACGACTTGTTCAACGATAAAGTCGTTGAGCCTGGCGCTAAAGCTGAGTCGGATTGGAACGAGCTCGTCGCAGCCTACAAATCGGCTCATCCTGAACTCGGTGCTCAGTTCGAACGTGCGATGAACAACGAACTTCCTGAAGGTTGGGATAGCGAGTTGCCAACGTTTGAAGTCGGTTCGAAAAAAGCGACGCGCCAAACGAGCGGAGAAGTCTTGAACGCGATTGCGAAAGCGGTACCGACATTGTTCGGTGGATCGGCTGACCTCGCCGGCTCGAACAACACGATGATTAAAGGAGCGGCTGACTTCGACGAAGATCCGGCTGGCCGTAACATCTGGTTCGGTGTCCGTGAATTCGCAATGGCGGCAGCTGTCAACGGGATGGCACTTCACGGTGGCGTACTTCCTTACGGCGCAACGTTCTTCGTCTTCTCGGATTACCTCCGTCCAGCGGTCCGTCTCGCTGCACTCATGGGAATTCCGTCGACATTCGTTTTGACGCATGACTCGATCGCAGTCGGTGAAGACGGTCCGACGCACGAACCGGTCGAGCACTTGATGAGCTTCCGGGCGATGCCGAACTTGTCAGTTCTCCGTCCGGCAGACGGTAAAGAGACGATCGCCGCTTGGAAACAAGCGATCACGACGACGTCAGCTCCGTCACTTCTCGTCTTGACACGTCAAGCGTTGCCAGAACTCGTAGGAACATCTGTCGAAGACGCGGCGAAAGGTGCCTACGTCGTCGCAGGTAAGTCTAGCGAAGCGGACGTCCTTCTTCTCGGTACAGGCTCAGAAGTCCATGTCCTCGTCGAAGCACGCGAGCAACTCGCTGCTGAAGGCGTGAACGCTGCTGTCGTCTCAATGCCGTCATGGGAACTGTTCGAAGCCCAATCGGCAGAGTACAAGGAATCAGTTCTTCCTTCGTCGATCACGAAACGCGTCTCGCTTGAAGCAGGTTCGACGCTCGGATGGTACAAATACGTCGGATTCGGCGGTAAAGTGCTTGGAATCGACAAGTTCGGTGCCTCGGCTCCTGGAGACCTCCTCATGAAAGAATACGGCATGTCGGTCGAGAACGTCGTCGACGCTGTCAAATCACTATAATTATCATTAAAAACGTGTGATGGCCTAGACGATGTCTAGGTCATCACTTTTTTTTCTGACGACTAGCGAATTAGCGCAATATAGTGTATAGTAAAAAACGATGTTTCATATGGTAGAGGAGGTAAAACCTTGAGTACATTTATTTGGATTCTTCTTGTCGTGGCAGCACTTATCGGGGGTATCGCGATCGGGTTCTTCATCGCTCGTAAATACATGATGAACTACCTTGAACAGAACCCACCAATCAACGAAGACATGATTCGTACGTTAATGATGCAGATGGGTCAAAAGCCGTCACAGAAAAAAGTCAACCAAGTGATGCGTGCCATGAACGTTCAAGCGAAGAACGAAAAAAAATCATAATGAGTCACCGAAGCACTTCGCACCCGCGAAGTGCTTTTTTATTCATCTTTTGTTCGACAATCGAACAAACTTTCGCTACCATAAATGAATAGTCTTATTTCAAGATATAGGGGGCGTTTCAGATTCGTGTATTTAAACAATTAGCTTGGTTCTTCAGGCTCGAATGGCGGACGTATGCAGTCGGTATCGTCTTGCTCATGTTTGTCGCCGCACTCGAGCTCATACCGCCGCGCATCATCGGTCGAGTCATCGATGGGATGAACCAAGGTTCGCTCGAAGCGGACTTGCTGTGGATGCTGTTAGGAGGCCTTGCGGCTGTCGGGATCGGAAACTATGTGGCGCGCTTTTTTTGGCGCTATTTCATTTTCGGGGCCTCGATCCGGCTCGGACGCCTGCTCCGGAGCCAACTGTATCGTCACTTCACGGATTTGGATCAACGGTTTTATAAAAAGTCGCGTGTCGGCGATTTGATGGCGCACGCGACGAACGATGTCCAGGCTGTCTCGACGACGGCGGGGGCGGGTATTTTGACGCTCGTCGACAGTGTGACGATGGGTACGTTCGTCATCATCACGATGGTGACGACGATCAGCTGGAAGCTGACGGTCGTCGCTTTACTGCCGCTGCCGATCATGGTCATTTTGACGACACGATATGGAAAGATGCTCCATAGCCGGTTCGGTGTCGCCCAAGCGGCATTTTCCGAATTGAATGACAAGGTTCAGGAGAGTGTGAGTGGGGTTCGCGTCTTGAAATCGACCGGGGAAGTCGACCACGACGTCGAATCGTTCGAGAAGTTGTCAGATGAAGTCATGGCAAAAAACGTCCGTGTCGCTAAAATTGACGCCTTGTACGACCCGACAATCTTCGGGATCGTCGGATTATCTTACATATTGTCGATCGGCTACGGGGCCTACTTGATTGAACAAGGCGAGCTCACGATCGGTCAAATCGTCAGTTTTACCGCTTATCTTAGTCTGCTCACTTGGCCGATGCTCGCCTTCGGTTGGTTGTTCAATATCGTCGAACGTGGTCGGGCTTCGTACGACCGGATCGAGCGCATGCTCGCCATCAAGCCGGAGATCCAAGACGATCCGATGGCTTCGACGAAACTGGATCATTCCGAGCTCGAGGCGGATATCGGTTCGTTCCGTTATGACGATACGACCGTGCTGCGTGATGTCACGTTCCGGATCGAGCGTGGCAAGACACTCGGGATTGTCGGTCGGACCGGTTCTGGTAAGACGACGATCGTTCGATTGTTGACCCGTGAATATGACGTGACCGACGGTAAAATCAAAATCGGCGGCGTCAATGTTCGTCAAGTCAAAAAATCACTTCTACTAGATAAAGTCGCCCTCGTCCCGCAAGACCACTTCCTGTTCTCGGATTCGATTGCGAGCAATATCGCCTTCGGAAAACCGGAAGCAAAAATGGATGAGATCATGGAGGCTGCCAAAATCGCCGAAGTGCATGACGACATCTTACGGTTGCCGGAAGGGTATGCCACGCTCGTCGGGGAACGCGGCGTAACGCTCTCGGGGGGACAGAAGCAACGTATCTCGATTGCCCGGGCGCTTATGATCGAGGCCGATCTATTAATCCTTGATGACGCGTTGTCCGCCGTCGATGCGAAGACGGAAGAAGCCATCATCGAACATTTCCGTGTCGGCAATCCGGAGCAATCTCGATTGATCGTCGCCCACCGTCTGTCGGCAGTGGAGCATGCCGATGAGATTCTCGTACTCGCTGATGGCCAAGTCATTCAGCGAGGCCGACACAACGATCTCATCCGAGAACCGGGCTGGTACAAAGAAACGTACGACCGCCAACAACTTGAGGCGATCGTGGAAGGAGGGGGCCACCATGAAGCATGATATTCAAGAATGGGCGGTCATCAAGCGGTTATTGGCCTATACGAAACGATACGGCCGGCCGCTCAGCCTCGCCTTCGTCTTTTTGCTTCTTGCGACGGGAGCGAAGCTTGCCGGACCGTTTTTAATCAAAGTGTTCATCGATGAGTTCGTGACACCGGGCGTCTATCCGACGAATTGGGTCGTCACGCTGCTCGTCGTCTATATGGTGTTACACATCTCAGCCGTCATCTTCGACTATTTACAATCGATTGCGTTTCAGAAGATCGCCCTTAAAATCGTCCAAAATATTCGAATGGACATCTTCCGCCATGTGATGGGGCTGCGTCTCGCCTATTTCGACCGGACGCCGGCGGGTGTGCTCGTCTCCCGGATCACGAACGACACGGAAGCGGTGAAAGAGTTGTACGTCGGCGTGATGAGCACGTTCGTCCAGTCGGGCGTTCAATTGCTCGGGACGTACATCTTCCTGTACATTTTAGAGCCGACGCTTGCCACGATCGGGCTCGTCCTCCTCCCGTTGTTTTGGCTCATCATTTGGGCGTATCGCCGGTACTCGACTAAATACTTTGCCCAAGTCCGTGATTTGTTATCGCAACTGAACGCGCAGTTGAGCGAGTCGATCAACGGTATGGGTATCGTTCAACAATTCCGTCAAGAAGAGCGTCTCGTCCGTCAATTCGAAGCGACGAACGAGGCGCATCAAGAAGCACGCTTCAAAAACTTGAAGCTCGATAGTATGTTGCTCCGCCCGATCATCGAGCTGTTGCTTGCGTTCTCGATCATCGGTTTGCTCGGCTACTATGGCTTCCTGTCGATGACGGAACAAGTTCAAGTCGGGGTCGTCTATGCGTTCATCAGTTACATCGAGCGCATTTTCCGCCCCGTGCTCGATATCATGCAACGGCTGAGTGAGTTCCAACAAGCGGTCGTCTCGGCAGACCGCGTCTTCAAAGTGCTCGACACCGATGAACCGGCGCCAGGAAAAAGTCTCTCTGGCGAGGCAGCAATCGGGGCAGGAGAAGTGCGGTTTGACGATGTCACGTTCAGTTATGACGGGGAAGTCGATGTTTTGAAGAACATCTCATTCGTCGCCAAGCCGGGTGAGACGGTCGCGCTCGTCGGTCACACGGGGAGCGGGAAAAGCTCGATCATCAACTTGCTCACTCGGTTTTATCCGTATGAAGGGGGACGGATCACCATCGACGGACACCCGCTCGAACAGTTCGAGGAAGTGGAACTTCGCGATAAGATCGGTCTCGTCTTACAAGACCCGTTCCTGTTCAGTGGCACGATTGAAGATAATTTAAAATTGTTCAACCCGACAGTTGATTCCGATAAAGTACGCC
Organism: Exiguobacterium sp. SH4S7; assembly: GCF_004336795.1. NCBI lineage: Bacteria > Bacillati > Bacillota > Bacilli > Caryophanales > Exiguobacterium > Exiguobacterium sp. SH4S7. The sequence continues at coordinate 731,954 of NZ_SJUT01000001.1, forward strand.
AGTCGGCGGAGTTTGTCCAAGCCAATACGTTCATCGAAAAACTCGAGACGGGGTATGGTCACACAGTCGGCGAACGGGGAGCGACGTTCTCGAGCGGGGAACGGCAGTTGCTCGCCTTCGCCCGAACGGTCGCCCGTGATCCGAAAATCCTGATCTTGGACGAGGCGACGAGCTCGATCGACACGGAGACGGAGGAGCGGGTACAGTTCGCCCTCGACCGGATGCGTCGTGGACGAACGACGATCGCGATCGCCCACCGCTTGTCGACGATACAGGATGCCGACTTGATTCTTGTCTTACATCGCGGCGAGATCGTCGAACGGGGCAATCATCAGGCCTTATTGAAGCATGATGGATTGTACAAAAAAATGTACGAGTTACAATCAGGACAACGTCTGATGTCATAATTTGCAAAGGACACCCGTAGGGGTGTCCTTTTTCCATGGAAAAAGCTCGCCACTAGAAAGTGACGAGCTGGAGTTGATGATCAATTTAAGTTGTCTGCTAGGTGTTTCGAGAGGACGTGAGACGTGATTAACGTGTCTAGCTCTTGGCTGACATGAATCACTTCTGGAGACGTCCAACTGTACTGCGAGGCGATTTCATACAGTTCATCGCGTTTTTGTTCAATGGCATAGTGTAAGGTTTCAGCTGTGATGACCGCCACGGTATTTCCCCCATCATATTAAAATAGAACCTGGTGAAGTAGAATATCCAAATCTTAGCATTCAACACTACACATCACAAGTTACATTTCCATTTCAATGATTACAAAATCGGACGAAGTGGACGGAGAAAAGATGCGAGCATTTTGAAATGGTTTTCGCTATAATGGGGCTGAAAGGTGGAAAAACGCATGGAAGTCACTTTATGGCTCGCTTTTGGGGCGGGCGTCTTGTCTTTTTTATCACCGTGTACGCTGCCGCTCTATCCGGTCTTTTTGTCGTATATCACAGGGGTATCTGTCTCTGACTTGAAAAGCGAAGGGCTCCGGCAACGGACGGCTTGGTTTCATACGTTCTCATTCTTATTCGGATTCTCAATCGTCTTTCTCGTCCTCGGTTTATCAACTTCGTTGATCGCCGACTTCTTCATTCAATTTAAAGATAGTCTACGCATGTTCGGGGCAATCCTTATTTTTGTGTTCGGGGTCTTTTTAGCGGGGCTATGGCAACCGCGCTTCATGATGCGCGAAAAGAAACTCGCACTTGGAGAACGGAAGAGCGGGTATTTTGGGACCGTGTTGATCGGAATCGGGTTCGCAGCCGGATGGACGCCGTGCACAGGACCGATTCTCGCCGGGGTGATCGCACTGGCTGCGTCTAACCCGAGCCAAGGCATGGGGTATATGCTCGCTTACGTCATCGGGTTCTCGATCCCGTTTCTCGTCATGGCCGGCTTCGTCGGCAAAATCAAATATTTGGCGCGCAACAGCGCGAAAGTAACAAAGTTCGGAGGCTATTTGATGATGGCTTTCGGAGTCGTATTATATTTTGATGGAATGAACCGCTTCGCTGCCTGGATGAGCGAACTAGTGGGATTCACCGGATTCTAAAGGGGCTGACCATATGTCGATATTTTGGGGATCGACTCTCGTCGCACTGCTGATGGGGGTCATCGCGAGTTTCGTTCGCGTGAAGGCATCAGCCCGACCGACGAATGCGAAAAAAATCTTGATTCCACCGCTCGCGATGTCGACGGGCATGCTTCAATTTTTAGTGCCGGCTTTTCGTCTGACATGGCTCGAAGTCGGTGAGGCGCTTGTCGTAGGCTTGATTTTTAGTATCTTTTTGATCAAGACGTCCAATTTCGAAAAACGTGATGGTGAGGTTTATTTATCCCGCTCGAAAGCGTTTTTCATCGTCGTCTTCGCCTTACTCGCGATCAGGACGGTCATGAAAGCGTTCCTCGGCGATGAGGTCAACATTTTCGCGACGGGCGGCTTGTTCTATTTGATCGCCTGGGGCATGATCGTGCCGTGGCGGATCGCCATGTATCAAAAATATAAGCGCATCGCGACGACATAAACAACGGCATACCTCGAGCGAGGTATGCCGTTGTTTTTCGAATCTTCACTGTTGGAAATAACGCTTATAAGTCATCCAATCGATTTGCTCTTCTTCAAGCGCTTTCTTCAAAAACTTGTGGTCCCGCTTCGGTGTGGCGGCGATATATCCTTTGACGACGAGTTCCGTCGTCATCACTTTCGCTCTCGATTCGAGCGCGAACTGTCCGATCTTGCCGGCGATCTTGCGAATGGCGACATCGCGGAACAGCTCAGGCACTGGTGTGACGAGCCGATCGAGTAGCGTCCGTGTCTCGGGCGTCCACAGGTGGCGTGTCTTCGCGATGTAATCGTCCTCGACATCTAGGAGAGAGCGGCCGTCTTCTTTCGGCATCCGTTTTAAAAACTTACGGAACATGAAGTATCCGCCGATCGTCATCAACCCGATCATCACAAATCCCCAGAAGACAATGAAATACATCATCAAGTTTTCTGGCATCGTCTTTCCCCCGTTCTTTCATTTCACAATCATTCAAGCTTAGTATACAAAAAAGACCGCGAATACAAAAGCATGAGCATCCTATAATGATGGACGAAACGACACCGTTTCGTTAGAATAGAGAGCGTTGCAGTCAGAAATGAGAATGAAGTTGAAAGTCTGGAAGGGAAAGGACAATATATGAACCAATTAAAACAAGAAGTAGAGAAACGCCGCATTTTCGGCATCATCTCCCACCCGGATGCCGGTAAGACGACACTCACGGAGAAATTGCTCTTACACGGGGGAGCGATCCGCGAGGCGGGGACGGTCAAAGCCCGCAAAAACTCAAAACACGCCAAGTCCGATTGGATGGAGATCGAGAAACAACGGGGCATCTCTGTCACGTCGTCTGTCATGCAGTTCGTCTATCGCGACAAGGTCGTCTCGATCATGGACACGCCGGGTCACAACGACTTCGGAGAAGACACGTACCGCGTCTTGACGTCTGTCGACAGCGCGGTCATGGTCATCGATGCCGCCAAAGGGATCGAGACACAGACGAAGAAATTATTCCAAGTCTGTCGTATGCGTGGTATCCCGATCTTCACGTTCATGAACAAGTTGGACCGTCAGGCGAAAGATCCGCTCGAGCTCATGGAAGAACTTGAAGAAGTGCTCGGTATGCCTTCGGTCGCCGTCACATGGCCAATCGGCAGCGGGATGCAGTTCGAAGGTGTGTTCGATCGTATCAAGAACGAAATCCACTTGTTCCGTGGCGAGAAAGGCAAGCTCACGTTGAACGAGGACGGGGTCAACGATCCTGTGCTCGCCGACTACTTGACAGAAGAAAACTTGACGAACTTGCGCGACGAGATCGACCTGTTAGACGGTGCCGGCAACGACATCGACGTCGAGGCGATCCAATCAGGTAAGCTGACACCTGTCTTCTTCGGTACGGCGCTCGTCGACTTCGGGGTGACGTCTTTCTTAGACCACTACCTCGATATGTCGCCGGCCCCAGAGGCCCGTAAATCGAACGTCGGTCCGATCGACCCGACGTCTGAAGACTTCAGTGGTTTCGTCTTCAAGATTCAAGCGAACATGAACCCGGCCCACCGTGACCGCATCGCCTTCGTCCGCATCTGTTCGGGTGTGTTCGAACGGGGAATGGACGTCACGTTGACGCGGACCGGCAAGAAAATCAAACTGAGTCAATCGACGCAGTTGATGGCCAACGACCGGGAGACTGTCGATAAGGCGTTTGCCGGTGACGTCATCGGGATCTACGATTCTGGGACGTACCAAATCGGTGACACGATCACGACGTCGAAGCAAAAGATCGCGTTCGAGGCGTTGCCGACGTTCCCGCCGGAATTGTTCATGCGCGTCTCGCCGATCAACTCGCTCAAGTCGAAACACTTCCACAAAGGTGTCGAGCAACTCGCCCAAGAAGGAGCGATCCAAGTGTACCGCAACGAGTATAACGAAATTTATCTCGGCGCGGTCGGTCAACTCCAGTTCGAGGTGTTCGAATATCGTCTCAATAACGAGTACGGGGTCGACATCCGGATGGAGCCGGTATCGTACAGTGTCGCTCGCTGGGTGAAAGACAAAGAATTGAAGGCGCTCAAGCCGTTCCAAGACTCACGGAACATGCTCGTGACCGACCGTTGGGAACGCCCTGTGTTCTTGTTCGCCAACGAGTTCACGTTTGACCGTTTCAAAGAACGCTATGAAGATGAGTTGACGCTCGTCGACGCACTCGATGTCAATGTCGAGATCGGTGCCGAATAAGCTAGATTGTAAAGACGGCCTTAGATGGCCGTCTTTTTTTTCGTGTTTTGAGACGATTGGAGTAAATGATAAGTTTTACTTATGACTAATTTGTGACGGAATGTATTTTACGTCGCGCTATAGTTGTATTATGATAAACATGTGATAAGTAAGCGATTACGGCAACTGCTGTGGTCGTCGCTTTCAAAAAGGGGGAAATTGTATGGAACAGACGAACGTAGTAGACGCTTTTTCATCTCGGACACAGTTCGAGGTCAACGGACAAGCTTACGATTATTACCGGCTTAAAAAGTTAGAGGAAGATGGGGTGACGGAACTCAGCCGCCTCCCGTATTCGATTCGCGTCTTGCTCGAATCAGTTTTGCGTCAACAAGACGGTCGTGCCATCACGAAAGAACACGTCGAGAACTTGGCAAAATGGGGTACTGCCGGAGTCTCGAAAGACATTGACGTACCGTTCAAACCGGCTCGCGTCGTCTTGCAAGACTTTACGGGTGTCCCGACTGTCGTCGACCTCGCTTCACTTCGTAAAGCGATGGCTGACCTTGGTGGCGACCCGAACAAGATCAACCCGGAAATCCCGGTCGATCTCGTCGTCGACCACTCGGTCCAAGTCGATGCCTACGGATTCGCCGGCGCGCTCATGAAAAACATGGACATCGAGTTCGAGCGGAACGAAGAGCGTTACAAATTCTTGCGTTGGGCTCAGACTGCGTTTGACAACTACCGTGCCGTACCACCGGCGACGGGAATCGTTCACCAAGTCAACCTCGAGTACTTGGCGTCGGTCGTGCTTGAAAAGAATGATGGGACAGGTAATGTCGCGTATCCAGATTCACTCGTCGGAACGGATTCGCACACAACCATGATCAACGGACTCGGTGTCCTCGGCTGGGGCGTCGGCGGAATCGAAGCCGAAGCGAGCATGCTCGGCCAACCGTCATACTTCCCGGTACCAGACGTCGTCGGCGTCAAGATCATCGGTGAGGTCAACCCAGGTGTCACAGCGACAGACGTCGCGCTCGTCGTGACCGAGATGCTTCGTAACGAGAAAGTCGTCGGCAAGTTCGTCGAGTTCTTCGGACCGTCGCTCCACACGATGCCGCTCTCTGACCGGGCGACGATCGCCAACATGGCGCCTGAGTACGGGGCGACTTGCGGCTTCTTCCCGGTCGATACGGAAACGTTGAACTACATGCGTACGACAGGTCGCTCAGAAGAGTTGATCGACCTCGTCGAGGCGTACTCGAAAGCGAACGACATGTTCTACACACCTGATCAAGCCGATCCGGCGTTCACAAAGACGCTCACACTCGACTTGTCTAAAGTAGAACCTTCACTCGCAGGCCCGAAACGTCCGCAAGACCGCATCAACTTGTCTGACTTGCATACGGCGTTCATCGACAGCTTGAGCGCACCGGCCGGACACAGCGGCTTCGGTCTCGACCGTGCCGAGCTCGACAAGAAAGCTGCCATCCATTATGAGGATGGATCGGTCGACATGCAGACGGGTGACGTCGCGATCGCGGCGATCACGAGCTGTACGAACACGTCGAACCCTTACGTCATGGTCGGCGCTGGCCTCGTGGCCAAGAAAGCCGTCGAACGTGGACTCACGGTACCGAAATACGTGAAGACGTCGCTCGCCCCGGGCTCGAAAGTCGTTACTGACTACCTCGATAAAGCCGGACTCACGACGTACCTCGACCAGCTCGGGTTCAACACGGTCGGTTACGGCTGTACGACATGTATCGGGAACTCTGGGCCGCTCGACCGCGAAGTCGAAGAGACGATCACGTCGAACGATCTTCTCGTGTCGTCCGTGCTCTCGGGTAACCGTAACTTCGAAGGCCGCGTCCATCCGCTCGTCAAAGCGAACTTCTTGGCGTCACCGCCACTCGTCGTCGCTTACGCGCTCGCAGGGTCGGTCAACTTCGACATCATGAACGAATCATTCGGGACGGATAAAGACGGCAACGAAGTCTTCTTCAAAGACATCTGGCCGTCAAACGATGAGATCAAGATGGTCGTCCAAGACGTCGTCTCGCCGGAAGCGTTCCGTAAAGAGTACGACACGGTGTTCACGGGCAACGAACGTTGGAACGCACTCGCCGTCCCAGAAGGTAACTTGTACGACTTCTCGGACGACTCGACGTACATCCAAAACCCGCCGTTCTTCGAAAACCTCGAACCGGAAGCGGGCGTTGTGCTCCCACTTAATGGTCTTCGTGTCATCGGTAAGTTCGCCGATTCGGTTACGACTGACCACATCTCGCCGGCAGGAGCGTTCTCGAAGACGACACCAGCTGGGCAATACCTGCAGTCGAAAGGCGTCGCGCCGCTCGACTTCAACTCATACGGGTCGCGTCGTGGTAACCACGAAGTGATGATGCGCGGTACGTTCGCGAACATCCGTATCCGTAACCAAGTCGCGCCTGGCACAGAAGGCGGATACACGACGTACTGGCCGACAGGTGAGATCATGCCGATGTATGATGCGGCTATGAAATATAAAGAGCAGGGCACAGGCTTGATCGTGCTCGCCGGAAACGACTATGGCATGGGCTCGTCGCGTGACTGGGCAGCCAAAGGTACGAACCTGCTCGGTATTCGTGCCGTCATCGCCCAAAGTTTCGAACGGATTCACCGTTCAAACCTCGTCATGATGGGTGTGTTACCGCTCCAGTTCATGGACGGTGAGTCTGCGGAGTCACTCGGACTGACAGGCGAAGAGGCACTCGATATCCAAGTCGATGAGTCGGTACGTCCGCGCGACATCTTGAACGTCACGGCCACGCATGAAAACGGCACGGTGACATCGTTCAAAGTCGTCGCCCGCTTCGACTCGGAAATTGAGATCGACTACTACCGTCACGGCGGGATCCTCCAGATGGTCCTCCGTAACAAATTGAAATAAGCGTCAGACCTTCCTTTGAAAAAAGGAAGGTTTTTTTCGTGAATATGCGAATATAAGGTGAGATGGTCAAAGATAACGGGAAAGGAACGGGGAGAGGGGGGAGTGTATGGAGCGACAAACACGGTCAGGTAAAAATTGGTGGCAGCGTCTGACGCAAAAAGAAGACGTGGTCGAGCAAGAAGTCGATATCACGTTGCCGCAGCTACGAGAAGCCATTCATGAGTATGAACAGACGTTACCGAAAGGGGTCAACCGGACGGTGCTGTTGGACGAGTCCCAAGAGATCGATCTCGGACGTTTGAAACGTCACTTGCCTGGCAAGCCAAGACAGCGGTTTTACATGTCAAAAGAGACGTTCCACATCGCCCCAGAGGACGAGCGTGACGTCGTCTATGAGATGGACCAGGTGCAGCGGGCGCTCGACTTATATTTCGAGCAAGAAAAAAAATTACCGCTACGTAAATTCCAACAGACGGCGCAACTTGATTTGACGCGTCTGCGTGAAGGCGGCTATTTGAAAGTGTTGCCAAAACGGCCCTATTACGTCGTCGATGAGACGTTGATCGTATCGTTAGAACCGAAGTCGACCGAGTGACGAGATTCCATCGTCACTTTTTTCATCGCGACACGAGCGAACACGTTTTCGGGTTGTGCCGAGATTGTAAACTGTGTTAGGGTGGAAAACGTATATGAAAATAAGAAAATTGAATAGGAGTGAGATTATGGAAAGAGAAAGTCGAGTGACGACCGTATTTATCGTATCAGCCATCATTACGGTCCTCTTTACGATTTGGGGAATCTTCCCTGAAAGCTTGCTCGGAAACGCAAGCTTGATCAACGTGACGACGAAACTGCAAGGTTTGCTCTCGAACGGGATGGGCTGGTTCTACCTGCTCAGCGCGACCGGGATTTTACTCGTCGCGATTTTTTTAATCTTTTCGCGCTTCGGGTCGATTCGGCTCGGAAAAGATACAGACCGACCAGATTTTGGATATTTGACATGGTTCGCCATGCTGTTCAGTGCCGGGATGGGAATTGGTCTCATCTTCTGGGGAGCGGCGGAACCGTTGCTTCACTTCCATGCGCCACCATTCGAGTCGCCGACGCCGGAAGGTGATGCGCGCACGGCGATGCGTTACGCCTTCTTCCATTGGGGCTTCCACCCATGGGCGATTTATGCGATGATCGCTCTCGCCATCGCCTACTCGACGTTCCGCAAAGGGCGTCCGGCGACGATCGGGGAGACGATCGGTTCACTCGTCAATGACCGCTATGAACGTCCGGTCAAACAGACGGTCGACATTTTGGCCGTCGTCGCAACAGCGTTTGGGGTCGCGACGTCACTTGGATTCGGTGCCCAGCAGATTGCCGGTGGGCTTCACTACTTAATTCCAGGCGTACCGAACGCGTTCTCGACGCAGTTGATCATCATCGCCGTCGTGACGGTGCTGTATATGTTCAGTGCCTCGACCGGATTAGATAAAGGGATTCGTATTCTCAGTAACACGAACATCTTCCTAGCCATTGTCTTGCTCGTCGCGACGCTCATCGCCGGACCGAGCGCGTTCATTCTCGACTTGTTCACGCAGACAATCGGGACGTACTTGCAACAATTGCCGACGACGAGCTTCCGAACGGGTGCTTTTGAACCGGTCGAGCGCGAGTGGATCAACGGCTGGACGATCTTCTACTGGGCGTGGTGGATCTCATGGTCACCGTTCGTCGGGACGTTTATCGCCCGTGTCTCAAAAGGTCGGACGATCCGTGAGTTCATCATCGGAATCTTGCTCGTGCCGACATCGTTCGGACTGCTTTGGTTCTCTGTCTTCGGCGGATCGGCCATTTGGGCTGACTTGTTCGGCGGGGCGAACTTGATCGACGCGGTCAACGAGATCGGAACGGAAGTCGGACTGTTCGCCTTGTTCGAGACGTTCGGTGGATTCGGGACGGTGCTCAGCATCGTCGCCATCTTCTTGATCTCGACGTTCTTCATCACATCAGCCGACTCGGCGACATATGTGCTCGGGATGTTGACGACAGGAGGGAAACTCATCCCGCCGATGCGGATCAAGTTGATTTGGGGCTTCATCCAATCATCGATCGCAGCCGTGCTCTTGTATGCGGGTGGTCTCGGCGCGCTTCAAGCCGTCGCGATCCTTGTCGCCTTCCCGTTCATCTTCGTGCTGATTCTGATGATTGTCGCCTTGTTCAAGGACTTGGCCGATGAACCGGACGAACGGGATAAGTGGATTGAAAGCTATAAGCGTGATGAAGATAAACTTGGATAAAATTATAGGGTCTCAGTCGAGGCCCTTTTTTTAGTTGTAAATGTTTTGCATGGCACCCTCGCTAGTGTAGGATAGTAAGTGAAGAATATTGGGAGGGCATGTTATGAAACGAGAAGTGAAAAAGCGGCTCAGTTGGATCATTTTTGCCGGCATCCTCATCGTCGGGGCTCTGCTCGCTTATAATTTTTATTTGGTCACCAACTTGAATGATGATGATGACAATGGTCGTGAGAATCGGACCGAACCGTTCTACACGTCCGTCGAAATCGGCTATGAAGAGAAGAAGTTGCCAGAAAACGGGGAGACGCTCGAAGTTCGCAACTACCTCGTCACGTACGATGAGAACGGACATTTCGTATCCGAGGTCGTATCGGGACCGAACGCCGGTGCCCGGGCCGCATGGGATGGCACGATGTACCGTGAGTTCAATCCGGAAGGCGACGAAACGAACAGTCAAGAGACGAGTTCGGGTGCAGTCGCTCCCCATCCGTTCTTGTCGCGGGCGACGAACGAACAGATTCGCAAGTGGCTTGATGACGGGACGTTAGGCACGGGTGAAGGTGACGTCAATATCATCGGTCGGACAGCTCAGGCGTTCGTCAAAACGGAATCCGCCGAGGCGGTGCCTGCGGAGTGGGTCGAGAAATACCCATCGATCTTCGACGAAGACGAAAATGAGGAAGCGGTGACGTATTACGTCGATGTGAACGAACGGATCCTGCTCGCTGCTGAGTCACGCAACAACGGGAACTTGTTCCACTCAATTCGCATGACTTCTTTTGAAGCACTATAACCCGACGAGGAGCAGACTGAGACGTCGGCTCCTTTGTCGTCTGAAAGGGAGAACTTTATGAAACAAATCCATTTGGAACAAGTTCAGAATGACTTGGAACGGTGGGAACAAGGCGACAAGGTCGATGAAGCGGCGCTCTTGTCCTATGCCCACTGGTCGCGTGCGACAGAGCATAACGACGAGTTGATCCGGACGTTGACACTGCTTTCGACGAGACGGTTGCAGCACAACCGAACGATCGATCCGCTCCTCAATCGCTGGGTGAAGGAACTCGAGTCGCTCGGCGCTTTACCGGCCGAACTGAGGGTCAGCCAACTGAATGAGAAGTTGCGCCGTTTCAGACAATCGCTCCATGTCGACTGGCCGACTCTTCGCGAAGCCGACTACGCCTCGATGAAAGTCCAAATTTTGACTGAGTACGAAGCGAAGACGTCCGAACTGCTCGATCAGCTCGATCGGTTACACGACGAAATCGAACGGGCCAAGTCAGATCTGCGGGACTCCGAGTTCAAAGATCAATTGGAGCGTTTGTTCGAGGTCGTCATCGAAGCGATGCAAGAAGTCGCGTCACTCGAAGATGACACCGCGTCACTGCTCGCGTCGATGCAAGGCAACTACTTCAGCCGGGAGGCGTTCCGTCGTTTCGGTGAGCGGGTCGGTCTCGTCAAACAACGGATCGATGCGATTTGCGAGCTGTTGCCGGAACGCCCACGGGAGGTCCGTTCGAGTGCGATCGAGTCGCTCGAGTCGATGATCGGTCTAACGGAAGTGAAGCAGCGGGTAAAAGCGTGGTATCGGTTCTTGTTGTTCCAAAAAGAACGGGACAAGGCCGGTTTCTCGTCGAAACATCAACCATCGCTCCATCTCGTCTTCACAGGGAACCCCGGTACCGGCAAAACGACGCTCGCCCGGCTCATGGCCGAGATCTATTTCGAGCTCGGTCTTCTCGGACGGCCTGATGTTATCGAGGCAGACCGTTCGAGCCTTGTCGGTGCTTTCGTCGGCCAGACGGAAGAACAAGTCATGAATAAAGTCAAGGAAGCCGAAGGGGGCGTCTTGTTCATCGATGAGGCATACGCGCTCAAACGGCAAGATGCGAGCGGGAGCGATTATGGACAATCGGCAATCGACACACTCGTCGCCGCTATGACGAGCGGGGAATATGCCGGAAAGTTCGTCGTCATCCTGGCCGGTTATCCGGAAGAGATGCGCCACTTCTTACTCGCGAATCCAGGACTCAGGTCGCGGTTCCCTGAATCGAACCATTACGAGCTGCCGAACTACAGCGACGAAGAGCTCGTCGCGATCGGTGAGAAAGTGGCCGAGGAGAACAACTATGTGCTGACGACCGATGCCAAGCGCGCCCTCATCGCCCGGATTGACCGGGAACGAGTCGATGCGACGTTCGGGAACGCCCGGACCGTCCATAACATCTTGCTCGATGCGATGTTCAAAAAAGGATCTCGTTTCGGTGCCGACGCCCCGCTCGATGAGATGGCTTTGTTGACAGAGCTCGACTTTGAAGAGGCAACGAGCGAAGATGGCACGGCTCCGACGCTTGATGACATGATCGGGATGGAAGAAGCGAAACGACAGCTTCAGGAGATCGAGGCGTTGATCACGATTCAAAGACGGCGGCGCGAGCTCGGGCTGAAGACGGCTCCGGTCCAACTTCACGCCGCGCTTGTCGGCAACAGCGGTACCGGCAAGACGACGTTTGCGCACGTGTACGCTCAGTTGTTGAAGAAGACTGGCTACTTGAAACGGGGACATTTGAAAGTCGTCAGCCGTGCCGACCTCGTCAGCGGCTACGTCGGACAGACGGCTCAAAAGACGAAAGCAGCCATCCGCGACGCGCTCGGCGGGGTATTGCTGATCGATGAGGCGTACAGTTTGAACGGCGGTCCGAACGACTACGGACGCGAAGCGATCGATACGCTCGTCGACGAGATGCCGAAGCACGGGGAGAACCTCGTCGTCATTTTGGCGGGCTATGAGGCGCCGATGCGCCGGTTGATCGATTCGAACCCAGGACTGAGCAGTAGGATCAAACGAACGATTCAGTTCGACGACTATTCACTCGCCCAACTTTCCCAAATCGCGAACAGCTATGCCGAGAAGTTCGGTTATGCGTTCGGGGACGGTGTCGAAGCCGCACTGGCCGAACGACTGAAGCATGCAGATAAACCGAACGCACGGACAGCGCTGTCGCTCGTCGATGAGGCGATCGCCCGGCAATCGTACCGGCTCATCGCCGAGAACGCCGAAGATAGCGAGTTAAATCAGATTTTAGTAGTAGATATTAATAGTAAGTTATAATATACTGTATACTGAAAAGAGGGCGATTTGATGCATACGATTCAGATTCCTGTACGATACCAAGAGACGGACATGATGGGGATCGTCTATCATGCGAATTATTTAGTCTACCTTGAGATCGCGAGAACCGAGTTGTTACGACAACTCGGAGTGGAATATAAAGACATGGAACAGGCCGGATTCGTGTCGCCGGTGACGAACGTGACGGTCGACTATAAGAAGAGCGTCACGTTCGGAGACACGGTCAACGTGCGCGTCTGGGTCGACAGTTATTCGAAGATCCGTACCGTCTACGGATATGAGTTGACCGACCAAAACAACGATTTGGTCGGGACCGCGAAGACGACGCATGTCGTCGTGAAGCGCGGCGATTTCAAGCCGATCCGGCTCGATCGGGAATTCCCGGCATGGCACAATATGTATTTGAAAGTCTTGAGCCCGGTTCAATAACAGTCGTTCCTTTGTACCGTCAGTGTGGTATCATATCTTGACGGTATTTTTTTGTATGAAGAAAGGGGAAGATCGCATGCGAAAACCATCTATGTTGATGGTGTGCTGCGCCTTGACGCTCACGTTAGTGGGATGTACGACAAGCGAACAAGCTGATCCGAACGAACCGATAGAGCAACCGACCGTGTCTGACACGGAGAAGCCGGCGGAAACGCCGACTGATAACGAGACGGCACCGGCAGAGCCAGCTCCGGAAGCAGAAGAGCCGGCCGAAACGGATAAGGACGAACAACCGGCGACCGAACCAGAGCCGCCGGTCGAGGAAGAACCAGTGGCCGAACCAGACGACCCGAGTCAACCGATCGAATTGAACGGGCAAGCAAACCTTGAGTTGGACGCACTTGTCCTCGTCAATAAACAGATTGCCTTGCCGAGTGATTATCAACCGGCCGATTTGGTGCCGGCGAACATCGATTTCGTGGATTCGGCGACCGGTGAGCGTAGAATGTTGCGTAAAGAAGCGGCCCGTGCCATCGAGTCACTCATGAAGGACGCGAAAGCGACCGGGATTGACTTGAAAGGGACGAGCGCGTTCCGGACGTATGCGTATCAAGTGCAGTTGTTCAACGCCTACGTCGCGCGTGACGGCAAGGAGCAGGCCATGAAGTACTCGGCGCCTCCGGGACACTCTGAGCATCAGACAGGGCTCGCGATCGACGTCTCGAGCGCATCGGTCGGTTATCAACTGACGCAAGAGCTTGAACAGACGACAGAGGGCAAGTGGCTTGCCGACAATGCACACAAGTACGGGTTTATCGTCCGTTACCAACGTGCTTACGAAGCGGAAACCGGTTATATGTATGAACCGTGGCACTTACGATATATCGGGGTAGACCATGCGACGAACGTTCATAAAGCGAACGTTCCGTTCGAGCGCTACCTCGAGCAATTAATGGACTAAGGGGAATTGCGATGCCTTACATGACAGAAGTGATGATCATCATCGTCAGCTATTTGCTCGGCTCGATCCCATTTGCGCTCATCGTCGGAAAGCTCGGTTATCGAGTCGATGTGCGGGAGCATGGGAGCGGGAACTTAGGGACGACAAACACGTTCCGCGTGCTCGGAAAAAAAGCGGGGACGCTCGTATTGTTAGGAGATATGGGAAAAGGGTTGGTCGCGGCGCTGTTGCCGCTCCTGTTCGGGAGCGACATGAGTCTCTTGCTCGCAGGGATTCCAGCCATCATCGGCCACTCGTACCCGATCTTCGCCAAGTTCAAAGGCGGAAAATCGGTCGCGACGAGCGCCGGGATCTTACTCGCGGCGTTCCCATGGTTCTTCTTCGTCGTCGTCGGGACGTTTATCGTGGCGCTCCTCATCTCGAAGATGGTGTCGCTCTCGTCGATGGCGGCGTCAGCCGTCGGACTCGTGACGGTCGTGACGTATAGCGTCATCACGAAAGATTGGTTGCCGCTCATCGTCATCGTGCCGCTCGCCTTGTTCATCATCATCAAGCACCGTACGAACTGGCAACGGATCCGCGCGGGCACCGAACCGAAAGTGCCGCTGTTCCAAAAGAAAAAATAAAGATGTTGCCGAACGGGACCTGTCTATCAGGTTCTGTTCGGTTTTTGTCGTTTGCGACGAAACGATTTCGAACGACCGACCAATTGTTGTGGATTTCCGTGGATTTTTGCTAAAAAGAATGAAAAAAGTGTTGGATTTGCCCGTTCTTTACTTTCAGTTTACGTTAAATTTACATCCGTTCGCTAAAATGAGAGAGGAAGTGATTTTTGCGGAGGAGGCAGGCTTGTGTCGTTAATTGGAGAAGAACGTAAACAAAAGATTGTCGAGTGGATCGAGCGGGAAGGTAAAGTGAAGACGAGTGAACTGATCGAACGGTTGAACGTCTCGGGGGAGTCGATTCGCCGCTACTTAGAAGAGCTTGAGAAAGAACATCGCATCAAACGGGTATACGGGGGAGCCGTCTTGCATCAAAGCGTCTCGTTCCAGCCGATGACGATTTCGAACATGGACGGGATTCGTCGCATCGCCTATACGGCGTTTCAACTTGTCGAAGACGACATGCTGCTCTACATCGGGCATGGTGTCGCCCCCGAGCAAGTCGCGTCAAGGCTCCGTGGGCGAAACTTGACGGTCGTCACGCCTTCACTCATGGTCGCGAAAGCGCTATTCGAGCAGCGGGCCAAAGGTGTGTTCACGGGCGATATTCAATTGCTCGGAGGTACGATTGACCCGAAACATCTCGTTACCGTCGGCGAACAAGTGCTTCAACAACTGAAAGCGTACGTGTTCGATATGGCGATCTTGTCTGTCGAAGGGGTCGACGCGACGCTCGGGCTGACGTGTGACGCCCATGGGCTGTCGACTGTGACGCAAGCCGTCATGACGCAGAGCCGCATGTGTTATCTGCTCGCCGACCACACCCAGTTCAATCAACAGAAACGATATCGTGTCTCCGACTTCTCGACGGTGACGACGATTATCTCAGATTTTCCAGAACCGACCGATTGGAAGCGGACGTTGGCCGAACACGAGGTCGAATGGCGTTTCGCTCCATAACTAAAGGAGGAGTCATTTATGATCGAAGTCATCGTCACGACGTTAAACGAAGCGAAAGCAGCGGCACGATACGGGGCGAATCGGCTCGAACTGATTGCCGATATGCGTGCCGGTGGGACGACCCCGAGCTTCGGGACGATCCGTAACGTATTGGAGAACGTCACGATCCCTGTCCACGTCATGATCCGGCCGCATACCGACTCGTTCGTCTACAGCGAAGATGATAGTGAGACGATTTTGGCGGATGTCGGGCTATGCCGTGAGCTCGAGGCCGACGGGATCGTCTTCGGCGCATTGACGGAAGACGGACGAATCGATGAACGGCTGCTCGGCGAGGTCATCAAGCATAAAGGTAACATGGCGCTCACGTTCCACCGGGCGATCGACGAGGCGGCTGATCTCATTCAAGCGCTGGACGTGTTGAACGGATTTCCGGAAGTTGATCAAATTTTGACGTCCGGGGGAGCGGTGACGGCCGTTGAAGGGATCGAACGTCTCGAAGCGATGCGGGACACGGCGACGATGACGATACTGCCTGGAGCCGGGATCACGGCGGACAACGTCGCTCAACTCGTCGCCCGACTCGATGTTCCTTTCGTCCATGTCGGCAACGGCGTTCGGACGGACGGGAGACTCGACGAGGCGAAATTTCAAAACCTGCTCGAGCAAATGACACGCTAAAAACAGTCGGATGACTGTTTTTTTGCTATAATGAAAAAAACGATAATGAAGGTGACGTCATGCAATCAGCAGTCTATAAACAATTTGCGCTCCGGATGTTGTCCGGAAACTGGGGGATCTCACTCCTTGCCGTGCTCTCGACGATGCTCGTTCAAGCGATGATCACGACGCAACTCGATTTGTCATCGACGGACCCGTCCGTCATGCTCGTCTCGATCGGTCTCTTGTACGGTGCGACCGTCTTGCTCGCCCCGCTCGAAATGGGACGAAACTGGATTTTCCTCGACATCGCCAAAGCGGAAAAACCAAGGTTCGGTCTTTTGCTCGAGTCGTTCGGGTCCGTTAAAGACTACGTCCGTGCCGTCACGTATTACGCCGTGTTCTATCTTGGACTGAACGTGCTCATGCTCTTTTTGATCGTCCCGGGCGTTTGGTTTTACTTGACGTATCGAATGGTCCCGTTCATCCTGCGCGATCAGCCCGAACTGACGGCGTTCACGGCGATGCGTGAGAGCCGACGCCTCATGCGCGGGAAAAAACAGATCATGCTCAGGCTGTATGCAAGCTTTATCGGTTGGTACGTGCTTGTCCTCATGACAGGCGGGATCGCCTATATCTTCGTCCAGCCGTATCTTCATACGGCGCTCGGCGGGCTCTACCTTGAAATCAAAGCAGAAAGACAAGCAAACGAAACCACGGCCGGCTGAATCTCAGCCGACCGTGGTTTTTTTATGATCCGTGCCGATCCGTCTTCTGTGGATCGGGCGCATCCTTAAAGTCTTGTCTCTCTTCATTCGTCGCATGTTCATGCCACTTTTTAGCCTGTTCTGTCGCGATCGGTATCGCTTTTTGATCGGAATACCCTTGAGCTATGAGGGCATTGGCGATATCGATCGCTTTCTTTTTGACGAGCGGGTCGAAGTTTTTCAGTGACTCTGGATAATCTTTCATATTCCAAGGCATCATGATCACTCCCTTCTGTACTACTAATTCCACAACAACGTCGATTCAAACGTCCTGGTGCATGTAGTATTCGATGAGCGCCTGCGTCCCGTTCTCACCATATCCGTTCTCTTCTAAAATCGAATAGAGTCGGTATGCGAGCTCGAGGCTCGGCAGTTTGACACCTAACTCTTGCGCGCTCTCGAGGGCGAGCGCCATGTCCTTGATGAAGTGTTTGATGAAGAAGCCTGGGGAATAATCTGCGACGATCATGCGAGGTACCAGGTTTTCGAGCGTCCAACTGCCGGCCGCGCCGCCACGGATCGTCTGGCGCAATTGATCGGGGTCGAGCCCGGCACGCTTCGTGAAGGCGAGCAGTTCGGCGTTGCCCATCATGATGCCGGCGATCGCGATCTGGTTGGCGAGTTTGGCGTACTGGCCGCTCCCGGCGTATCCCATCCGTTCGATCGCTTGCCCCATCGCTTCAAACAGCGGCATTGCTTTCGTGAACGCGAATTCGCCACCGCCGACGAGAATCGATAGCGTCCCGTCCTTGGCGCCGACATCGCCGCCCGTGACCGGGGCGTCGAGCGGGAGTAGGCTGCGGTCGATCGCGGCCTCAGCGATTCGTTCGGCGAGCTTCGGTGACGACGTCGTCATGTCGATGACGAGTGTGCCGGGTTCGGCGGAGTCGAGAATCATCCCTTTACCGAAATAGATGCTTTCGACGTCTGACGGATAGCCGACGATCGTGATGACCGCATCGGCGTTTTGACACGCCGCTTCGATGGAGTCACACCACGTCACACCTTCCGCGAGCAGGTCGGCGGCCTTGTCTTTCGTCCGCGTGTACGCTTGGACGGTATAGCCTGCCTTCATTAAGTTTCTGACCATCGATTGACCCATGACGCCGAGTCCGATAAATCCGATTGTCTTCATGGTTGATTTCCTCCTAGTAGTTGCTGTTTAACGAGCCGTTCATATAATTCGTTGTCTTGAAGCAGCGTCTTGTGCGTACCGAGTCCGCTGATTCCTCCGTTCTCGAGGACGATAATTTGATCGGCGTGTTGGACGGTCGAGAGGCGGTGGGCGATGACGAGCGTCGTCCGTCCTCGCATGAGCCGGTCGAGCGCCTCTTGGACGACACGCTCGGACTCTGAATCAAGGCTCGACGTCGCTTCATCGAGCAACAAGATTTGGGGGTCGCGGAGCAGCGCCCGGGCGATGGCGAGCCGTTGCCGTTGGCCACCCGATAAACGGACACCGCGTTCACCGATCTCGGTCTCGAGCCCGTTCGGCATCACCTCGATGAACGACCAAGCGTTCGCCATCTCACAGGCGTTTTTAATCTCGGTCTCGGTCGCGTCACGCTTCAGGCCGTACAAGATGTTCTGGCGGACCGTTCCCGAGAGGACGGGCGAGTCTTGGGCGACGTAGCCGATGACTTGCCGCCAATTGTCGCGACCGTACGAATCGATGTCGCGGTCGCCATAAAGGATGCGCCCCGACGATGGAACGTAAAACTGTTCGACGAGCGCGAACAGCGTCGTCTTGCCGGCGCCGCTCCGTCCGACGATCGCGGTCGTCGCCCCGAACGGCACGGTCATCGAGATGGCGTCGATGACTGGTTGCTCATCATAGCGGAACGTGACGTCCTCGAACGTCAGTGTCGACTGTTGGATGTGTTCCGTGGCAGCGGCGTAACGTTCCGGTTCGACCGCGAGCAGTTCAGAGATGCGCTCGGTCGCGCCGCGAGCCTTTTGCAGGCGCGTGATAAATTCTGTCATCGTGATGAGCGGGGTGATGATTTGGAACAAGTAGAGCATGAAAGCGAGCAGCGCCCCGGTCGATAACGCCCCGGTCGAGACACGGTACGCCCCGAAACCGAGGATGGCGATCAGCATCGCCGTCAGTGTGACGTTCAAGAGCGGGATCAAGATCGCTTGGATCCGTCCTTCTTTCACACCGTAATCGAACAAGCGTTCAATCCGCCGGCTCCCTTCGGCGACTTCCTCACGTTCGGTCGCCTGTGATTTGACGAGCCGGATCTCACCGAGCAGCTCGGCGAAAAATCCAGACAACCCGCCAAGTTCGTGTTGCGTCTTCTTGGCGATCGTTCGAAGTTTGCGGCCGAGCGGGATGACGATCACGAGCGTCGTCGGGACTGAGAACAAGATGACGAGCGTCATCTGCCAGTCGAGCGTGAACAAGATACCGACGGCCCCGATGACCGACACGAACGAAGTGAGCAGGCGGACGCTCTGTTCCGACAACAGCTGTTGCAGCGTCGTCGTATCGTTGTTCAGGCGTGAGACGAGGTCCCCCGATTTGACACCGTCATAGAACGGGATCGGCAACGCGACGAGGTGCTCCCATAACGTCGTCCGGAGATTGGCGACGACGCGTTGTCCGACGATATGTAGCCAATAGATGGAAATGGCGCTCGAGACGACTTGGACGAGAAAAGCGACGACAAAAATGGCGACGAGCCGGGCGTCGAGCACGGCCTCGCTCCAATTGTCGACGACACGTTGCAAAATGAGCGGGATGGCGAGGGCCGCCATCGCTTGGACTAAAGAAATCAATACGGCACCGATAAACAATTGTTTCGGCGGTTTGGCGACTCGGAACAAGCGAAGGAAAGCTTGCCAAGTAGTTGTGGACTCCATCGAACGTCCCCCTTTCCTATTAACTGTCGCTGTTTCGAAAACAAGTGTCAAGACGTCGAACCGTTACGGTGAAAAATGCTAGAATAGAAATAGAGGTGAGGACGAATGAAATGGATACATACGGCCGATTGGCATTTAGGAAAAATCGTCCACGGCCGCCACATGACAGAAGATCAACGCATCATTTTATTTGAATCGTTTCTACAGATTGTCGACGAGGAACAACCGGACGCGATCATCGTCGCCGGGGACTTGTATGACCGGTCCGTTCCCCCGGTTGAAGCAGTCGATTTGCTCGATGAGATGTGGAAAGCGCTCGTGCTCGAGCGGAACATCCCCGTGCTCGCAATCGCCGGCAACCACGATTCGGCCGAACGGCTCCAATATAGTTCGAAACTGTTGACGAAAGTCGGGCTCCATATCGTCGGGAAGTATGAGCCGGGTGCGGGACCGATCATCGTCGCGGGCATCCCGTTTTACTTGATGCCGTTTTTAGAACCGGCCCGGATCCGCTACACGCTGCAAGACGAGACGATCCGGACCCATCACGACGCGCTCACGGCCGTCGTCGAATCGTTCGGTTCCATCGATGCCCGAGCGGTCGGGATCGGCCACAGCTTCGTCGCCGGCGGTCTCGAGACCGACTCTGAGCGGCAACTGTCGGTCGGCACGGCCGGACAAGTCGCCAAAGGACTATACGAACCGTTCGGTTATACGGCGCTCGGCCATCTCCATAACCGCGACGCGCTCCGCAATGATAAGATCGCCTATAGCGGTTCGCTCATGAAATATTCATTCTCTGAGGCGAACCACGTGAAATCGGTCGACGTCATCGAATGGGACGGAGGATGGACGCGCCGCCGTCGTCCGCTTCAAGCAAGACGCGACTTGCGCATCTTGACGGGCACGTTGAATGAACTACTCGATCCGGTGTTCTATCAAGACGAGAAAACGGATGATTACTTGAAAATCGTCTTGACCGACGAGTCTGCGTTATTCGACCCGATGGCGAAACTGCGGACCGTCTATCCGAACATTTTGCATCTCGAGCTTGAACTGTTGCGCCGCCAAGACGAGACGTCCCGCTTCGAGCGTGAGACGCTCGAACGGCAGTCAATCGAGGACGTCTATATGGAGTTTTTTAAAGCTGTCCATGGCCGAGACGCCGATGAGACGGTACGACGATTCGTGGAAGGAGATGGACCGATATGAGACCTGAACGATTGACGATCACCGCATTCGGTCCTTATGCCGAGACGGAACAGATCGACTTCACACAGCTTGAAGGGCGCTCGATGTTCGTCATCAGTGGACGAACCGGCGCCGGCAAGACGACGATTTTTGACGCGATGACGTTCGCCTTGTATGGACGGGCGAGCGGTGCCCTCCGGAACGCCAGCGATTTTAGAAGCCAATACGCCGAACCGGAACGAAAGACGGAGATCGATTTCTCATTCACGATTCGTGAGGAGCGGTACCGGATCGTCCGCCAGCCCCAACAACCGCACCCGAAAAATAAGACACCGATCCCGCATGAGGCCGTCCTCTATGAATGGGCGGACAGCTGGAAACCGCTAGCGACGAAAGTCGGGGATGTCGAGCAGCAGATCGAATCGTTGCTGCAACTTGATTATGAGCAGTTCAGCCAAATCCTGCTGCTCCCGCAAAACCAGTTCCGCCAACTACTCGACTCGGACTCGATGAAGAAACAACAGATCCTCCAGTCGATCTTTAAGACCGAGGCGTATCGAGCGTTTCAAGAGAATTGGGTCGAGCGGTATGGCAAGTACCGGAAACAAGTCGAGTGGGCGACCGAGACGACACGCTTGAAGCTGCTCGAACTTGAAGACGATGACATCGAAACCGTCGCCGGGCGTAACTTGCCGGAGATTCAGGACTGGCTCGAGGCCAGAGAAGAGCGTCTGCTGACGGCGACCGAGTCGTTACGAGGCGAACGGGACGTACAATCGAAACGGGTCGATGCGATACGGAGCGAACTCGAACAGGCGAACGCGCTCGTCCGTTTGTTCGTCGAACGTGACGAGCAGGCACGCGCCCTTGAACGCTACAAATCGGGTGAAGCTGACCGGGTGGAGCGCCGCCGATTG
This sequence comes from Exiguobacterium sp. SH4S7, assembly GCF_004336795.1. Lineage (NCBI taxonomy): Bacteria > Bacillati > Bacillota > Bacilli > Caryophanales > Exiguobacterium > Exiguobacterium sp. SH4S7. The sequence continues at coordinate 753,984 of NZ_SJUT01000001.1, forward strand.
ATTGAACGGTTGGAGGCATCAAGCCGTGTCCGACCGTTATACGATCGCTACTTGGCGAATCGACAAGATATTGAACGGCTAAATCATGACATCGACGGTGTTCAAACACGGTCGACACAATACGCGAGCAAACTAGACGAGCTCCACGCCAAGACGGAGCGCATCGCGACTTCGAAGCAAGAAGTCGAGACGATCACCGCCCGTCTGAAAGCCATCGATGACATGCTTCCGTTCGTGGACGAATGGCAGACCGCCGTGACAGAGCGAGACGAGTTGAAACGCTTGACCGACCAACTCGCCGTCTTCAAGGACGATTCTCGTTTAACCGAACTGAGACGGCAGGAAGAGGCGTTGTCAGCAGAGCTCGCACAGGAAACGACACCGAACCGTCTCGTCGAAGCTGAACGGAAGTATGACCGGCTCACGGCACACGCGCAACTCGAGGCAAGATTTCAAGCTGTAACGGAGCGGCTCGCATCGTGCGAGCGCAACGGCAAGGAAGCACAACGGCGTCACAAGGCCCAGTCGGATATCGTCGAGCAGTTCATGCATGAAGAGCAGGCGTTATGGGCACAGAAGCTCAGTGCGACGCTCGTCGACGGTGAGCCTTGTCCCGTATGTGGATCGCGGACCCATGGGACGGTCGCGTCGCACGAGGTGACGAGTGACCAAGGCGAGCTCGTCGCCGCGACAGAGACGCTGAAACAATATGAGGCGGCCTTGCACGAGGCGAGAGCGGACTACCGGGCGTTGAAGCAACAGGCCGAAGAAGTCCGAGACGAACTCGAATCGTCACGACAGGCACTCGACTTGCCCGGGTCGGTTCAAGAGGCGACCGCTCTGCAAGAGCGACTCATCCGTTCGCTTCGAGATGAAGAGCGGGCGCGTGCTCAAGCGGAACGCACGTACCGCACGGTCATGACAGAACTAAAACGATTAGAGAAAGAGAAACGCGAACTGACGGAGCGACGGCAGCAATTGCTCGAGCGGTTGCAAGCCGTCCAAGAACGGCTGCAAGCGATGCGGCAACCGGACGCGGCCTCGCTGCAACACCTGCAAGCCGAACGTGACGCGCAATCGACGCGGCTCGAACGACTGCAGCAAGTTATCGCGCAGTATGAACGCGAACTCGAAGACGTGACACGCTTGAAGTGGACCGAAGCAGAACGTTTGCGGCTTCTGAACGAACGGCTCGACCTCGAGCAGAAACGTTTTGACCAGACCGAGACCGAGCTCGAGGAGTCGCTAGCGAAAAACGAATTGAGCCGTGACGTCTTTTTGACACACGTCGAACAGATCGACACGTTGTCGTCGCTGCAAGAACAACTCGCGGAAGAACAGGCAGACGGGATCCGCCTCGAACATGGCTTCAACGCATTGACCGACAAGATCGGTGATGCGGTCAAACCGGATCTCGTTCTGTTAAACGACCGATTGACGACAGCGCAGGCAAGTCTCGACGCATTGGCGGAACAACTCGTCAATGCGGACAGCCAATTGAAGCGCCATCGCCATGTCATTTCGGAATGGGACCGGCTTCGAGACCAGACCGCAGACGAGCAACGTAATCTCGAGACGGTCAAACTGATCGCCGACACGGGTCGTGGTTTGAACCCACAGAAACTGACGTTCGAGACGTATGTGCAGACGGCGTTCTTCGATCAGATTTTACATGCGGCCAACATTCATCTTGATCTGATGACGAGTGGGCAGTTCCAACTCGAGCGAAAAGTCGAGACGGCGAAAGGGAACGCAAAATCTGGACTCGAATTATTGGTCTTTGACGCCTATACGGGACAATCCCGGCGCGTCCAAAACTTGTCGGGTGGAGAAGGGTTCAAAGCCTCGCTCGCCCTCGCGCTCGGGTTGGCCGAGGTCGTCCAGCAACTGAGCGGTGGTGTCAGTCTCGAGACGATGCTCATCGACGAAGGATTCGGGACGCTCGACGCCGAATCGCTCGACCAGGCGATCGAACTGTTGATGTCGCTGCAGTCGAGCGGACGTCTCGTCGGTGTCATCAGCCACGTCCAAGAGTTGAAAGACCGCGTCGATGCGCGGATCGAAGTGAAAAAATCAAGAAGCGGGTCGACGATCCAGCTCGTTGTGGAGTGAAACCGATGAAACATATGGAAACAAGATCAAGTTTGGTCGCCCGGTTGCGCGAGAGCGGCATCAAGTCGGGGGAATCATTATTCGTGCACAGCTCGTTATCCAAGCTCGGGTGGGTTTGCGGCGGACCGGAGGCGGTGATCGAAGCGTTACAAGACGTCGTCGGGCCGACCGGGCTCATCATGATGGCGACTCAAAGTGGGGACAACTCCGACCCGGCCGAATGGGAGGCGCCGCCCGTCCCAAGCGAGTGGTGGGACGAAATCCGAGCCGAGATGCCTGCTTTTGATCAACGGAAAACGGCGACTCGCGGCATGGGCCGCGTCCCCGAGCTGTTCCGGACGTATCCGGACGTACACCGGAGCGAGCATCCGATGTGGTCGGTCGCGGCCTGGGGTCGTGACGCCGAGCAACTGGTCGCGAATCACACGACCGATATCGGATTCGGACCAGGGTCACCGATCGAAAAAATGATTGAACGAGACGCTCGTATCCTCCATCTCGGGTCGCCGCTCGATGCGACGACGTTATGGCATTATGCCGAATATGGGATCGACGGACCGGTGAAGCAGTTCGGTTGCGCCTTATACGAGAATGGCGAGCGGGTGTGGAAGACGTTCGAACATACGGACGTCAACAGCGACCCGTTCGGTGCCATCGGGGAGAACATCGTCAAGCGGGCGGACGTCAAGACGTTCGTGATCCATGAAGCAACGTGTTACTTGATCCCGGCGTCGACATGGGAGCCGGTGCAACACGCCTTGATCGCGTTACGGAGCTGGCTCCGATGAAACGATCGGGCAATATTTTGAAGATGAAGGAGAGTCGGGCGATGAGTCGATGGGGAAAATATATAGGAATTGCGGTAAGTGTCGTGGTGATCGTCGCCATGTTGGCCGTCGTCGGCATCTCGGCCCATATCGGCGACCAATTGACGTCACCGGTGCGGGAGACGCTGACGTTCACGCCAAAGGCGCTCGGCATCAAATATGAGAACGTGACGATCCAGGCAGAGGACGACAGCGACCTGTACGGCTGGTGGATCCCTCATCCGACGCCACGGGCGACGATCGTCTTCGCCCATGGTTATGGAAAAAACCGCGAGCAGTCCGACTTGCCGCTGAAAGAACTCATCCCTGAGTTCCATGAGCAAGGCTACCAGTTTTTGACGTTTGATTTTCGTGGCTCGGGCATCTCGGAAGGCGATCGCGTGACGGTCGGGGCGAAAGAACAGACGGACCTGATGGCGGCCATCGATTTTGCGAATGAGCGGACGGATGGACCGATCGTCTTATACGGCGTATCGATGGGAGCGGCGACGGCACTCGCGACAGCCGATGAGATGGATGTCGCGGCCGTCATCGCCGACAGTCCGTTTAGCGATCTTCGCGGTTATCTCGAGACGAATCTGCCGATATGGAGCGATTTGCCGAACTTCCCGTTCACACCGGTCATCATGACCGTGACGCCGTGGTTCACTGGCCTTGACGCGGATATCGTGAAGCCGATTGACGATGTCGCTCAAATTGAGGCCCCGATCCTGCTCATTCACGGGAAAGGCGACGACGCCATCCCAGTGTCTGAAAGTGAGCAGTTGGTGGAGAAAAATGACGGGATCGAGCTCTGGGTGACCGACAATGACGGACACGTGGCGTCACACGAATCATTCCAGACGGAGTACCGTCAAAAACTGTTCGACTTTTTAGAGCGGTCGTTATGAGTGGGGGCGCATCTTGCGCTCCTTTTTGATATGATTGCTAACGAGAATGAATGAAAGAAGGGTTCTATATGGATGTCACTGCGTTACTATCATTTTTACTGCTCGGAACGCTCATCGGGATTTTGAGCGGATTCTTCGGCATCGGGGGCGGTATCTTACTCACGCCGCTCTTACTCGTCTTCGGATATGAGGCGAGTGCGGCCATCGCGCTCAGCTTGATGCTGACGCTCGGGTCGACGACGGCCGGGACGATTTCACATCTCAAACTGAAAAACGTCAATCCAAAACACGCCCTCTTGATCGGGGCGTTCGGGGTCGTCGGGACGTGGGTGGCGACGCCGCTCGTCTTTTACTTAGAGACGCTCGACGGTGCGAAGCCCGTTATCTCGCTCGCCTACATCGCGCTACTCACATACTTCGCCGTCTCGTTTTTCCGTTCGAAGCAACATGAGGAGGGAAGTATCGGATCGGAATCGGTGCCACGACTCGGTTTTATCGGTCTGTTCGGCGGATTCATCTCGTCACTCATGGGCGTCAGCGGCGGGTTCGTATTGACCCCGCTCCAAGTCAAACTGCTCAACACCGAGATGAAACGGGCTGTCGGGACGAGTATCGCCGCGGCGTTCCTCATCGTCGTCTCGGGCGTGATCAATTACGCGGTCGCCGGTGCTGATACGAACTATTGGCACGGTTTGGCGCTTATTGCCGGTGCGATGATCGGTTCGCCGATCGGGGCGAAGCAGTTACAACGGTTCAGTTCGCAGCTCGTCAAGAAAGCGCTCGGCGGATTTTACGTCGCCGTCGCCATCAGCGTCACCCTTAACTTGCTCGGCTTCAATGACATCTCGCTCGGACTGCTCGTCGTCCTGGCGCTTTCGTTCATCGTCGCACTGTTCATCCGGCCGCGACGAAAGAAATGACAACAAAACCCCGTCCGTGGACGGGGTTTTTAGCGTCTAGAAATATGATCAATGTTTTCTTGGATTTCGCCGACTTTGCTCTTCGCTTCACGGAGTCGTCGTTCGAACGCCTCTGTGTCGCGTTTCTCATCACGCGATTCATCTTTGCCGCGCTTTGGTCCTTTTGTGGAGCGATGGAGATGGGTCGCTTTCATCAAGCGTTTTTTAAACGTTGAATCGCTCATAAGGACACCCCCCTTCCATACTATATAAGTTCCACATAAGGAAGAAGGCGAAACGTTTGAACACTCACGAAGCAAGTAAACGTCGGACTTGCGAATTTGCCGAGACTTTGACGGCGATGGCTGCGGCGAGCACCGCTTTAATGACGTCGCCGAAGATGAACGGGATGTTCACTTTAAGCGCATCGATAAACGATAGACCGAATACGGCTTGGAGGCCAAGGCTGCCGACGAGATAGACGAAACCGAGACCAATCAACAAGTTGTAGGCAACGAGGGCGGGGAAAGAGCGATATCGCTCCGACAACCACCCGATCAAGTAAGCAGCAATTGGGAACGCGATCAAATAACCGACCGTCGGGCCGACGAACGGAGCCAAGCCGCCGGAACCGCTGAGCACCGGGAGACCGATCATTCCGAGAAGTAGATAGACGACGACGGCGAGTCCGCCTTTTTTGGCACCGAGAATGGCGCCGATCGTCATGATGCCGAGCATTTGTAGCGTGATCGGGACGGGTCCGATCGGGATGGCGACAGAACCGATACTAGCTAGCAATGCGGCACCGATGGCCACTTGTGTCAAATCATGAATTTTCATATGTAAACCTCATTTCTGTTAACGTTGACTACATATAGGTTAACATCTAGTGATTTACGTTGGCAAGCATAAAATGAGCACCTGGTCATGATTGGCCAGGTGCTTTCGTGTCAACTCGTTGGTTGATGAAGTTTGGTGGCCGCTTCCGTAAGTTGCGTCCGTACCGCATCGAAGCCGGTCCCGCCGTAGCTATTCCGGCGTTTGACGGCCGTGACCGGTGAGAGTGCCTCGTAGACGTCAGTCCCGATCAAAGTGGAGTGAGTTTGATACGTCTCTAAAGGAAGCTCTGACAAGTAGAGGCGCTGCTCGATACAGTAGCGGACGAGCGTACCCGTCACTTCGTGGGCCTCGCGGAACGGCAGTCCTTTCGCGGTCAAGTAATCGGCGAGCTCGGTCGCGTTCGAAAAATCGCGCTCGGTCGCTTGTTTCATCGTGTCAGCGTGGAACGTCATGTCTTGAATCATGCCGGTCATGATGCTCAAACTACCTTGAAGTGTCTTGACCGTGTCGAACATACCTTCCTTATCTTCTTGCAAGTCCTTGTTGTAAGCGAGCGGTAGACCTTTCATGATCGTGAGTAGACCCATCAGGTTACCGATGACACGACCCGATTTGCCGCGGACGAGCTCGGCCATGTCGGGGTTTTTCTTTTGCGGCATCATGCTCGAACCGGTCGAGAACACGTCTGAGATCGTGATGAATTTAAATTCTTCGCTGCTCCACAAAATAAGTTCCTCGCAAAACCGTGACAAGTGCATCATCAGGAGTGATGCGTTTGATAAATATTCTAAGATGAAGTCACGGTCGCTGACCGCGTCGAGGCTATTCGGATAGACCCGACTGAAACCGAGCAGCTCGGCCGACCGATGACGGTCGATCGGGAACGTCGTCCCGGCGAGCGCACCGGCACCGAGCGGACTCATATCGATCCGTTTCAAACTGTCACTGAAGCGTTCCTTGTCACGGTCGAGCATCCAAAAATATGCGAGCAAATGGTGGGCGAGCGAAACCGGTTGTGCCCGTTGCAAGTGCGTGTAGCCTGGCATGATTGTCTCGACGTTGTTTGCCGCATGGTTATAGAGCGCCGTCTGTAGTGCTTCAATGCCTTCGATCGTCTCACCGACGCGACGCTTCAAATACAGGTGCATGTCGGTCGCAACTTGGTCGTTTCGACTGCGTGCCGTATGCATCTTCCCGGCGACCGGACCGATTTCCTCGCGAAGTAACGACTCGAGGTTCATGTGGATGTCTTCATGGAACACGCTGAACGACAGCTCGCCGGCTTGTGCTTTCTCAGCGAGGGTGTTCAGACCGCCGATGATCTGTTCGGACTCGTCAGCGGTTAAAATGTGCTGGTCCCCGAGCATCGTCACATGGGCGATGCTCCCTTCGATATCTTCTAGCACGAGCTGGGCGTCGAAATGGATCGAGGCACCGAACTCGTCGACCCATTCGCTCGCTGTCTGCTCGAACCGTCCCCCCCATAGTTTACTCATGGGGCATCAATCCTTTCTCGGCTAACACTTCGGCCTGGACTTTTGTCGGTAGGCCCCAAAGTTTGATGAAGCCGACGGCAGCCTGTTGGTCGAACGTATCGGCTGACGTGTACGTGGCAAGTTGTTCATCATAGAGCGAGATCGGCGACTTCCGTCCGTCGACGATGGCTTGACCTTTGAACAGTTTCATCCGCACCGTTCCGGTCACCGTCTGTTGTGTCTCATCGATGAAGGCGAGGAGTGCTTTCGTGAGCGGTGAATACCACAGGCCATTATAGATCGTCTCGGTCAATTTTTGTTCGACGATCGGCTTGAAATGGGCGACTTCACGAACGAGCGTCAACGCCTCGAGCGCGTGGTGTGCCGTGATCAACGTCATCGCCCCAGGTGCCTCATACACTTCACGCGACTTGATACCGACGACCCGGTTCTCGATATGATCGATCTTGCCGATCCCGTGGGCGCCGGCGGCGATGTTTAATTGTTCAAGGATCGACGTGAACGTCGCTGGTTTCCCATCGAGGGCGACCGGGACGCCTTGTTTGAATTCAATCTCGACGTACGTTGGTTCATGCGGCGTATCCTCGAGCGGCGCCGTCAATTCATAGGCGCTTGCTGGCGGAGCGGCCCACGGGTCTTCGAGGATGCCACACTCGACGGCACGACCCCAAATATTTTGGTCGATCGAGAACGGTTCTGCTTGCACGATCGGAATCGGGATATCGTGTTTGGCGGCGTAGGCGATTTCTTCCTCCCGCGACCATTTCCATTCCCGGACCGGTGCGATGATTTCGAGCGACGGGTCGAGCGCGTGGATCGATACTTCGAACCGGACTTGATCGTTGCCTTTGCCGGTACAGCCGTGAGCGACAGCGACGGCTCCTTCGGCTTGTGCGACCTCGACTAGCTTTTTCGAGATGAGCGGCCGTGATAAGGCGGAGACGAGCGGATAGACACCTTCGTACATCGTGTGAGCCTGCATCGAGTAACGAGCGAAGTCATTGACGAACTCATCAACGGCATCGATGACGACTGATTTGACGGCGCCGACCTTGAGCGCTTTCTGTTGGATATGCTCCAAATTTTTGCCTTCCCCGACGTTCAAACAACAAGCGATGACGTCATACCCTTGTTCGTTCAACCATTTGATGGCGACCGAAGTATCCAATCCACCTGAATAAGCTAATACGAGTTTTTGTTTCATTTCGTTGCACCCCTTATACATAATTATTCATCTGTTTTTATAAATATACAACTTACATTAAAGGATGCTGGGGTGGAAAGCAATGGTTTTCCTAAAAAAAAAAAGAACCACTTATGAAAAGTGGTTCGTCACTGAATGATCTCGAGTTCTGGCATCCATTGTTTCATATGCTCGCTCGTCTCGTTGAATAGCTCAGGTTTGGCGGACTGGAGAGGGACGACCTCGAAATGGCCCGCGCTCGATTGCCGTGTGAACGTCGGATAGAACATCGGGTTCGTGAGCTCAAACGTCGATTCGCCGTCGATGGTTGTCTTGACGATGTCGATACCGACGATGCCGCCCGTATTCCGCTCATCGCCTTGCTGGCCAGACAAGAAGTTTCCGAGTGAGTAGGCGACGAACGTTCGATTGCCTGCAGCGCCGTCGACCCAGGCCGTCGGCTGCAGGACGTGCGGATGATGGCCGATGATGATATCGACACCAAGATCGGACAGTTGTTGGACGAGTGTTTCTTGCGTTTCGTTCGGGAGCGGCTCGTACTCATTCCCGAAGTGGAGTGCCACGACGGTCAGCTCGGCGGTTTGTTCGGCCGCCTCGATATCTCGTTTCATCGCTTCGACGTCAATGTAATTGACGTGATACGGCTGCTTCGGTACGACACCGTTCGTCCCATACGTGTAGGCGAGGAACGCAAACGAGATGTCGTTCGCGGTCAGCGTCCGGACGTTGGCTTTATCTGCTTCGGATAAGAACGAACCGGTATACGGCATATCGATCGAGTTCCAGTAGGCGATTGAATTCTCAATCGCTTTCACGCCGCGGTCGAGCGTGTGATTGTTCGCTGTCGTCACGAGGTCGATGCCTGCTTCTTGCAACGCATCACCGATCTCGTAGGGGCTATTGAAGGCAGGGTAACTCGACAATCCGATGTCACTGCCGCCGATCATGCTCTCTTGGTTGGCAACGGTAATGTCGGCTTCGGCCAAAGCGGGCGCAACTTTTTCAAACGCGGGGGTGAAGTCATAGCCGTCACCGTTCTTGGCGGCGTTGTAGACGGAGTCGTGCAATAAAATATCGCCGATCGCGTAAATGGACGTCGTCGTCACGACCGGTTCCGGTTCTTCGGGCACGGTATCAACCGGTTGTTCCGTCTCGACCGGCGGATTCTCAGTTTGCTCGGGTTGCGTAGTTTCGACATCGGCTGAGGTGCAGCCGAACAGGAAAAGGAGGGACAAAAGCAGGGCAGGTTGTTTTAGCAAGATCACTCGTTTCAAGTGAGTGGTCACTTCCTTTCGTTTGAAATCGAACGTGTATATAGAGGAGTTCGGCAAAAGCGCTAAATCTCCTTTTGTCACGACAGACAAAAAAGTACCGGGGTAGTGGATCCCGGTACTTTGTGCGGTTCAGATGCCTTCTTTTTTCAATATGTGCTCCATCTGTTCAAACTCGTTCGTGATTGTCGTGCTTGGTGGCGGTGTCATCAAACTGACGACATAGATGGCAAGCGCCGACAAGAAGAACGCTGGAATCATCTCATACAGTTCACCGACGGTCCCGAACCAGTCGCTGGCGAAGTTCTTCCAGACGATGACGATAAATGCACCCGTCAACATGCCCGCGAGTGCGCCTTGGCGCGTCGTCCGCTTCCAAAACAAGCTGAACAAGATGAGCGGGCCGAACGAGGAACCAAAACCGGCCCAAGCGTAGCCGACGAGGTTCAAGATCGTATCATCAGCACCGAAGGCGAGCCAAATCGAGATGACCGAGACGAGAATGACGGTGATCCGGCCGACCATGACGAGTTCACGGTCACCTGCCTGTTTGCGGAAAAACTTCTGATAGAAATCGGTCGTCGCCGCACTAGACGAGACGAGCAACTGCGACGAGATGGTCGACATGATGGCGGCAAGCAGTGCAGCGAGTAACACGCCCGTGATCAAGTCGATGAATAATAGGTCTGATAGATTGATGAAAATATTTTCTGGATTGTCGATCTCAAGTCCTTGCTGCGTGTAGTAGGCGAGACCGATCAATCCGGTCGCCATCGCCCCGACGACGGTGAAGAGCATCCACGAGATGCCGATCCGGCGGGCGGTCTTAATATCTTGTAATTTTTCGATGGCCATAAAGCGGACGATGATATGTGGTTGTCCGAAGTAACCGAGCCCCCAGGCGAATAGAGACACGATCCCGATGAACGATTGGCCCGTCCACGGATCGAGCAGCGCCGAATCGATATCACCGATCGTTTGGAGCGCGTTCGAGACGCCATCAGTCGCCGTGATCGCGATCGCCGGAACGAAAATGAGCGCGAACAACATGATCAGTCCTTGGACGAAGTCCGTCCAACTGACAGCGAGGAACCCGCCGATGAACGTATACAGGATGATGATCGACGCTAAAATCAAGACGCCCGTCACAAATTCGATGCCGAAGACGGCGTTGAACAACCGGCCGCCGGCCACGAATCCGCTCGTCGCGTACAGTGTGAAGAAAATCAAGGTGACGGCGGCTGAGAACGTCCGCAGCGTGCCCCGAGAATCTTTGAACCGCTTTTCGAAGAAGTCTGGAATCGTGATCGCATCTTCTGACAAATACGAATACGTGCGTAAACGCGGGGCGACGAGGAGCCAGTTCAAGTAGGCGCCGATCGTCAACCCGATGACGATCCACCCACTCGAGAGACCGGTCGCGAACATGGCGCCCGGCAAGCCCATCAGTAGCCAACCGCTCATGTCAGATGCCCCGGCCGACAAGGCGGCTACGCCTGGACCGAGCCCTCTTCCTCCGAGCATATAGTCGCCGATGCTCTCTGTACGGCGATAGGCGACGACGCCAAGTACGACCATGAGCACCATGTAAATCGTGATGGAAACTAAAATCCCATTCATGTAACAGCCCCCTCATTCAGTTGTGAAAACGTTTTCAAAATCTATATCTTATACCTTGACAAGATTTTGTCACAAAATTGAATCGGCTGCACGTTTATTTTTCATCATTGACTAAAATAACAAAAAATCATTTGGCGGGGCAGTCGATCAGATGGTCGTTGACGAGACCGGTCGCTTGCAGATGGGCGTAAACGGTCGTCGGACCGAGAAATTTAAAGCCGCGTCGTTTCAAGTCTGTGCTCAAGCGATGCGATAGCTCCGTCGTCACCGGAACCTCTTCGACCGACGTCCAGTCGTTGTTGATGACCCTTCCGTCGACGAACGACCAGATGTACGCATCGAATGTACCGAACTCGTGCTGGATCTCGAGAAACCGTTTGGCGTTGTTGATCGACGCTTCAATCTTGCGGCGATTACGGACGATGCCATCGTTTGACAGCAGCCGTTCGATGTCGACATCGGTATAGTCGGCGACGCGCGTGACATCAAAATCGGCATACGCGCGCCGATAATTCTCACGCTTCCGTAAGATGGTGATCCAGCTGAGCCCTGCCTGCGCGCTCTCGAGCGTCAAACATTCGAAATGTTTCTTGTCATCGTGGACCGGCTTGCCCCATTCCTCGTCATGATACCGAACGTAGTCCGGGTCTGTGCCGCACCAAGGGCAGCGTGACGTCTCTTCCATGTTGCTTTCATCTCCTTTTCGTTGTCGATTCATTTTAGCACGTCGGAACGATTGCCGACGTTCATGGACGGGTATAATACGTCATATTGGAGGTTGATGGATTTATGCGAGATTGGATGATCAGTATCATTGAACAGTACGGTTATTTCGGCATCGCGTTCATGATCTTTATCGAGAACGTGTTCCCGCCGATCCCGTCAGAAGTCGTCTTGCTGTTCGGTGGGTTCTTTGCGGTCAAAACAAACTTGATTGTCTGGGTCGTCGTCTTGGCGGCGACAGCGGGTGCCATTTTAGGAGCGGTCTTGTTGTATGGCATCGGATTATATTTAGACGTCGAACAGATTGAGCGGTGGACGAAACGACACGGGAAGTGGATTCGACTCGATATCGATGACGTCCGAAAAGCGGACGCGTGGTTTGACCGCTATGGCGGCTGGATGGTCTTTTTTGGTCGGCTCATGCCGGTCGTTCGGAGTTTGATCTCGCTGCCGGCCGGTATGTCGAACATGCCGTTCCTTAAATTTTTGCTGTTGAGCACAGCCGGAACGGTGATCTGGAATTCGATTCTGATTTATATTGGAATTCGGGTCGGGGAGAACTGGGAATCGATCTTAGGCTATCTCGACGTGTATTCATACGTGATGTACGCGCTTCTCGTCATCGCGATCATCGCTTTCGTCTTGTGGCGGAAGCGGCGGAAACGGAAACAGTCGAACAAAGCGTCGTCGGTTTGATGGCGACTAAAAAACGGGTCCTCCTAAGAGGGCCCGTTATTTTTGGAGTTCAGGATGGTCGTTCAAAATCTGTTCGCGCAACTGCTTCATCTTCGTGATGATTTGCGAACGCGTCTCCCGAAACGCTTCGAGCGGCTGACCGGAAGGGTCGTCGAGCCCCCAGTCGTCCCGATATGTCGTCGGTACGTACGGACACTCGACCCCGCAACCCATCGTAATCAAATAGTCGAGCCGGTCCGGAATCTCGTCAAGCCGTTTCGGGTGTTGACCCGACGGATCAAGACCGATCTCCCGGACGGCCTCGAGCGCGAGCGGCTTTACTTCCGGATAATCTTCCGTGCCGGCTGAGTGGACGCGGGCGATATCTCCGAGCACATCGCGTCCGATCGCCTCTGCCATTTGAGAGCGGCATGAGTTATGAATACATACGAAGGCAACTTCAACCATGAGTTTTCAGTCTCCTTTATCGGTTTGGTCAGGTTTTCTATCAGTTTCCTCGGGCAAGACTCTTTTGAGCGTCTGCTCCGTCTTCGCCGCTAAACTTTCAGAGAAGCGGAACAAGACGATGCCAATGATGGCGGAAACGAAAATGTATAATCCGACGAACAAGTTGATGGCACCGTTCGAGAGCGCGGTGAAAAGAATCGAGAACTCGCCTCGAGGTGCGAGCGAGAAACCGGCCTCGTTCGCTTGAACCCGCGTCAACCCGTACAGCCTGCCGCCGACACGGCCGACGATCCACTTCGACAGCACGCCCCAGACGATCAAGACGAAGAAGAGCGTGTTGATGATCACTCCTTGCTCGAGGTTGATCGAGATTCCGAATGAGATGAAAAAAATCGGTAAGAACAAATCACGGACCGGTACGGTCAGACGTTTCAACGGTCTGACGTCGTGAATGCCGGCCAACATGATCCCCGCGATGAACGCTCCGAGTATCTCCGATAACCCGAATATCATGCCGATGCCCGCGAAGAATAAGATCAAGCCGATCAAGCCGATGCTCGCATCGTCCTGACGTAGCAGGTGCTTCGCGATCTTCGGTTGTTTCGTGACGAAGCGTGATCCGACAAACAATAATACCCCGAACACGAGGAAACCGACGAACACTTTGCCGATGTCAGAGAAAGCAATCGGTTCGTCTTGAATGATGAACGGAGCGACGGTCAAAATGAGTGGTGCGAAGATGTCTTCAAAGATGAGCAAGGCGAGCACGAATTCTTTAATATCTTCGTGCTTGTCCGGGTTCCGTTCGAGCAACCGGGCCGAGATGGACGAGCTCGTCGCATAAAGGACGGCCCCAATCAAGAAAGCTTGCGGAAAATCGAGCCCGAACAGCAAAGCGATGCCGATCGTGACACCAAACGCGAGCACGATGTCTAAAACGCCTGCTTTCCAAACTTGTTTCATTCGCTTGACGAGCTCTGTTAACGGGAACTTCAGTCCGAGCAAGAAAAACAATAAGATGATCCCAATCTCACCGGCGACCTTGAACACTTCGTTCCCATCCCAGAAGAAGCCGACGGCGACCCCGATCGCGATAAATGCCAATATACTCGGGAAGAAGAGTCGCTCGATGATGAGGCTAAGAACGGAGATGACGGTCAGTCCTAAACCGAGTAAAACGATAATATTCAATAGTTCCATACGTCACCCCTTTGTGACGAGTCGCCGTCCACAGCGACTAGTCTTGATTCCACTGGTACTCCATGCCGACCGATTCTGGCCGCGAATAGTCAAAACCGAAATGCTTGTACAGCCCGTCGGCCGGGATGTCGGCAATCAAGCTGATGATGGCCGTCTCGTCCGCTTCTTTCAAGATCCAGTCCATCAAATGTTCCATGATCAGCTTCCCGAGCCCAAGGCCTTGGCAATCCGGGTCGACGACGATATCGGCCAGATGGAATACCATCCCCCCGTCCCCGACGACGCGACCCATGCCGACCATCTCATCGTTTCTATATAGGCACACACCGAATAGCGTGTTGGCCAGTCCTTTAATCGTTCCTTTGTCTGAACGCTTTGGCATTCCGGCCTTGACCCTGAGCTGTTGATGTTGCTCCGGTGTCGGTGTTTCAATCCGTACCTCGACTTCATTTACCATAAGATGAGTCCCCCTCCACACAAGTTGTAATCGTTTTCCCGCTATATTGAATTCATAAACCTTGATTTCATAAAGCCTTTGTCCGAATAATGAAAGAAAATGGAAAGGGTGTGACGGCCAAATGTTTGAGAACCAATCGATTTTGCCCGCGCTTCGTGATATGCGGGATGTAGAAATTTTTCTGGAAAGTGAATTCGCCATCGGCGTCTTGCTTGAGATCCACATATCGCGTCTCGATGCGGTCTTTCGGTTGCTTGAGACGCACGGTAAGCAGGTCTTCGTCCATCTCGATTTGATCCAAGGATTGAAGGCCGACGAGTTCGCGACCGAATATATTTGTCAGTCGTATAAACCGTACGGCATCATCTCGACGAAAGGGAATGTGATCCTAAAGGCGAAACAAAAACAAGTCAAGACCGTGCAACGCCTATTTTTGATCGATTCGAGCTCGCTCGAAAAAAGCTATCGGTTAATCAATCGGACGCAACCTGATTACATCGAGGTCTTGCCGGGGCTCGTCCCTAAATACATCCGGCTCGTCAAAGAACAGACGGGTATCCCCGTGTTCGCGGGCGGATTGATTACGTCGCTAGACGAAGTTGAGCAAGCACTCGCGGCCGGGGCGACGGTCGTGACGACGTCCGATCAAACGCTTTGGCGTACGGCAGGACTTAAGTAAGCACATTCCGGGTAAATGATTTCGAGGGGGGATAGACGATGAAACAGACAATGATCATTACAGGAGTCAGTCAAGGGATCGGTTACGCGCTCGCGCATCATTTTGCGGAGTCTTATCACGTCATCGGACTCGACATCGGAGAGGACCCGTTGCTTCGTGATGTGACGTTCATACAGATGGATTTAGGCAACCATGAGGACGTGTCCAACACTTTCAAGAAGATTGGACAAGACTTCGGTGTCGTACATATTCTAATCAATAATGGGGGCGTGTCGTCACTTGAGACCCCGATTGAAGAGTTGGACGTCGAGACGTTTAAACATGTCATCGATGTCAACCTTGTCGGGACGTTTGCTTGTTCAAAAGCATTTTTGACGCTAAATGAAGGGGCGGAGTATGGACGCATCATCAATCTCGCCTCGACGCGCGCGCACCAAAACGAGCCGGACTGGGAAGCGTACGGAGCGTCAAAAGGCGGGATTGTCGCATTGACCAATTCGATGGCCGTCTCGCTCGCGTCTCGACCGGTTACGGTGAACGCGATCAGCCCAGGTTGGATCCATACGTCCGACGAACCGTTGCGAGACGTCGACCATCGTCAACATCCGTCGGGCCGGGTCGGTACGACGACAGATATCGTCCGTGCCGTTACGTACTTGATCGATCCGATGAACGATTTCGTGAACGGACATAACCTCGTCGTCGATGGTGGAATGACAAAGAAAATGATTTACGAGTCTTGATGAAGTCTGCCGGTAGGAGCATTACCCTATATTTTAAATGCGGATGTGAGTGATAAGTCCTAGTCATGGGTATAACAGGAAGGAGTGAGTAAACAAATTTGAAGGGGGAAGCGTCGTGCACCAGCTGATCGAAGAGGCTTTACGTTTTGCGGCCGTCCGTCATGACGGACAGTTTCGCAAAGGGACGAACATTCCGTATGTGACCCACCCGGTCGCCGTCTCGATGTTGCTCGTCGAAGACCGGCAGCCGATTCCGGTCGTAGCGGCCGGACTGCTCCATGACTTACTAGAAGACACGCTGACGACGGCCGAGGAGATTGAACAGGAGTTCGGACGAGAAGTCGCCCGGTTAGTCCAAGCCGTTTCGGAACCGGGGAAGCATCACTCGTGGGAAGAACGTAAGCGGATGACGATTCAGAAAGTGCACACTCTCCAGTATGATGAAGTCGCGCTTCTAGCGGCAGACAAGTTACATAATCTGCGCTCGATCCGACTCGACATTGAGCGTGAAGGAAAGCAGGTGTGGGGACGATTCAAGCGGCCACTTCGTGATCAGTCTTGGTACTATCATGAGCTGCTCCACGCGCTTCAGCCTTTCAGTCAGACGACGAGTTTGATCGATGAATTTGAGATCGAGTTGAATTTGCTGTTCTACGGTGTCGAAGAAGACCGTGACGAGAAATTGAACAAACTGTTCGATGTGATCGGGCATGGGTTTCACGAAGACGATTGGCTCCAAGAGTCGTCGACGCTTTGTCAAACTGCTTACGAGTTGAACGAGTCGATGCGGGAAGGCTATCGTCACGGCTCTGAAGCGGAAAGGCTTGAACTCGAAACGCTGAAAGACCAACTGCAAGACAGCGGTCTTAGACAAGACTTGTCAATTCCCGTCTTGCAAGCAATCAACGAATTATCTTACCGGGCCGCGCTCCGGTCTGAGGACGTCATCACGTTGTTGAAGTGAAATGATTGTCAAGTGACCTTGAACGTGTTATATTCGTCATGAACATGAGAAGGGGAGTAGCGACCACGAACGTGGTCGATGGGTCGTCATTACGGTGCGTATGCACTCGGTCCATCGAGCTTCTTACCAAGTCCGCAAGACCTTTTTATGGATGCGTTTTCGGCGTCCATAAAAAGGTCTTTTTGAATTCATGAAAAGGGGAGAAAAATTTACATGGTATTTATTTACTTTATTTTGGCCGCTGCGATTACAGTGTATGCTGCCATAAAATTATCGACGTACGCTGATGTCATCAGTGAGAAGTCGACGATGAGCGGGATGCTCGTCGGGACGGTCTTGCTTGCAGGTGCGACGTCACTTCCGGAAGTGACGACGAGCGTATCCGCCGTCTTGATCAACAACCCGGATATCGCGATCGGGAACATGCTCGGTTCGAACTTGTTCAACATCTTCATTTTGGCGATGTTCGATCTATTTTATCGTCAAAAGCGACTGTTCAATGACGCAAGTCGAGACCACCTATATACGGCCAGTCTCGGATTGATGTTGACGCTCGTCACGATGATCGCGCTCATCGTCCGGATTGATTATACGGTACTAGGCATTGGCATTGACGCGATATTAATTGCCGTCTTGTATGCGATTGGGATTTACTATATCGGGAAGCGGCCTCAAGAACCGACGGCCGAACGAGAAGTCGAGCAAGAAGTCGGTGCGAGCGTGACTGATACGATTTCAGTGAAACAAGCCGGCGTCGGGTTTGTTATCGCGGCACTCGTCATCATGGCGGCCGGGACGGCGCTGTCGATCACGGGTGACCAGATCGCTGTCGTCACAGGGCTCGGTTCAAGCTTCGTCGGTAGTTTCTTGATTGCGGCGTCGACGTCGCTGCCTGAAGCGGTCGCGGTATTCGTCGCCTTGAAACTCGGTAACGTCAACTTGGCGTTCGGCTCGATCTTAGGGAGCAACATCTTCAACATGCTCATCATCGCCATGTCGGACGTATTTTATCAGAACGGGTCGATTTTAGCGGATGTGTCGGCATCACACTTGGTCACGGCGATCGGGATCACGATTCTGTCGATCTTGGTCATGTACAGCGTCCTTCGCAAAGACGTGACATCGAAAGTCAGATACGCCCTTCCTTCGATTCTCGTCGTCTTCGTCTACGCCGTTTCTTCATATCTCATCTTTACCGGATGAATCATCAGCTCGTCTGTTTGACGTGATGGCGCAAAGCCATCACGTTTTTTTTCTTGTCTCGGTATCACTTTCGTCTGACTGGGGTATAAGAGGAAAGAAGGAGGGGTGGCGATGCAAATGCATGCCGTGGAACGTTTAGACGACTATGTCGTATTAATACCGGCCTATAACCCTGATCAAGCGCTCGTCACACTGGTCCAGGAGTTGAAGGACAAAGGGTTCGTCCATGTCATCGTCGTGAACGACGGCAGTGCCGATACGTGCCGTGCCGTGTTTGATGGCGTAAAGGCGGACGTCTCCGCTGTGCTCGAGCATGAACAAAATGCCGGCAAAGGCGCAGCGCTAAAGACCGGGCTCCGCCACATCGTCGATGCGTACCCGGAGACGACCGGCGTGATCACCGTCGATGCGGACGGACAACATCTGCCGGCGGACGTCCGTAACCTGTACGATGAAGGGGTGAAGTGGCCGCATCATCTGATCATGGGTTGTCGTGATTTCTCGTCGCCTGCGATTCCGTTCCGGAGCCGGTTCGGCAATCAAATGACGAGATTTGTCATGTTGCTCGGCAGCGGTCTCCGTCTGAACGACACACAGACCGGACTGCGGGCGATTCCGCTCCGCTATGCCAAGCAACTGATCGATATTCCGGGCAACCGCTATGAGTTCGAGATGAACATGTTGACGTTCACGAAACGATTGCAAGTACCGATCCATCAAACACCGATCGAAACGGTATACGTTGACGAGAACGCGTCTTCACATTTTCGTCCAGTCATCGATTCGATTCTCATTTATCGCATGTTTTTGGCCTATTCTTTATCATCAGTCGCTTCATTCTTAATGGACATCGGCGTTTACGCGTTGTTGATTTTCTTATTGAATCCATGGTTCGAATCAGTCCATGTCATCGTGGCGACGGTTTTGGCGCGAATCGTGTCTTCGTTATTCAATTATTACGTCAACCGGAAAGTCGTCTTCAAATCGAAAGCGAAGCGCTCGATGTTGAAATACTTTGGGCTGGTCGCTGTGCAGATGGCGCTGTCGGCGAGTCTCGTCTACGTGTTGTTCCTGCTGTTCCGGGACGGCGAGGTCATCCTCAAGGTCGCCGTCGACAGTGTGTTGTTCGTATTGAGTTACTACGTCCAAAAGAGATGGATCTTCAAACGCTAAAAGGCCCGACAGCTGTCGGGCCTTTCGTCAATAAGCGAGCGTTCCGAGTTTGACCGACGTGTAGCGGTGCAACTCGCGCACGTCGGTAATCCCGGTCTTGATCATCATGTCGCGCATGAGCAGGGCGCAGACGCGGGCGTCCTCGGCGGCATCGTGGTGGATGAACGGGACGTTCAAATGCTCGGCCATCGTGTTCAACTTATGGTTCGGTAGCCCCGGGTATAGCTTGCGGGACAACTTGACGGTGCAGCCGTATTCAATCGTCGGGAAAGTGAACAAGTCGTACTTGGCGATCGCTTTGCGGAGCGCACCCATGTCAAACGCGGCGTTATGGGCTATGACGACGTCGACGGCGTTCAGTGTCGGATAGAGCTGTTCGAGCACTTCGGGCAATGCCGGGGCGTCCCAGACGTCGCTCGGGCGAATCCCGTGGACGCGAATGTTGCCTTGGTCAAAGTCTTCCTCAGGATTGACGAGCAATTGGTTCGTCTCGACGACTTCACCGTCTGTAAGTAAACTCCAACCGACAGAGCAGATGCTCCGACTGTCGCGATTGGCCGTCTCGACGTCGATTGCTAGAATAGAATGTGGCATAAAAGTTCCTCTCTTCGTTAAAAATCTGTACAAAAAAAGTCTAACACAAGGTTAGACTGGAAAGCGATCATGCGGCCGAGAGGTGCCGACACGCCTCGGCGCAGCGCAAGCACGCCTCAGAGCAACGTTGGCAATGGTCGTATAAGTGACGCCCGCATTCGACGGCACACGTATCACACACTTGCGCGCAGAGCGCCGCGATCGGTCTTGTGAACGCAGAGTCGGTTTCGAGCGCGTTCAAGGTGAGTGTGGCGACTTCGGCACATTCTTTCGTCAACCGGATACATTCCGAGACCATCAGCAGGTCTTCTTCTTGTAAACATTTCGAGAAGCAATGGTTGCTCGCCCGGATACAATCGATCACGGCCAAAATCGTCTCTTCGACAGAGGCTCGGTTCATTGGAAGTCCCCCTTAAGATAAATGATGTCTTACAATCATTACCCGGTTCGTGTCGACTTAAACCGAGGCGGGGACACAAAAAAGCCGGCCCACATCAGTGGACCGACTTAAGGAATGGAGCATAGCGGGCTCGAACCGCTGACCTCCACGCTGCCAGCGTGGCGCTCTCCCAGCTGAGCTAATGCCCCGTTGGAAATTATTATATCATTCTAATAAATGATTTGGCAACAAGAAAAACGAAAGAAGTTTGAAAATCATTTTTTTGAAGTTTAATGAGCGCTAGAGCCGGGAAAAATAGACAGAATGTTATATTAAGAAAGCAGGTGCAACGTATGGAGATGATTTTGCTAGCGCTACTGCCCGCACTCATGTGGGGGAGTATCCCGCTTATCGTATCTATTGTCGGCGGCAAGCCGATTCAACAATTGATCGGCACGACGATCGGCGCGATGGTGATGGCGGTTGTCATCGCGCTCGTCTTCAAACCAGAGTTCACGACGCTCGCGATCGTGACTGGTTTCATTTCGGGTGTGTTCTGGGCGCTCGGACAGTACCTTCAGTTCCAGTCGTTCCAAATTTTAAGCGTCTCGAAAGCGATGCCGATCAGTACAGGGATGCAGCTTGTCGGGACATCACTGTTCGGAGTCATCGTTCTCGGGGACTGGAAGACATCGACCGAGCTATGGCTCGGCTTCTCGGCCCTCGTTTTGATCATCATCGGGGCCGTCATGACGTCATATCAACAAAATAAAGAATCGGACAGCAGTAGTGCTTTGAAAAAAGGGCTACTCGTGCTCCTCGTTTCGAGCATCGGTTACGTGACGTACGCCGTCCTGACCAACTACTTTGAAGTGGACGGCATCACCGCCATCCTACCGCAGTCACTCGGGATGTTCATCGCCGCGCTCTTGTTCAGTCTTCGTGAAAAAGATGTGAAAAAAATTGATCCGAAGACGTTCAAGAACATCTTCGCCGGGCTTGCCTGGGGCATCGGGAATTTCGGGTTGTTCGTCTCGAGCGGAGAAGTCGGCATCGCCACGTCGTTCGCCTTGTCACAATTGAACGTCGTCGTCGCAACGCTCGGTGGCATTTACTTGTTAAAAGAAGAAAAGACGACGAAAGAACGTGTCTTCGTGTTTATGGGGATCGGTCTGATCGTGGTCGCTGGATTCATGCTCGGGCTTGCCAAGAGCTAAAAAAACGACGGGCATGAGGCCCGTCGTTGTCAGCTTGTCCACGTCTGGTCGATGAACTCGTCACGGCCAGATTGTTTCCGGTCCGCTTTATAGTGGGCCGGATTTTTTTTATGATAATCTTGATGATAGTCTTCGGCCGGGTAAAAGACGTCAGCCGGTAAGATTTTCGTCACGATCGGTTGTTTGAACTTTCCGCTCGCGGCGAGCGCGTCGCGACTCTGTTCTGCCGCCACGCGTTGCTCTTCCGTATGATAGAAGATGGCGGGCGCGTATTGTTGCCCGCGGTCTTGGAACTGGCCGCCGTCGTCGGTCGGATCAGTCTGAATCCAATACAATTCGAGCAGGCGCTCATATGAGAATTGAGAAGGATCGAACGTGATCTCGACGACCTCGTAGTGACCACTCGTGCCTGTCTTGACGTCTTTATACGTCGGATTGTTAACGTGTCCGCCTGTATAACCGGATACGATTCCTTCGATTCCTGGCTGTTCCTCGAACGGTGTCACCATGCACCAAAAACAACCACCTGCGAATGTAGCTTTTTCCAAAATAAAATCCCCCTCATGTTCATTCCAAAAAAACGCCCATGTCATCGACATGAGCGTTTTGTCATATCGTCCAAGGCGATGCCTTGCTGGAAGTAGCACCTTGCCGAAGCAGGTTGCTGTGAAGTCGTAGAGCCAGGTCTCTCGTTCACTCAAGATATCGATATGTAGTTGGTGACAGCATCATATCATCTGTCTCGTTTAAACGTCAACGATTTGGTGTGCGCCGAAGTTGAAATAGCGTGGCACCAACAATCAAGATAATGAGGGCGATGGACGCAGGGAATGCCCACGGCAAATCATCCCCAAACAATTGTAGAAAGAACAGGGCGAACACGGACAGTAAAACAAGGATGTAAGAGCGGGACATGGCTACCTCCAATAACGTTTCTTCTAGTGTATCAAGTTGCACATCCAATGGCGATAAAAAGAAGGGGATTCGATGCATTAAGCGAATACCGAATAACATTGCCTATAAGGAGGGAATTGGATGCAAGACTTATTTGAACTAGACATCGAGACCGCACAGCGCGGATATAAAGAAGGGACGTTCACGGCCCGGGACGTGACGGCCTACTATTTGACACGGATCGCTAGCTTGAACGATAAACTGAAAGCGGTCATCCAAGTGAACCCGGACGCGTTGTTTGAGGCGGAGGCGGCTGACCGTGCCTACCGACGCGGAGACCGGCTGCCACTCCTCGGTATTCCCGTTTTACTCAAGGACAACATCGAGACGGCGGGACTCATGAGGACGACTGCCGGCGCCGTAGCGCTCGAGCATCACTTTGCCGGTCGTGACGCTGAACTCGTCCGTCGCCTCCGTGAGCACGGGGCGGTCATTCTCGGCAAAGCCAATTTATCGGAATGGGCCAATTTTTTGACGGAGGACATGCCGAACGGATGGAGCGGGGTCGGTGGCCAGACGCTCAATCCGTATGGTGACAATCTCGACGTCGGCGGTTCGAGTTCTGGTTCGGCGTCAGCGGTCGCTGCGAACTTGACGATGCTCGCTGTCGGCAGCGAGACGAGCGGGTCGATCATCCACCCGAGCGTCCATAACGGCATCGTCGGCATCAAACCGACGGTCGGGCTCATCAGCCGGAGTGGGATCATCCCGATTTCGCGGTCGCAAGATACGGCCGGTCCGATGGCGCGGACGCTCCGCGACGCGGTGCTCGCACTAGAAGCGATGTGCGGGGAAGACGACTCGGACCCGGCGACGACACATCTACCGGCCGGTCCACCGTACCGGACGTGTCTCGACGAACGTCAAGCCGTCGGCATGCGCGTCGGTTTCGTGAAGGCGGAACTGTCGGATGAAGAACAGACGCTCTATCAAGCGGCGCTGGCGTTACTCAAAGCGAGCGGGGTCGAGCTCGTCGAAGTCGACCTGCCGTCAAACGACGGACTTGACCAAGGCGACGTCCTCTACCATGAGTTCAAGCTCGGGATCGAGGCGTATTTGGCGACGACAGCGCTCCCGTATGAAACGCTCAAGGACTTGATGGACTGGAACAAGCTTCACCCGGAAACGATCCCGCACGGACAAGTTACGTTCGAGAAAGCGAATCAGTTATCAGGGCGTTTGACCGAGTCGAGCTACCTCGAGCGACGCTTAGCCGACGTCCGGCACGCGAAAACGGACGGCCTCGATCGTTTATTGATGGAACAAACGCTTCACGCCCTGGCGTTGCCACACGACTTGAATTACGATATGGCGGCGAAGGCAGGGCACCCGACGGTCACGATCCCATACAAGCTCAAACAGAGCGGGGCACCTTTCGGGCTGTCATTCACGGGTACGAGCTATGCGGAACGAGACCTCATCCGTATCGCCTACGCGTTCGAACGCCACGTGACGCGTCCGATCCCGCCTATGTAAGAACGTTGCACCTGTCGCTCACGTCCGCTACAATGGTACGTATGCGGATTGAAGAAAGGACAGATTACAATGAAATCATCTATATATGGGCTGACATTTGATCAGCTGTCGGACGCTTGCGTATCTTGGGGATACAGTGCCTACCACGCCAGACAAATATGGGACTCGCTTTACATCGACCGTGTCAGACGGCTCGACGAGATCGCGGTTCGTCCCGAAGTTCGCGAACAGCTTGAGGCGAACTATGCGCTGACGACACAAGAACTGTTCGTCAAACAAGAAGCGGGTGACGGCACGGTCAAATTCTTACTTAAACTGCACGACGGGCATTATATCGAAACGGTGCTCATGCGCCATAAGTATGGACGTTCCGTCTGTGTGACGACACAAGTCGGGTGCAACATCGGCTGTAGTTTCTGTGCGAGCGGCCTCTTGAAAAAAACACGCGACTTGACGGCGGGTGAGGTCGTCGAACAGATCATGACCGTTCAACACTATTTAGACGAGGTCGGTGAAGATGACCGCGTCAGCCACATCGTCGTCATGGGAATCGGGGAGCCATTCGATAACTTTGATAACTTGGTCGACTTCCTCCGTGTCGTCAAAGACGAGCGCGGTCTCGCGATCGCTCCTCGTAAAATCAACGTCTCGACGAGTGGGCTCGCCGACAAGATCTACAAGTTCGCCGACCTTGACCTGCGCATCAACTTGGCCCTCTCGCTGCACGCGCCGAACGATGCGCTGCGGACGAGAATCATGAAGATCAACCGGGCGTTCCCGCTCGATAAACTGATGCCGGCGATCCGCTACTACGTCGAGAAGACGAATAAACGGATCACGTTCGAGTACATCTTGCTCTCGAAAGTGAACGATTTGCCGGAACATGCCGAAGAACTCGCGGCGTTGATCGATGACATCAAAGACAAGTCTTACGTCAACTTGATCCCATACAACCCGGTCAACGAGCACATCCAGTACGAACGGAGTACGACCGAGGACATCATGGCGTTTTACGACGTTTTGAAAAAACGGGGCATCAATACGGGCGTGCGTCTCGAGCACGGGACCGATATCGATGCGGCGTGCGGCCAATTACGCAGTAAACAAATGAACGTCGAAGGCGCCAAATAAACGAACGCTCCGAATCGAAACCGATTCGGAGCGTTTTTATCGTGCCCGGGCGTATAATGCGTCAGATGAGAAATATCTTTAAACATTTTTGTGAATGATGAATAGTCCTTACCCCCTCAGGGAATAGTCTTTTGATATCAAAGCAGAGAGTGGAGGCAATTCAATGGAGACAGTAAACGCTACGTTATGGATTCGAGTCAGAAACACGCTCGGGGAAGGGCCTTGCTGGGACGCTGAACTGAAGCGGTTCTACTGGGTCGATATCGAAGGGCACGCGCTCTGGTGGTACGATGAGAAAGAAGATGAATTATCTTCGTTTGATATGGGACAGCAGGTCGGGTTTGTCGTCCCTAAAGTGACCGACGGCGTGATCGTCGGATTGAAGGATGGTATCTATGAGTGGGATGAAACGTCGAAACAACTCGATAAACTCGTCGAACTTGATGACCCGGAAGGTGTCCTTCGCTTCAACGATGGGAAAGCCGACCCGTACGGTCGTGTCTTCGCCGGGACGCTCCACTTAAAAGACGAGTCTGAGCAGGCGACGTTGTTCCGCTTGAACCGCGACGGCACGACCGAGGTCATGTTGAGCGGATTGACGTTATCGAACGGGTTGACGTGGTCACCTGACCATACGTCGTTTTACCATATCGATACGCCGACCGAGACGGTTCGCAAGTTCCCGTTCGATTTGAAAACGGGCACGCTCGGGGAAGGTGAGGTCGTCATTGATTTCAAGAATGAGGACGGGTTCCCGGACGGCATGACGTCGGATGAAGACGGCTTTTTATGGATTGCCCACTTTGCAGGCGGGCGCGTCACGCGGTGGAATCCGGAGACGGGTGAAAAAGTGCTTGAAGTCATCGTCCCGGCGCCGAACGTCACGTCGTGTAGTTTTATCGGGGATGACTTAAAACAATTGGCGATCACGACGGCACGGGAAGGCATGGACGACGAGGCGCTCGCCGCTCATCCGGATGCGGGTTCGGTCTTCAAGATCGATACGGACGTGAAAGGGATGCCACTTTATCGGTTTGGACGTTAAGGAGGGACGGCTATGGTGAAGCGATTGCTCGTGCGAGCGGGAATCGGATTGGCACTAGCGGCGGTGGCTCGGGTCGGGATTCAAAAGTTATTGGACGACCGGGCCCGGAAAGAAGACCATACGTATCTTGAACCAAAGTGGGACGAGACGCCGAGTGTGGATGCCGATAAGGATGATGACGAGGTCGGATTGACGCAACTCGATTCGATTTACCGGGCCGAGTGGCAGGCGAACACGTATCCTCGCTCCGAGGCGGAACGGAAAGCGTTAGAAGAATAACTGGTACGAAGAACATATCCAGAGCTTTTTCTTCGGCCGTCGGGGCCTCAGAAAAAGACAAATGGCCGCTAGATGGCGACCGTTTGCGTTGCTCGTTCGATGGCGCCCCGACTCCTGCAGGAAAGCAAACCAACGGAGACCCAGCAGCGACGTGAGTCGCGATGCGGCTCCGGGATTGCCTGCGGAAAGCGTGGGCGCTGGAAGGACGAGCGATAACAATCATGTTAGTCAACAAGAAAACACGCTCCTTTTGAGCGTGTTTTTTTGTTGACAACGGACGTGATCCCGTTCATTATCTAAAAAGTAATGATTACGATTTAAAGGTGGTATACATCATGAAACGAATTCCGATCACAGTCTTGTCCGGATATTTAGGAAGTGGCAAGACGACGTTGCTCAATCATATGTTGAACAATCGGGATGGTAAAAAATATGCCGTCATCGTCAACGATATGAGCGAGCTGAACATCGATGAGCGATTGATTGACGGGGCAGGTTTTTCACGGACGGACGAGAAGTTGGTGGAGCTGTCTAACGGCTGCATCTGCTGCACGTTGCGAGAAGATTTACTCGAGGCGGTCAGCGAGATTGCGAACGACCGACAGCTCGACGGCATCATCATCGAGTCGTCAGGTATCTCGGAACCGATCCCGGTCGCGCAGACGTTTACATATGCGGATGACGCCTTGGGTATCGACTTGACGAGCCGTGTGTATGTTGACGCGATGGTGACGGTCGTCGACGCATATCGATTTTTAAAAGACTTCAACTCGGGCGAATCGCTGCATGAACGGAAACAGGCTGTCGACACGGGTGACGTCCGGGAAGTCGTCGATTTGCTCGTCGATCAAGTCGAGTTTGCCGACATCATCGTCCTCAACAAGGCGGACCGGGTCACGGAACCGGAACTGCACGAGATCGAAAGTCTGTTGCGCGCGTTAAACCCGGCGGCGCGACTTTTGACAAGTACGTACGGGAACGTATTGTTGTCCGACCTGTTAGACGTGAACTTGTTCGACTTCGACCAGGCGATGCATGCCGCCGGATGGATCCAAGAGCTCGAGACAGACGACCATACCCCTGAAACCGAAGAGTACGGCATCAGTTCGTTCGTCTATCGCCGCCGCCGTCCGTTCCACCCGGAGCGTTTACATGCGTGGATCGAACAGTTCCCGGAAGAAGTCGTCCGGGCGAAAGGTTTTTTATGGATCGCCTCACGGAACGACATCGCTTGCCTGTTCTCCCAAGCGGGGTACGCGTCGACGCTCGAACATGCCGGCCGTTGGCTCGCGACGCTTCCTGACGCGGAACGAAAGCAGATGTTCGCCGCCGAACCAGAGCTTGAGGCCGATTACATCGAGCCGTACGGCGACCGCCAGACGGAGCTCGTCTTGATCGGTCACCGAATGGACCGCGTGCGCGTCGAGCTTGAACTTGACGCCTGTCTACTGTCAGACGAAGAGATGGCGTCAGACTGGACAACGTTACGGGATACGCTTCCAGGAAACGGAATCGCGACGTTTTCATGATTTAACCGTTTACAATTCAGAATCGAACGGCTATACTTTTGCTTGCATGAACAACCGCATACATTGGACTACACTAGGGGTGCTTCGGCTGAGATGTGAGCATGGCTCCAATCCCTTATAACTCGATCCAGGTAATACTGGCGTGAGGAAGTGTGGCACTTTTTCTGATGGATTGATGATTGGATAAGTGGCCGCATTCTCATGGATGCGGCTTTTTTGTGTAACCAAATAAAGGGGGAATCATCATGAATCAACAATGTGGAACGAGCCCGATCGTCGGGTTCCGCTTTACGCTAAGCCCGATGACGTCAGAGTTCATACCGGTCATCAAAGGAGCACTCAAAGAAACTGATTTAAGCAACGTCTGGAGGCACACGGACGATGTGTCGACCGTGATTCGCGGTCGGGCCGAGCACGTGTTTGACGTCGCGAAAGCAGTCTTGTCACACGCAACGAAGACAGGGACCCACGTCTCGATGAGTGGAACGTTCTCGGTTGGCTGTCCGGGTGACACAGCCGGGGACAATCTGCTCGACGTATCGAGTGAACCTGTGAACGGGCGGGTAGGTGCGCAATACGTCTCTTCACAGTTCGCGCTCTACCCGCTCGGTGATGATGATTACATGGACATCATCTATGAAGAGATCGATTTCGCGAAAGCACGGGGTGTGTTCAATGACGCGATGCATTATGCCTCAGGAATTCACGGAGACATCGAGCCGGTGTTCGCGTTTTATGAGGCGACGTTCAACCGTGTTCGCGAGAAGTCGAGCCACGTCGTCATGTCGGTCACGTTCAGTGTGAACAGTCCGTCACACGAGGGACGCATCGATGCTTAACTCATGGAAGTTGAAAGAAATCGTCTTGTTGTCGATTTTATCGGTCGTCTTTGCCGTCGTCTATTTGGCGTTCGTCCATGTGGGGAACTTGTGGGCCGGCTTGATCGGGCCGATCGCCTATGAATGGATTTTTGGGATTTGGTTCATCGTCTCGATTATTACCGCCTACATCATTCGAAAGCCAGGCGCCGCCTTTTTGTCGGAAGTGCTCGCAGCGTCGATCGAGATGATGATCGGCAATGCGATCGGTCCGCGCATCATCCTCGTCGGCATCATTCAAGGACTCGGCGCCGAAGCGGCGTTCGCACTAACCGGGTATAAGCGGTATGACTTGTGGGTGCTCATGCTCGCCGGATTCGGTGCGGCAGTGACGAGTTTCGCATATACGTACGTCATGGGAGGTCTCAGCGCGCTCAGTCCGACGTACGTGGCTTTGATGTTCGCACTACGGGCGACGAGCGGGATGCTCATCGCAGGGATCGGCGGGAAGATTTTGAGCGACTTGTTGCTTCGAACGGGTGCGCTAGAAGGGTATGCCGTCACCCGGCAGAGGAAGGCACATGGTTGAGACCGAGCGTCTGGCGTTTCGTTTCCCGGGGGAAGAACGCGACGTATTGACAGATATCACACTTCGTCTTAAGGACGGCAGAACGCTCATCACCGGGGCGAGCGGGTCGGGGAAGTCGACTTTGTTCGCCTTGTTCAATCGGCTCTACCCGGACAACTGTGATGGGATTGTGACGGGGCGATTGCATCTATTCGGTCGGTCCTATGCCACGTATCGGCCTGGCGAGGTGAATCGCCGCGTCGGGACGGTGTTTCAAGACCCGGACAGCCAGTTCGTCATGCAGACGGTAGAGGAAGAGCTGATTTTCACGCTCGAAAACTTTTCGGTCGCCCGAAGCGAGATGATGGACCGTGTCTCAGCGATTTTGCACGAGTTACATTTGTCCGATTATCGCCACCGCACCATCCATGATTTATCAGGGGGCGAGAAGCAGCAAATCGACGTCGCCTGTGCCTTGATCGGATGTCCGGAATGGCTCTTACTCGACGAGCCGCTCTCACACCTCGACCCGGCGACGGCACGTCGGTTCGTTCGCTGGCTCGACAAGTCCGCACGGAACGTCAATATCGTCGTCATCGAGCATCGTCCGTACATGTGGGGCGACTTCTTTGACCGGCACCTGGAACTCGTGAACGGAAGGATCGCAGGCGATGGATCGTTCGTCGTTCAACCGGATTATACATTTACGCCGATTGAAACGACACGGGGCACAAACACATTATTTCAGATACCGAAAGTGAATCACAAAAAGTTTCAACTTGCAGCGAGCAAAATCGCAGTGGCCCCCGGGGATGTGATCGCCATCCTCGGTCGGAACGGCAGCGGCAAATCGACGTGGCTAAAAAGCCTGGCGCGGCATCACCGTGAAGTCGGGCTCGTCCCGCAATCCCCGGCGCATTTGTTTGTGACGAGTGACGTGTCGCGGGAACTAGCATATGGACATAACCGTTCAATCGAGGACATGTTGGCACGCCTCGGGCTTGAACGTCTGCGTGACGCCCATCCACTCTCACTCAGTCACGGTCAAAAACGGAGACTCGCCATCGGGGTGATGCTTCTGTCGGGTAAACAACTGCTCGCGTTTGATGAACCGACGGCCGGTCAAGACGAGGCATCACTTCGAGCGCTCCATGCATTGATGGCTGAACGAGTCCGTGCGGGGCAGACGGTCTTGTTCGTAACGCACGATCTCAGTTTCGCCCGTGCCGCGAGCACGTATTATTTGATGAGTGACGGGAACTTGAGTGGGCCGTACGATGCGTCGATTTGGGACGACTCGGACTTATTGCGGGCCCACGGACTGTTGACGGAGGCGTTTTGATGACGTTTCACGAGATGAACCCGACAATCAAGTTCTTGACCGTGACGTGTCTCATGTTCGGTCTCGCCTTCGTGTACAACCCGTGGACTCCGCTCGTCGTCTTCTTCGGCACAATCGCCCTCCAATTCATCTTTTCCGACGTGAGCTGGAAGCGATGGGGACTGTTCATGATCCCATTTTTACTGACCGCGCTCGGGACGCTTTGGACGACGCTCGTCTTCGGCAGAGAGGCGAGCGGGCAAGTCGTGTTCTCGCTCTTCGGCAATGATGTCACCGAGGAGAACGTGTTGTTGGCGGCGACACTTTCGCTTCGGGTCCTCGCCTTTACGGTCCTGTCGCTTCTGTTCACGCTGACGACGGACCCGAAGCGGTTCGTCTACAGTCTGATGCAGCAGGCGAGATTGTCTCCGAACATCGCCTATAGCGTCTTCGTCGGCTTTCGCTTTTTCCCGATTTTAAAGATCGAACTGATGCAGCTCTATGAAACGCATGCCTTACGTGGCGTGCGCCTCGACACCCGGATCGATCACGTGCGGCACATCCCGAAACTCCTAATCCCGCTTCTTGCCGGCGCTATCCGTCAAGCCGAGCGGATCGCGTTCTCGATGGAGGCTCGGGGATTTACGGGTGAACATCGTTCCACGTACGAGGTGATTCCGGTCACGCGAAACGATTTTCTGTTGGCGTCACTCTTGTTCACGCTGTTCGGAGTAAGTGTATGGATCGGCGTGCGATAAAAAACAGGACGACTCATTTCGAGTCGTCCTGTTTTGTCTCTTTCAAGATCTTAAATTTCGGTTTGATCGATTCGTTATTGAACGCTTCGAGTACCGTATTTTCATTGGCCATGCGAATTTGTTGCGGTTCGCCTTTTGACGTCGTACCGATACAATACATGCTCGCCTCGTGCTCGGCGAATAACGTCTTGTACAGTGTGGAATGGTGCATGAGGCGCCCAGGCGAACCCCAACCGACGATGATCATGCCGCCGCTCGTCTCGACCTCGTCGAGCGTCTCTTCCACGTAATGAAAGTTCACTTCGTCGAGTTGAGACTCGACGTAGGGTAGGTTGTCATTGATGGCGAGCGTCGGGACGAGACTGATGACGCGCATCTCGCGGATCGGTTTGTCCAAATGGTTCCGCATGAGCATGTAGGCGCGTTGAGTCGTCGTACCAGATAAAAATGCATCGCTCATCCGTGGAGAATAGATGATGACGGCACAAATCACCCCATCGACGACGTCGGTGAATTCATACGTTCGCATGTAACGCTTTGTCTTGTCTTCGTTAAATATCGATTTGACTCGAATCGTCACTTCCTCGATATGCGTGTTCATGTTGTTTCCTCACTTTAACCAAGTAGTGCCGGGTCATGCCCAGCCTGCGAACCAATCGAGATACCGGATCGTATACCGGGCGACCTGCTGCGTCGTCGTCGTCGCGTCACCAGGCAGTAAAGACAGCTCGTCCTGATACTGCTCATAAAAGGACATGACGTCTGACACGTACTGGTCACTCCGGTTGTATTCAAAGATGGCGTTTTGAATCGAGTCGACTGAATCAGTCGTCTGCCCGCCGTGCTCGCTCAAATAGTAAGCGGCGGCATGGGCCGAGTCGACCAAACTATGAGGGTCGGCCTTGCCGTCATCATCCCCGTCTCGGCCTAAGCCGCCGTACTGCTCAATCAGCGTCAAGTCGGTCAAATCGACTTCGTCTTCCGGGACATCACCTTTTTGGTCATCCGTATCGTACTGCCAACCGAGCCACGTCCGCGGCATAAATTGGAACGGTCCGATCGCGCCGACCGAAGAGCGCATCGATGAACTGTGCGAGAAGATCGTCTCGACACGGTGGACGGCGGCGAGTAGCCGCCAATCGACGTCATAGGTGGCCGCGGCTTCCTTGTAGACGTCTTGGTGGACCGCCGGGATACCGTGGTCACCGTAATAGGCCCGGTAGAGGGCGTTGTTCACTTTATCATGTTGACCAAACCAGCCGATTGCGCCGAGGCACAGCACGATCACAAGCATTACGCCGGTCAGTCGCAGCATCATTCGTTTCAAGATTCCGCCTCCTAGCTTTCTAGACAATACCCGAATAGTGTAGCATATAGCTAACAGGAAGGACAGGAGAGGATATAGATGCTTGAACAGGTCGTCTTTACGATTATTCTTGCGTATTTATTGATCGTACAACTATTCAACGCCCGGCTCGTGAAGCCGATGATCGAGGCGCTCGGGAGAACCCGTGTCTATGAAGAGACGATCAAGTCGGCATGGGGGCTGAGCCTGCTCTTACTAGCGCTCGTCTTCTTGTTCCAAGTCCCGCCGGAAGCGGTCGGTCTCGGGTTCGCGCCGCCGGATGGGGACGGGCGCGCCTGGCAGTATTTCTTCTTTTCGACCATAGTCATCTCAGGTCTCATCGCGTTCTATTTGCTCGTCAAGACGTCGGCCGCGTTACGGACAAAGCTTCGGCCGTTTTACGGGCTTGAGATTGAACGATTGCTCCTTCCGCGCACGACCGACGAAGCGAGGGCGTGGGGCGCAGTATCGTTCACGGCCGGGGCGACCGAAGAGTTCATATTCCGCGGCGTCCTCTTGTATACGATTTCTTTATACACGGACGTCCCGGATGCGACGCTCGCCATCATCGGGGGCGGGCTGTTCGGTCTGGCCCATGCGTACCAGGGTCCGAAAGGGGTTGTCACGACGGGCCTTGTCGGTTTCCTGTTCGGCTATTTATATTTGGCGATGGGAATGCTGTGGCCGTTGATCCTCATCCATACGTTGCTCGACTTGATCGCCGGGCCGATTCACGTCACCGACGCAAAAACTGACTGACAGCGTTCTCGTAGGCAGGTTGGTCTTTTAAGATACAATTCGTATGCTCGGCGCCGTGAATGAGTGCGAGCGCGTTCTGGCGGTTGAGTGCGTTCATCTCGACGGACATCCAGGTCGGGACAAAGTCGTCTTTCGTGCCATGGATGAACAGCACCGGTGCAGTGATTGATGCGAGCGCTACTTTCGGTCGGACTTGCCGCATCGTGAACCGGGCCCGACTCCACAAGAAGTAATTGATGCCGGGCAACAACAAGTCACCCGGTAAGCGATGTAGCACGTTCAATTGGTGACGCATGAGTTGCCTCATGTCATCGAACGGGCACTCGGCGATCAAAAAATCCACATCAGTGAGCGGGCCGGCCTGAAGAATCGTCGCGGCGCCCATCGATACGCCGTGGAGCCCGACTTGATCGACCGTCTCATGGTCGCGTAACCACTCGACCCAGTCGACGATGTCATGTTTCTCGTGGTATCCGTACGAGGCGTACACCCCTTCCGACTCTCCGTGTGAGCGCAAGTCGACCGCAAGCAAGTTATAGCCGAGCCGGTGGAACATCGCCAAGTGCGGTGCCATAAAGCTGTGGGAGGCCGTATAACCGTGGACAAAAACAATCCACTTTTTATGATTATTGTTCCGATAGACCCGGCCATACAGACGGTAGCCGTCACGGGAACGGAGGGAGACGTGCTCGAACGGCACGTCGTGATAAAAGGATTGATCTTCTTTCGTATAGGGTGCTAAGAGCATCTCGGGCGTCTTACGTTTTCCGCGAGTCATCCGCTTGAACGCGTAATAACTGACGGCGTAATAGCCTGTGAACAAAGTCGCGAGACCGTACTTCCATTTTTTCTGCATATAAAACCGCTCCCTTCTCCATTATTGTACCCGAAACGAATCGTTTCGTTCACGTTCGAGTTACTAATGTCCGAGCATATGTGACCGAATTGTCTATGGAAGTGTGAACAAGGATATTTGCCCCGTGAGTCGTTTGACATTATGCTGAAACGGCAGAAAAGAAGGAGGCGGATGAACGTGACGCGTGAAGCGATGTATCGGATGATTCAAGCTTGTTTAATGGGGCGGACGGATTACGTGACCGAAGAGGGGATCAGCATCTATCAGCGGGGGACGCACGAGACCACACATTTGTCGCCTGTACTCGATGCGTTGATCGAATGTTACTTGGCCGGGACAACTCGCAGCATTCATCTGTCGCTACATACGCTCGCGATAACCGCGGGCGTCAAACCAGATGAGGCGATGCGGGCGCTCCTGGCGTTATCCGACGTCTTCCTCGTCTCACACCATATCGAAGAGAGGCTTCTGAAGATTCAACAGATTGACATCGATGTGATGCGGACGTTATCCGTTCATATCACGTTCAGCGCCTGGTTGTCCTATCATCTCGACCTCATCCGTCATCCGGAAAGGCATCGGGTCGGTTGATGAAAACTTCAACACGCTGCCATAGATACTGAAAGAAGAGGAGCGTCATCCCCTCCGGGTCGGCGCTCCTCTTCTCATAATCAGTTAAAGTTCTATAGTCTCCTCAATCAGAAGCGGGGTGTCCCGATGCTAGCGCCCCCGATTAAGCGAGTAGTGTGCAAGCATGCGACATACATGTTACAGCGTTTCGAGCTGACCGTCTCGTAAACGGAGAACTCGGTCGCACACATCAAGCATGCGCTCATCGTGGGTGATGACGATCACTCGTTTGTTCCGTTCATGCGCCGCTGCGGCGAGACGCTCCATAACGAGGCGGCCATTCGTATAATCGAGACTTGCTGTCGGTTCATCAGCCAACAGGAGCAACGGGTCATTGATGAGTGCGCGGGCCACAGCGACCCGTTGCCGTTCGCCGCCGGAGAGACGATTCGGCAACTCGTTCAATCGATGGCCGAGTCCGAAATCTGTCAACAGCTGTTTCGCGTCGCCGTCTGTGTCACTTTCCGCCTGAATGAGTGCAAGTTGTTCAATGACCGTCAAATACGGGACGAGGTGGGCGTCTTGAAAGACGAACCCGATCTCATTGAGGCGTAACTTCCGTCTCGCTTCTTCGTCTAGTGTAAATACATCGACCGTATCGAGATAGAGTGTCCCGGCATCCGGCTGTTTCAATAACCCGAGAATTTGCAGGAGCGTACTCTTCCCGCTACCGCTCGGTCCGACGATCCCGATGCACTCACCAGGAGAGACGGTCAAGTCGATCCCAGACAAAATCGGTTGTTCATATGCGTGATAAATGCCAGTCAGTTTCATGTCATTCGACCTCCTAAGGCGTCAGCTGCGTCGAGCCGGCGTAGTGTTTGTAGTGGCAAGATCGTCCCAAGGAGCGAGATGAGGACGAAGAGTGCGCTAAAGAGCATCACGTTCGCAAGCTCAAATTGAAATGGAATCGCTTCTGGGACGATACGTGTCGACAGCCATGTGATCAGTGACGCGACGCCGCTCGCGAAGACGACGGTGACGAACACTTGGCTGACGAGCGCTGTGCCGATCGAACGTGTCCGAATGCCGATTGCTTTTAAAATCCCGAGCTCTGGCAACTTTTGTAGCGTCACCATATAGAAGAATGCTGTCAAGATGAATGCGCCGATTACTAATAGAAAACCGCGCATCATATCGAACGTGCCTTGTTCGGCCGAATAGCCAGGAACGGACTCGATGATTTCTTGTTTCGTGTACGCGGAGAGGGACGTGTCGCCTTCTCCAAGTAAAGCAGACACGTAAGTCGGACCACCGGCCGCCTGTTGATAGGCGGCCCATGTCTCCATCGTCGTCCAGACGACCGGGGCGTGGCTGAACCGTCCATCCGTCACGCCGGCGATGGTGAAGCGATACCCACTCGTGAAATCTTCGACCGTATCTCCAACGACAAATGTCTCAAGAAAACTCGGGTCGACGAGCACTTCCCCGACTTCGAGGTCGAGTGACGGTCCAATCGACGAATCGGCCGGCAAGGCGAAAATGGTCGCATCGACTTTCGTCTCGTTCACGAACGTGAGCGGTTTGACTGCAAGGGGTGTCAAACCGTCCGTTGGCGCTTGTTCGATGAACGATCGCGTCAATTGACCTTCCGCGTCAGCGGACAAGTGAAACGTGTCTGTATCAAGTTCACGTACGGTCGCACCGTTATCATAAGCGAGCCCATCGGCGAGTCCGGTGATCAGCGTCGTCAACAAGACGATGAGCAGCGTGATCACAAAAATGAGCGAGAACCTCCGTTTTTGACGCCACATTTCTTTCAGTCCTAACTCCATAAAAAAACCTCCTTCATGTCGATGAAGGAAGCATAGCTGACGAACATGAACGGAATATGAACAAACCTACAAGCGAACGATAAAGACGCTGCCACGCCCGAGCTCTGAAGTGACGAGGAGCTCCCCGCCGTGCAAGCGGACGATGTCATTCGCGATCGCGAGCCCGAGTCCGGTGCCGCGACTCGTCCGGGACAGATCGGCTTTATAGAAGCGTTCGAACAAGCGAGCCTTTGTCGCATCGTCCATACCGACACCTTCGTCTTGGATCGAGACGGTCGGACGTGTCTCCTCGTAGGCCCGGATCGTGATCATCCCGCCCTCATGTGAGGCATGAATCGCATTGGACAACAAGTTGGACCAAACTTGCGACAACAAGACGGGGTCGCCCGTGACGACGAGCGACGCATCGAGATCCGTCGTGACGGCGACTCCTTTTTGATCGAGTTCGAACGCGTGCATGCGAATCACGTCTTCGATGGAGCGGCCAATCGCGACCTCGGTCTGGAGAGACACGTTGGCCTCATCTAGACGGGCGAGCATCAACAGCTGTTTGGTCAACCCTGACAGACGTTCCGTCTCATTCCGGATGATCGTCGCATATTCTTTCGCCTCGCCTGTCGACTGATCGGCCAGAATACTCGCGTAGCCTGTGAGCGAAGTGAGCGGTGATTGAAATTCGTGCGATACGTTCGAGACGAACCGTCGCCGTTCACCTTCTGACTTTTCGAGTGAATCGATCATGAGGGCGAAACGACGTGCGAGCGTACCGATCTCATCATGACGATTGAGCGGGAGCGAACTCGGGCGCTCTCCGGAGGCGACAGAGCTCGTCGCAGCCGTGAGGATCTTAAGCGGCCGGACGAGCAGCGTGGTCGCCAAGGCGATCAAGATGAAAGCCGAAGCGGTCAGAACGGCGAAAAATAGTCCGACGAACAGATGAAGCTCACGAATTTGGGCACTCAAGTCCGGACGTAGGAAGACGGCATCATCCCCGTCAGCCCCTGCGACGTTGAAGCCGTACGTATTGATGACCTCGTTATCGAACAGACCGAGCAAAAACAAGTGGAACGGGTAATCGCGCATCCCTTCATAGGCGATGCCCGAGCGGACCGCATCGATCGTTTCGTCATCGATCGTCTCGTCTCGGAACGTTCCACCGTAACGCATGATGCGATCGTCAGGTTTGACGACGAACAGTTGGTAGCCGCTTTGAGCGAGCAACGAATAAAATGCGGTCTCGTCCTGATCGGTATGATTGTCAAAGTAGCCGCGCGCGGAACTTGCCATCTGTTCAGTCTTCGCGCTGTACGATGGCTGCCACCACGTGTAATAGGCGACGTTACTGACGAGCAGGGCGATGGCACCCGACAAGAGTAAAATCATGAACACGGTCACGACGATTCGCGAATAGAGCGATCTCATGGCTTCACCTCGAGCGTGTAGCCGATGCCCCGGACGGTTCGGATCATGACGGTCTCATCAGGTAGGCGGCTACGGAGCCGTTTGATGTGGACGTCGATCGTCCGGTCGTCGCCGTCAAACTCTAACCCCCACACGTTCTCGATCAGCTCGTCGCGACTGAACACGCGTCCCGGAAAGGCAGCGAGCTGGTACAACAGCTCAAATTCGCGTTTTGGCAGGTGAATCGTCTCTTGATTGAAGGTGAGGCGATATTCCCGGAGATTTAACGTGAGCGGCCCGGCCTTGATCAATGAGGCGGCGACTTTTTCATACCGTTTGGCCACGGCTTGAAGCCGGAATAATAGTTCTTCCGGAATGAACGGTTTTGTCATGTAGTCATCGGCGCCATGCTCGAACCCGCTCCGTTTGTCTTCCCATTCCCCGAGCGCCGTCAGCAAAATGACGGGGATGT
Source organism: Exiguobacterium sp. SH4S7 (assembly GCF_004336795.1). NCBI lineage: Bacteria > Bacillati > Bacillota > Bacilli > Caryophanales > Exiguobacterium > Exiguobacterium sp. SH4S7. Next base: position 792,735 of record NZ_SJUT01000001.1, read on the forward strand.
CCACGAGCTCCTTCAAGCGATGACACAACTGTCGCCCGTCCATCCCGGGCAACATGATGTCGATGACGGCGGCGTCGGCCGGGTTCGATAAAAACAATTGCTCGGCCACGTGTCCGTCCATGGCGACCGACACGTGATGTCCGGCTTGCCGCAGCGTCCCTTCAATGAGGCGCAAGATGGCCGGGTCGTCTTCTACGATCAATACGTGCATATCCCTCTTCCTTTCCATATGGCGACCACGGTGAAAACAGGTGACCTCGGGTAATCCGAAGCCACCTGTCAAGACACGGTCACGTCGGTTTCGTCAACTCGGCGTGAAGTGATCGCAGCGCCCGTAAAAAGGCGTCTTTAAAGTATTTGTCTTCTTTGACTTCTAGCGTCTCGACGGCGGCCGCGTCACCGGCGCTTGCTTTGACGAGCAAGTTGACGACCGTATTCCAGCGTTTCACATGTTCAGGTCGAGGATGGTTCAACGCTTGGGTCAGTGTGAACCAATACGGCTGGTCGCGTCGTTGTAGCGTGGCGATCATTTGTTTGGCCGTCTTCGCTTCGTCTTCGGTCGGCAGGGTGGCCGTATCGAACCAGCCGAGCAGTCCCGCGCTCATCGCCTCGAACTGGACCAACATGTCGGCGTCAATCGGTTCGCGCCCGAACTCGGAAATATTGACGAAAACGAGCCGGTCTTTGCGGTCGAGATGGGTGATCCAGCCTTTGACGGATTTAAGCTTGTCTTTTTCTTTCGACTGGGCTTTGATCGTGTACCCGTTCAATTTCCCGATATAGATGCGGAATTGCCCGCGGTCGAGTTGTTTGTCGACTTTGAATTCGACATCTTGTCCGATCGTGAACGGCGAGTTTTGCTTGTTTAACGTCTCACCTTTCTTCAATTCCGGACGTCTGACGATATAACGGAGCGCTTCCTGCTCGGTCCGGTCGTCGAGCGTCCATAGGTTATGAGGCGTAACATTTTTAAAGCGATGGCGGCGTACGAAAATGTACTGGTCGAGCGCCTCGACGGCGTCCGCGGCAGGACGTTTTCCGGACAAGTAGTCGTCTGCGATGTCGCGAAGTGTCAGCGATTCGAGCCGGTCGATATGTCCGGCGTAAGGGACGCTCCCGACGACAAACAGGGCGGTCGCGATCAATTCGCTTTCACGAGGGGTCAAAGGGCGTTTGGCCATAGTGCACTTCCTCTCTTGATTCATATCCTTAGTATAACAAAAACAGATTTCATCATGTTGTGCGAATCGAGCCGTTGGAAAATTTGTACAGGTATACAGGATTTCGGCATTTTATTCCGAATAGTTGTTAACATAGACGGATCAGTGGAGATTGAGATGAGGTGAAGAGATGAAGCTGTCGATTGAGTCTGGGGATTATGTCGTGTTGATCGAGATCAATAAAGAAGTGTTGAAATGTACGTCGCTTGAACAAGCTGATTATGCGGACCGGGATCGCTATGAATTGGTCGGACGGATGAGTGAACGGCTCCCGGCTGAAGTGATCGTCCCTTCGATCATCGACTATATCCGCTTTGGAAGTGGCTATATCGGTGACAATATCGTCTGGAATAAAGAGACGGAGTCATTCTTCTGTCAACAGTTCGAAACGATTGACGGTTCGCCGCTCGGTGAAGATTTAGAAGGTTTTACACCGGACCCTTACCGGACGGAGTTGGCCCGGTATTATACGTACTTGACGATCGGTAAAATTATCGATTTTGAGATGGAACATCCTGATGAGCCGGACTACTGGTAAACCGTCAGAAAAATGTCACAACCTTTTTTTAAGAAAAAAGGGAAATCCGTCGTGAAATTTGAGATAATGGGTAAATCTTAGGAAGTTTGGAATGGAGCGTAAGGCGATGAAAAAAATTCTTCTACTGACGGCTTTGACGTTACTCGTGCCTTCGACTGCCGGGGCGTCTAAGCCGGTGTTGTTAGAGAAGCATGGGTACGTTGTGACAGAGCCGCGGGTCGGGAACCAATATTACATCAAGCAGACCGGTACCGATTTAGCGTGGAACACGACCCGTGGGGCGTCAGACATTGTCGTCGCCTTGATCGATTCATCTGCAGACCGGAGCCATAAAGAGCTCTATAACGTACCACGAGTCGTCAATTCGATTAAAGGGCCATACAGTGTCGACTATCACGGCACGCACACGGCCGGAATCATGTCGGGACTGCACAATAAATTTGGGATGGCCGGTCTCGCACCGAACGTCCGCTATCATTTCTATAACGTCTTCTACGGGAAGAACTCAGAGTTCACGGATTCGTGGACGGTCGCCAAAGCCGTCGACACGGCCGTTGCCAAAGGTGCGAACATCATCAATTTGTCACTCGGGGGACAGGATTACGATAAAGTGCTCGCCGACTCGATCCGCCGGGCCCGGGCGAAAGGTGTCGTCATCGTCGCCTCGTCTGGAAATGACGGCGCGAAGACTTCTTTCCCCGCCAATATGAAAGAAGTCATCGCCGTCGGAGCGGTCGATGCGAATCGCCGTGTCGCCTCGTTTAGCAACATGGATAGCCAAGTGAAAATCGTCGCACCGGGCGTGAACATTTTATCGCTCGGCGTCAAGAACAGTTTTATCTACATGGATGGGACATCGATGGCGGCGCCGATGGTCTCGTCTGGGCTTGCGCTCGTCAAGTCGGTCAATCCGTATTTGACACCGGCTGAGATCGAGGGACTGCTTCAAAAAATGCCTCGCGTCAGCGGGAAGACGTACACCGAACTGAACACGAAGCGGTTGCTTGACGCGACGCCGCGTCCGGTCACGATCACGTCACCAGCGACGCTACGGAACCGTTATGTGACGGAGGCGAAGCTGGCTCTTTCGAACAAACCGAACTTGAAGACGTCTTATTACCTCTATCAGGGAACGCGCAAAGTGAAGACGTTGACCGCAAACAATCCGGCTTTTACCATGTTCGCCGGTGGGGACTGGCTCCCGAGCGGGCAGTACCGTCTAACCGCGGTCGTGACGGACGGGAAATTTAAACGTTCAGCCAGTCGTTCATTCACGTACGTGAACCCGGTCAAACCGTCCGTGGCGATCAAAGTGGCCGATGCGCAGACGTTCGAACTGACGACGACGCGCAAAGGGACCGTCACCGTGCTCGATAAAGACAATCAAGTCGTCTATGAGGCACTGCATATACCGGGAACGTTTCCGGTCCGTAAAAGTACCGCCGAAGGCCTTACCGTCCTCTTGAAACCGACCGACATCTCCGAAAAAGTCGTCTCGACGAAGTATGCCCCGGCATTACCTGTCGTCGAAGAAACGACGGACACGACTGAAGCGATATAAAAAAACGCCCGCATCTCCGACAGACGAGTCGAAAGATGCGGGCGTTTTTAATTCGTTAATCGATTGTGATAGCTTCACCGCTCCAGCGGATATTCGCTTCTAAGACGTTGCCGTTGTCGTCGATGTGTTCAAAACTTAGCTTCCCGTCGATGATGATTTCACATAGACCGACGCGAACGGCGTCGCTCCAAACGCGTCGCGTCTGTTTCGACGCGTCGAATAAAGGAATCGATTCAGGAAAACGTTCCTGTAAATGGGCCAAGTTATGGTGATCGAAGTGATAAGCGCGTTTAGACAATTCATTCGGTCCTTTAATGTCAAACGGCTCAAATCCTCGGACGAGTCGATTTTTACGGTAGAAGGCGAATACGCCGTTGTTCGGGTGGAGCGCTTTAATGTCATCGATCTCGATCACATAGGTCAGTCGTTGGATCCAACCTTTCTTTGCATCTTGACGCATCAAAATCCCTCCTTGTTCAATGGAACACGCCTTATTTTAGCGCTGACGCCAATGAAAATCAAGTTCGGTTTCTTAGTTGTCATATTTGGCAATATCCGCTACAATGATTAAGTGACTATGAAGTCTGGACAATCGCGGGACGCAAGTCTTGAGGAAAGTCCATGCTCGCACAGCCTGTGATGGCTGTAGTGATCGTGCTACACGAAAAGATAAGTGTAGGCAACGCAAGTTGACGGCAGAAGAAGCACCTAAGTCTTCGGATACGGTGCAAGCTTCTTGAAAGTGCCACAGTGACGGAGTCTGTTCGGAAACGTTCAGAGTGGAACGAGGTAAACCCCACGAGCGAGAAACCCAAACTATGGTAGGGGAACTTCCTGACTGGAATCGAACGGGACGGAAGGCGCCAAGCGGCGCAGATAGATGATTGTCACTCCATCGTGCCAGGGAAACCGCTACGAGCACCGGAGTACAGAACATGGCTTACAGGGCAGCATAGTCTCAACTTACATTGACAAGGAGTTCAAGCAATCTTACTTGAGCTCCTTTTTACTTGACCATTTTACGCTTAACAATTACGAATTAGGAAAGTAGGGATCATATGGCAAAACGAAAACTGATCGCAACTGCAGCGATGGGCATCGAAGCGCTCGTCGCTAAAGAAGTACGTGACCTCGGTTACACGTGTGAAATCGAGAATGGACGCGTCTACATCGACGCCGAGATGGAGGATATTCCCCGTTTGAACATTTGGCTCAGAACGGCCGACCGCGTCAAACTCGTCGTCGCCGAGTTCAAGGCGACGACGTTCACGGAACTATTCGACGGTGTCGTCGACTTGCCTTGGACGGAGCTGATGCCGTGGGACGCCCGTTTCACCGTCGACGGACGTTCGGTCAAGTCGCAACTGTTCTCGATCCGCGACTGCCAAAAAATCACCGAGAAAGCGATCGTCGATGCGATGCAACGCGGATACAACAAACCGGATGAATGGCTTCCGAAGACGGGTGCGATCTATCCAATTGAAGTTGCGCTCTTGAAAGACGTGGCGACGATCACGATCGACACGTCGGGTGACGCGCTCCATCGTCGCGGCTACCGCGAGCTTCATTCGCAGGCACCGCTCAAAGAGACGATGGCCGCAGCGATGATCAAGCTGACGAACTGGAAGCCGGACATGCCGTTCTATGATGTGTTCACAGGCTCTGGTACGCTCGCGATCGAGGCCGCACTCATCGGTCGCAATATCGCACCGGGATTAAACCGTGAATTCTGTTCGCAAGATTGGCCATGTGTACCGAAGAAAGCTTGGTACGAGGCAATCAATGAAGCGAACGAAAAAGCCGAGTGGGACAAGCCGCTCAAGATTTACGGCATCGACCTCGACCCGCGCATGGTCAAACTCGCCAAAGACAACGCCGACCTCGCCGACGTCCGTGACGCGATCACGTTCGTCCACACCGATGCGGCGGCGCTCAAGCCGACCGAGGATTACGGGATCATCATCGGCAACCCGCCTTACGGTGAGCGGTTGCAGACGGAAGACGAGATCATCGAGCTGTACGAGCGGATTGGGCAGCAATATGCCAAATATCCGGGTTATAGCGTCTATATGTTGACGAGTTACGAAGACTTCGAGAAAGCCTACGGCCGCCCGGCGACGAAGCGCCGCAAGCTGTATAACGGGAATATCGAGACGCAGTACTACCAGTTCTTCGGCAAACGTCCGCCGAGACGTTCAGTCGAGACGACTTCAGAAGGTAAGTAAGTCGTCATTGCTCGTAGATACAAAGAAACGCTTCTAGAGCGACTTCAGACCGTAGACACATGTCTATGGTCTTTTTTCTGTTCGGACGACAAAAATGCTTCTTATTCTTTAGAAAACGTTAAATAGGCGCCTAGCAATGTCAATCCGAGAAGTAAAAACAAAAACCAAGGCGAGATGTTTCCACCCCATGCAAGCGATCCTTCTTGTGTTGCTACGTAAGATGCAGCCTGTAAGACAGAATCAGCTAATTCATTCAATTGAAAGATTAACATGCCAAACAAAATTGTTTGCGTAATGATCAGCAAACCCACTAAACGTTTCATATTTGAACCTCCTAAACTATATGTATACCGTACTGACAGCAATAACTCCTAATAAGGCGGGGTTAAAAATTTGGAAATTTGTGTTCCATCCCGATTCACCATCATTCAAGAGAAACGTGAAACATTCGACTGCATATCTTATTCAACAAAAAGAAACGCTCTTCCTCTAATTAGAAAGAGCGTCGTCACATATACTGTGAAATCGGCGTTAAAAAAGTTGACTGACGCGGGGAGGTTACGTGTTATTCGCCGACCATTCCATCCCCATCATTATCCCGCATATGCGGGTAGAGCCAATGGTCGCTCGTGATCGGCATGCTGAAGCCGGCGTCTTTCGCTTCCTGGATCGTCACTTGCCCGTTCCCGTTCGCATCGACGCTTGATACGTCGCCAACCGGCTCTGCAGCGGGAGCGGGAGCAGCCTCCGGTTCTGGTTCGCTCTCGGTCAGACCGAGGCCGGCATTGACCTCGTCCGGGTTCACATTGTCAAACTTGTCGACGATGACATTGCCTTTCAACGTGTATGTGTATTGATAGCTCGACGGGATTTGCGTCTCGGTATCCGGATACGTGATGATGGCCTCGAAATCGGTTGCCCCGCCCGCACTACGGATCACACTTTCCATATAAGCCTGGTCCCCGTGCCGATTGAGCGTGCTGTCTTGCGGGGTGATATTAAAGGCGTTAGAGACGCCCCCAAGTGAATCGGCGATGACATGTCCTTCATCTAAAGATTGATGTTCAACGCCGGGGACTTTCGCCTCGTCCCAGTAGTAGCGTCCTGACGAGGTGACGTCCTCGCTCTCATCATCTTGTAGGATGATCTCGTCAGCTGTCACTTTCACGAGTTGCCCATGATCGTTCGTGAACGCCCAATACTCACGGTCTCCGAAACCGACGTCGACGACAACATTCGCCTCGCGATGTCCGGATAAATCACCACCATCGACTTCGACACGTTCATAACCAGAGAAGCGATCGCTAGTCGATTGTTGTTCCTCCGCTTCCGTCTCGACAGCGGGTTCTTCTTGTGAATCGGTCACTTCAACGGATTCCGCTTGAGACTCAGCCACATCGGACGATTCTTCTTGCGAATCGGTCACTTCAATCGTATCATCGATAGGAGACGTCTCTTCTTCGGTGCTACATCCGGCCAGTAGAAACATCGCCAGCGGTAAGGCTAAATAAGTAAATCGTGCTTTCATTAAAAAACTCCTTTAATCACTTGGTACATACTTGTTCATTCTAGGAATCTTTGAATGATTATACAAGGCTTATGATTGGAAATTGTAGGATTTCTGAATATATATAACATGAACGATTTGACTAGGTGTACTTGAAGCGTTTCAATCGTTCAGTTACAGGTAATACATACGTATACATAGTGGAGAGGAGACGTCTCATGCAACTATACACGATTGAATATGCGTTTCAAGACAAGGAGCAGACGACACGAACGTGTGAAGTCGAGCTTGATCGAACGCCGGACTTGAACGATAACGAGCAACTCGCTGATCTTTATCAAATCGTATCGGACGCCATTCGTAAGCCAATCACAAGTTTTGAAATTTTAGCGGTCCATTAAATGAACCATCGACCCCGGGCCGACGCTTTGGGGTTTTGTTCAGTCAATCGAAAGAGGAGTGATGTTGAAATGAAATTAGTCGTTGTTGGTTTAGGTGATGTTGCCAAGAAAGCGTACTTACCGGTCTATGCCGGGCTAGACGGGATAGACGTTTATCTTGTCTCGCGGGATCAGGGGAAAGCGGAACAACTCGTCCGTCAATATCGATTCAGCGGTCACTTCAGAGCGCTTGAGGACGTCCCGCTCGGTGAGATGGATGCGGTGTTGATCCATTCGACGACGTCAGCGCATGCCGGACAAGCCGAGTACGCCCTTCGGCAAGGCGTCCACGTCTTCATTGATAAACCGGTCACGTTCACGCTCGAGGAGACCGAACGTCTCGTCCGGCTCGCAGACGAGCACGAGGTCGAACTCGTCACCGGCTTCAACCGTCGTTTTGCGACGGCGACGGCGGCGCTCAAAGAAGTCGAGAACCCGAACCTCGTCTTGATCCAAAAGAATCGTACATATCAGCCGGCGACGCTGCGTGAGTTCATCATCGAGGACTTCGTCCACGTCGTCGATACGCTCCGTTACTTGACCGGTCTCAATCCGGTCGAGGACTTGTCTGTTCGGACGCGTTATGAAGGGGATACGCTCAAACAGCTCCAGATCAATTTCACGGCCGGCGGCGTCGAGGCGGTCGGCATCATGAACCGGGACAACGGCTGCACCGAAGAAGTGATGGAAGTGATGTCACCGGGTCTAAAACGCGTCTCTCGAGACGTCGAGCGCGTCTACGACTATACGCCCGACGGCATGCTCGAGCGCGCCTTGAGCCCGTGGGAGTCGAATTTGACACGGCGCGGCTTTACGACGATGATCGACTCGTTTCTCAAACTGTTGAACGGGGAGCCGAACGGTTGTGTTCGCGCCGAGGACAGCTTGACGACCCATGCCCTTTGTGAACAAATACTGGACGCGGCAACGCGGTGACGGAATCGTTTCTGGCGGGGCTAGACCGGGTAAGAACTCCATAAAAGGAGGGGATGCGCAGTGGATGTCCGCGAATTGGTCATGCAAGCGAACGACCTGTTATGGACGTACGTTCTTATTTTTGTATTGATTGCCGGTGGGATTTTCTTCACGATCCGGATGGGATTCGTGCAGTTTAGAATGTTGCCGGAAATGTTCAAGTTATTGTTCGTCAAAGGAATCAAACACGAGAAAGGGCAAGTGTCTTCGTTCCAGGCGTTCGCCATCGGGACGGCGGCACGGGTCGGCACCGGAAATATCGCCGGTGTCTCGACCGCGATCGCGCTCGGGGGACCTGGGGCCGTGTTTTGGATGTGGCTCATCGCCTTGATCGGCTCGGCCTCGGCTTTCGTCGAGAGCACGCTCGCCCAAGTGTACAAAGTGCATGACGGCAAGGCGTGGCGCGGCGGACCGGCCTATTACATCGAGCGGGCGCTCGGTCAACGTTGGCTCGGGATCGTCTTTGCGATCCTCATCACGTTCGCGTTTGGCTTTGCCTTTAACTCCGTGCAGGCGAACACGATCGCGCTTTCTGTCAATAACGTCTTCGCCATCGATACGGTCTGGATTGGTGTTATTTTGGCCGTTGCGACGGGGATCGTCATCTTCGGCGGGATCCGGTCGATCTCGACGTTGTCCGGGATCATCGTCCCGATCATGGCGGGTGGATATATCTTGCTCGCGCTCTGGGTCGTGCTGACGAATCTCGACGTCGTTCCGGCCGTGTTCTCGGCCATCTTCTCAGAAGGTGTGCTAGGCTTCCAAGAATTGTTCGGCGGGGCCGTCGGAGCGATGGTGCTTCAAGGTATACGGCGCGGCTTGTTCTCGAACGAGGCGGGGATGGGGTCGGCGCCGAACGCCGCCGCGACCGCTGAGGTCAGCCACCCGGTGAAGCAAGGGTTGATCCAATCGCTCAGTGTCTTCGTCGATACGCTGTTCATCTGTACGGCGACCGCGATGATCGTCTTGATCTCCGGGGTTCCTGGTTCTGAAGACTTCCAAGGTATCGAGCTCGCGCAAGAGGCGCTGTTGACGGAGATCGGACCGGTCGCGACGACGCTCATGACGATCGCCATCCTGCTGTTCGCCTTCAGCTCGATTTTAGCGAACTATTACTATGGAGAGACGAACATCGAGTTCATCTCGGAACGGAAAGTGTATGTTGTCATCTATCGTATCGCCGTGCTAGGGATGATCATGTTCGGCTCGGTCCGCTCGGCCGGACTCGTCTGGTCGATCGCCGACATCTTCATGGGATTGATGGCGCTCGTCAACATGTACGCCATCTTCCGTCTCAGCAAAGTCGCCAAACTGTTGCTCGACGATTACGTCGCCCAAAAACGGTCCGGACGGGATCCGGTGTTCTCGCGCGATGACGTCGATCTGCCGGGCAAAGAACATCTCGAGGCGTGGGAATCGAAACGAGAACACATCAGTTAAGGACGAGGCAAGAATAGGCAACGACTGTCGTATTCTTGCCTTTCAAGCAACATTATTATTATTTCAAATACCGCATTTATACTAAATAAATTAAGAAAAGAGTAGACAGCATGATACAGACGTTTAAAGTTTTATTCAAGCGCTTTTTTGCCGAACGTTTTTTCGATCAAGCCGCGATGTTGGCTTATTATTTCATCTTGTCGACGTTTCCGTTCCTATTGTTCGTCCTCGGCATTGTTGGATGGCTCCCGTTCACGAGCGGGGACGTCATCTCGGCGCTGTCTCTCGTCATGCCGGAAGCGAGCTACCGACTGCTAGAAGGGAACATCGAGGCGATATTTGATGACTCGAGGCTGCGTCTGGCGTCGCTCAGCATTTTGCCGGCGCTGTGGATTTCGTCAATGGCGGTCCAGTCGCTCGTCCGGTCATTGAATGATGCGTATCGCCTCATCCGGAACAAGTCGTTCTTAAGAGGGGCTCTCCAGGACATCGCCGTCACGCTGGCACTCATGTTCGTTCTGCCGTTCTCATTGGTCATCCCTGTGGCCGAGACCGCGTTGCGCGAACTGTCGACGCGGATCATTTTTGTCGACGACATCGTCGCGGGATATGCACAAATATGGTTTTACTTCCGCTGGGTCGTCGGGACGCTCGTCATGTTTGGTGTCTTCCTGCTCGTCTACAAATGGCTGCCGAGCCATCGCGGGACGTTCCGTGACAGTTGGGCCGGGGCAACACTCGCTACTATCGGCATATTGACAGTTTCCAACGTCTTCAGCTACTATTCTCAATATGCCAACTACGAACAGTTTTACGGTCAGCTCGGTGCGTTTATTATCTTGTTGGTTTGGTTTTATTTGGCGGCTTCCGTCATCCTCCTTGGAGGGCTATTGAACGCGACGCTCATTGAACGAAAAGAAATTTCCGATTGACCTGCAAATGCTTGTTATCATTCAACGATTGAGGGAATGATACCGTTAAGACACATCTTTTAATCGGAGGTGGGAAACATGGATATGCAACGGCTCGTACACAATCGTCGTTTCATCGATCAAACATTGTTTTACCTCGCCTTACAATTATGGAAGTGGGTCATGTTATTACCGGTACTCTTTTATTTGGATATCTCAATGAGCACCGCTCCATTTTCGCAATACTTGATGGTCAGCCTCCTGCTGTACGTCACGTTTCGTGTCATCCAATACGTGGTCGCCAGCCGGGCTTCCTTGATGGAGCTGTTAGAATTCGGCTATGCGGTCTTGTCGCTCGTGCTCGTCCTGTTTTTACTGATCGAGCTCTCCGCTTCTCCTGGTGCCATCGCTTTGATCGTCGGAGTGTTCTTGGTCCACCCGTCGTTGGCACTGCACCACTATCGTGACTTCACGGAACGGAAGTGGTTGAACAAGCAGTTCCAGCTGTTCAGCCCGATGCTACGGGAAGGGGAGGTCCCCGTTCACGTGCTCGTCTTGACCGAAGACGAGATCGTGATCACGGCCGAGAGCGGCAAGGAGTTCACGTATCGACATATTTACTGGGGTGGCTTCTATTTCGAAAACGTCTCATGAAGGTGGTAAGGTGATTGAATAATATAATTGTTATCGTGTTTTGGGTTGTCACGTTCGTCGCTTTTTTTAAAGGGGCTTACGACATGTGGCGGGAGTATCGTGCCACGAAACAGAAATCGGTGCTCTACTTCCTGCTCGCCTTGATCCTCACTTGGTTTTGGTTCAATCCCTACGAATTGACCGCGCTTCATCCGTTCGTCTTAATGGCGTATTATTGGAACCGAAATCGATGGATGAGAAATGCCATGCTCGCACTCGTGCTCGCCACGTTCTTCCTCCAACTTTGGGTGATGGCGGGGACGATGTACTAAAGAAGTACAACCGACAAAAAAACGCTCGACCCGTGAATTGGGTCGAGCGTTTTGTATGACTTAATCTTTTCTAGCGGCAGCAAGTTCTGTTTCCATTTCACTGAACTCACGGCTGATCCGTTTTTGTTCGCGTTGGCTCGTGAACGTGCTGACGAGAACGATGGCAAGCATACTCAAGAAGAAGCCTGGCACCATCTCATAGATGACGCTCGAGAGTCCCGTGATGATCCAAAGGATGACCGTGATGGCACCGACGAGAATACCGGCGAGTGCGCCTTGGCGCGTCATCTTCGTCCAATAGAGCGACAAGAGGATCGTTGGACCGAAGGCCGAGCCGAATCCGGCCCAAGCATAGCCGACGAGCGTCAAGATCGTGTTCGATGGGCTGAGCGAAATGAGTGTCGCCACGACACCGACCGTCAATACGCCGATTCGACCGGCGAGTACCATCGTTTTATCGCTTGCATCTTTGTTGAAGAACTTACGATAGAAGTCTTCAGTCAACGCCGACGACGTGACGAGCAATTGCGACGATACAGTCGACATGACGGCTGCGAGGATCGCTGCGAGCAAGAATCCGGTGATGAACGGGTGGAACAAGACGTCAGAGAAACGGATGAACACCGTCTCCGGGTCTGCTAGCGGATTGCCTTGACCACGGAAGTAGGCGATACCGACGAGGCCGGTCATGACCGCACCGATGATCGAGACGGTCATCCAGCCCATACCGATCCGGCGTGCCGCCTTCAATGATTTCACATCTCTGATCGCCATAAAGCGAACGATGATGTGCGGTTGGCCAAAGTAACCGAGTCCCCAAGCGAGGAGACCGATGATCCCTAGCGTTGTCGTCCCTTTAAACAAGTCGAAAAGATCGGTGTTGATCGCTGTCGCCGTGTTGACGGCGTTCGTCATCCCACCGACGTCTGTCAAAGCGACGACCGGTACGAGTACGAGTGCGATGAACATGATAATTCCTTGTGCAAAGTCTGTCCAACTAACAGCAGTGAACCCACCGAAGAGCGTGTAAAGAATGACGACGCTGATCGTGGCGATGACACCGGTCTGATAGTTGATCCCGAACGAGCTTTCGAACAACTTCCCGCCAGACACAAGTCCAGCTGACGTATAGAACGTGAAGAAGATGATGATAACGGAAGCTGATAGGATCCGTAGCCAGTTCGAGTGATCTCGGAACCGATTCTCTAAAAAGTCAGGAATCGTGATCGAGTCATTTGCCATCTCCGTGAAGACACGTAGACGGGGAGCGACTAACAAGTAGTTCAAGTAAGCTCCGATGACCAATCCAACGGCTAACCAAATCGCTGATAATCCTGTGGCATACATTGCCCCCGGAAGACCCATTAACATCCAACCACTCATATCCGAAGCTCCGGCTGACATGGCGGTAACACCCGGCCCCATTTTGCGGCCGCCTAACATATAATCTGATGAGTCGGTCGTTCGCTTATAAGCGACGTAACCGATAGTTAGCATCATCACGAGGTAAAGCGCGATGGATACCCATTCTTGCCATAACATTTGATTACCTCCTGTACGCTTTCAATGTTGTTCAACAGTTTTGGTTTGAAATGTGGGAAGTCTCCCATAAAGATGACGAACCCAACTGATATTCCGAACTTGTCACTAACCTTAACGGACCTTCAGAGTGATTGCAAACTGTCATCTTTTCATAAAAACGGCTCTAAAGCCTATTATACCAACGGATAAGCAAGCTATTTTTCATTCAAAAAGTTTAAATATTCTGACGATTAGAAATATTGAGGCAATGCCTCTGTAATCTCCCTGTAACATAAGCGGCTGTTTTGAAGACGAACACGCCACAAAAAAAGACCTGAACCGATCTGAACTGCTCCCCGTCAAGTAGACAGGGTAAATAATGAAAACCAGCCTAGGCGGCTTGAGCCCTGTATTCGACAGGGCTCAAGCCGTTTAGTCGTTTCTGGAGACGATCATGGTTGTAGAACGATAT
>NZ_SJUT01000021.1:0-1119 GCF_004336795.1 Exiguobacterium sp. SH4S7
ACAATCCCTTGTCTGGTGGCGATAGCGAAGCGGCCACACCCGTTCCCATGCCGAACACGGAAGTTAAGCGCTTCAGCGCCGAAAGTAGTTGGGGGTCTCCCCCTGTGAGGATAGGACGTTGCCAGGCTTTTTATTTTTTTACAAAACTTATTGACTTTATCCTAATTGACATTTAAAATAGGTGGAGTCGATACAAATAGTTTTACAAACGGTCCCGTGGTGTAGCGGTTAACATGTCTGCCTGTCACGCAGAAGATCGCGGGTTCGAATCCCGTCGGGACCGCCATTTTTAATTTAAACTTAATAAGTTGGCTTTGTAGCTCAGTTGGTAGAGCAAAGGACTGAAAATCCTTGTGTCGGCGGTTCGATTCCGTCCAAAGCCACCATTTACACCTGCCGGTGTAGCTCAGTTGGTAGAGCATCTGACTTGTAATCAGAGGGTCGAGGGTTCAAATCCTTTCGCCGGCACCATTTTTTCATGGCGATTGTGGCGAAGTGGTTAACGCACCGGATTGTGATTCCGGCATTCGAGGGTTCAATTCCCTTCAGTCGCCCCATTTTAAATTAATGAGCCATTAGCTCAGTTGGTAGAGCATCTGACTTTTAATCAGAGGGTCGCAGGTTCGAGCCCTGCATGGCTCACCATTTCTCATTAATTAATAGTTATATTTGAATATTATATGCGGGTGTGGCGGAATTGGTAGACGCGCTAGACTTAGGATCTAGTGTCCTTGACGTGGGGGTTCGAGTCCCTTCACCCGCATCTCTAATCAAAACTCATATTGCGGAAGTAGTTCAGTGGTAGAATACGACCTTGCCAAGGTCGGGGTCGCGGGTTCGAATCCCGTCTTCCGCTCCATTAATACGCGGTCGTGGCGGAATCGGTAGACGCGCTAGGTTGAGGGCCTAGTGGTGGTTAACACCGTGGAGGTTCAAGTCCTCTCGACCGCATTTTATGCACCCTTAGCTCAGCTGGATAGAGCGTTAGACTACGAATCTAAAGGCCGGGAGTTCGAATCTCTCAGGGTGCACCATTTATAACGGGAAGTAGCTCAGCTTGGTAGAGCACTTGGTTTGGGACCAAGGGGTCGCAGGTTCGAATCCTGTCTTCCCGACCAT
>NZ_SJUT01000022.1:0-1101 GCF_004336795.1 Exiguobacterium sp. SH4S7
GTGTTTCAGTCGGCGAGGCGCAACAGGTTGAGGCTCGCGTTGACGTCGCGGTCATGGTGCGTGCCGCATACGGCGCATGTCCACTCGCGGACGTGCAGGTCCTTCTTGCCGCCGTTCTCGCCACAGGCCGAACAAACCTGGGTCGAGGCGAACCACGGGTCGGCCTGGATCAGTGTGCGGCCGTGGAACCTGCATTTGTAGGCGAGCTGGCGGACGAACTCGCCCCATCCGGCGTCCCCGATCGACCTCGCCAGGCGGCGGTCCTGCATCATCTCCCTCGGTTTCAGCGTCTCGACGACGACGACTTGGTTCTCGTCGACGATGCGTCGTGACAGCTTGTGGAGGAAGTCATGTCGGCGGTTCCGTACCTTTTCATGCTTTTTGGCCAATAGGAGCCGCGCCTTCTCGCGGTTCCGGCTGCCGGGCTTCTTGCGGGAGAGCGAGCGCTGCGCCCGTCTCAGCCGTTCCTCAGCCTCGCGCAGGTTGCGCGGGTTCGGGACCTTCTCCGTCACGAGCGCGTCGTTCGTCATGACGGCGAAGTGCCCGAGGCCGAGGTCGATCCCGATCTTGTGCTCGGCCGGGACCCAGGGCTCGTCGGGCTGCTCGACGAGGAGCGACACGAAGAACTTGCCCGTCTTCGTCATCGACACGGTCGCCGAGCGGATCTCGCCGTCGAAAATTCGGTGCTGTGTGAAGCGGATGAACCCGACCTTCGGGAGCCGGACCCGGTCCCCCTCGATGCGGATCGTGCCGTGCTGGTTGTTCGTCGTGTAGGAGGCGCGCGATTTCCGTCTCGACTTGAACACCGGGAAGCCGGCCGTCCCGGCGAAGAACTTCGCGAACGCCGCGTCGAGGTGAAGCTTCGCGTTCGCGAGCGCGAGGCTGTCCGCCTCGGCGAGGAACGGGAACAGGGGCTTGTACGAGGCGGGTGTCGGCAGTTTTCGCTTCGGGCCGGTCCCAGCCTTCGCCTCCTCGTGGATGGTGATGCGGTCCTCGAGCAGCTTGTTGTAGACGAAGCGGGCGCAGCCGATCGTCCTGACGAGGAACTCGGCCTGTGCCGCCGTCGGGTGGAGCCTGTATTTGTAGCCCTTCAGCATGTCT
>NZ_SJUT01000023.1:0-784 GCF_004336795.1 Exiguobacterium sp. SH4S7
AGATGAGATTTCCCTTTGAGCAATCAAGAAAGACCCCTCAGAGACGATGAGGTAGATAGGTCATGGGTGGAAGCACGGCGACGTGTGGAGCTGAATGATACTAATCGGTCGAGGCTTTGATCTAGAATTGGTTTGTATTGATGAATCTTCAGTTTTGAGAGAGTAATCTTTCAAAAAAAGTTTGACATTATGTAAAGATAATGTTAATCTCATATATGTCTGGTGGCGATAGCGAAGCGGCCACACCCGTTCCCATGCCGAACACGGAAGTTAAGCGCTTCAGCGCCGAAAGTAGTTGGGGGTCTCCCCCTGTGAGGATAGGACGTTGCCAGGCATACATATCGGAGGATTAGCTCAGCTGGGAGAGCACCTGCCTTACAAGCAGGGGGTCGGCGGTTCGATCCCGTCATCCTCCACCATTTACACCTGCCGGTGTAGCTCAGTTGGTAGAGCATCTGACTTGTAATCAGAGGGTCGAGGGTTCAAATCCTTTCGCCGGCACCATTTTTAAAAAAAGTCTACCGCACTAATTATACCTTGCCGGGGTGGCGGAATTGGTAGACGCACAGGACTTAAAATCCTGCGAGGGTTTCCTCGTGCCGGTTCAAGTCCGGCCCTCGGTACCATCTATATATCCCATTGGGAATCATTCGTCTCGCACCCTTAGCTCAGCTGGATAGAGCGTTAGACTACGAATCTAAAGGCCGGGAGTTCGAATCTCTCAGGGTGCACCATTTATAACGGGAAGTAGCTCAGCTTGGTAGAGCACTTGGTTTGGGACCAA
>NZ_SJUT01000024.1:0-467 GCF_004336795.1 Exiguobacterium sp. SH4S7
GCCGCCGAAGGTGGGACAGATGATTGGGGTGAAGTCGTAACAAGGTAGCCGTATCGGAAGGTGCGGCTGGATCACCTCCTTTCTAAGGAAAATGCCCATGTGGCATTGCCCATCGTTCAGTTTTGAGAGACCAAATCTCTCGACAAATCAAATTATGAGGGCCTATAGCTCAGCTGGTTAGAGCGCACGCCTGATAAGCGTGAGGTCGGTGGTTCGAGTCCACTTAGGCCCACCATTTTTTTGAGAATTCCCTTATATGGGGCCTTAGCTCAGCTGGGAGAGCGCCTGCCTTGCACGCAGGAGGTCAGCGGTTCGATCCCGCTAGGCTCCACTTTGTTCCTTGAAAACTGAAGATTCATCAAGACATCAAACCAAGAAAAATATGCATGGTCCGTTCGGACCGTGTGTCTTAGAAACGCTAGATCAAGGTAGAAAGGGCGTACGGTGGATGCCTTGGCACTAGGAGC
>NZ_SJUT01000025.1:0-408 GCF_004336795.1 Exiguobacterium sp. SH4S7
GCATGATCCCGGCTAACCAACCGGGAAATAATAATTCAATCATGAGCGATCATTTCCCCGACGCAAAACAATTCGTCCCTGTAAATCGTGACGATGGTTATGATGATGGCGATAGATACCCAGTTGTTCAGCACCACGAGGACCAAACATTGAAATAAACTCCGGATGCAGGGAAACAACTTCCGGTGTGCCGGAACAACAAATGTGGTGATTCAGGCACAGCACTTCATCGGTTTTTGCCATCACCAGATGCAGATCGTGAGAAACCATTAAAACGCCACAATCCAGTTCACGACGCAGTTGGTCAATAAGGTCATATAACGCCACCTGGCCATTTACATCCACGCCTTGAGTGGGTTCATCCAGCACTAATAATTGCGGGCGATTTAACAATGCTCGCGCTAATAG
>NZ_SJUT01000026.1:0-390 GCF_004336795.1 Exiguobacterium sp. SH4S7
CACATACCATTGGCGCCAAACCTTGCGCCAGTTTTACGCGATTCCTACGAAATGTTACGACGCTTTCGCACGCCCTGCACCGGTGCTAGGCCAACGGGCGGAGGAGACCGCCATGCACCACCCCGACCCCGTCACGCGGGCCGAGATTCGCGCCGACCTGACCCGGTCGGGGCTGAACCTGATCGGCCAGGCGCTGTCCATCTTCGACGCGGACCTGCGACTGGCGGTGGCCAACCGGCAGTACCAGACAATGTTCGACCTGCCCGACGACCTGACCCTGCCGGGCAGCCATTTCGAGGACACGATCCGCTTTCTGGCCCGGCGCGGCGAATACGGCCCGACCGATGACCCCGAACAGGCCGTCGCCCTGCGCGTGGCCCAGGCCCGCAC
>NZ_SJUT01000027.1:0-389 GCF_004336795.1 Exiguobacterium sp. SH4S7
GTACCTGTTTGAAATGTTGATCGGCCATCGTTTTCACGGCCTGACCAGAGATAGCCGCTAACGATAGCGCACAAGTACCAATAATTCCCTCGGCGCAATACGTGCCGTCATTGAATCCCAGTGCACTTAGCTGCTGCAAGGTTTGCGGATCGCCATTACGGCTGAGAATGCAGGCGGTTTCATCGAGGATAAACAGCGCACACTCTCGCGGTGCCATATATTCCCAGGCATCTTCCAGCGCAGCCTGCCCGAGCGTCAGCATCGCTTTCTTACGCCGATAAATAGAAGCAAATGTCACGCCCTGGGCCTGATGTGGTACGTTCCATGTCTCCCGTTTCATCAGCTTATTGCATCGCTCCCAGGAGGTTGCAATTAAGGGAGATATGCCC
>NZ_SJUT01000028.1:0-385 GCF_004336795.1 Exiguobacterium sp. SH4S7
GCTCGAATCTGTAGAGTATCTCAATGAAGATATTTATTTACTCAAAGGCAGTTTGCTTTCTGAACTTAAAGAGTTTAAACCGGCGGCTGAGAGTTTCGAAAAAGCATTAAAACTCAGTACATACCGAATTGATGAGATTCATGTTGATCTTGCCTTTCAGTATATCAACCTGCGCAAATTTAATAAAGCCATAAACGCGCTCAAAGCCGCTTTGCGCGCCAACCCCGAAAACGAAACTGCAATTCACGAACTCGAATATTGCTACCACCAGTTGGATAAAGGAGACGAATTAATTCAGTTTTATCAGAATTTTCTGGATGAGCACCCCTACTCCTGGGCTGCCTGGCACAATCTGGGCGTTTCATTATTTAGAAAAAAGCAATAC
>NZ_SJUT01000029.1:0-382 GCF_004336795.1 Exiguobacterium sp. SH4S7
GTTGGAGCAACGTCAGATCGAAGACGGCGTTGTGCGCGACCAGAACCGCGTCGCGGCAAAATCGCTCGAAGCGCCGGCATACGCTCTGCATATTGGGAGCGTCCTTCACCATCGAGTCGTCGATGCCGTGGATCCGGGTCGAGCTGGGCGGGATCGGATAACCGGGGTCGACCAGCGTGTCGAAGGTCTCGCTCTCGATCAGGCGCTCGTTGACCACGCGCACGGCGCCCAGTTGCACCACCGCGTCGCGGCGCGGGTCCAGGCCCGTGGTCTCGGTGTCGAAAACGACATAGGTCAGATCGGAGAGGGGCGTGTCGCGTATGTCGCCCCGCGCCTGCCGGTCGATGAGCGCGAAGTCGAACACCAGCGGGCGGTCCAGGGC